>CANQPU010000005.1 GCA_947625815.1 uncultured Oscillospiraceae bacterium
CCGGAGGCCACGGAGAAGTACTTCTTGCCCTGCTCGATGCACTCCTTCTTGTAGGTGCCGGCCACAGGGTGCTGGAAGCGGGTGGGATTGGTGGAGTTGCCGGTGATGGAGACGTCCACGCCCTCGTGGTGCATGATGGCCACGCCCTCGCGGACGTCGTCGGCGCCGTAGCAGCGGACAGCCGCCCGCTCGCCCTTGGAGTAGGGGATCTCACGGACGATCTTCAGCTCGCCGGTGTAGTAGTCAAACTGGGTCTGGACATAGGTGAAGCCGTTGATGCGGGAGATGATCTGGGCGGCGTCCTTGCCAAGGCCGTTGAGGATGACGCGAAGGGGCGTCTTGCGGGCCTTGTTGGCGTTGCGGGCGATGCCGATGGCGCCCTCGGCGGCGGCGAAGGACTCGTGGCCGGCCAGGAACGCGAAGCACTTGGTATCGTCCCGCAGGAGCATGGCGCCCAGGTTGCCGTGGCCCAAACCGACCTTGCGGTCGTCGGCGACGGAGCCCTTGATGCAGAAGGACTGGAGGCCGATGCCGATGACCTCGGCGGCCTCGGCGGCGGACTTGACCTTGCGCTTCAGGGCAATGGCAGCGCCCACGGTGTAGGCCCAGCAGGCATTCTCAAAGCAGATGGGCTGGATGCCGCGGACGATGTTGTAGGCGTCCACGCCGGCGTCGTCGCAGATCTTTTTCGCCTCCTCAAGGGACGCGATACCGTTCTCGTTGAGGACGGCATTGACATTGTCTATTCTTCTCTCATAGCTTTCAAAAAGAGCCATTGTTTCGTCCTCCTCCTTTTATTCGTGGCGCGGGTCGATGTACTTGGCGGCATCCTTGAAGCGCCCGTAGGTGCCGGTGGCGGCCTTCATGGCCTCGTTGGCGTCCGTGCCCTTCTTGATGGCCTCCATCATCTTGCCGATATGTACGAACTCATAGCCGATGATCTGGTTCTCCTCGTCCAGAGCCAGACGCGTGATATAGCCCTCGGTGAGCTCCAGGTAGCGGGGACCCTTGGCCTTGGTGGCGAAGATGGTGCCCACCTGGCCGCGAAGGCCCTTGCCCAGGTCCTCCAGAGAGGCGCCAACGGCAAGGCCGCCCTCGGAGAAAGCGGACTGGCTGCGGCCGTAGACGATCTGGAGGAACAGCTCCCGCATGGCGGTGTTGATGGCGTCGCACACAAGGTCGGTGTTCAGAGCCTCCAGGATGGTCTTGCCGATGAGGATCTCGCCGGCCATGGCGGCGGAGTGGGTCATACCGGTGCAGCCCAGGGTCTCCACCAGGGCCTCCTCAATGATGCCGTCTTTGATGTTCAGGGTCAGCTTGCAGGCGCCCTGCTGGGGGGCGCACCAGCCAACGCCGTGGGTGAAACCGGAGATGTCCTTGATCTCCTTGGCCTGGACCCACTTGCCCTCCTCGGGTATGGGCGCCGGGCCGTGATACGCGCCCTTGGCGACGGGGCACATTTTCTCAACTTCAGCGGAATAGATCATGTTGAACTCCCTTCTTTATATGTTACTCGGCGGTCTCCCGCCGGAAAGGTGTACCTTATTGAATTATATCAGCATGACGGCGGCCTGTCAATTCTTAAACGAAGAGGAAAATAAAGATTTCGGCTCCGGCGGTTGAATTTATGCCCCCCGTAAGGTACAATATGGGTAATTGAGGTGATGTGATTTGATCAGTACCTTTGACCTCCACACCCACACCGCGGCCTCCGACGGGACGGACACGCCCATGGAGCTTTTAAGGAAGGCCAGGAGCGCCGGACTTGACACCGTTGCCATCACCGACCACGACACGCTGTCCGGCGTCCGTGAGGTCCTGGGCCGCGCCCCGGAGGGGGTGAGGCTCATCCCCGGCGTGGAGCTTTCCTGCCGGGGAATGGCCGGGAAGTGCCACATCCTTGGCCTTGGCGTTGACGTGGGGAGCGCCGCCCTCAACGAGGCGTTGGATCATCTTGCCGGGCTCAGGCGCCGGAAGCTTGAAAACCGCATAGCTTTTCTGAAAGAGCAGGGCCTTGCCCTCCCGGAGAGCGGCGTCGCTGCTCTGCGCGCCATGCCCGCCGCCGGAAAGCCCCACCTCGTCGGACTCCTGGTGGAGAGCGGCCTTGTGACCAGCCGTGAGGAGGGCTATGCGCTTTTGAGGCAGTGCAAAACCGGCAGGGACAGGATAGACGCGAAAACCGCCATCCAGGCCATCCTGGCCGCCGGCGGCGTCCCCGTCTGGGCCCATCCCCGGGGCGGCGTGGACGGAGCGGTGGGGGAGCGGGAGTTCCGGGCCCTTTTGCCGGAGCTTGTCTCCTACGGCCTCGGGGGACTTGAGTGCTTCTACTCCATGTACCCCCTGTCCCTTTGCCGGGAGCTTTCGGAAATCGCCCGGGAAAACCGCCTCCTTGTCTCCGCCGGCAGCGACTACCACGGAAAAAACAAGACCGTTCCCCTGGGGAGGCTCTGCGCCGATGAGGCGGTGCCGTCCCGTGAGGACGTGTCGGTGTTCGAAGCCCTCTGACCCCCAAATTCTCGCGTTTCGGGAGTTATTCCCGGTCCCAATGGTGGTATTCTCTCTGACGCGATAGTAGAATGAGGGCACAAACACAAAGGAGGTAGAACACCATGGAAAAGAAAACAATCGGAAAATTCATAGCCGCCCTTCGAAAGGCCAACGGCATGACCCAAAGGGGGCTGGGCGAAAAGCTGTATGTCTCGGATAAGACCGTCAGCCGCTGGGAGCGGGACGAGTGTACGCCGGAGCTCTCCCTGATTCCGGCCCTGGCGGAGATCTTCGGCATCACCACCGACGAGCTTCTGCGGGGGGAGCGGGACAACCCGGAGAGGGACCTGCCCGATCCCGAGGAGGCGAGCGCCCGCCAGAGGGCCAAAAGCGACAGGCAGTTTAAGCTCATGCTGGATAGAAATATGCGGAAATTCCACAACCTTACCTTTATATCCGTCGGGATCACCGTTTTGGGCCTCATCGCGGCGATGGCGGTCAACTTGGGCTTTTCCAAGGGCCTCTTCGCCTTCGGCATTGCCTGCGCCTTTTGCCTTGTAAGTGAGATCTGCGAGCTCATCTTCGCAGTGAACACCCGGATCGCGCGGGACGAGGACGATGGGGCGTATTCAGACCTTATCCGCCGTGTAAACTTCGGGACCGTAAAGACCGCCGTGGGCGTCTCCTTCGGAAATCTGGCGCTGGTCGCCTTCTGCCTGCCCCTTGTCACCGTCATCAACGGGGCGAATTTCGGCATGGTGTTCGACGCATGGCTTGTCCGGGGCGCGGTTTTTGCCCTCATTGCCCTGCTTGTGGGCTACAATCTCTACGTGCTCTTTATTCAAAGGGCCTTAGCCAAACGCGGATGGCTGGAGGAAACAGCGGGGTATCAGAGAAGGCTTTTGGCCAAGTGCCTTCTCATTTCCGGGAGCGTTTTCCTTATCATCGTTTTGGCCTTTAACAACATCACAAATTCTATCCTCGGCCGCCCGAAGCTCGTCACCTTCGAATTTGACAGCTGGGAGGAATTCAAAATCTATGTGGAGGCCGACTACGACGAGTGGTATCAGAACAAGTACGGCGGCAGCCAGAGCGCGCCTGTTTCCGAAGGCCCCGACGGAGAAGTGGAAGAGGAGCCCTACTATCCCCAAAAGATTTACGAGGAATACAGGAATGATGCCGGGGATCTCATTTTTTCCTACTACTATAATCCAAATCTCTACGAGTCCGTGGAATTTTATGAGACAAAAGACGGACAAATCGAAATGATTAAGGTGCGGTTTTTTGACGACCACACGGGCATCCAGCTGGCTGTGCCGCTGCTTGTGCTTCTGACGACTCTGGATGTCCTCATCACCGCCGCCGTCTACCTCATAAAACTTCGAAAATATAATAACGCCATTTAGTCGGAAACATCAAACCGCCCTTCAGATCGCTCTATGCACTTTCCAATGCCAACGCTTCGCCGCTCATCAGCTCCTCAGATTTTTTTGAGCAGGCTACTTGACAAGTAAACTTGGCAATGATATATTTAACTTGCCAAGCAAACTTGGCAAATCTTTGGGAGGTGTTCGCATGGAGAGAGACGAGATCCTGGAAAAAAGCAGAAAGGAAAATCGCGGCGGGGACGAGCGGGAGGCCCAAGTCACCGCGAAGGCGTGGCGTCTGGGCGCGGCGGTGGGAATTCTCATATGCGGGATCTGCATGTCAGTTTTTGAGCTTGTGTTCAATGAACCCATGAAATACACGGCCGACAACATGATGTTCTATTTCGGCATGATCGCCACCGTCTATACCTACAAGGCGGTGAAGATGAGAGCGCGGCTTGACATCATCTTCGCGGCTGTTTTCTGGGCGTTTTTCGGGTGCTTCACGGCAATTTTTGTTGTGACCTTGTTAGGTTGAATGGAGGGGAACTATGGAGAAAAAAGAAATTCTTGAAAGAAGCAAGGGTGAATATAAGAACAGCGACCCATACAGCGCGGACTTGAGAAAAACATACCTGCACAGAGGGATGGCGGTAGTTCTGATCCTGTCGTTTGTGTTCTTTGTAACGGAGATTTTTGTCAAAAAGAATCTGAATCTCGGTTTTTTGGCGATAAACTTCGTGAGCTCAGCGGCGCTGAATTGGGCCGAGTATAAGCTGCACCCCCAAAAATCGCGCCTTGTCATCGCGGTCATCGCCTCGTTTGCGGTGGTGATCGCGGCTGTGGGATATATCATCTCTCTTTTTATCTGAGCTTGAGGCATACGGAGAGAAGCTATGGACGACAGACTGATCTTAAAAAACCGACTGAAGGAGGCCCGGGCGGAGCAGGGGCTTTCCCAGCAGCAGCTGGCGGATATGGTGGGCGTGTCCCGCAATACCATAAGCTCCATCGAGACAGGGCAATTCAACCCCACGGCGAAGCTGGCGCTGATACTGTGCATAGCCCTGGATAAGAAATTTGAGGAGCTCTTTTTCTTCTAATAAGAAAGCACAAAAACCCCGCCTCTTTCAAGGAGGCGGGGTAAAAATATATCTGCGCTTCACAGCGTCCGCTCAATGGCCGCGATACGCTGGCTCAAGGTGGGGTGGGAGTAGTAGAGCTTTACCAGCAGGGGGGAGGGGGCCAGGTCGGAGAGGCTGTCGCGGCTCAGCTTCTTGAGGGCGGTGACCAGGTCCTTTCCGTACCCCTCCTTCACCGCGTGGGCGTCGGCCCTGTACTCGGCGCGGCGCGTGAGGGCGTTGGACATCAGGGAGAAGAGAGGCATGATGAGCGGCAGCTCGATGAGCGAGGCAAGCACATAGGCAAAGCCGTAATTCACCCCCGCGAAGCCGAAGTCCGGGTAGATGGCCCCGGTCCGCACCGTCAGCCAGATGGCCAGGACTATAAACACCATCTGCAAAATGCTGATGGGGGCGTTTTTCAGGGTATCCTTATGGAGCCCGTGGCCCAGCTCGTGGGCAAAGACCGCCACGATCTCGTCGGGGGTCATGGTTTCGATGAGGGTGTCGTAGAGGACGATGGTTTTCGTCTTCCCGAGGCCGGAGAAATAGGCGTTGGCCCGGGAATCCCGCTTGGAGCCGTCCATGACCTGGATCTCCCTGACCGTGTAGCCGTTTTTTGTAAGTAAGTCCGTCAGCTTTTCCCGCAGCTCCCCGTCAGCCAGGGGCGTGAATTTGTTGTAGATCTTCGAAAGGAACGGATAGAGCGCCGACACCCCCAGCAGAATGACCGCCATGATGCCGGAGAAGAGCAGCAGCGTCCAGTCCCCCAGGGCCTCGTAGATGAGGATAAAGAGGCACACCAGTCCCAGGGAGAGGACGACGGAGATGAGGTAGGACTTCACCTGGTCCACAAGGAAGGTCTTCACAGTGCGCTTATTGAAGCCGTATTTTTCATCGATGACCATGGAGCTTATGTAGCCGGAAACGGCCCCCGTCAGAGCGTCCAGGGTCAGCACGAAGAGCAGGACCTCAATGGCCGCCAGGTACACATTCCCCGAGGGCGCGATCTTCGGAAAGACGTCAAGGCCCAAAAGCGCGAAATAGAGGACAAAGCCCACCACCGTATTCACCAGATCCATGGCGCAGGTCTCCCCGTGGTAGGAAAGCCAGGTTTTGTACTTCTCCTCGTCGTACACGTCCCGGACGTTTTCCGGCACCGGGTTGTCCTTGGATCTCCAATCGAGAAACGACAGGAGAAGCTGATAGAGGAACGTCACGGCAAAGACCGCAAGACCCAAAACTTTGAAATCCATAAATTACACTCCCTTAATGAAAGTCAACGGAAATATCCCCGGACATGGTCTTGACCCGCACCATGTTGGGGCCCTCGAACGCCTGACCCGAGACGCTGGCGTCACCGGAATTGGTCCTGGTGACCACTGTGTAGAGGCTGTCGGACCCGGGAAGCTCCAGCTCCACGTCGCCGCTGACGGAGTCAACGCCCACGCGCTCGCAGGGGACGGAGAGGTCCAGGGTGATCTCCCCGCTGACGCTTCCGGCGGTGAGGCGCTTGGTCGCCGCGATGTTCTCAGCGTCGGTGTCGCCGCTGACGGTCTTCAGGCTCAGAGCGGCGGTGTTGAGCCCCTCAATGTCGATCTCCCCGGAGACAGTGGAGACGCCGATCTCCGGGGCGGAGACGTCGGTGAAGTCCACGCTGCCGGAGACGGTGATGACGCTGAGCTTTCCCGCCGTCTCCGTGTTCGCCAGGGTCACGTCCCCGGAGGCCAGCTTTACAAAGAGCTCCGCAGGGGAGATGTTGCGGCATTCCACGTCCCCGGAGGCAGAGTTGACGCTGACGGAGGGGGCGGCGCCGGCGGGGAGCAGGAGCTTCAGGTTCAGCTCGTTGGAAAAGGCGCCGTTGAAATTGGGGATGGGCACGGTAAATTCCTTGCCGCAGAGGATCAGCGTGAGGGACTTGCCCCACTGGCCGTTTTTGACGCGCCGGACGGTGAGAGTGCCCTCACCGGTGATGTCGTAGCGCCACATCTCCGTGGCGGTGTACTCGATGTGGATGTCCGAATCGGGGGAGGGAAGGACGCTGATGTGGCCGGAGGTGTCCAGAACGTCGATCCTGGTCACGTCGCCGGGGGAGAAGACCCGCTTTACCTTTCCCGGACGCACGCTCTCCCCGGCGGCCGCGCCGTCCTCGCCCCGCCAGGTGCTCTTCAGCTCCCCGACGATGTCGTCTATGCTGCCCATGGCGGCCACGGCCTCCTCCTCGGTCATGCCCTCCTCCATCCGGTCGTCGATGGCCTCGGAGTAGAAATTCACCGTCTTTTGTATCTCGTCCGCGTCTGACTGGAAGCGCAGGCCCTCGCAGAGCTTGTCTAAAAATTCAGCTTTTGTCATTTTTCTGATCCCCCTTAATATAATCGTATGCGCGCTTGATCTCCTCCCACTCCGTAAGGAACGCGCCGATGCGCGCGACCCCCACCGGCGTGATGGAGTAGTATTTCCGAAGCCGCCCGCTGTGCTCCCGGCTCGTCACCGTCAGAGCCCCCGCCGACTCCAGCCGCTTCAAGATGGGGTAGAGTGTGGATTCGCTCATCGCCACAAAGGGTGAGATGTCCTTGATGATCTGATACCCGTAGGACTCCCCATCCTTCAGGGCCTTCAGCACGCACACCTCCAGGATCCCCCGGCGAAGCTGTGTGTCCATGAAAACACCTCCTGACGCATAATACTATACACCACATAGCATATCGTGTCAAGAGGTATTTTGAAAAAAACCGTCCGCTTGACAGGAAAAAGACCGGGTGTTAAAATATCACCATGCGGCGGTGAGCGATCCGGCGCGCCTCCGCGAAAAAACACGCACCCGTGGTGAAATTGGTATACACGATGGATTTAGGTTCCATTTCGGCGACGAGTAGGGGTTCGAGTCCCCTCGGGTGCACCATAAGGTGACTATGACAGAGAGGGGTTAATATGAGGACAAGTGGGATCCTGATGCCGGTAGCGTCTTTGCCGTCCAGGTTCGGCATTGGCAGCTTTGGAAAAGAGGCATATGACTTTGTGGATATGCTGGAGAGAACAGGCGTGAGGATATGGCAGATCCTGCCGTTGAACCCCCTGGGCTTTGGCAATTCGCCTTATCAGCCGTTGAGCTCCTTCGCCGGGGACGAGATCTACATAGATCTGGACCTCCTCTATAAGGAGGGCCTGCTTCCGGAGAAGCCGGAGGGCTTTGCTCTGGCGGAGAGCGACCGCATCGACTACGCGGGCGCCCGGGAGCACAAGGAGGCGTATCTCCGCGCGGCCTACCGCCGCTTTAAGCCGGACGGGGAGTACAGGAGATTTCTGAAATATGCCTGGGTGTACCCCTACGCCGTCTTTGTTTCGCTGAAAACGAAAAATGGCCTGCGCGCCTGGACGGAGTGGCCGAAGGAGGAGCAGGACTGGATCCTGGACGGGAAATACGATCTGACCGACCTCCAGGACGAGATCGGCTATCGGTTGTTTGCCCAGTTTGAGTTCTACAAGCAGTGGATGGCCCTCAAAAAATACGCCAATGCCCGGAAGATCCGCATCATGGGGGACATCCCCTTTTATGTGGGCATCGACTCTCTGGACGTCTGGGGCGCGCGCGACGAATTCCTCATCAACGGCGACGGCGAGCCCTCCTTTATCGCCGGCGTGCCGCCTGACTATTTCAACGAGGACGGCCAGCGCTGGGGCAATCCCATCTATAATTGGGACAGACTGCGGGAGACGGGGTTCAGGTTCTGGATCGAGCGGCTGCGCTACTCCGCGGTGCTCTATGACATCCTGAGGATCGACCATTTCCGGGCCTTTGATACATACTGGAAGATCCCCGCCGACTGTCCCACCGCCCGGGTCGGCGAGTGGATCGAGGCCCCGGGTTATGAGCTGTTTGATGAGATCTTCCGGCAGATGCCCAGGATCAGGATCGTAGCCGAGGACCTGGGCGATCTCCGGCCCGAGGTGGGGATGCTCCGTGACCATTACGGCCTCATGGGCATGAACGTGGCGGAATTTACCTTCATGGATTCGTCTCAGCCCATCCGGAAAAACCAGCTCGTATACACCGGCACTCACGACAACCAACCCGTCATGGGCTGGTACGCGGACAGGAGCGCGGCAGAGAGAGCCCAGATCAACAGGCGCATGGCGCCCTACGGCAGCGCCCATGTGAAGCTCTCCAAAAAAATGGTGAGCCTCGTCATGCGCTCCCCGGCCGATATGGCCATCGTGCCCATCTCGGACATCCTCGGTCTGGACGATCGGGGACGCCTGAACGAGCCCGGCACCGTGGGCAGTCCCAACTGGGAGTGGAGGCTGGACAGCTTTGACGCCTTCAAGCGCCGACTCCCCGGACTGCGCCGCCTGCTCCGGGAGTCCCGGAGGGCCTGACCATGTCGGACTGGCTGGAAAGCGTCTATTCCGACGGGACGGAGTCTTTTGTCAGCACCCCCTCGCCGGCTTTGGGGGAGACCGTGACGGTTCGGCTCCGGCTCCTGGACACGGCTCCCGTGAAGGCCGTGCTCCTGCGTTCCCTTCACAACGGCTGCCAGAGCCTTGCCCGCATGGAAAAAACCGGCGTCCGGCACGGCCTTGCGTACTACGAGGCGGAACTTAGGATCTCGGAAAACAGGATACAGTATCAGTTCTATATCGTCGCGGACGATGCCGTCTATTTCTATACACAGCGGGGGATCACCACCTACATACCGGACGAGACCTTTGATTTTGTCCTGCTGGCGGACTATGTCCAGCCGGCGTGGGTGAAGGACGCGGTCTTTTATCAGATCTTTCCGGAAAGGTTCTGCAACGGCGACGAGTCCAACGACGTACAGACCGGCGAATATTCCGTGGGAGGTCACCGGTGCCTGAAGATGCCCTCCTGGGACTCAAAGCCCCTGGACTTCCGGCAGGGCCGGTGCATGGATTTTTACGGCGGCGATCTCAAGGGGATCGAGAAAAAGCTGCCCTGCCTGCGGGAGCTGGGCATCACGGCGCTGTATCTGAATCCCATTTTCGCCGCGCCGTCGGTCCACAAGTATGACTGCGTCGATTTCTTTCACGTAGACCCCCATTTCGGCGGGGACGAGGCCCTTGCCGACCTGATGCGGGCCGCCCATGAGCAGGGGATTCGGGTCATTCTGGATATTTCCATCAATCACACCGGCTCCTGCCACCGGTGGTTCAACCGGGAGGGCGCCTTTTTCCCAAGATCCGAGGGGGCGTTCCACAACCCGGACTGCCCCGAGCGGAGCTACTATTTCTTCGACGGATCGGGCCGGCCCTGGTATTGGATGGGCGTTGAGAGCCTTCCCACCCTCAACTATACCTCCGGGGCCCTGCGGGACATCATCTACCGGGGCCCGGATTCCGTCCTCCGCAAGTGGCTCAAGCCCCCCTACGGCATTGACGGCTGGCGGTTCGATGTGGCGGACACCTTTGCGCGGCGGGACGACATCCAGCTGGCGCACGAGCTGTGGCCGGAGATCCGAAAGGCTATCCGGGAGGAGAATCCGCAGGCGTACATCCTGGCGGAGGACTGGGGGGACTGCGCCCAGTACCTTCAGGGGAACGAGTGGGACTCTCCCATGAATTATTTCGGCTGCGCCCGAGTCATCCGCCGCTTTTTCGGCGAGACGGACAGCCTGATGGACCGGGCCCCGGAGCTGCGGGACATCCCGTACCGCATGACCGGGAAGGACGTGCGGGAAATGGTGACCCAGCACCTCTCCAAGCTCCCGTGGGTCATCCAGGAGAACCAGTTCAACCTCCTGGACAGCCACGACATCTCCCGGTTCCACACCAACTCCGCCATAACGCGGGACCAGTGGACAGCCGCGGCCATTTTTCAATTTCTTCTCCCCGGCGCGGCCAGCATCTACTATGGGGACGAGGCGGAGATCGGCGGATCCCTGGGCTCCAATGAGGGGTGCCGGTGGCCCATGCCCTGGGGGAAGGACTATAAAAGCACCTGGAATTACCGGGTTTACAGCACCCTCGCCCGGCTCAAGGCGGAGCATCGGGCTCTCTCCCGCGGCGGCATGAAGTTTCTTTACGCCGAGGGCGGCGTGTTCGCCATTGCCCGCTTTACGGAGGACGAGGTGCTTCTGGGCGTCATCTCCAATGAGCAGGAGGATGTGCGGATCCGCGTCGATTTTGGCTGCGTGGGCGCCGCCGGGCCCGCCTCCGGCACGGACATCCTCGGCCGGACCGTCGATCTTGACCCCTCCGGGCTCCTTGTCCCCGCCAACGGATCCCTCTGCTTCTTCTGCGCGCTTTTGTGACAGCTCCCCGCGGCGCGGCATAGACTGAGATAGACGCCCATGCGCGTCAAATGATCGAGGAAGATGACCGTGCACACCTACACAGTGGGAAAAGGCGAGAGCGCCCAGTCGGTCTCCGAGAAGTTTGCCGTGAGCAGCGCCGCCCTCCAGCGGGAGAACCACACCCCGTTTTACGAGGGCCAGCAGATCACGGTACCGGTGGGGATCCTGACCCTTCCTCCCGGGCCGCACCCCGGCGCCGTCAAATATTATCAAGTCACGGACGCCTCCGTTTTCGAGCGGCAGGACGCCGTCAATATTCTTTTTCTCTGAAGACCGGGGAGCATCCGCTCCCCGGTCTTTTGTGGTCGGGAGCGCGAAAAAAGCTTGACAAGAGGGGGGCGGATAGGGTAATATAGGTTTCCTTTTCGCTTTTTACTGGAGCGGAGAGAGGGTATTCCATCTCACGCGGGAGGGGGGTCGTTGCCGCCCGCGCGGTTCCTGATGAAATATTTCCCGTCGTCCTTAACGTCAAGAAGGCTCCCAATGACCTTCCTCTGACATGACCGAGACGGGGCCATTTCAGAAAAGGAGCGAAAACCATGATAGAAATGAAAGGTGTGAACAAGTCCTACCGGGTCCGGCGGCGGGAGGCGGGCCTGGGGAACGCGGTGAAAAGTCTGTTCTCCCGTGAGTATACCGAGATCCCCGCCCTGAGGGACATGACCTTCGTCATCCCAAGCGGTCAGATCGTGGGCTATATCGGCCCCAACGGGGCGGGGAAGAGCACCACCATCAAGATCCTCTCGGGCATCCTCCGCCCGGACAGCGGGGAGTGCCGGGTGTGCGGCCTCGTGCCCTGGGAGGACCGGAAACGCCACGTGGCCCGTCTGGGCGTGGTCTTCGGCCAGAGGAGCCAGCTCTGGTGGGACGTGCCTGTATCCGACTCCATGGAGCTTTTGCGGGACATCTACCGGGTGCCGCAGGCCAAATACAGGGAGAATCTGGACAGGCTCACGGAGCTTCTGGATCTGGGGGATCTTCTGAAGACCCCGGCCCGGATGCTCTCCCTGGGCCAGCGGATGCGGTGCGAGATCGCCGCGGCCCTTCTCCACTCCCCGGAGGTTCTCTTTCTCGATGAGCCCACCATTGGCCTGGACGCGGTGAGCAAGCTGAAGGTCCGGGAGTTCATCCTGGAGCAAAACAGGCTCTGCGGCACCACGGTCATCCTCACCACCCACGACATGCAGGACGTGGACGCGCTCTGCTCCCGGGTCCTGCTCATCGGTAAGGGCCGGCTTTTGCTGGACGGGAGCACCGCGGAGATTCGGGCCATGGCGGGGGAGAACCTGTCCACCGAGGAGTCGGTGGCGGACCTCTACCGGCGGTTCGGCATATAGGGGGGCGCCAGGATGAAGAAATATCTGTCCTTCTTCAAAATGCGCCTGATGGCGGGCCTCCAGTACAGAACGGCGGCCCTGGCCGGGCTCTCCACCCAGTTTATCTGGGGCGGCATGGAGGTGCTGATCTACCGTGTCCTTTGGAACGCCCACCCGGAGCGGTTCCCCATGGGCATAGAGGCGCTGTCAAGCTACATATGGCTCCAGCAGGCGTTTTTGACGCTCTTCGCCATGTGGAACTGGGAGCGGGATATCATCGAGTCCGTCAAGACCGGGGCGGTGGCCTATGAGTTGACCCGTCCCGCGGATCTCTACGGGATGTGGATGGCCCGGTCCATGGCCCTCCGGCTCAGCCGGTGGCTGTTGAGGGCAGCGCCCGTCATAGTCCTGGGGTGCCTGATCCCCGCGCCCTACGGGCTGCGGCTGCGCGTCTCCCCGGCGGTGTTCGCACTGTTCCTGCTGTCCTCGGCGCTGATGCTGACGGTGGTCTGCGCTTACAGCCTCTTCGTCTATGCCCTGACCTTCCACCTGACGGATCCCAACGGGGTCATGGTGCTGTCCACGGCGGCGGCGGACCTGCTGGGCGGAGGCATCGTGCCGCTGCCCTTTCTGCCGGCGGGACTTCGGAGGATCGCGGAGCTGTCCCCCTTCGGGGCCATGCAGAACGTGCCCCTGCGCATCTTCGGCGGGGACATTGCCGGCGTGGAGATCGCCGAGGCCATGGGCCTGCAGGTCCTCTGGTCCGCGGTCCTCATATCCGTGGGCTATGCCCTCATGCGCGCCGGCATCCGCCGAGTGAGTCTGGCGGGAGGTTGAGAGATGAGACTTTATTTTAAATTTCTGTCCGTCCATCTCAAGAGCGCCATGACCTACAAGACCTCCTTCTTCCTCAGCTGCCTTGGGCACATGCTGATCACCACCAACTGCTTCCTTGGGGTGAAATTCCTTTTGGACCGGTTCGGGGAGATCGGAGGCTACACCATGCCGGAGCTGGCGCTGTGCTTCTCGGTGGTGCTGGCAGCGTCGAGCCTGGCCGAGTGCTTCGGGAGAGGCTTTGACGCCTTCGCCCGCATATTGCGCCAGGCGCAGTTTGACCGGATCCTGGTCCGTCCCCGGTCCCTGGTGGCCCAGGTGCTCTGTCAGGACCTGAGGCCCACCGTGCTGGCCCGCCTCCTGCAAGCGGCGGCCATGCTCATCTGGTCTGTCCGCTCCGGCGCGGTGGCCTGGACGGCGGGGAAGGCGCTGGTGCTGGCCCTCATGATCCTGTGCGGCGCCGGGGTGTTCTTTGGACTGTTCCTCATTTACGCCGCCCTATGTTTTTTCACGCTGGAGGGCCTTGAGGTCATGAACATATTTACCGACGGGGCCCGGGAATACGGCAAGTATCCCTTCGGCGTCTACGGCAAGGGGGTCCTGTGGCTCCTGACGCTCCTGGTGCCCCTGGCGCTTATTCAGCACTGGCCCCTTCAGTTCCTGCTGGGCCAGGGCCCCTGGTGGTACGGGCTCCTGCCGCCCCTGTCCCTGCTCTTTTTGATCCCCTGCGTCCTTGTCTGGCGGCTGGGGGTCCGCCACTACCGGTCCACCGGCTCTTAAGACAAAGCTGCCCCGCGCCGATTTGGCGCGGGGCAGTGCCGTTTCCGCTTTCCAGACGGGGCGGAACGGCCTCTATTCGATGCTGATCGTATATTCGCCTGTGGCCGACTTATAGTGGACCACCAAATAATATCTCTTTCGCCTCTCGGCCAGGATCCGGCCGCCAGAAGTCTCCCGGTCCAGAGTGAGCAGGGGACGCCTCTTGTGATCCAGGATCTCCAGGGAAACCTCGCCCTCGGTCAGCGCGCAGGCAAAAGCGACGCGGTACTCTCTGCTCTCTCTGAACCGAAGGACACGCTTCACATAGCCGGTGCAGGAGGAAAAACGCGCCTTTTTCCCGCGGTCCGTCCCCACATAGAGAACGGCGCGTTTCGCGTTGACGGCCATCAGGCCCTCCGCGTACAGGACGTAAAACACCGCGCCCAGCAGAAAAAGTATCAGGATCCCTTTGATCATTGACCCCACCCCCGGTCTCTGTCCGGCCTTCTGTCAGACATTATACCGCGGGTGAAATGGATAGTCAACAGGATCGGAAAACATTAAATAGACTCCGTCCAGAATCGGAACGCCGAGGGGATGGCGTGGTCACGGCGCAGCTCCTCGGGCGTGCGCCAGACGTAGTCCGCCGATTCCCGGGCGCAGACGACGCGGACCCCCCGCATATGCCATTCCACATGGGTAAAGAGGTGCTTCGCCTCGCCGCGGGGCTCTGCCCTCACGGGCTCCAGCTCCCCCAAGAGCGGCAGAAGACTGTCGGGATCGTGAAAGCCCTCCAGATTGGGGAATTCCCACATCCCCGCCAGAAGCCCCCTGTCCGCCCGCCGCCTCACGGCATACCTCCCGCCGCAGACGAGCAGCAGGACCGTCCGCTCCTCCACCCGGCGGGGCTTTTTGGGGGAGCGCAGGGGCAGCTCACATGTCACGCCCCGCTCCCTGGCAAGACACAGCGCGGAGAGGGGACAGGCGCCGCATTTCGCCGCCTCCCGTGGCAGGCAGACCGTCTCGCCCAGCTCCATGAGGCCCTCGGTCAACAGCGCCGCGTCCTCCCCGGTGGGGTAGAGCCCCCGCAGGAGCTGGGTGATCCGGGAGCGCGTCCGGGGGTCCAGCGCGTCGTCACGCCGCGCCGTCAGCCGCAGGATGACCCGCAGAACATTCCCGTCCACCGCGGGCTCCGGCTCCCCATAGGCGATGGAGGCGACGGCCCCGGCGGTGTAGTCGCCGATGCCGGGAAGGGCCCGGAGCGCCCGAACCGTCCGCGGCATCTCTCCGCCGTATTCCCCGACGATGATCCTCGCGGCCTTTTGCAGGTTCCGGACCCTGCTGTAATATCCCAGCCCCTCCCAGAGCTTCAAAAGCTCCTCCTCCGGTATCTCCGCGAGGGCGGACACATCCGGCAGACGCTCCATGAACCGAAGGTAATAGGGGATGACCGCCTCGATGCGCGTCTGCTGGAGCATGACCTCCGACACCCAGACGCCATAGGCCGTGGGGGAGTCACGCCAGGGGAGGGGGCGGCGGTTTTGCCGGTGCCAGCCAAGGATCAGCGGCACCGCGGCGGCAAGGCGCTCAGGATCGGTCACGGAAGCTCCCTCCTTTCTGTAAGAAAGGGGCGCGGCCTTTCAAAACCGCGCCCTTCAAGCTTATTTCAGGTTGTTCTCCAGAGTCTCCAGGTTCTGCTCCAGCTCGCGGGGGAGCTTGCCCTCGCCGACTTCACCGAAGAACCTGCGAATATCGGCGGCCTCGTCCTTCCAGACGTCCCTGTCGATGGTCAGCAGCTCCTTCAGGGTCTCGGGGCTCACCTCGTCCTCGATGCCCTCCAGGTTGATGTCCTCGGGGCGGGGCATATAGCCTATGGGGGTCTCCACGGCATCGACCTTATCGGCGCAGCGCTTCAGGATCCACTCCAGAACGCGCATGTTGTCGCCGAAGCCCGGCCAGAGGAAGTGGCCCTCATCATCGGTGCGGAACCAGTTGACGTGGAAGATCTTGGGAAGCTTGGTGACTCTGGGGTCGCGGCCCATGTCGATCCAGTGCTGCCAGTAGTCGGCCACGTGATAGCCGATAAAGGGCCGCATGGACATGGGGTCGCGGCGCACCACGCCCACGGCGCCGGTGGCGGCCGCGGTGGTCTCGGAGGCGACGGTGGCTCCCAGGAAGACGCCGTGGTTCCAGTCGCGGGACTGATAGACCAGGGGGGCGGTCTTGGCGCGGCGGCCGCCAAAGAGCATGGCGTCCAGAGGCACGCCCTGGGGGTTGTCAAACTCGGGGCTCAGGCAGGGGCAGTTGCGGGCGGGGGCGGTGAAGCGGGAGTTGGGGTGTGCGCCCTTGGAGCCGTCCTTGGGATCCCAGGGCTCGCCCTTCCAGTTGAGAGCGCCCTCGGGGGGATTCTTGTCCATGCCCTCCCACCAGACGGTCCCGTCGGGCTTCAGGACCACATTGGTGAAGATGGTGTTCTTCTTGGTGGACAGCATGGCGTTGGGGTTACTCTTCATGGAGGTGCCAGGGGCCACGCCAAAGAAACCGTTCTCAGGGTTCACGGCCCACAGGCGTCCGTCGGGGCCGGGACGGATCCAGGCGATGTCGTCGCCCACGGTCCAGACCTTGTAGCCCTTGGCCCTGTATCCCTCGGGCGGGATCAGCATGGCAAGGTTCGTCTTGCCGCAGGCGGAGGGGAAGGCGGCGGAGATATAGTGGACCTCACCATTGGGGAACTCCACGCCCAGAATCAGCATGTGCTCGGCCATCCAGCCCTCGTCACGGCCCAGGCACGAGGCGATGCGCAGGGCAAAGCACTTCTTGCCCAGCAGGACGTTTCCGCCGTAACCGGAGTTGACGGACATGATCAGGTTCTCCTGGGGGAAGTGGACGATATAGCGCTTCTCGGGGTCCAGATCGGCCTTGGCGTGGAGGCCCTTGATGAAGTCGGGGCTGTCGCCCAGGGCGTCATAGACGTCCAGGCCCACGCGGGTCATGATGGCCATGGAGATGACCACATAGATGGAGTCGGTCAGCTCGATGCCGTACTTGGCAAAGGGAGAGCCCACGATGGACATGGAGTAGGGGATGACGTACATGGTGCGGCCCTTCATGGACCCGTCGTAGATGCCGTAGAGCATGGTCTTCATCTCTTTGGGATCCATCCAGTTGTTGGTGGGGCCGGCGTCCTCCTTTTTCTCACAGCAGATAAAGGTCCGGTCCTCCACCCGCGCCACGTCGTTGACGGCGGAGCGGTGATAGACACAGCCGGGCAGCTCCTGATCGTTGAGCTTGATGAGCTCGCCGGTCTTGTAGCCCTCCTGGCGGAGAGACTCAAGCTGCTCCTCACTGCCGTCGATCCAGACGATCCTGTCGGGCTTCGTGAGGGCGGACATCTCGTCGATCCAACTGAGAACGGCCTTGTTTTTGGTGTACATGATGCGTAAAACCTCCTCGTAGAGATACAAATTTCGCTGTTTATCATTCTACACTAACCGCACACGGATTTTCAATGTCACACATGACAAATAATTTGACCCGTTAAATGAATTTTTTGATATTTTCAACTTGCAAAAAAATGGGCCCCGACACAAAATCTTGTGTTCAGGGCCTTCCGGATACATATTTATTCCCGGAAACAGTAAATCTCCACAGCCAGTTTTTTGCGTCTCCGGCGTAATCGATGCCGATCCTGGGGGAGACCGCCACATCAAGATCCCGGCGGCCCTCCAGGACCGTCAGAGGCGAGTCCGGCTCATAAAGCCTGGCCCCGTATTCCTCCCGCGTTATCCCCATCGCCATGGTGAGCTTGCCCGGCCCGGAGCACAGAGACGTAAGCCCGCCGGTGCCGCGGCGCCGGCTCATGATGTGGATCCCCTCCACGGGCTCCAGCGCCCGGATGAGGACGCAGTCCGGCGAATCCGCGGGCCCGCAGGAGAGGTTGAGGCACCAGTACATGCCGTAGATGAGGTAGATATAGGCCAGCCCCTTGCCCTCATAGAGCGCCCGGACCCGCTGGGTGCGGCCCTTGTAGGAGTGGGCCGCCGGGTCAAGAGCGCCGCGATAGGCCTCCGTCTCCACGATCACGCCCCGGGTCTCCGCGCCGCCGGCCCGGGAAACAAGGGTACACCCCAGAAGCTCCCTGGCCACGGTGAGGGTATCCCGGCAATAAAAATCCAGCGGCAGGATCATCCGAGCACACCCCCGATTGCCCGCGTAAGCGCGGCAAAATCCTGAATGGACAGCGTTTCTCCCCGGACGGACCGCGAAAGCCCCGCCCCGTCGAGGGCGGCGGCCAGGGCGTCCCGGTCGAGCTCCCCCGCGAACCCGACGGCCAGGGCGTTGTAGAGCGTCTTTCGCCGCTGATTGAAGGCGGCGCGGACGATCTTGAAGAAAAGCGCCTCGTCCACATCGGCGGCAGGCGCCTCCCGGCGCTTCAGGTGGATGACGGAGCTCGTGACCTTCGGGCGCGGCTCAAAACAGCAGGGCGGCACGTCAAAAAGCCGCCGCGGCTCGGTGTAAAAATTGACGAAGATCCCAAAAGCCCCGTATTCCGCCGTTCCGGGATCCGCGCAGATCCTCTGCGCCACCTCCCGCTGGATCATCACGGTAACTGTCTCAAAAACCCCGCACTCGATGAGCTTCGTCAGCACGGGCGAGGTGATATTGTAGGGCAGATTGGCGCAGACGGCGGGGGAGAGGCCGTGAAAATGCTCCTCCACCAGGGCCCCGGGATCGGTTTTCATCACGTCGGCGTTCAGGACCGTCACATTTTCAAGATGGCCGACCGTCTCGTCCAGGACCGGCATCAGCCGCGGGTCCACCTCCAGCGCCAGCACCTTGCCGGCCCTTTTCGCCAGTTCCGCCGTCAGGCACCCGACCCCCGGCCCGATCTCCAGAACGCCGGCGCGTCCGTCTACCCCGGACTCCGCCGCGATCCGCTCCGGCACCCAGGAGGCAATGAGAAAATTCTGCCCCCTGGCCTTGGAAAAATGAAATCCGTTCCGCTCCAAAAGCTGCATCACGGTCTTTAGATCCGTAAGCTCCATATAGCCTCCCTCACAGTCCCGACAGGTCCTCAAGCCGCCTCGCCTGTCCCGTCCGGTCCGGCCTTCTCCGGGCCGTCAGGCCCCAGCGCCCGGCGCTCGTAGATCCGGTAGACCACGAGGGACAAAATAACGGTCAGGGTATCGGCAGCCAGTTGGCTCCAGACGATGCCGTACATGCCGAAAAAGTGGTTGAGGACAAAGAGCATGGGGATGTTGAAGACGGCCCAGCGAGTGACGCCCAGAAACAGGGCGTAGCCGCCCTTTCCAAAGCCGTTGAACAGATACACATGGAAAAAGCACAGGAACATCATGACAGTTGCCAGGACCCGCGCGCGGAGAAATTTGGTGCCCAGGGCGGCGGTAGCGGCGTTGTCGATGAAAAAGTCCATGATGGGGCCGGCGAAGATCTCATAGAGGGCGATGCTGACCGCGGCGCACCCCAGCCCCAGCATCAGGGAGAAACGCTTGGTCTCCCGGAGCCGCTTTAAGTTCCTGGCCGAGTAGTTGTAGGCGATAATGGGCATCATCCCCTGGCATATGCCGATCCCCACGTTGAGGGGCAGACGTTCCACCTTCAGGACGATCCCGATGGCCGCCAGGGCCTCCTCCACCTCCACATAGCCGCTCATGAGCTTGTCGATGACCATGTAGTCTAAGTCAAAGAGAAGAGTGGTAATAGAGGAGGGAATGCCCACGGCGAAGATACCGAAGATGCTCTTCCTGTCCGGCAGGTCGCGGGGGGAGACCAGGCGCAGTATGCCGCCGGAGGAGCGCATCCGGATCAAGGTCAGGATAAAATAACCGCAGGCGATGCAGTTGGAGATACAAGTGGCCGCGCCGGCGCCCACTACCTCCATGCCGTCCGGCAGGAGCACGAACATGAAGATGGGGTCCAGGATGATGTTGATGACGCCGCCCATGGTGATGCCGAAGCCCGCCTTTTTTGACTCGCCCACGCTGCGAATGAGGTTTGCCAGGGTGTTGGACAGCACCGTGGGCACGCCGCCGCAGACGATGACAAAGAAGGCATAGGAGCTGGCGTATTTGTAGTTCGCGTCGTTGGCCCCCAAAGCGTGCATCAGGGGCCGCATGAAGCACAGCACCCCCACGGAGAAGAGCGCCGCCGTCAGCGCCCCCAGATAGACGCAAAAGCTGTAAACCTTTCTCGCCTCCTCCGGGCGCTTTTGCCCCAGGAGCCTGGAAATGAGGGCCCCGCCGCCGATCCCCGCAAGCCCGGAGATGGACAGGGAGATATTGAAGATAGGCAGAATGAGGGACACCCCGCCCACCATGAAATTATTGCCCGTGCGCCCCAGAAAAAAGGTGTCCGCCATATTGTAAATGAGGACGATGAGCTGACTGATCACCGTGGGGACAGCCATTTTCAGCACCGCCCGCGGTACGGGCAGATTCTCAAATACATCCGTGTTGTCAGAGATCTTTCTCATATTTCCCCTCTCAGCCCTTGTGAGTCACAGGAAAGCCCTGGGACGGTCGTCCCAGGGCTTTCTTGGTCCGAGTGACTGGATTCAAATTGTCCGCTATCATTTTCCACCTATTTTATCCTATGCGGAACAAGTCAAACACGGTCAAACCCATAGCCAAAAAACAAGAAGCCCTGCTGAATTTTCCTGGCCTATAATGCCCTGAATTATTTTGTAAAGGGAAAAAATAAGGGAAAAAATCAAGGGCATATTTTGAAGATCCTAAGGGTAAAAAGCCACGGTCTGCAATAATTGCGGACCGTGGTCTTATTATAGTCACATGAGATGGAAATGTCAAATGAAAATTTCCGTGAAAAACCGGCATCATTAAAAGCTCATAAGCTGAAAAAGACGGCAGGTTCGCTTTCTGTCGCCTTTTTTTCGTTGGGTATTGACAAGGCAAATACTTCGTGATATGATGTATATCGTGACAGGAGGTATGATGTGGATATTCAGTTGAAACGCGGTCTGTTGGACGTGTGTGTTTTAGCGGCGATTAAAGGCAAAGATTCATACGGTTATCAAATCATGAAAGATATGAAGCCATATCTTGAGCTTTCCGAATCGACCTTATATACCATTCTGAAACGCCTGGAAACAGCAAATATGCTGACCGTTCGCACCGCAGAACACGGCGGCCGCCTCAGAAAATATTATCATATTACCGGCGCGGGGCTAAAGCGCATCGAAGACTTCAAGGACGAATGGAAAGAAATACTGTCTATATACCGGTTTGTAACCAAGGAGGGTGATGGAAATGAATAAGCGGGATTTTCTTGCCCGGCTTCGCAACGGCTTGTCCGGCATGCCGCAGGATGATATAGAAGAACGGCTGATTTTTTACAGTGAAATGATCGATGACCGCATGGAGGAGGGGCTCTCGGAGGCCGAAGCGGTGAAATCGATCGGAACAGTGGACGATGTTGTTTCGCAAATATTGACGGATACACCGATCACAAGTCTGGTCAAAGAGAAAGTCAAGCCGGGAAGATCCATGAGATCGTGGGAGATCGTACTTCTTGTATTAGGGTTTCCGGTATGGTTTCCTCTTTTGATCGCCGCCGTTGCCGTAATTCTCGCGGTCTATATTGTCGTGTGGTCGGCGGTCATCTCGTTGTGGGCAGTAGAAGTGTCCTTTTGGGCCGGCACCCTTGGCGGAGTAATTTCGGCATTCGCTGTTCAGGGCAACGGGATCAGGGAAATCGTGATGTTCTCGATCGGCCTCTGCTGCGCCGGTCTGTCTATTTATCTCTTCTTCGGGTGCAAGGCTGTGACAAAAGGAACCTTAAAGCTGACAAAATGGGCGGCTTTGTGGTTCAAATCTCTGTTTGTCGGAAAGGAGGCGGCATGATGGGCAAAGCAGTAAAAATATGGCTGATAGTCGCGCTGGCTTTAGTCGCGCTTGGCGGAATTCTTTTTACAGGCGCGATGTTTGCAAACGGTTGGGATTTTAACAAGATCAGTACGGTTACATATATAACCAACATCTATGAGGTAGACGGTGATTTTAAAAGCATATCCATCGACGTTGAAACGACCAAAATTGAGTTTGCTCCCGCCGACGACGGACGATGCAAAATCGTTTGCTTTGAAGATGAAAAGGTAAGACATTCCGCTTCCGTACAAAACGGTACGCTGGTGATCGATACGGTCGATACCCGCAAATGGTATGAACATTTTTCCTTTTCTTTTAGTCAACCGCAGATGACCATATATCTACCGCGCAATGAGTACGATTCCCTGTTCATAGAGACGGATACGGGCGATATTGTGATCCCAAAGGATTTTTCCTTTGATACGCTTAAAATTGACGGCGATACCTCCGATGTGGATTGCTTCGCGTCCGCCTCACATGGCATTGAGATCAAATTGAGCACCGGTGATATCCGATTGGAAGAGATCGCGACAGAACAACTCAAGCTCACAACGGACACAGGTAGAATTCAGGTAAACACAACGGACATCGGCGCAAATATCAGAATTGAAACGGATACGGGAAAGGTAGAGCTCACGAATACCTCCTGCAAGGATCTTTATGCGGAAAGCGATACCGGCTCCATAACATTAAAAAATGTGATTGGGGCAGGAAACTTTACCATTAAAAGCGATACCGGCAGCATAACATTTGACCACAGCGACGCCGCCGAGATATCCGTCAAAACGGATACAGGAGACGTTACAGGCACCTTACTTTCCGATAAGGTTTTCCTGACCGAAACCTCCACCGGCCGGATCTCCGTGCCGAAAACAATAACGGGCGGTAAATGTGAGCTCAAAACATCCACCGGAGATATTAAAATTGAGATTATATCTTGACATTTTAAGTAAATCGTTTTCACCCTTTGCCCATGGAGGAGTGCGTACGCTTCACCGTTTCCCTTGTCGTTTTCAAGTGGCGGGGGCGGATGAAGCGGCGGAAAGCGGGATGAGACATCAAAACTGTCCAGGGGAATCTCAGCCATCACACAGCGTCCGGAACAGTCACAACCTCCGGCTAAGCCGGAGGCTTGATTAGGCCCTATAAGGGCCTTTTACCGGCAAGCGTCTCAAGACGCACCGAATTTCTGTCGCTCGCATCACTTGCCCTACGCCCCGTAAACGGGCTTATCCGCTTGCTTGTGACGTGTCTGTATTCGTAACCTGCTATTATAGCGGCTCGCTTCGCTCGATACTTTTAGCTAAAGCCTATTTTGCCCCCCGGCATAGCCGGGGGTTCTTGTGACACAACAAGAAAGCCTTAGAGTCATTGCAACTCTAAGGCTTTTTCTTGGTCCGAGTGACTGGATTCGAACCAGCGGCCTCTTGAACCCCATTCAAGCGCGATACCAAACTTCGCCACACCCGGTTATTTTTTTGTGCGCACGTATCATAACATATATCCGCTCGCTTTGCAAGCATAATTTTAAAATTTTTTCTTTCGCCCGCCCGAGCCGGTCCGGGCCGTCGGCCGGGCGCTCTATATTTCATATTGACAACCGGGCGGGAATGCTGTATAGTATCGAAAGATAGTTCATAAAGTGAACAAAAAAGAAAGGAAGACCAACAGATGGAGACATCGGAAGAGCTGCTCTCGGCGTGGCTGGAGCTCACCGCCAACGTCCGCGGGAACAGGATCCTCCGGGACCTGTCGCTCAATGAGATCATGGTCCTGCGTCATCTCATCCGTGAGGGAGGGGAGGAGGGCATGACCGCGTCGGCCCTGGGGAGCCGGCTGAAGCTCCTGAAATCCCAGATGCACCAGGTCCTCTCCGGGCTGGAGGAGCGCGGGTATATCGGCCGCCGGCGCAGCGGCGGGGACGCCCGCTATGTGAGCGTCTTTCCAACCGGGGCGGGTGTTGACGCCTACAACGGCGAGCACGGGAAGATCATGCGCCTCATGGATCATGTGGTGGCGTCCCTCGGGGAGGAGAACGCCGAAGCGCTCACAAGGCTCATCCATGAGGCGGTCAGCGCCGCGGAGACGGCGCGGGAGGTGTGATGATGGTAAAAATCGTTGTGGATTCCGGATGCGATCTCACGCCGGAGGAGGCCCGGGCCCTGGATGTCCTGGTCCTGCCTGTCACCGTTGTCTTCGGAGACGGGGAATATCAGGACGGCGTATCCCTGACGCCCCGGGAGTTTTACGAGAAGCTCATCGAGTCCGACGGACTGCCCCACACAAGCCAGATCTCGCCCTATACCTACGGCGAGTGCTTCAAACAATACACGCAGGCCGGGGATACGGTGGTCTGCATGACCCTGTCCTCCAAGCTCTCCGGCTGCTGTCAGAGCGCCGGGATGGCCGCGGCGGAGTATGAGGGCGTCTATGTGGTGGACACGCTCAACGTCTGTGTGGGCGAGCAGATCCTTGTGCGCCTTGCCGTCAGCCTGCGCGATAAGGGGATGGACGCCCCCGGCATTGCCGCAGAGCTGGAACGGTCCCGCGGCCGGGTGCGGATCCTGGGCCTTTTGGATACGCTGGAGTACCTCAAGCGCGGCGGTCGCATCTCTCCGGCGGTGGCCTTCGCCGGGGAGGCGCTGGAGATCAAGCCCGTGGTCAGCGTCGTGGACGGCCAGGTCGTCATGGCGGGACGGGCCCGGGGCTCCAAAAACGGGAATAACCTGCTTCGCCGGCTCATCAGCGAAACGGGCGGCATCAACTTCGACCTGCCCTGCGCCCTGGGCTATACGGGCCTGAACGACGGACTTCTGCGCAAATACATGGCGGACAACGCGGACCTCTATGCCGGCCACGGGGACATTCCCGTCTGCGCCATAGGGGCCACCATCGGCTCCCACGTGGGCCCCAACTGCATCTGCGTGGCTTTTTTCAACTGACAGCCTGACCGTCGGGGGGAACCCGCGGAACGGCCGCGATCTTCAGCATAAAGGGGCAGGTACGCTTTGCGCGTACCTGCCCCTTTGAGGATAGCTCAGAGTCACTTTTGCCTTTTTCAGCTCATGGTCAACGTCAAAAACCGGCGATGATCAAGGATACAGCCCGCCGGCCGCCCTGTTCCGGGGACGCGCCGGCGGGATTTATTTGGGAATTCTCTTGCTCCTTCCCGGGTTTTGTGTTATCATTGACCCAAAAGGAAATCCTATTCTTCGGAGGCGGAAATATGTACACCTACACCCGGCGGGTGAACTATTATGAGACGGACAAGATGGGGGTGGTCCACCACTCCAACTATATCCGCTATTTCGAGGAGGCCCGGACCTGCTTCATGGAGGCCGCCGGCTGGCCCTATCCGCGCCTGGAGGCCGAGGGGATCATGAGCCCGGTCATCGCCGTCTCCTGCGAGTATAAAATGCCCGTCCGATATCCGGAGGTCATCTCGGTGGAGACGCGCCTTGTCTCCATGAGCAAATTCCGCTGCTCCTTCCGCTATGAGGTGAGAGGGGCCGACGGGACCCTCCGCGCCACGGGCGCCTCGGAGCATTGCTACCTCTCCGGATCCGGCGCCATCGTGAACATCCAGAAGACGGATCCGGACTTTTATAACGCCTTCCTGCCCCTGACGGAGGAGGAAGGCCCGCGGAAACGGCCGCATCAGATTCAAAAGGAGGAATGACCATTGACTGACGTATTGATCATTGGCTGCGGGATCACCGGCGCGGCCACGGCCATGGAGCTTTCGCACTATAAGCTTTCGGTCACCGTGCTGGAGCGCGAAAACGACGTGGCCCTGGGCGCCACCCGGGCCAACTCCGCCATCGTCCACGCGGGCTACGATCCCAGGCCCGGGACCCTGATGGCGAAGCTCAACGTCCGGGGAAATGCCCTCACGCGGGAGCTGTGCGAAAAGCTGGACGTCCCATACCGCCGGTGCGGATCGCTGGTGCTGGCTTTTTCCGAAAAGGAAGTGGAGACCCTCCGTGAGCTTCTGGACCGTGGGACGCAGAACGGCGTCCCCGATCTTGAGATCATCTCCGGGGACGAGGCGCGGGCGATGGAGCCTAACCTTTCGGATGCCGTCGTCGCCGCCCTCCGGGCCCCCACGGCGGGGATCTGCTCGCCCTGGGAGCTGTGCCTGGCCATGGCGGAGACGGCCGTCAAAAACGGGGCGGAGCTCCATCTGGACACCGCCGTCACCGGCCTTGAGCGCGCGGGGGACCGCTGGCTCGTCCATACCGGCCGGGGCGACTACGAGGCCCGCTATGTGATCAACGCCGCCGGCGTTGACTCCGCCCTTGTCCACGACATGGCGGCTCCTCATGGATTTGACATCAGGCCCAGCCGGGGAGAATATTACATTCTGGATAAATCCGAGGGCAAACGGGTCGATACCGTGATCTTCCAGTGCCCCTCGGAGCGCGGCAAGGGCGTCCTGGTGGGGCCTACGGTCCACGGGAACCTCATCGTCGGGCCCAACGCCGAGCCCTCCGATCCACATGACGTCTCCACCACAGCGCAGGGGCTTGATTTCGTGAAAGAGACGGCCAGGCTCTCCGTCCCCAGCATCGACTTCTCCCAGTCCATCCGCAACTTCGCCGGCGTCCGGGCCAATTCCGGCCGGGACGACTTCGTCATCGGCTTTGCCGCCCCCGGATTTCTGGATCTGGCGGCCATCTGCTCGCCCGGCCTCACCTCCGCGGCCGCCATCGGGGAGTATGCCGCCGGACTTTTGAAAAACGACGGCCTTGCCCTCGAGGAGGATCCCGCGTTCAGGCTTGAGCGGCACAGGATCCGCTTCAAGGAGCTCTCTCCCCGGGACCGCGCCGCTCTCGTCGCCCGTGAGCCGGCTTACGGCCGGGTGATCTGCCGGTGTGAGACGGTCACCGAGGGGGAGATCCTGGCGTGCTTCCGCTCGCCGATCCCGCCCAGGAGCGTGGACGGAGTGAAGCGCCGGGTGAACGCCGGCATGGGCCGGTGCCAGGGGGGCTTCTGCGGCCCCAGGGTGGTGGAGATCCTGTCCAGACAGCTGGGCGTGGCGATGGATGAGATCGACCAGGATCGGTCCGGGAGCCGCGTCCTGATCGGTGAGACGAAGGGGGTGCGTGAGGATGTATGACCTGATCGTGGTGGGCGGCGGTCCCGCGGGCCTCGCGGCGGCCCTGGCCGCCTGGGATAACGGCCTGCGCAGCATCCTTGTGGTGGAGCGCGACCGTGAGCTTGGCGGCATCCTCAACCAGTGCATCCATAACGGCTTCGGCCTCACGTATTTTAAAGAGGAGCTGACAGGCCCCGAGTACGCCCACCGTTTTGTGGAGCTTCTGCGCGGGACCGGGATAGAGATCCGCACCGACACCATGGTCCTGGACGTAACGCCCGATCTCATGGTCCACATGACCGGCCCCGCGTCTGGCTATCGGGTGGAGGCGGCCCGCTCGGTCATCCTCGCCATGGGCTGTCGGGAGCGGGCCCGCGGCGCCATCGGCACCCCTGGCTCCCGCCCCGCCGGCGTCCTCACCGCCGGAGCGGCCCAGCGATATGTGAACGTGGAGGGCTACATGCCCGGAAAGCGCGTGGTCATCCTGGGCTCCGGCGACATCGGCCTCATCATGGCCCGCCGCATGTCGCTGGAGGGCGCCAAGGTCCTGGCCTGCGTGGAGGTCATGCCCTATTCCGGCGGCCTGACCCGCAATATCGTCCAGTGCCTGGAGGACTTCGGTATCCCCCTCTACCTCTCCCACACCGTCACGGACATCAGGGGCCGCGACCGGGTGGAGCAGGTGGTGGTGAGCCGGGTCGATCAAAACCGCCGGCCCATTCCCGGAACGGAGATGGTCTTTGACTGCGACACGCTCCTCCTGTCCGTGGGCCTCATCCCGGAAAACGAGCTGACGAAGAACGCCGGCATTGAGCTGGACCCGCGCACAAAGGGCGCTGTGGTCTATGAGAACATGGAGACCAGCCTTCCGGGCGTCTTTACCTGCGGCAACGTGACCCACGTCCACGATTTGGTGGACTTCGTCACCCAGGAGAGCCAGCGCGCCGGCGCCGCCGCCGCCGAATATGTGCGGTCGGGAGAGCCGGCGGGGGAGTCCGTCTCCCTCCGGAACGGCGACGCCGTCAGCTACACCGTCCCCCAGCGCGTTCGTCCGGGCAGCATCGACAAGTCCGTCAATGTCTTTTTCCGCGTGAACCGGATCTGCGGCAGATCCGAGATCGTCGTGACGGCGGGGGACCGGAGGCTCGCCGCTTTTAAGCGCGACCGTCTGGCCCCGGGCGAGATGGAGCATATCACCCTCCCCGGAAAGCTCCTTCAGGGGATCACCGGAGAGATCACCGTATCGGTAAAGGAGGCGCTGGAATGAGAGAGCTCGTCTGCATCGTCTGCCCACGGGGCTGCCATATGAGGGCCGACGACGACCTCAACGTCACGGGCAACTTCTGCCCCCGGGGGGAGGCTTACGCCAGGGCGGAGCTGACCCACCCCACCAGGGTCGTTACCTCCACCGTCCGCCTGGCCGGCGGCCTTTACCGCCGCTGCCCGGTGAAGACCTCGGCGCCCGTCCCCAAGGAGCTGATCCCGGAGCTCATGGAGCTTCTGGGCACCGTCGAGGCCTCCGCCCCCGTCGCCGTCGGCGACGTCATTGTCCGGGACGTCCTCCATACCGGCGCGGACCTTGTCTGCACAAGGCAGGTCCCCCGCGCCTGATGGAATGGGTTTAACGGCCCTCCGGATTTCGGGGGGCCGTTAAAAAAGTCCTTGACAATCCCGCGTTCGGACTCTATAATATACAAGCGCCTCGGGGTGTGGCGAAGCTTGGTATCGCGCTTGGTTCGGGACCAAGAGGCCGCGGGTTCGAATCCCGCCACTCCGACCATCGTCGTCGCGAACAGCTTAGCGTTCGCGACGACATTTTTTTCAAAAACAGTGTTCCGGAGGACATTGAAATGACGCTCAAAGAGCTGAAAACAGGGGAGAGCGGCAGGATCGATGCCGTAGGCGGCGAGGGAGCTTTGCGCCAGCACTTCCTCGATATGGGGGTCATCCCCGGCGCGGAGGTCACGGTGGTCAAATTCGCGCCCATGGGGGACCCGGTGGAGGTGAGCATCCACGGCTACGAGCTGACTCTGCGGCTTGACGATGCCGGCAGGATAGATATCACTAAGATCGACGCGCCGGGGAGCGCGGCGGGCGAGACGGTCCGTCGCCGTCCCGTGGCCCACCCCTATCTGGGCGAGCCGGGCATCCACCACGTAAAGGGCGAAAGCGAGCCTATGCCCGACGGACATGTGCTGACCTTTGCTCTGGTGGGCAATCAGAACTGCGGAAAGACCACGCTTTTCAATAAGCTCACCGGCGCGAACCAGCATGTGGGCAATTTTCCCGGCGTCACCGTGGACCGCAAGAGCGGCGCCATCCTGGGGCATCCCGATACTTCCATCACGGACTTGCCCGGCATCTATTCCATGTCCCCCTACTCCAGCGAGGAGCTGGTGAGCCGCAGCTTTGTGCTGGACGAGCGCCCGGACGCCATCATCAACATCGTGGACGCCACGAATATCGAGCGGAACCTGTACCTCACCATGCAGCTTTTGGAGATGGACAGGCCCATGGTGGTGGCGCTCAACATGATGGACGAGCTCACAGGCAACGGCGGGTCCATCGACGTAAACGCCATGGAGGCCATGCTGGGGGTGCCTGTGGTGCCCATCTCGGCGGCCAAAAACGAGGGCGTCGGGGAGCTTATTTCCCACGCCATTCATGTGGCAAAGTACCAGGAAAAGCCGGTGAAGGTCGATTTCTGCTCAAAGGACGCTGCCGGAGGCGCCGTACACCGATGCCTCCACGCCGCAGTCCATCTTTTAGAGGACCATGCGGAGGCCGCCGGGATCCCCGTCCGCTTTGCCGCGGCCAAGGCCATCGAGGGGGAGAAGCTCATCATCGAAAAGCTGGCCCTGGATCAGAACGAGAAGGACCTGCTGGAGCATATCACCGTCCAGATGGAGACCGAGCGGGGCCTGGACCGGAGCGCCGCCATCGCGGATATGCGCTTCAATTTCATCGAGAACGTCTGCCGGGACTGCGTAAAAAAACCCCGGGAGAGCCGGGAGCATAAGCGCAGCGAAAAGCTGGACCGGATCCTCACCGGCAAATATACCGCCATCCCCGTGTTCGTGGTCATCATGGCGCTGGTGTTCTACCTCACCTTCAATGTGATCGGCGCGTGGCTTCAGGAGCTTTTGGAGCTGGGCATCGACAGGCTGACGGCCAGCGTGGAGAGCGCCATGATCTCCGCCCATGTGAACCCGGTCCTGCGGGATCTGGTCGTCGGCGGGATCTTTGAGGGCGTGGGCTCGGTCCTGAGCTTCATGCCCGTCGTCGTCACCATGTTCTTCTTCCTCTCCATCCTGGAGGACTCGGGGTACATAGCGAGAGTGGCCTTTTTCATGGACAAGCTCCTTCGGAAGATCGGCCTTTCCGGCCGGAGCATCGTCCCCATGCTCATCGGCTTTGGCTGTACGGTCCCCGCGGTCATGGCCACCCGCACCCTCCCCAGCGAGCGGGACAGGCGGATGACCATCCTGCTCACGCCCTTTATGAGCTGCACGGCGAAGCTTCCGATCTACGCCTTCTTTGTCAACGCCTTTTTCCCGGGCAGGGGCGGCCTCATCATGACGGGCCTGTATCTTCTGGGGATCCTCATGGGCATCCTGGTGGCGTTCCTTTATAAAAAGGTCCTTTTCCGCGGGGAGGCCGTTCCCTTTGTCATGGAGCTGCCCAATTACCGCCTGCCCAGCGCCCGGACGACCCTTCAGCTCGTCTGGGAGAAGGCGAAGGACTTTTTGCAGCGGGCCTTCTCCATCATCCTCATCGCCTCCATCGTCGTCTGGTTCCTTCAGAGCTTCGATCTTCGCTTCAATCTGGTGGAGGACTCCTCCACCAGCATCATGGCCATGCTCGCCGGGTGGCTCTCGCCTGTCTTTAAGCCCCTGGGACTCGGCGACTGGCGCATCTGCACGTCGCTCATCAGCGGCTTTCTGGCCAAGGAGAACGTGGTGTCCGTCATGCAGGTCCTCTTCGGCGCCGAGGGCGTCACCGCGGCGCTGGACACGGTCTCCGCCGCGGCCATGCTGGTCTTCAGCCTCCTCTATACCCCCTGCGTGGCCTCCATCGCCTCCATCCGACGCGAGCTGGGCCGCCGCTGGGCCGCCGGCGTGGTGGTCTGGCAGTGCGTCATCGCCTGGCTTGCCGCCTTACTTGTAAGGGCAGTCCTCATTTTGATCCTCTGACCCCTCGTCCCGCCACCCGCCGGAACCCGTCCTGTCACCCGCCGGAACCTGTTCCGGCGGGTTTTTGTTATACCCGCGGGCCCGGATGAATAGACTTGTACAAAAAGATTCCGGGAGGGCGCGTATGGTTTACCAGGGGAGAAAACGGAGCAGAAAAAAGAGGGGCGGGGCGTTCCCGGTCCTGCTGTGGGCTCTGATCATCGTCGTGGCGGCCGCCGCGGCCTTTCCAAAAGCGGCCGGAAAGGTGAGGGACAGGGTGGCCGACGCGATGAAGCTGGATATTGGCGGCGCCATGGAGGTATTCAAGCGGGAAGTCAGGGACGAGAGCCTCTTCAAGGCCGCGAAGGAGGCCTTCAAATACGCTTTTCGTCCCCAAGAGGACAGGGGGATAGAGGTATTGGCCGAGGGGGAGAACGGGGGGAGCCCGGTGAGTGGAGAGGCGGAGGCCGCTGGCAAAACACTGTCCGCGGAGGAGAGCTTCAGGGCCTCCCAGGACATTTATAAAGACATGGGCCTGCCCAACAACGTGACCTATGATCAAAAGGAGACGTCTCTGACCTTCACCACTCCGGCGGCCGGAGAGGTCGTCAGGGGATTCGGCTACGGAAAGGATGAGGGCGGGGAGGTCAGCTTCCACTACGGCATCGACGTGAAGGCCGGAGGCGGCGCCGAGGTGCTGTCCCCGGCTCCGGGGACCGTGGAGGCGGTGGGGGACAGCACCATCTTCGGAAGATATGTGATCCTGTCCCACGGCGACGGGGTCAGCTCCCTCTACGCCATGCTAGAGGAGACGCCGCTCATGCAGGGGGAGAGCGTGAGGGCAGGCCAGACGCTGGGGACGACGGCCGGAGAGACGGTTCATATGGAACTTCTGATAGACGGAGATTATGTTAACCCACAATATTATGTCTACCAATATGGGGAGCAGTAAGGTTAACATAACGTGTGGATTCCTGGTCCTGCTCATTGCGGTGACTGTTTTGGCGGGGCCGGGGACGGCGCTGGCGGCCCTGACGGCGGCGGCGGTCCACGAGCTGGGGCATATGGCGGCGCTCCGGTGCTTCGGGGCGAGGATAGACGGGTTCAGGCTGGGGGCGTCCGGGGCGGAGATCGTCTATACGAAGGGGCTTTCCTACCGGGGGGAGATCGTCGCGGCGCTGTCAGGGCCCCTGGCGGGGGCTCTGCTGGCCGGGGCGGCCGTCTGGGCGGGGAGGCGGTGGGACATGGAGCGGCTTTATCCCTTGGCGGCGGTGAGCGCGCTCTATACGGCCATCAATCTGGTGCCGGCCGGCCCCACGGACGGCGGGCGGGCGCTGAACGCCTGGCTCGCCCTGGCGCTGGGGCCCGACAGGGCCTATTATGTGGGGCTTGCCGTTGACTGCGCGGTCGTCGCGGCGGTGTTGGCCGCGGGGGTATGGGTGCTTTATCGGACAAAAGGCAACTGTTCGCTTCTTGTATATGGGGTTTTTCTTTTGAATGGCTGTTGCAAATGCAGGGGCTTTGGTGTAAAATCTAAATTGGCCTGATATGGGTACAGAGGTAATTTTATGACACCAGAGCTTGAGCGGATCCTGCTGAAAGTACAAAAGCCTGCCAGATATACCGGCGGCGAGTATAACGAGGTCATCAAGGACAAACAGGACGTGGATATCCGGATGGCCTTCTGTTTTCCGGATACGTATGAGATCGGCATGTCCAACCTGGGCCTTCAGATCCTCTATGGGGCCATCAATGAGGAGCCGGGCATGTGGTGCGAGCGGTGCTTTGCCCCCTGGGGGGACATGGAGCAGGAGATGCGCGCGGCGGGGATCCCCCTGTACGCGCTGGAGAGCGGCGATCCCATCGGGGAGTTTGACGCGATCGGTTTTTCCCTGGGCTATGAGATGGCCTTCACCTCGGTCCTCAACATGCTGGATCTGGCCGGCGTGCCGGTGAGGAGCGCCGACAGGCACCAGCTCACGCCCCTTGTTTTCGCGGGGGGCACCTCCTGCATCAACCCGGAGCCCATGGCGGATTTTATCGATCTATTTGTCCTGGGCGAGGGGGAGGAGCTGGACATCCAGGTCCTGAAGCTTTTGAGAGAGGCCAAGCGGGAGGGCTGGAGCAAGAAGGACTTCCTCCGCAGGGCCATGGAGATCCCGGGCGTCTATGTGCCGGGGGCCTATACGCCGGTGTACGGCGAGGACGGGACCCTGGCGGCCGTGGAACGGGAGGCGGGCGCGCCGGAGAGGGTGACCAAACGGATCATTGAGGATCTGGATACCGCCTATTTCCCCACGAAATGCGTGATTCCCTCCACCGAGATCGTCCACGATCGGGTGGTGCTGGAGGTCATGCGCGGGTGCGTCCGCGGCTGCCGCTTCTGCCAGGCCGGGTTCGCCTACCGACCGGTGCGCCGTCACGGCACGGAGTTCCTGCTGGAAAAGGCCCGGGCGGCCCTGGAAAACTCCGGATATGAGGAGATCACCCTCTCCAGCCTGTCCACCAGCGATTTCAAGGGTCTGCCCCAGCTTGCGGACGGGCTCCTCTCCTGGTGCGAGCCCCGGAAGATCAGCCTCTCCCTGCCGTCCCTGCGGGCGGATAACTTCTCCATGAGCCTTATGGAGAGAGTGCAAAAGGTCCGCAAGTCCGGGCTGACCTTCGCCCCGGAGGCGGGGAGCCAGCGGCTGCGGGACGTCATCAACAAGAACGTGACGGAGGAGGCCCTTCTCAATTCCTGCCGCATCGCCTTTGAGGGCGGCTGGAACACCCTGAAGCTCTATTTCATGCTGGGCCTGCCCACGGAGACGGATGAGGACGTTGTGGCCATCGCGAGGCTGGCCGAACAGGTGCTCCACACCTGGCGCCAGTACGCCTCCAACAAGTCCAGGGGCGTGAAGATCACCGTCAGCACCTCCATGTTCGTGCCCAAGCCCCACACGCCCTTTCAATGGGAGTCCCAGGTGGACGTGGAGGAATATTTAAGGCGCGTCCGGCTCCTGCGGGAGAGCATCACCTCAAGATCCATCGTCTATAACTGGCATGAGCCCCATGTGAGCCTCATCGAGGCGGCGCTGTCCCGGGGCGACCGGCGCGTGGGCGGGGTCATCGAGGAGGTCTGGAAAAACGGCGGGCGGCTGGACTCCTGGACCGACTACTTCAGTATGGACAGGTGGCTGGAGGCCTTCGCGGAATGCGGGCTCTCGCCGGAATTTTACGCCCTGCGCCGGCGGGGGAACGACGAGCTTTTCCCCTGGGACGTGATCGACGTGGGCGTCACGAAAAAATATCTGGCCCGGGAGCGGGAGGAGGCTTACGCCGGGCGCGTAACGCCCGACTGCCGCGTAAAATGTATGGGCTGCGGCGCCAACCGGCTGCTGGAGAGGAGGTCGTGCGATGAGTAGGCTTCTTTTCCGGAAGACGGGCAGGGCGAAGTTCATCTCTCACCTTGACCTTATGCGCACCATGCAGAGGATATTCATCCGGGCCGGCCTGAAGGTCAGGCATACGGAGGGCTTCAACCCCCATCCCTATATGAATTTCGCCCTGCCCCTCAGCGTGGGAACGGAGAGCGAATGTGAGCTGATGGATTTCGAGCTGACGGAGGCGGCGGACCCCGACGCGATCCCGGCGCTGCTCAACCGGGTCAGCCCCGAGGGAATCGAGGCCCTGAAGGTCTATGACTCCGCCCGGAAATTTAAAGAGATCAAATGGCTTGACATTGAGGCAAGATTGTTTTACGATAATAAAACACGGGAAGCGGAGAGACTCCGGGAATTCTTTGCCGCGCCCGCCATCGTCATGGAGAAAAAGACGAAGCGCTCGGTATCCGACACGGACATCGTGCCGCTCATTTCAGCCCTGCAGGTCACGGATCTTACCGACGGCCTGGCGCTCATCAGCGCCAGATTAGCCGCCCAGGATCCAGGACTTTCACCGGCGCAGCTCATCTCGGCGCTGGAGCAGCGAGCGCCGGAGCTGGCGCCCGATCACGCGGCCTTCAGGCGGATCGAGGTCTATGACAAGGACATGGTCCTGTTCAGATAGAGAATGGAGGATCCCACTATGGAATCAAAAGTCAAAAGGATAGGCGTTCTCACCTCCGGCGGCGACGCCCCGGGGATGAATTCCGCCATAAGAGCCGTGGCCCGGACCGCCCACAGCCTGGGTGTTGAGTGCGTGGGCGTCAGAAGGGGATACCACGGCCTGATAACCGGCGACATGACGCCCCTGACGCCCCATGACGTCTCCGGCATCACGAGCCTTGGAGGGACGCTCCTCTATACCGCGAGGAGCGCCGAGTTCCGCACGCCCGAGGGCGTTCAGAGAGCCGCCGACGTCTGCCGCTTCCGGGGCATCGACGGACTTGTGTGCGTTGGCGGGGACGGCACCTTCCGCGGGGCGCTGGAGCTTTCCAAATACGGCATCAGCGTATGCGGCATCCCGGCCACCATCGACAACGACATCGCCTGCACCAGCTATACCATCGGCTTTGACACCGCCTGCAACACGGCCATCGAGTGCATCGACAAGCTGAACGACACCATGAAGTCCCACGAGCGCTGCTCGGTGGTGGAGGTCATGGGCAACCGGGCGGGCCACCTGGCCCTCTACGTGGGGCTGGCCGTGGGCGCCACCGCGGTGCTCGTGCCAGAGAAGCCCATCGACTACAAGCGGGACGTGATCCTGCCCATCCGGGAGGGTCAGCTCCACGGGCGGACCAACTACGCCGTCATTGTGGCCGAGGGCGCGGCCCACGCCACGGATGTGGCCCAGATCATCAACGAAGAGACCGGCATGGACACCCGCGCCACCGTGATCGGGCACGTCCAGCGCGGCGGACGGCCCACCGTCCGCGACCGGGTGCTGGCCGCCGACTTCGGTTACACCGCCGTGAAGGTCCTGGCCGACGGCATGACCAACAAGGTCATCTGCTATGACGGCGTCAAGATGTTCCCCATGGACATCACCGAGGCGCTGAAAATGACCAAGGATCTGGGCGAGCATACCTACGGCCTTATGAAGGCCCTCCGCTCGGGCCTGTGAGAAAAGAAGAAAAATCTTCGCGAAAATGAATTTTCTTCTTGCTTTTTTCCGCGGGGTATGATATTATATCAAAGCTTTTGCGGGAATTTTTCCGTTCATCGGGGCGGTCCTATGCCGTACAGCGCGGTACGAACGCCTATCAAGAGGGGAGGAAAAGCACATGAATTTAGTTGAAACTCTCAATCAGCGGTATATGAAGCCGGAGCTTCCCGAGATGAATGTGGGCGACACCGTCCGCGTCACCGTCCGGGTCAAGGAGGGCAACCGTGAGCGCAACCAGGCCTTTGAGGGGACCATCATCGCCAAGAAGCACGGCGGCATCAACGAGACCATCACCGTCCGCCGCATCTCCTACAATGTGGGCTGCGAGAAAGTGTTCCCTGTCCATTCTCCCAGCATCGTGTCTGTGGAGACGGTCCGCCGCGGCAAGGTCCGTCGGGCCAAGCTCTATTACCTCAGAGACCGCGTCGGCAAGAACGCCAAGGTCAAGGAGAGAATCTAACAGATGTCGAAAAAAGGGGGATTTCTTCCCCCTTTTTTTGCGTTCAGGTCATTTTTGCGGAAAGGCGTGTACGTATGGACGAGGAAGAAAGAGAGCATGGCCCCGAGAGCGCCGCGCCCGAAGGACAGCGCGGCCCGTCTGACCGGGTCAGGCGGCGGGAAAAGAAGTCCGACGGGGACGAGAGGATGGAGCTGTACGACTGGATCCAGTGTATCGTGAGCGCCCTTGTGGTGGGGATCCTTGTCTTTATATTTTTCGTGCGCGTCGTGAACGTGGAGGGGAGCTCCATGTGGCCGACGCTCCACGATGAGGATATGATCCTGACCTCCAACTTCCTCTACACCCCGAAGGCGGGGGATGTGGTGGTCTTTCAGACGGACTCCTACAGCGAATCGCCCCTGGTCAAGCGCGTCATCGCCACGGAGGGCCAGACGGTGGATATCGACTTTGAGCGGGGGATCGTCTATGTGGACGGCAAGGCCATCGACGAGCCGTATACCGCGGAGCTCACCGTTACGCGAGAGGACTTTGACGGGCCTGTGACCGTACCGGAGGGGTGCCTGTTCCTTATGGGCGACAACCGCAACCACTCCACCGACAGCCGCCGCAGTACCATCGGGATGGTAGACGAGCGGTGCGTCCTCGGCAGGGTGCTGATGGTGGTCCTGCCCTCCAACCGGGGGAGCCTGGGGGAGAACGTGAAGCGGGACATGTCGAGGATCGGGAGTATTTACTGATGGAAGAGGCCATGAATATCCAGTGGTTCCCGGGCCATATGGCCAAGGCCCGCCGGATGGTGGCGGAGAACCTGAAGCTGGTGGATGCGGTCTGCGAGGTCATCGACGCCCGGGTGCCGCGCTCCAGCCGCAACCCGGAGATCGACGAGCTGACGGCGGGAAAGCCCCGGATCATCGTCCTCAACCGCGTGGATCAGGCGGATCCCGCCAGGACGAAGCTCTGGAGCGAATATTTCCGGGCCGGCGGCGCGCGGGTGCTGGAGACCGACTGCCGGACCGGCCGGGGCGTGGACGCCTTCACCGGCGTCGTGCGCCAGCTTTTGCGGGACAGGCTGGACGCCTGGAGAGCAAAGGGGCAGGTGGGAAAGCCCCTGCGGGTGATGGTGCTGGGGATCCCCAACGTGGGGAAATCCTCCTTTATCAATAAGGTGGCGAAGCGCAGGGCCGCGGAGGCCTCCGACAGGCCGGGGGTCACCCGGGGCAAGCAGTGGATCAGCGCGGGGAACGGCGTGGAGCTGCTGGATACGCCGGGGCTCCTGTGGCCAAGATTCGACGACCGGACCGTTGGCGAGAACCTGGCCTTCACCGGGGCCGTCCGGGATGAGATCCTGGACGCGGAGACGCTGGGCGCAAGACTGTGCGACCGGCTGCGGGACATCTGCCCGGGGGCGCTGACGGCCAGATTCGGCATCGAGGAGCCCCAGGGGAAAACAGGACCCGAGCTCCTTGAGCTGTGCGCCCGCCGGCGGGGCTTTCTTGTCTCCGGCGGGGAGCCGGATACGGAGCGGATGGCCAGGGTCCTGCTGGACGAATTCCGCGGCGGGAAGCTGGGCAGGCTCACGCTGGACAGCGGGCCGGAGGAGTGAATATGGATCTGTGGGAGCACGAGAGAGGGCTTTATGACCGGGGCTTTCGGCTGGTGGCCGGAGTGGACGAGGCGGGCCGGGGGCCGCTGGCCGGGCCTGTGTGCGCCGCGGCGGTGATCCTGCCTGAGGGACTGGAGATCCCGGGCCTCAACGACTCCAAGAAGCTCAGCGCAAAAAAGCGCGAGGCGCTTTTTGACGTGATACGCGCGCAGGCCCTGGACTTTGGCGTCGGGTGGGCCACCGCCGGGGAGATCGACGAGATCAACATCCTGAACGCCACCTACCGGGCCATGAACCGAGCCATGGAGAAGCTGGAGCTGAGGCCGGACATGACCATCATCGACGGGAACAGGTCCGCGGGCATCGCCTTTCCGAACGTCACCCTTGTCGGGGGCGACGGGCTGTCCGCCAACGTGGCGGCCGCCTCGATCCTGGCCAAGGTGTCAAGGGACCGGTATATGCGCGCCCTGGCCGAAAAATACCCCGGATACGGCTTTGAAAAACACAAGGGATACGGAACGCAGGCGCACTACGCGGCGATCCGGGAGCTGGGACCGTGCCCCGAGCATCGGGTCACGTTTTTGAGGACGCTGCATTGAACGAAAAACTTTTTGGCCGCTGGGGCGAGGCCGCGGCGGCGGACTATCTGAGGAAAAAGGGCTATACGATCACGGGCACGGGATACCGGACGCGGATGGGGGAGATCGACCTCATCGCGGAGGATCGGAGGTTTCTGGCGTTCGTGGAGGTCAAGACCCGGCGGGACGACGGCTTCGCCCAGGCCCGGGAGGCCGTGACGGCGGCGAAGCAGCGGCGGCTCATCGCCACGGCGGAGATCTATCTCTCCACCCATGAGACGAAAAAACAGCCCAGATTTGACGTGGTGGAGGTCTACGCCCCGGAGGGGACCGGGACCGAGGAGCCGCGGATCGTACATATTGAGAACGCATTTTCCGGGAGGTAACGATATGCGATATATAAGTACGCGCGACAGCGCGCGCGCGGTCACGTCCGCCGCGGCCATCGCCATGGGCCTGAGCATGGACGGGGGCCTTTTTGTGCCGCAGACCGTGCCGGTCCTGCCAAAGGGGGCTCTTGCCCAGCTGTGTGAGATGGATTACCGCCAGAGGGCCGTGTACGTCATGAAGCTCTTTCTGGAGGACTATACCGCCGCGGAGCTCACCGATTACACCGCCAGGGCCTACGGGCCGCGGGGATTTGACACGCCCAGGACGGCACCCGTGAAAAGACTGGACGGGAATACGTGTTTTCTGGAGCTGTGGCACGGGCCCACCTGCGCCTTCAAGGACATGGCATTGCAGATGCTGCCCCACCTGCTGACCGCGGCCATGGGGAAGATCGGGGAGAAGAGGAAGGTCTGCATCCTCGTGGCCACCTCCGGTGACACCGGCAAGGCGGCGCTGGAGGGGTTTGCCGACGTGGAGGGCACGAAGATCTGCGTCTTTTACCCGCGGGACGGCGTGTCCCAGATCCAGAAGCTGCAAATGACCAGTCAGGCGGGGCAGAACGTGCTCGTGTGCGCGGTGAACGGGAATTTCGACGACGCCCAGACGACGGTCAAGGAGATCTTTTCCGATCCGGTCATGCGCGAGGAGCTGGCCGGCCGCGGGTGGATGCTGTCCTCCGCCAATTCCATCAACTGGGGACGGCTGCTGCCGCAGATCGTCTACTATATCTCCGCGTACTGCGACCTTCTCAACGAGGGGGAGGTCAAAAGCGGGGAGAAGGTCAATTTCTGTGTGCCGACCGGCAACTTCGGGGACATCCTGGCCGGGTTCTACGCCAAGAAAATGGGCCTTCCGGTGGGGAAGCTCATCTGCGCCTCCAACAGAAACAACGTGCTGACGGACTTCATCAGGACCGGCGTGTACGACCGGAACAGGGAATTTTACACAACAGTGTCTCCCTCCATGGACATCCTGGTGTCCAGCAACCTGGAGCGGCTCCTTTACGACCTCTCCGACAGGAATGACGCGGAGACGGCGGGCTATATGGAGGCGCTGAAAACGCAGGGCAGATATGAGGTCTCCGACAGGATCCGATCCGCCCTGGACAGGCTGTTCGCGGCCGGTTTCTGCGACGACGCCGAAACGAAGGACGTCATCGCCCGGGTCTTCCGGGACCACGGGTATCTCATCGACACCCACACCGCCGTGGCCTACGGCGTTTTGGAGAAATACAGGCGCGAGACCGGGGACGGGAGGACGGCCGTCGTGGTCTCCACCGCCAGTCCCTACAAGTTCTGCGCCTCCGTTTTGGAGGCTCTGGGGGAAACGCCCGCGGGCGCCGGCCCCGAGCTCATCGGGCAGCTTGAAAAGGCCAGCGGCGTCCCCGCCCCGGCGCCTTTGAAGGCGCTGCTGGGCCGGACGGCCCGGTTCCGGGACAGCTTCGACAAATCGGAGCTTGCGGACGTGGTGAGAGAATTTCTCAGGTGATATGTACCGGGACAGCGCCCGGTTTACATGGAGCCCTTGGGCTCGAAGGTCCCGCAGAAGGTCTCGGCCTTGCGGAGAGCGTTTTTGGACTCCACGATGATGGACTGGGCGTGGCAGTGGTCGTCCTTGCCGTGATAGACGCAGTTCGTCACATCGCAGCCGACGCCGGGAAGCTTCTCGTTCCAGTCGTTCAGGTTGATCTCGCTCATGTTTATCGCTCCTTTTTGAAGAGTTGGATCTATTTTATGTATTCCGGGGCCGATTATTCCCGGAAGGGGGGAAAAGATGCTCTGGACAATAGGCGATCTTCACCTGTCCTTTGAAGCGGACAAGCCGATGGACGTTTTCGGGAAGGACTGGACCGATCATGTGCAACGACTCTCCGAAGGGTTCCGGCGCGTGAGCGGGGAGGACGTGACGGTCATCTGCGGGGATCTCACCTGGGGCATGAGCATGGAGAGCTGCCTTCAGGATTTCCTCTATATCCACCGGCTCCCCGGCCGGAAGATCATTCTCAAGGGCAATCACGACTACTGGTGGAGCACCGCGGGCAAGGCCCGGGCCTTTTTTGAGAAGAACGGCATCGACTCCATCGACATCCTCAACAACAACTGCTTTTTTTACGGGAACGCCGCCGTCTGCGGCACGCGCGGATGGATGTGCCCCAACGCGGACCCGGCCCCACACGACAGGAAGATCATGGACCGGGAGATCGGCAGACTTGAGACGAGCCTCCGGGCGGCGGGGGAGTGCGGCCGGAAGATCGTCTTTCTCCACTATCCCCCCATCTTCGGCAGGTTCCGGGCCGAGGGACTTATTGAGGTCATGGAGCGGTGCGGCGTCCGGGAGTGCTATTATGGGCACCTGCACGGCGCCGGCAGGGCTCTGGCTTTTGAGGGCGTGGACAGGGGCATCCGCTACAAGCTCGTTTCGGCCGATCATGTGAGCTTTTGCCCCGTTAAGGTCTCATAGATCGCATAAATCGTATAAAATAAAGAAAAATGTTTGCAAATCCGGGAATCTCTGCTATAATAGACGGGATGCCTGTTTGAATGGCAACAAACAGTAGGAGGAAACGACTGTGAACGTCAAGGAATTTGAGAAAAAAGAGAAAAACACCGCCGAGCTTACCGTGCTTGTTGACGCCGGGGAATTCGAGGCCGCCGTACAGCGCGCGTACCTGAAGGATCGGAACCGCATCCAGATCCCCGGCTTCCGCAAGGGCAAGGCTCCGCGGAAGATGATCGAGAGCATCTACGGCGCCGGGGTGTTCTATGAGGACGCCGTTGAGGCCGTGGCCCCCGAGGCGCTGGACGCCGGTATCAGGGAGAAAGAGCTGGAGACCGTGGGCCGTCCCTCCATTGTGGATTTCAACATCGGAGACGACAAGACCCTCACGCTCAAATTTCTTGTGTCCCTTTACCCCGAGGTGAAGCTTGAGGGGTACAAGGGGATCGCCGCGCCCAAGATGGCCGTGCGCGTCACCAAAAAGGACGTGGACCGGGAGATCGAACGCGTCCGGGAGCGCAACGCCCGCATCGAGGCCGTGGAACGCAAGGCCGGGAACGGCGACATCGTGAACATAGATTTCGAGGGCTTTGTGGACGGCAAGGCCTTTGACGGCGGCAAGGGCGAGGGACACGACCTTGAGCTTGGCTCCGGCACCTTCATTCCCGGGTTCGAGGAGCAGCTGGTGGGCAAGTCCGCCGGCGAGGACTGTGAGGTCAACGTGACCTTCCCGGAGGCCTACACCCCCGAGCTTGCGAAGAAGGACGCGACCTTCAAGGTACATGTGAACGAGGTCAAGGCCAAGGAGCTTCCGGCGCTGGACGACGAGTTCGCAAAGGACGTGTCCGAGTTCGACACGCTGGACGAGTACACAGCCTCCGTGAAGGAGGAGCTTTCCGCGCATAAGCGGGAGGAGGCCCAGAAGGGCTTTGAGGAGGTAGTCTTCTCGCGCCTGACCGACAAGGTCGAGGCCGAGATCCCCGACGCCATGGTGGAGGAGCATCTTGACCAGATGATCTCCAATTTCCGCTATAATCTTGCCCAGCAGGGGATGCAGCTTGAGCAGTATTTCTCCATGATGGGCATGGACGTGGCCGCCTTCCGCAACGACATGCGCTCCACCGCCGAAAAGCAGATCAAGCTTGACCTGGCTTTTGAGCATATCGCGAAGGTGGAGGATTTCCCCGTCTCCGACGAGGACGTGGAGCAGGAATATCAGCGTCTCGCCGATGAGTATCATATGAAGGCCGAGGAGGTCAAGCGCGCCGTCACCGCCGACTCCGTGAAGACCGGCCTGAAGCTGGAGCGCGCCCGCAAGCTGGTCCTTGATACCGCCGTGGCGGAGAAGAAGGAAAAGAAGGCCGGCGAAAAGAGCGAGACTGAGGCGGAGGAATAAACGAATATCCCGCCGCCAATTTGGATATCATTAGGAAACAACTGGCGATTTCATGTGTACAGGAGGTTACGCGTATGAGTTTGGTACCGTATGTAGTGGAGCAGACGAGCCGCGGCGAGAGGAGCTATGACATCTTCTCCCGTCTTCTCAATGACCGCATCGTTTTTCTGGGCGAGGAGGTCAACGACACCACGGCCAGTCTGGTAGTGGCCCAGTTCCTCTTCCTTGAGGCGCAGGATCCGGACAAGGATATCCAGTTCTATATCAATTCCCCCGGCGGCTCCATCACCGCCGGCATGGCCATCTATGACACCATGCAGTATATCAAATGCGATGTTTCCACCATCGCCATCGGCATGGCGGCCAGCATGGCGGCGTTCCTCCTGTCCTCCGGGACGAAGGGCAAGCGCTTGGCCCTCCCCAATACCGAGATCATGATCCATCAGCCCTCCGCCGGCACCCAGGGGCAGGTCACGGATATGGCCATCCATCTGCGGCGCATCGAGCGGATCAAGGAGCGCATGAACGCCATCATGGCCGACAATACCGGCAAGAGCATCGACGTGGTGCGCGAGGCCTGCGAGCGCGACAACTTCATGTCCGCCCAGGAGGCGCTTGACTTTGGCATCATCGACAAGGTCATCGCGAAAAGGTAATTTCCCCCGGTCTTGAGAAGGAGCAGCCATGCCTAATAACAGAGACGAAATCAGCAGAAGCGACCACTGTGACTTCTGCGGACGGCCCATGAGCCCGAAGATCAGGCTCTTTTCGGGTCAGAACGCCAATATCTGCGAGGATTGTGTCAGCCTGTGCTATGAGCTGATGACCGAGCACTACGACCAGCAGGAGGAGGAGCCCGAGGTCGAGGAGGTCTCCCCCTACGAGCTTGCCAGGCACATGCCAAAGCCGGCGCAGATCAAGGAGTATCTGGACGAGTATATCGTCGGGCAGGAGAGGGCGAAGATCGCCCTGTCCGTGGCTGTCTATAACCACTATAAGCGCATCTTCTGCGGCGGCGGAGAGAATTCCGCCGAGATCCAGAAGAGCAATATCCTCATCGTCGGTCCCACCGGCTCCGGCAAGACCATGTTTGCCCAGACGCTGGCAAAGCTCCTGGAGGTGCCCTTCGCCATTGCCGACGCCACCACCCTGACCGAGGCGGGCTATGTGGGCGACGATGTGGAAAATATCCTCCTGCGCCTTTTGCAGGCCGCCGATTTTGACGTGCCGCTGGCCGAGCGGGGCATCATCTATATCGACGAGATCGACAAGATCGCCCGGAAGAGCGAGAATACCTCCATCACCCGGGACGTCTCCGGCGAGGGCGTCCAGCAGGCGCTTTTGAAGCTCCTGGAGGGAACGGTGGCCAACGTGCCCCCCCAGGGTGGGCGCAAGCACCCCCACCAGGAGTTCATCACCGTGGATACGACCAACATCCTTTTCATCTGCGGCGGCGCCTTTGACGGCATCGACAAGATCATCGAGCACCGGCTGGACCGCAAATCCATGGGGTTCGGCGCGGAGATCAAAACGAAGGACGAAAAGGACGTCAGTGAGCTTTTGGACAACATCCAGTCCCATGACCTTTTGAAGTTCGGCATCATCCCCGAGCTGATAGGGCGTATGCCGGTCATCGTGCCCATGAGGCAGCTGACACGGGACGACCTGGTCCGCATCCTCAGGGAGCCGAAGAACGCGCTGACGCGCCAATATAAGGCGCTGATGAGCTATGACCGGGTCAACCTGGAATTTGAGGACGAGGCGCTGGAGGCCATCGCCGACAAGGCCATCGCCATGAATATCGGAGCCCGCGGCCTTCGGTCCGTGGTGGAGGGGATCCTGACGGACATCATGTTCGAGGTGCCCTCCGATGACCGGATAGACCGTGTCACCGTGACGAAGGCGTGCGTCACCGACGGGGCAAAGCCGCTTTTGCACCGCAGGCCCAGGCCAACCATCGACCCGGACGCGGCGGCAGGTTAACGGGAAAAAGGCCGCACGTAACAGGTGCGGCCTTTTGGATTCTATATCAACAGTTTGAGGTTACGCGATGAACGAGGAAACCAGCGAAAGAATGCCATTTGAGCGGCTGCCGCTCCTGGGTCTTTGGGGACTTACGGTCTTTCCGGAGATGAGCGTCAGCTTTGACGTGGAGCGCGAGCGCTCCGTTGCGGCGCTGGACGCCGCGGCGGAGGGCGACGGGCGCGTTTTTATCGTATCCCAGAGAGACATGTACGGGGAGGCCCGGGAGAAAAAGGACCTCTTCAGGATCGGGGTCATCTGCCGGGTGCGCCAGTATCTGCGTACCCAGAACGGCGGTATGCGCGTGATGGTGGACGGCCTTGAGCGCGCGACTTTGCTGAGCGTGGACGCCGAGGGGCTGTGCTCCTGGGCGAATGTGCTTGTCCGCAACGAGCCCGAGACGGTCCTGACGGCCCGGATGGAGGGGCGCATGAGGAGCGCCATCGCGCTCTATGAGGAATATCTCAAATTCGTCGGCTCCTCTGTGCCGGAGACGATCCTGTCCCTGTCCGAGCGGCGCGAGCCGGGATTTGTGGCGGATTACATCGCCCAGAACGCCACCTTCAGCCAGGAGCTGAAGCAGCAGGTGCTGGGCATCCTGGACGCGGGCAGACGCCTGGATCTGGTGATGGAGCTTCTGCGCCACGAGCTGGACGTGATCACCGTGGAGCAGGACATCTCCCGGAAGCTCCGGGAGCGGATGACGGATCTGAGCCGCGAGAATATCCTCCGGGAGCATCTTCAGATCCTCCAGACGGAGCTGGGGGAGGGCGGCGGCAGCGAGCTGGACGGGCTTCGCGACAGGATCGCCGCGCTGGAGCTGGCGCCTGAGGTGGAGACGAAGCTTTTCAAAGAAGTCGATAAGCTCGCCCGCCAGCCCTTCGGTTCGGCGGAGGCATCGGTCATACATTCCTACCTGGACGCGGTCCTGGAGCTCCCGTGGAAAAAGTCCACCAAGGAGCGGCTGGATATCGCGGCGGCCCGGAAGGCGCTGGATCGGGATCATTTCGGCCTTGAGAAGGTAAAGGAGCGGATCCTGGAGTTCCTGGCCGTCCGGTGCGTGGCGCCGGATGTGAAGGGCGGGATCCTCTGCCTGGTCGGGCCTCCGGGCGTGGGCAAGACGTCCATCGCCATCTCCATCGCCGGCGCCATGAACAGGAAGCTTGCCCGGATGAGCCTGGGCGGCGTCCATGACGAGGCGGACATCCGCGGGCATCGCAAGACCTATATCGGCGCCATGCCGGGGCGGATCATGACGGCTGTCACCCAGGCCGGCTCCAATAACCCTCTTTTGCTGCTGGATGAGATCGACAAGCTCGGACACGATTATAAGGGCGACCCGGCGAGCGCGCTTTTGGAGGCGCTGGACCCGGAGCAGAATTCCAGCTTCCGGGACCACTATCTGGAGGTGCCCTTTGACCTTTCCAATGTGATGTTCATCACGACGGCGAACACCACCGAGACCATCCCGCGGCCGCTCCTTGACCGGATGGAGGTCATCGAGATCTCCAGCTACACCGATGAGGAGAAGGTCCGCATTGCCGCGGACCATCTACTGCCCAAACAGAGAAAGAAGCATGGCCTGACGGCCAGGACCCTGAAGATCGGCGAGGACGTGATCCGGGATGTGATCGCCGGCTACACCAGGGAGTCCGGGGTCCGACAGCTGGAGAGGAAGCTGGCGGCGCTGTGCCGCAAGGCGGATATGCTCATCGCCTCCGGCGGGGGAAAGAGCCTGACCGTCACCTCCGCCAGGCTCGAGGAGCTTCTGGGGCCCAGAAAATATAAGCCCGAGACCGTATCCGGGCGCGACCGGACGGGCGTCGTCAACGGGCTTGCCTGGACCGAAGCGGGGGGAGAGATCCTCGAGGTCGAGGCCGTGGCGCTGGAGGGCACGGGGAAGATCGAGCTCACCGGCAACCTGGGCGACGTGATGCGGGAATCGGCCCACACGGCGGTCAGCTTCATCCGCTCCAGATGTGACAGGCTGGGGATTGACAGGGACTTCTACAAGAATCGGGACATCCACATCCATTTCCCGGAGGGCGCGGTGCCCAAGGACGGCCCCAGCGCGGGCATCACCATCGCCTGCGCCGTGATCTCCGCGCTCACCGGTATGCCGGCGCGGCGGGATGTGGCCATGACGGGGGAGATCACCCTTACGGGGCGGATCCTGCCCATCGGGGGACTTCGGGAGAAGACCATGGCCGCCATGCGATTCGGCGTCAGGACCGTGATCATTCCGGAGGACAACATGGCGGATCTGGAGGAGATCGATCAGTCGGTGCGGAGGAGCCTCAATTTTGTGGCGGCCTCCAAGCTGGACGATATCCTCAACATCGCGCTTGTGTTCCCCGAGGGGACCAGACCGGAAAAAGCCGCCGGACGCGCCAGGAGCGTGAAGCTCCCGGGGAATACGGCGGAGAGGAGAGAGCTGTGAGATGGACTTCCGGAAGACCGAATTTATCAAGTCCGCGGTGAAGCCGGACGATTTCATCCGGGACGGGCTCCCGCAGGCGGCCTTCGCGGGGAGATCCAACGTGGGGAAGTCCTCCGTCATCAACTCCATCATCGAACGCAGAAATTATGCCCGCGTGGGCTCGTCGCCCGGGAAGACCAATCAGATCAATTACTTTCTCGTGGACAAAAGGTTTTATATCGTGGATCTGCCCGGTTACGGCTTCGCCCAGGTCTCCAAGGCGGAGCGGGACCGGTGGGGCCGGCTGATGGAGGCCTATTTCGCCGAGCCGGATCTTGTGACCCTGGGGGTCCAGATCGTGGACGCCCGGCACAAGCCCACGGCGGACGACATCACCATGATGAACTGGTTCAAGCAGAGCCAGCGGGACGTGATCGTGGTGGCCAACAAGGTCGATAAGTGCAAGAAATCCGAAGTCCCCGGGAACGTGGCCCGGATCCGGGAGACCCTGGACATCTCCCAGGACACGCCCCTGATGGGCTATTCCGCCGCCACGGGGGAGGGCCGGGAGGCCCTGAGGATCGCCCTGAGCTGGGCGCTGGAGCCGTAAGACTATGCTGAACATTTGGAGAAATCTGGATTGGTCCATACTGATCAACGCCGCCGTGTCCGTGATCCCGGCCCTCATCTGCATCACGCTCCACGAGTGTGCCCACGGGTATACGGCCCTGCTGCTGGGGGACACCACGGCCAAGGATATGGGCAGACTCAGCTTAAATCCGCTGAAGCATTTTGATATCATGGGATTCGTCATGATGGCCTTCGCGGGGTTCGGCTGGGCCAAGCCCGTGCCCATCGACATGCGGCGGTTTCGGGACCCCAAGCGGGGGATGGCGATCACCGCCGCGGCGGGCCCCCTGACCAACCTGGTCATCGCCCTGGTGTTCCTGTTTCTATATGGGCTGATGGTGCCTCTGGTCCACGGCACCGTGGGGTACTACGCCGCCTTGATGACCTTCCGGACCGCCACACTGAGTCTGGGCCTGGCGGTGTTCAACGTCCTGCCCATCCCGCCGCTGGACGGCTCCAAGGTGCTCTACTCGGTGATCTCCGACCGGGCCTACTATAAGCTCATGCGGTATGAGCGCTACGGCATGATCCTGCTGTTCGCCCTGGTGCTGACGGGGGTCCTGTCCAAGCCCCTGAACATCGTGCTGAGCTTTCTGCTGGACAAGCTGGCCTTCGCGGCCAATCTGGGCCTGCGGCTGGGGTCGCTGATCGCGGGACCGGCGAAGGGGTGGTGAGCCATGGAAAATCCCACCTTCCGCCTGGAGGGCGTGATCCGGACCCGGGAGAACATGGAGGACTTCGAGGGGCCGCTGACGCTGATCCTCCAGCTCCTTGCGAAAAACAAAATAGAAATACAGGATATCCGCATCTCCGATCTGCTTGACCAGTATATGGCGTGGATCGAGGAGATGAAGTCCATGGATCTTGAGATCGCCTCGGAGTTTGTGCAGATGGCCTCGCACCTGGTATACATAAAGGCGCGGATGCTCATCTCCGCCGGGGAGGAGACGGGCGAGCTGGAGGAGCTCATCGAATCTCTGGAACGGCTCAGGAACCGGGACGTCCTTGAACGGCTGCGGCTCGTGCTGCCCGAGATCGGGGAGATGTACACCCGTGGCGCGGGGACGATGGTGAAGCCCCCGGAATATCTGCCAGCCGACCGGGAGTACAGATACTCCCACGAGCCGGGGGATCTGACGGAGGCCATGGCGCGGCTTTTTTCCAGGGAGGACGCGGCCAGGATTGTGGAATCGGCCAACGCCTTCCGCTTTCCGGAGAGGATCGTCTATTCCGTCACGGAAAAGTCAAAGGAGATCCTGGACAGCCTCAGGGCACACGGCTCCACGTCCCTTTCCGGCATCTTCCGGGATAACCGGAGCCGGACGGAGCTGGTGGCCACGTTCATCGCTCTTCTGGAGCTGGCCAGGGACGGCAGCATTCTCCTGGAGGGAGAAGGGGAGGACATTTGGGTATCTTATCTTGACGATACCGGGTCCGAGGACGAATGAAAGGCATAATTTGAGCGATTATGGAAATAAACGAATTAGAGGGCGCCATTGAAGGGATCCTGTTCGCCTCCGGTGAGGCGGTCAGCGCGAAGCGCATCGCCGCGGTCCTGGCGGTTGACGAGGAGCTTGTATTCGACGCCGCGGCGCATCTGGCGGACAGGCTCCTATACGACAGGCGCGGCATCAGGCTCGTGCGGCTTGACAAGAAGCTGCAGCTCTGCTCGGCGCCGGAATACTCCGACGTGATCAGGCAGACGCTTGAGACGAGAAAGCCCCCGAAGCTCACCTCCGTGGCCCTGGAGGTCCTGGGGATCGTGGCCTATTTCCAGCCTGTGACGAGAGCGTACATCGACGATATACGCGGGACGGATTCGAGCTATACTGTGGGTGTTCTCGCTGAGCGGGGGCTGATCGAGCCCTGCGGGACCCTGGACGCGCCGGGGCGGCCGGTTCTTTTAAGGACCACAGACAACTTCCTGCGCACCTTCGGCCTCTCCTCTCTGGAGGAGCTGCCCGAGCTTCCGCAAAAGGGCGCCGACGACGCGGAACAGATAAAGCTCCAGGAGTCCATCAGCGCGCTGATGGATGAGGGCGGCGCCTCCGGCGGCGAAGACCCGGAGCGGTCCTGACGGAGCCGCAGAATTCAAGGGGGCGGTGAGAACGTGACGCTATTAGCGCTGATACCCATCATAATCATCCTTTGCTTCGGCGCCTGGAGGGCGGCGCTCATCGTCCTCGGGATCGCGCTCTTTCTGGATCTCCTCATTGCCCTGCTTCGCGTGGGCGTCAGGGCCACCTTGAGCGAGGGGGTATTTTCCCTCAAAATTCTGGCGGGGCCCGTGAAGCTTATAATTTTCCCCAAGGACGAGGAGAAGACCAAAAAGCCCAAAAAGGAGAAGCCTGAAAAAGAGAAGTCCAAAACGGAGGAAAAGCCCCAGGAAGAAAAGCCTGAGGCGGAGGAGAAGCCCAAGCTCAAAATCACTATGGACCTTGTGCGGATCATCCTCTCCGCCGTGGGGGACGCTCTGGGGCGGCTCCGGCGAAAGCTCTCCATAGACAGGCTGACCGTCCACTATACTGTGGCCTCCGACGACCCCTACAACGCCGCCATGACCTACGGCTATGCCAGCGCGGCCGTGAACGCGCTGATGCCGGTCATCGAGAACGTTTTCAACGTCCGGGAGCGGGATGTGGGCGCGGAGGTGACCTTCGAGCGGCAAAAGAGCCAGATCTTTCTGGACGCCCAGTTAACATTGGCGATTTGGGAGATACTATATATCGCCCTGGCGGTGTGGCCCGTAGTCAAGGCCGTCATCGCCCAATACATGAACACAAGAAAGGTGGATAAAAATGGACAATCATCCGATCAATGACCTCATGGGTACCGTAATGGGCAAGCTCCGCGAGATGGCGGATGTGAGCACCGTTATCGGCGAGAGCATCACCACCCCCGAGGGCATCACCATCATCCCGGTATCCCGGGTCAGCATGGGGTTTGCCTCCGGCGGCACGGATTTCACCGGAAAGCACCAGAAGGACGGCCAGGCCAGCCCCTTCGGCGCCGGGACCGGCGGCGGGGTAAAGATCGAGCCCCTCGCCTTTGTCGTCATCAAGGACGGACATGTCCGGGTCATGACCATTGAGCCCCCCGCATCGACCACCGTGGACCGGGTTATCGACAGCGCGCCGGAGATCATCGACAAGATCTCCGCCATGGTCGATAAAAAGAAGGCCGGGAGCACTGCGGAGAGCGCGGAATAAACCCCCGGCCCCAGGGGTATACTGACACCCGAAGGTGGTGTCGGAATGATAAAGAAAGCAATCCCGCTGATCGCCGCCAGTCTGATCATGGCGGCGGTTGGCGTTTTCACGCCCGCTGCGGCCGCCCGGGAAACGGACAGCTTAGACTTTTCCCTGTCGGCCAAATCGGCCATCCTCATGGAGGCCTCCACCGGACTTGTGCTCTATGAGAAGGACGCGGACACCCCGCGGCCCATCGCCAGTACCACCAAGCTCATGACGGCGCTGATCGTGCTGGAAAACGCCGGTCTTGACGAGGTCGTTTCCATTACGCCGGAGAGCGTCGGGGTGGAGGGCACCTCCATGGACCTCCAGGCGGGCGATACGCTTACGGTCCGGGAGCTCCTGTACGGCCTGATGCTGGAATCCGGCAACGACGCCGCGGTGGCGCTGGCCGTCCACACGGCGGGAAGCGTGGAAAAGTTCGTGGCGCTGATGAACGAACGGGCCTCCGGGCTTGGACTTTCCAATACCCATTACGTAAACCCCCACGGGCTTACAGCCGAGGGCCACGAGTCGTCGGCCAGGGACCTGGCCAGGCTCATGGCCGTCTGTATGGAGAACCCGGTCTTCGCCCAGATAGCGTCCACAAGGACGATGAGCTGCGGGGACAGGCTCTTCAAAAACCACAACAAACTCATGTGGAGCTACGAGGGGATGGCCGCGGGAAAAACCGGCTACACAAAGGCCGCGGGCAGGACGCTGGTGACATGCGCGCAGAGGGACGGACTGCGGCTCATCTGCGTGACCCTGAACGACGGCGACGACTGGGAAGAGCACACGAGGATGTATGACGCGGCGTTTGAGCGCTGGGAAATGAGGACCTGCGTTTTCGCCGGAGAGGTGGTCGCCCATGTGCCGGTGATCGCCGGGACGGCCGGGAGCGTTGGCGCTGCCGCGTCGCGCAGTATAAAGGTCCTCGTCCGGCGCGGCGAGGAGACGGAGACGCGGGCCGTGACGCCGGACTTCCTCTACGCCCAGGTGAGAGCCGGGGATCGGGTCGGGTTCGTGGAGATCCTCCGTGACGGGGAGGTCATCGGCACGGTGGAGCTCGTGGCCGTCGGTGATGTTGAACGGGAGAAGGGCCGCACGGAAGGCCCGTTCGAGTGGCTGAAAAGGAGGATCGAATGGAAGAAAGGATCCAGAAGCTGATTTCCGCCGCGGGTGTCGCCTCCCGCAGGGCCGCGGAGGCGATGATCACCGGGGGGCGCGTCACGGTCAACGGCGTCCGGGCGTCCCTAGGCGAAAAGGCCGACCCGTCCGTTGACGAGATCGCGGTGGACGGCAGGGTCATCGCCGCGGCGGCGGGGAGGCTCTACTACATAATGCTGAATAAGCCCGTGGGCGTTGTGACCACCATGTCCGACGAGAAGGGCCGGAAGACCGTGGCGGAGCTGGTGGCGGACGTGCCGGCGCGGGTGTATCCCGTGGGAAGGCTGGATATCAATTCCGACGGGCTTCTGCTGATGACCAACGACGGGGAGTTTGCCAATCTCGTCACCCACCCGTCCAACGGAAAGGAAAAAACCTATCGCGTGACCGTGACAGGGGACGTGAACGGCGGGGTCAGGCGCCTTTTGGAGCCCATGGAGCTGGACGGGGTCAGGCTCAGGCGTCCCCGGGTGTCGCTCGTGCGATGCGAGGGGCCGCTGTCCACTTTGGAGATCACCATTCACGAGGGCAAGAACCGGCAGATCCGGCGGATGTGTGAGGAGGCGGGACTTTCGGTGAAGCGTCTCACCCGGATATCGGTGGGGCCCGTGCGCCTCGGGAATCTCCCGAAGGGCCACTGGCGGGAGCTGACTCCGGCGGAGGTCGCGGCGCTCAAAGTGGGAAAATGACCCGCCTTTTTGCAGGACGGACGCGCAAAAATTGCATTTATAATGAATTTACTCTTGCATTTTCGGAGGAATGACATATAATTGGGATTGCTGACCATCGCTTCAGCCATACTACATCAATGTAAGGTGATCACAGATGAGCAAGGATGTCCTGACGGCCATCAAGTCGATGTCAAACTCCCTTTCCAAGGGACAGCGCAGGATCGCCGCCTTCATAACGGAGAATTATGAGAAGGCCGCCTTTATGACGGCGGGGCGGCTCGGCCAGGCCGCCGGGGTCTCTGAGTCCACGGTGGTGCGCTTCGCGTCGGATCTGGGCTATGACGGATACCCGGAAATGAGGCGGGCCATGCAGGAGCTTGTAAAAAACAGGCTCACCACCGTCCAGCGCATCGAGGTGGCGAAGGACCTGATCACGGGCACGGACGTCCCGGAGATGATCCTGAATTCCGACATGTCCAAGATCCGCCACACCCTTGAGGAGCTGGACCGGAAGGAATTTTCCAACGCCGCCGCGGCCATAAGCCGCGCGAAGACCATTTATATCGTGGGCGTCCGCTCGTCGGCGGTCCTGTCCAACTTTATGGGCTTTTACTTAAATCAGCTGTTCCCGGATGTGCGCGTCATCTCCCAGAGCGCCTTTTCCGAGATCTTCGAGCAGATCCTGCATATCGGCGAGGGGGACGTGCTGGTGGCCATCTCCTTTCCGCGGTACTCACGCCGGACCATCATGGCCATGCGTTACGCCCGGGACAAGGGGGCAAAGATCGTGGGCATCACGGACTCCGAGTCCAGCCTGGTCGCGCAGCTGGCGGACCTGAAGCTCTACGCCAGAAGCGACATGGTGTCCTTCCTCGATTCCCTTGTGGCGCCGCTGAGCCTGATCAATGCGCTGATCGTTGCCGTGGCGGAGGAGTCCGACAAGGATCTGGAGGCCTCCTTTGAAAAGCTGGAGAACATCTGGACGGAGTTTGACGTCTATGAAAAATACGAGCAGTGAGCTCGTCGTCATCGGCGGCGGGGCGGCGGGGCTCATGGCGGCGGGACTGGCCGCCGAACGGGGCCTGTCCGTTACTGTTCTTGAGAAGACGAGGTATACCGCCCGGAAGCTGGGTATCACCGGCAAGGGCCGGTGCAACGTGACCAACGACGCCGCGCCGAGGGAGGTCATCGCCAATATCCCGGGGAACGGGAAGTTCCTTTACAGCGCGGTGACGGAATTTCCGCCCAGGGCCGTCATGGAGCTTTTTGAGCGGCTGGGCGTCCCGCTGAAGGTCGAGCGCGGAAACCGGGTCTTTCCCGTATCCGACAGGGCGCAGGATATCTGCGAGGCGCTGCGGCGGTTCTGCAGGTCCGGCGGGGTGAGGATCGTCCACGAGAGAGCGACGGATATCCTTACCGGGGACGGACATGTCACCGGCGTCAGGACGGCCGCGGGGGAGTATCCCACCGCGAACGCCCTTATCGCCACAGGAGGCGTGAGCTACCCCGTTACGGGATCCGACGGAGACGGTTATGAACTGGCCCGAAGGCTCGGGCACAGGATCATCACGCCTCGGCCAAGCCTGGTGCCGCTGGAGGCCGAGGGAGATACTTGCGGCAGGATGCAGGGCTTTTCCCTGAAGAACGTGGGGCTGAGGGTCGAGGACAAGAACGGGAAGAGGATCTATGAGGACTTCGGCGAGATGCTCTTTACCCACTTCGGCGTCTCCGGGCCCATGGTGCTGTCGGCCTCCGCCCACATGCGGGACTTTGAAAGCAACCGGTATACCATGTATATCGACCTGAAGCCCGCCCTCGACGAGGAGATGCTGGACAGGCGGATCCTGCGGGATTTTGACAAATACCGCAACAGGGATTTTCAAAACGCCCTCGCGGACCTGGCGGGGAGGAGCATGATCCCCGTGCTGGTGGAGCTGTCCGGCATACCGCCGGAGACGAAGGTCAACTCCGTCACCCGGGAGCAGAGGCGGGGACTTGTGGAGCTGTTCAAGGCGTTCCCGGTGCATATCACAGGCGCCCGGCCCATTGAAGAGGCCATTGTCACCGCCGGCGGAGTGGATGTCCGCCAGATCCAGCCCAGGACGATGGAATCAAAGCTTGTACGGGGCCTCTATTTTGCCGGGGAGGTCATGGATCTGGATGCCTATACCGGCGGATTCAATCTTCAGATCGCCTGGTCCAGCGCCTATATGGCGGCCAGGAGCATCGGAAAGGAATAATATGAAAAAGCATATCGCGATCGCCATTGACGGCCCCTCCGGGGCGGGAAAATCCACTCTGGCGCGGATGGCGGCCAAAAAGCTGGGCTTTATCTATGTGGACACGGGCGCTCTTTATCGGACCGTGGGTCTCTACGCTTTGAGGCAGGGGGCGGATCTGAAGGACGCCGGGGCCATTGGGGCGCTTTTGCCCGATATCCGCGTGGAGATGCGCTACGACTCCGCCGGGACGCAAAGGATGCTCCTGAACGGAGAGGATGTCTCTGAGCTCATTCGCACGCCGGAGGTGTCCATGGCCGCGTCCAACGTCTCCGCCCTGCCGCCGGTGAGAGCCTTCCTGCTGGATACCCAGCGGAGGATGGCGGAGCAGCATGACGTCATCATGGACGGACGGGACATCGGGACCGTGGTGCTCCCGGAGGCGCAGGTGAAGATATTCCTTACCGCTTCGGCAAAGGAACGGGCCATAAGGCGCTGGCGCGAGCTGCGGGAAAAGGGGATCGACACGGACCTTGAGGCGGTGCTGAGGGATATCGAGCAGAGGGACAGGAACGACTCGAGCCGCGATATCGCGCCCCTGCGTCCCGCCGATGACGCGGTGATGTGCGACACCACGGAGCTTGACCTGGACGCCAGCCTTGAGCTTATCGTCGATATCGTAAAACAGAGGATCGCCGATGGAAGATAAAAAAAGAGGAAAAAGGGACGGGCAGTTCGTCCTGTACCGTATCCTGCGGGCCATTGTCATGGCCGCCGTGTGGCTCGTGAAGCCCTTCAAGATCATCGGGCGGGAGAAGATCCCGGAGGGCGCGGCGGTCATCTGCGCCAACCACTCCAGCTTTTCCGACCCCTTCTATATGGCCTTTGCCGTGCCCAGGACACAGCATCTCTGCCTGATGGCGAAAAAAGAGCTGTTCAGCTTCAAGCCCCTGGGGTGGCTCCTTCGCCGCATCGGGACCTTCCCGGTGGATCGGGAGGCCGCCGCGGACATGGAGGCCATGAAAAGCGCCCTGAACGTCCTGAAGGCCGGCAAAAAGCTGGGCATCTTCCCGGAAGGGACAAGGACCTCCGAGGACGGGGCCGTCAGCCCCAAGACCGGGGCCGTCAGGATTGCCCGGAAGATGGGCGTGCCCATCGTGCCCATGTATATCCCAAGGAAAAAGAAATTCTTCCGGAGGAACCCGATCATTGTGGGCGAGCCCATCGATGTGGGGTCCGCGGGAAAGCTGGCCCACGAGGAGCTGGAACGGATCGCCGACGAGCTCATGGATAAAATCGCGCGGCTTGGGCATACTGATGTTGTCATGGGGAGGGCGTAAGTGGAGATCGTCAACGCCAAAACCGCCGGATTCTGCTTCGGCGTGCGCAGAGCCGTGAAGATGGCGGAGGACGCCGCCGCGCAGTACGGGCGCTGCTCCTGCCTGGGGCCGCTGATCCACAATACGGCCGTGGTGCGCGACCTGGAGCGGAAGGGCATACGGACGGTGGAGAGCCTGGAGGAGGTAAGGCCCGGCGAGCCGGTGATCATCCGGAGCCACGGCGCGGGGCCGGAGATCTATGAAAGGCTGGAGGCCATGGGCTGTCCTGTCATCGACGCAACCTGTCCGGACGTGGCCCGGATCCACAGGCTTGTCCGCGAAAAAAGCGGCGCGGGGCGGAAGATCCTCGTGATCGGGGAACACGACCACCCGGAGGTGCAGGCTGTGGCCCGGTGGTGCGGAGGCGCGCAGGTCATCGAGACGCCGGAGGATGCCGAAAAATGGCTCTCGGATCACCCGGAGGCGCGTCAAATGCCGCTCACAGTCGTCTCCCAGACGACCGGGGAAAGAAAAAGTTTTGAAAATTGTGTTAAAATCCTGAAAAAACAGTGTACAAATCTCGAATTATTTGATACAATATGCAATACGACATCAAATCGTCAAAACGAGGCGAGGGATATCGCCGGGACTGTCGATGCGATGATCGTATTAGGCGGACGGCACAGCGCCAACACCGCGAAGCTCGCTCTTGTTGCCCGGGAGCGCTGCGATAAGGTGATCCTCATCGAGGACGCCTCGCAGCTCGATCTGAAGGAGCTTGAGGGAGCCGGAAGGGTGGGCGTGACTGCCGGCGCCTCCACACCAGAGTGGATTATTAAGGAGGTCAACAGGAAGATGTGTGACGAGAACAAGACTGTGGAGACAGTCGAAGAAGAAACCACGGCGGCCCAGGCCGTCAATGAGAACGCCGTTCAGGAGCAGACTGAGGCCCCTGAGGCTCAAACCGCACAGACCGCACCGGAGGCGCCCGAGGGCGAGGCCTCCTTTGAAGAGCTGCTTGAGCGGTCCATCAAAACCTTACATACGGGGGAGAAGGTCCGCGGCGTAGTTGCGTCCATTACCCAGACGGAGATCTCTGTCGATCTGGGCACCAAGCAGTCCGGATATATTCCCATCTCCGAGTTCACCGACGAGCCCGGCGTGAACGTGGCCGACGTTGTCCATGTGGGCGACGAGATCGAGGCTTATGTCATGCGCGTCAACGACGTGGAGGGCACGGTCATGCTCTCCAAGAAGCGTCTGGACTCCGCCAAAAACTGGGACAGCATCGTGGAAGCCCGCAGCTCCCATGCCGTTATCGAGGGGATCGTCGTCGAGGAGAACAAGGGCGGCGTGGTCGTCAACTGCAAGGGCGTCCGGGTCTTCGTGCCCGCCTCCCAGTCCGGCCTGCCCAAGGACGCGCCCATGACTGACCTTGTGAAGCGCAAGGTCAAGCTGGTGATTCGCGAGGTCAACCAGCCCCGCAAGCGCGTGGTCGGGTCGATCCGCGACGTGACCGTTATGGAGCGCCGCGCCAAGGCGGAAGCCACCTGGAACGAGATCGAGGTCGGCAAGCGCTATCACGGCGTTGTGAAGTCCCTGACCTCCTACGGCGCCTTTGTTGACATCGGCGGCGTGGACGGCATGGTGCATGTGTCTGAGCTGAGCTGGAAGCGTATCCATCAGCCCTCCGAGGTCCTCAAGGTGGGCGATGAGATCGACGTCTATGTCATTTCCTTCGACAAGGAGACGAAAAAGATCTCCCTGGGCTATAAGGATCCCAACGAGAACCCCTGGGTCAAGTTCACCTCCACTTACGAGGTCGGCAGCGTGGCCGACGTCCGTATCGTCAAGCTCATGACCTTCGGCGCTTTCGCGGAGATCATTCCCGGTGTTGACGGCCTCATCCACATCTCCCAGATCGCCGATCGCCGTATCGGCAAGCCTGAGGATGTCCTCTCCGAGGGAGAGGTCGTGAAGGCCAAGATCATCAACATCGACAACGCCAACAAGAAGGTTTCTCTCTCCATCCGCGCCCTCAGCGAGCCCTCCGCCCCCATGGTCGAGGAAAGCGAGGCCGCGCCGGCTGACGACGATGAGCCCACCGTCGTTTACGACACGGAGAATCCCCCCGCTCCCGAGGATCTTCCCGAGGAGTGATCGAAACCCCTGCTTTTCCCATAAGCGGCAACTTATGTTGCCGCTTATGAATTATCCGGGCATAGTTTGCATATGCTCCACTGAGGTGCGGCCTATGGGTGTCAAAAGGATCCTGACAAAAGTTTTAAAGCGCGCGGTGACCTGGAATGACCTGCCTTTCGGTACGGCCATCGTGGCCGCCGCGGGAAAGTCCGCGCGTATGGAGGGGGAGGACAAGCTCTTTGCGGACCTGAACGGCCTTCCCGTCATCGCCTGGTCCCTGCGGGCGCTTCAGGAAAGCGACCATGTCCACGAGATCATTGTTGTGACCCGGGAGGAGTCCATTGTCCAGGCGGCTGATCTGTGCGCGGAGCTTGAGATCACCAAGGCTACGAAGATCCTCTGCGGCGGGGAGACAAGGCTGGACTCTGTTCTTATCGGACTTGCCGAGGCGGCTCCGGAGGCTCAATACATAGCCGTCCACGACGGGGCGAGGCCCCTCGTCACCAAGGAGATCATCGCCGACGCCTTTTCAAAAGCCTACAAATACCACGCCGCCTGTCCGGCCGTGCCTGTCAACGACACGATCAAGGCGGCCAAAAACGGCTTCGTCACCGGGACGCCCGACCGGAAGACGCTCTACGCCGTCCAGACGCCCCAGGTGTTCGCCGCGGACGTTCTCCGGGCGGCTCTCCACGCGGCCAAAGCCAAAAAGTCGGACATCACCGACGACTGCGGAGCGGCGGAGTCCATCGGCATCTCCCCAGCGCTCAGCCTGGGCTCCTTTGAGAACATCAAGATCACCCGGCCCGTCGATCTGAAGCTGGCCAGGGCGATCCTGGAGGAGAGGACGGGACGATGAGGATCGGTCACGGATATGACGTACACCGGCTTGCGCCGGGCAGGCGCCTGGTGCTCTGCGGCGTGGAGATCCCGTTTGAATACGGTCTTCTCGGGCACTCCGACGCCGACGCCGCGGTCCACGCGCTGATGGACGCCCTTTTGGGCGCCGCGGGCCTCGGCGATATAGGCCGGCTTTTTCCCGACAGCGACGAGCGGTTCCTTGATATCGACAGCCTGCTGCTCCTTGACTCCGTGATGGAGCAGATCAGAGCGAGAGGCTTCCGGCTTGGAAACGCGGACATCACCATAATCGCCCAGGCGCCAAAGCTCGCGCCCTATATCGACAGGATGCGCATGACGCTTGCCGCCAGGCTCGGCGTCGCGCCGGACCGGGTGAACGTAAAGGCCACCACCGAGGAGAATCTTGGGGAGGTCAGCACCCGGGGCATCGCCGCCCACGCAGTGGTGCTGCTGGAGGAGCCGGCGCGGGCCATAAATCTATAAACATTTTTCCTCTCCCGGAATAGTATGTTGTGTATGCTCATTCACCATACTTCCGGGAGGAATTCATTTATGGAAAGCCTTTACCTCACCTGCCGCTCGCTGACCTACGCGCAACGGGTCTCACGGGTACTGACAGCGGCGAGGATCCAGAATATTATTATCCGAACGCCCCAGAACATGTCGAGGGAGGGGTGCGGCTATGCCGTCAGGATCGTCCAGCGCTCCCTGGCGGCCGCGATGAGCGCGCTGGCCGCGGCGCAGCTCCCTCCCAAAAGAGTCTACAAGCCCGGACCCGGCGGCCTCTATGAGGAGGTGCCGGTTTGATGTATCTTGACAGCGCCGCCACCACCTTTCAAAAGCCCGCCTCCGTGAAGAGGGAGATGGTCAGAGCGCTGGAGCTCTTTTCAAGTCCCGGGCGCGGCGGGCACCGGCTTGCCATGGCGGCCTCCGAGAAGCTTTTTGCGTGTCGGGAAAAGGCCGCCGCCATGTTTGGCGTTGACAATCCCGAGCGCGTGATCATGACCTTCAACGCCACCCACGGGCTGAATATCGCCATCCGAAGTCTGGCCGCCCCGGGGGACCGGGTGGTCATCTCAGGCTTCGAGCACAACTCCGTCCTGCGGCCCCTGTATGCGCTCGGCGCGGATATCACTGTGGCGGACAGCCCGGTCTTTCAGCCTGAGGCGGCGGTAAGGGCCTTTGAGCGCGCGCTTGACAAGCCGGCAAAAGCGGTGATCATCAACCATGTATCCAATGTTTTCGGGTATATTCTGCCTGTTGACAGGGTGGCCCGGCTCTGCCGGGAAAGGGGCGTTCCGCTCCTGGTGGACGCCTCGCAGTCGGCGGGGATCCTGGAGGTCAACGCCGGGGCATGGGGCGCGGACTTCGTCGCCATGCCGGGGCACAAGGGTCTGTACGGTCCCCAGGGGACGGGGCTCCTCATCGCCTCCGAGAGGGCAAGGCCCCTTCTTTACGGCGGCTCCGGAAGCGATTCGAGGAACCCGGATATGCCGCCCTTCCTGCCGGACGCGCTGGAGGCCGGCACCCATAACATGCCGGGGATCGCGGGGCTGACGGCCGGACTTGCTTTTGTGGACGGAACGGGTACGGACCGGATCCGCGTCCACGAGAGCCGGCTGATACGCCGGATGGTCAAAGCCCTCTCCGGGATACCGGGCGTGCGGGTGTTCGCCGCGGAGGACCCGGAAGATCAGGCCGGCGTCATGTCCTTTGAGGCGGCCTCCCTGCCGGCGGAGACGGTGGGGGAGAGGCTGGACGGGCTCGGCTTCGCCGTCCGGGCCGGGCTCCACTGCTCGCCCCTTGCCCACGCTACCGTAGGGACCATAAAGCGCGGGACGGTGAGGGCCAGCGTTTCCGCCTTTAATACCGCCGCGGAGATCGACGCTTTTGCCGAGGCGGTCGAACGCATAGCCAGAGGGAGCGGGCTTTGAGCCGCTCCCTTTAAGGCGAAGGGGAAGCTTTGAAAAGATAAAAAAGAAACTTATTGCCAAACAGGCCTTTTTATTGTATAATGATAATTTAGAATCATGCTGAAAACGGAGCTGCCGGTGATAACATTCCTGAAAGAAGGCGGTGCGGTCTATGGACAAGCTGAACGATTTGATGGTTTTCCTCAGGACCTTCATACGGACCATAAGGGTGTGGGACATACTGGATATGGCCATTGTGGCCTTCCTCGTCTATAAGCTCATAACCTTCTTCTCAAAGACCAACTCCATGAACGTGGTGAAGGGAATCCTCATCCTCGTGGTGGTCATGATCATCACCACCATCGCGGATCTGCCCGTCGTGTCCTATCTTCTCGGCAACACCTTTGAGATGGGGCTCATCATCATCATCGTGCTGTTCCAGCCGGAGATCCGCAGGATCCTGGAGCAGGTGGGAGGCAGTATCAAGGACATCTTCGGCCATCCGGTGAAGACGGCCAGCATCGATAACGCCATCACCCAGACGGTCCTGGCCTGCGCGGATATGTCCCGGACCCGGACCGGAGCGCTGCTGGTCTTTGAGAGGGACGTCAATCTTGAATCCTATATCAAAACCGGCACCATCGTGGACGCCTCGCCGGCGGCGGAGCTTCTGAAAAACCTTTTCTACAACAAGGCGCCGCTCCATGACGGCGCGGTCATTATCAGGGGCGGGCGGATCGCCGGCGCGGCCTGTATGCTCCCCCTGTCGGGCAACGTGAACATCAGCCGGGATCTGGGCATGCGTCACAGAGCCGGCATCGGCATGAGCGAACGGACAGACGCCGTGGTCGTCATCGTCTCGGAGGAGACGGGGGATATCTCCGTGGCCATTGAGGGAATCATAAAGCGGGGACTTTCCACGGACACCTTTGAAAAGCTTCTCAGGCAGGAGCTGATGCCGCAGGAGCAGGAGAAAAAGAGCCTCTGGAGAAAGATCAGGGATATGGCCGCCGGGCGCGGCAAGGATCGGGCAGGTGAGAGTCATGAGTGAGAAAAAAAGCAGAAAGGTCCTCTACATCATCTTCTCGATTGTCGTCTCCATCGCGCTGTGGACCTATGTGGTGTTTGTGGTCAATCCCATGCTGGAGGAGCCGATGGAGGTCCCCAATGTGCCCATTGAATTTGTCGGGCAGGATATACTGACCGACAACAATCTGATCGTGTCGGATGTGGACGTGCGGGAGCTTACCGTCTATTTCGGCGGACGGATCAGGGACATCTCCCGCATCTCCGACATGGAGGTCCGGGCCGTGGTGGATCTGACGGACGTGCTCCGCTACTCCACGCCCACCGGTACACACGCGCTTGAGTACGATCTTGTTTATGACAGCTCCGGCACCAACAAGATCACGGTGGAGGACGTCTCCCGGTCCGTGATCGAGGTCACCGTTGAAAGGCTGGTGACCCAGAGCTTCCAGATACGGCCCATATTCGAGGGCTCCATCGCGGAAAGCTACGTGGCCGGCGCGCTGACGCCCTCCAGAGATACGGTGACAGTGTCGGGGACCGAGGCGGCCATCGCCAAGATCGCCATGGCCACGGCGACCCTGGAGTGGGAGAATCTCTCCAGCACGATTAACAACAAGGAGGTCCCGATCAAGCTCCTTGACAGCGGCGGGAACGAGATCAACGCCGCCGAGTCCGGCATCACCTTCGTCACCGGCGACACGGTCCTGCTGACCCAGAATATCCTGATGGTCAAGGACGTGGCCTTTGAGATCGATACGGTCCATACGCCGACGATCAACGACTCCAATATCAGCATTATCTTTGATCCGGCGACGATCCGGCTCCGCGGAGATCCGGAGGTACTGGAGGGGCTCAACGTCATCAATCTGGGGACCGTGGACCTCAAGAGCTTCTATCTGTCCTACACCGAGGATTATCAGATCAAGCTGCCCAATGATACCAGCAACCTGAGCGGCTTTACCTCCGTCAACGTGACCATCAATATCAAGGACCCGAACATCGATGTCCGGTGGCTTTCGACCGCCAATATCGCGTACCGCAATTCCGGCGCGGGCGACAGCGTGGAGATCCTCAATGAGTCGATCCCCGTGGTCATCCGCGGTCCGTCGGAGATCATCGCCCAGGTCATGGAGGAAAATATTCGGATCGTTGCGGACCTTGCCGACTATCAGGGCCTGAAGGGCGGCTTTGATGTCCCGGCCAGGGCCTATGTGGACGGCTTCCCGGATGTGGACGCCGTGGGTGAGTACACCATCACCGTGTATATCAGCTGATGTTCGGTTATGTGACACCGGATCTTCCGGAGCTGAAGCTGAAGGAATACCAGCGCTTCCGCGCCCTTTATTGCGGACTTTGCCATGAATTGGGCCTCAGGTACGGACTTCCGGGCAGGATGATCCTCAATTATGACTTTGTTTTCCTGGCCGCCCTCTTATGGGACGGCGACGTCCCCTGCGGCTATCGTATGCGGCGCTGCGCCGTCCATCCTGTTTGCCGCCGGTGTGTCTGTGAGAGCTCTCCCGCCCTGACGACGGCGGCGGGATACAGCCTCATCCTGGCCTACCGCAAGGCGGAGGACGGCGTGGAGGACAGCAGAGGGGCCCGCCGGCTTGGTGCCAGGGCAGCGCGCGTCGCCCTTGGGCGGCCGTACAGGAGAGCCGCGGCCGCCTATCCGGACTTTGACCGGCAGGTGAGCGATCGGCTCCGCCTGCTGAAGGACCTGGAAAACGGCGGCTGTGAAAGCATCGACGAAACGGCGGACCAGTTCGCGCGTCTCTTGGCCTCGGCTTCCGGCGGCGTGACAGGGAACGCGCAAAGGCCGCTCAGCGAGCTGCTTTATCACGTGGGGCGGATCGTCTATATCGCCGACGCGTACGCCGATCTTGCGGAGGACCGGAAAAAGGGGGAATATAACCCCGTGGCCGCACGGTTCGGCGTCGCGGACGGAAAGCCGGACGAGGAGACGCGCCAGGCCGTACTCGCCACGCTCATGAGCTCGTCGAGACTGGCCGCCGCGGCCTTTGAGCTGATGCCGGAAAGCCGCTGGACACCCATCTGCGAGAACATCGTCTACCTCGGTATCCCGAAGATGATCCGTGAGGTTACGGACGGGACCTACAGAGCGAAAAACAGAGGGCTTCCCAAAGAGCCGGAAAAGAACATCCGGCGGAACGGAGAATGAAGAATGACAGATCCCTATAAGACCCTTGGCATACCCCAGAACGCCACCGACGAAGAGGTCAAGCGGGCGTACAGGGAGCTTGCGAAAAAGTATCACCCGGACAACTATGTGGATAATCCCCTGGCGGACCTGGCTCAGGAGAAGATGAAGGAGATCAACGAAGCCTATGACACCATCACCAGGATGCGCAGAGGCGGAGGCTCGGGGCAGGCCGGATATTCCTCGGGCTACGGGGGCTACTCCTATCAGAGCGGCACGGATTATTCCGCCATTCGGCAGGCTATCCAGAGCGGAAACCTTCAATACGCCGAGGAGCTTCTGAACGCCAGCCAGACCCGGGACGCGGAGTGGAACTTTCTGATGGGGAGCCTCAATTACCGAAAGGGCTGGCTTGACGACGCCAGGTCCTTTTTCCAGCGGGCCTGCAATATGAATCCCTCCAACATGGAATACCGCCAGGCGCTGAACACCGTGAGCCAGACAAATTCTCCGTACCGCCAGACGGGCTACGGCCCTCCGGCGCAGAACGGCGGGTTCGATATGTGCGACATGTGCACCGCCATGATGTGCATGAACATGATGTGCAACGGATGCCGGTGAGCGTATGAGAGGGAAGAAAACGGTCCGGCGCGTGGCGTTCACCGCCGTTTTTACGGCTCTTTCCGCGGCTTTTTTGTATATCGCCTCCGTGATCCCCACGGGACAGCTGGGATTCCTGGGTATCGCCAGCCTTTGCGGGATCGCGGCGGTGGTGGAATACGGGATCTCCGGCGGCCTGTTCGTTTACGTCGGGACAGCCCTGCTGGGACTTTTCCTGGTGCCGTCCAAAACGCTGGTGGGCCTTTACGCCGTGTTCTTTGGCGTGTATCCCATCGTGAAGGCGCTTTCCGAGAGGTTCGGGCGGATCGCGGAGTGGTGCGTCAAGCTCGCTTTTTTCAATGCCGCCCTTTCGGCGGCCCTTTTCGCGCTGAAGATGACGCTATTTGATTTGACGGAGGTCAGATACGGCATTTTTCTGCTCTACGCGCTGGGCAATATCGTTTTTGCGATCTTTGATATCGCTGTCTCGCGGGCGATCCTGGCCTATATGGCAAAGATCCACCCCAAGATAAAGTAAAAGGGGGAGAAGAGAAATGATCAGGAGCATGACCGGCTACGGAAGCGCAAAGGGCGTCTCGGATAAGCTTGAGATCACAGTGGAGCTCAGGTCCGTGAATAACAGGTTCCTCGATTGCTCCGTTCGCCTGCCCAGGGTCTATACATGTCTGGAGGACGCCGTGAAGGCCCGGGTCCAGAAAGGGATCTCCCGGGGGAAGGTGGACGTCTATATCACCATCGACGCCACGAAGGCCGACGACACCGTCATAGCCGTCAACGAGCCTGTGGCGGACGCCTACATGGCGGCGCTGAAGCTCCTGGCGGAGAGATACGGCATCGAGCCCGATGTCACGGCCATGTCCCTGTCCAGGCTCCAGGACGTCCTGACAGTCACCAGGGCGGAGACGGACGTGGACAAGCTGGGGCGGGACATCGACGAGATCCTCTCCCGGGCCATGGAGGACTTCAACGCCATGCGCGCCAGAGAGGGGGAACGGCTCTATGCCGACATCTCCTCCCGCGCCGACGAGATCGAACGGCTCGTCGGCCTTGCCGAGGAGCGCTCACCCCAGACGGTCAGGGAGTACCGGGACAGGCTGGAGGCGAGGCTTCGGGAGGTCCTGGAAAGCAGTACGGTGGATGAGGCCAGGCTAGTCACGGAGGCCGCCATTTTCGCGGACAGGACCGCGGTGGCCGAGGAGACGGTCCGGCTGAGGAGCCACATCTCCCAGCTCCGGGAGCTGATCGCCAAAGACGAGCCTGTGGGGAGGAAGCTGGACTTTCTCGTGCAGGAATTCAACCGTGAGGCCAATACCATTGGCTCCAAGGGAAACGATCTCCAAATGGCCCGCATCGTCGTGGACATGAAGTCGGAGATCGAAAAGATCCGGGAGCAGATCCAGAATGTGGAGTGAGGGGTCAAAGTGAGACTGGTTAACATCGGATTCGGGAATATGGTGTCGGTAGCCCGGATGATCGCCGTGGTCAGCCCGGATTCCGCGCCCATCAAGCGGATCATCTCCGACGCCCGGGAACGGGGAAATCTGATCGACGCCACCTACGGGCGCAGGACAAGGGCCGTCATCGTCTGCGACAGCGGCCATGTGATCCTCTCCGCGCTCCAGCCGGAGACTGTTTCCGGACGGATGGCCGGGAAGCCTGACAGAGACGAGGAGCTTGAAGAGGATGAAAACGATGAATAACGCAAGGGGCCACGTTTTTATTGTCTCCGGTCCGTCCGGCTGCGGAAAAAGCACGGTGCTTGGCGAGGTGTTCAGGCGCAGGAGCGACCTTTACTTCTCCGTCTCCGCCACCACGCGGGAGCCGAGGCCGGGGGAGACAGACGGAGTGGAGTATTATTTCATAAGCCAGGAGCAGTTTGACAAGATGGTGGCCCGGGAGGAATTTTTGGAGCACGCCACCTTCGCCAGATGCTCCTACGGGACGCCCAGGGCGCCTGTGGAGGAAAGGCTTGCCCGGGGCATCGACGTCATCATGGACATAGAGGTCAAGGGCGCAAGGCAGGTGAAGGAAAGGATGCCGGAGGCGGTGTCCGTGTTCATCGCCCCGCCGAGCCTGGAGGAGCTTGAGAGACGTCTCCGCGGCCGCGCCACGGACAGTGAGGAGAAGATCCTCCTCCGGCTTGAGACAGCCAGAGTGGAGCTTCAGGAGGCCGAAGCTTATGATCATGTGGTCGTAAATGACGACTATATGCGGGCCGCCGGCGAGCTTCTGGATATAATAAACGGAAAGTAAGATCCCATACAGGAAAATCGAAAGGAAGTAATCTGACATGATGCTCTATCCCACAATGCCCGAGCTTTTAAAGCAGGTCGGCAACAGCCGCTATCTTCTTGTGAACGTCATCGCCCACAGGGCCCGCGAGATCGCCCTGGACGCCGAGACCCACGGCGTGCCCCTGGACGATAAGCCCGTCTCCATCGCCATCAACGAGATCGCCGAGGGGAAGATCTCCGCCTCCCTCTGAGAACCGGGTGGGCAGGACCGTTGCCAGGATAGCCGTTGCCGCGGCTATCTATGCCATAGACAAGCCCTACTCCTACGCAGTACCGGAGAACCTTATCGGGAAGTGCGTTCCCGGGACGCGCGTCACCGTCCCTTTTGGCCGCGGGAACCGGCGCAGTGAGGGGCTTGTTCTGGCCGTGGAGAACGAGACGGAGCGGCAGGAGCTGAAGTGTGTGGAGGGGGTGCTGGACCCGGAGCCGGTCTTTTCGGCGGAACAGATGAAGCTGGCCATCTGGGTGCGGGACCGTTTTTTCTGTACGCTCTATGAGGCCGCCCGCGCCATGCTGCCCGCGGGCATGTGGTTTAACCAAAACGGCCGGCGCGTGGGGGACAAGACCCAGAAATTTGCCGTTCTCGCCGTCTCCGGCGAGGATGCCGCGGATATAGCCGCCCACAGGCGTATGCGCGCGCCTAAGCAGTCCCAGGTCCTGGAGCTTCTCGCCGGCATCGGCGAGGCGGCCGTCTCCGATATCCTTGCCTTTACCGGGACGAACGCCTCCACCCTAAACGCCCTGGAGAAGCAGGGGCTTATTGAGCAGCATCTGAGGGAGGTCTACCGCAGGCCCCTTGTCACAGCGAATACGGAGGCGCGGGAGATCACCCTGAATCCTGAGCAGGAGCAGGCCTTCGAGGGGCTTTTTGACCTTCTCAAAAGGCGCGAGCCCCACGCGGCCCTTTTGTACGGCGTCACGGGCTCCGGCAAAACGAGCGTCTATATCCGGCTCGTTAAGGAGACGCTGAAGATGGGGCGCACGGCGCTTGTCATGGTGCCTGAGATCGCCCTGACGCCCCAGCTCATGGACATCTTTTCCTCTCACTTCGGGGACGACATCGCCGTTTTGCACTCCTCCCTTACCATGGGGGAGCGGTATGACGAGTGGAAACGTATCAGCTCCGGACAGGTGAAGGTGGTCATCGGGACGCGCTCGGCCGTCTTCGCTCCGCTGGAAAATATCGGCCTCATCGTCATTGACGAGGAGCAGGAGCACACCTATAAATCCGAAAATTCCCCCCGCTATCATGCCCGTGACGTGGCAAAATACCGGTGCGCCAGGTCGGACGCGCTTTTACTGCTCGGCTCTGCCACGCCGAGCCTGGAGAGCATGTACGCCGCGAAAACCGGGAGATACAGCCTTTTCACCATCAACAGCCGCTATAACTCCCAGCCTCTGCCCAAGGTCATCATCGCCGACATGCGTGAGGAGCTCAAAGCCGGGAACGGCGGCGCCGTCAGCGCCAGACTGCGGGAGGAGCTGGCGGAAAATATCGCCCGCGGCGAGCAGAGCATCCTCTTTCTCAACCGCCGCGGGGCCTCAAATCTGGTCATGTGCGGGGAGTGCGGGTACACCTTCGAGTGCAAAAACTGCTCGGTGTCCATGACCTACCACTCCGTTGGCCGGCGCCTTCGCTGTCATTACTGCGGCTGGTCCCGTCCCGTCCCGGACGAGTGCCCGGAGTGCGGCGGAAAGCTGAAATATGTGGGCGTCGGCACGCAGAAGCTTGAGGAGGAGCTGGGCCAGCTTTTTCCCGGCGTCGGGGTGATCCGCATGGATACGGACACCGTCAGCCGGGCCGGATCCCATCAGGCCCTTTTGAGCCGGTTCAAGAATGAGCGCGTGCCCATTCTGCTTGGCACACAAATGGTCACTAAAGGGCTTGATTTCCCCAACGTGACCCTGGCGGCGGTCATCTCCGCGGATCAGAGCCTGTATGCCGGTGATTTCAGAGCGCATGAGAGGACCTTTTCCCTGATCACCCAGGTCGTCGGGCGTTCGGGCCGCGGGGACAAGGCCGGCAGAGCGGTCCTGCAGACCCTGACGCCGGATAATCCGGTGCTGAATATGGCCGCGAGGCAGGATTACATGGGCTTTTATGAGCATGAGATCAAAACGCGGACGCTCATCAACGCCCCACCGGCGGCGGACCTTGTCACCCTGACCGTAACAGGCCTTGACGAGGGTGAGGTGCTGAGAGGATGTATCCGCCTGTCCGACGAGCTCCACCGGGGCTTCGGCGGCAGCGGCGGTGTGGGCATCCTCGGACCCGCGCCGGCGGGTGTCACAAAAGTCAATAACCGATACCGATACAAGCTGACCGTCACCCTGCGCAACGACCGGGCGGCCAGGGGCGTTATCAGAGAGACGATGCGGGCGTTCGCCGCACAGCGGGAGAACCGGAATCTCACCGTATATGCCGATTCCGACCCGCTGGACTGAACCTAAAGGGAGGGATGTGCCATGGCACTGAGGATCATACATGAGGAGGGGGACGCGGTCCTCCTGAAAAAGTCCCGTCCGGTGACGGATTTTGATAAACGTCTCCACATCCTGCTGGACGACATGCGCGAGACTCTGCTGAACGCCGGCGGGGTTGGGCTGGCCGCGCCTCAGGTCGGCGTTTTGCGCCGCGCCGTGCTGGTGATGGATACGAACAAAGAGGGCCTCACCGAGGAGGAGCAGATCATTGAGCTCGTAAATCCCCAGATCATCGAGCAGGACGGTGAACAGACCGGGCAGGAGGGGTGCCTCTCCGTACCCGGCGTCTACGGCATCGTGACACGCCCCGAGCACGTCAGGGTCCGCGCGCAGGATCGGTCCGGCCAGACCTTTGAGGTCGAGGGTACGGGACTTACCGCCCGATGCTTCTGTCACGAGATCGATCATCTGGACGGACACCTTTTCACGGAAAAGGCCCAGCGCATCCTCTCGGAAGAGGAGCTTCAAGAGATGAACGGAGAAAACTGATATGCGCGTTTTTTTCATGGGCACGCCGGACTTTGCCGAGGTCTCACTCAAAGCGCTTCTTGACGGCGGCTTTGAGGTGACGGGCGTCTTTACGCAGCCGGACAAGCCGGTGGGGAGGAAGCAGGTCCTGACGCCCCCGCCGGTGAAGGTATTGGCGCTGGCGCATGATATCCCCGTATATCAGCCGCTGAAGCTGCGGGACGGCACGGCGGCCGGGATCATCCGGGACGCCGCCCCTGACGTTCTGGCGGTGGTCGCCTACGGGCGGATCCTTCCTGCGGAGATATTGGCCATCCCGCCCATGGGCTGCGTCAATATCCACGGTTCGCTTCTCCCCAGATACCGGGGGGCCGCGCCCATCCAGTGGGCGGTCATCAACGGCGACGCCGAGACGGGCATCACGGCCCAGTTCATGGCCGAGGCCATGGACGCGGGGGATATCATCGGCGTCCGAAAAACCCCGATCCTGCCCGGCGAGACGGCGGGGGAGCTGTTCGACAGGCTTGCGCCCATGGGGGCGGAGCTTCTTTGTGAGACGCTCAGAAAACTGGAGGCCGGCGATGTCAGGCCCGTCCCCCAGGATCCGGGCGAGGTGACCTACGCCCCGCCGCTCACGAAAGAGCTGGCGGAGATCAATTTCAACAGACCCGGGCGGCTGGTCGTGAGCCATATCCTGGGCATGGATCCCTGGCCGGTGGCGTCGGCGGCAATCGCCGGGACGCATTTCAGAATATACAGGGCGTATTGCACCGGAAAACGGACCGCGGCGGTGCCGGGGACCGTTTTGAGCGCCGGAAAAGAGGGTATCGAGGTCGCCGTTTCCGACGGAAGCGTCACCATCACCGAGCTTCAGGCGCCCGGAGGCAGGCGCATGGCCGCGGCGGATTATTTAAGGGGGCACCCGCTATGCCTGTGAACGCCCGAAAGGCCGCGCTGGAGGCGCTGACGGCCTACCGCAGGCGCGGGGCCAGACCGGACGCCTTCCTGGCCCATCACGGCCCGGAGGACAGGCGGGACCGGGCGCTGGCCATGCGTATCGTCAGCGGCGTCCTGCAAAACGAGGCGTATCTTGACTACATCTCCGCCTCCTACGCCAGAGATTTCGCCAGGCTTCAGCCCACGGTGCGGGATATCCTGCGTATCTCTGCCTATCAGATCCTGTTTCTTGACCGCGTTCCCGACAGGGCGGCGGTCAGTGAGGGCGTGGAGCTTTCCAAAGAGTACGCGCCACACGCCGCCGGGGCGGTGAACGCGATCCTCCGGCGGATCGCCGAAGGGGGCAACGCTCCGGAGGTCCACGCCGAAAGCCGCGAGGAGGCTCTTTCTTTAAGGTTCAGCCATCCTCTTTGGCTGGTGCGGGAGCTCACGGCGGAATATGGCGGGCAGGTCTGTGAGGAGATCCTTCGGGCCGACAACAGCATCCCGCCTCTTACGGCCCAGGTCAACACCCTGAAGACCTCCGCGGAGGAGCTGCGGGCGTCGCTTGCGCGCTCCGGCGTCACGGTGGAGGCCTGTCCCTATTTCGACGACGCGCTCTATTTGTGGGATATCGGCTCCGTTGAAGAGCTGGCGGAATTCCGGGAGGGCCTTTTTTATGTGCAGGATCCTTCCGCCAGGTTCGCGGTGAGGGCATCCGGCCTGGAGCCGGGAAGCAGGGTGCTCGATGTGTGCGCCGCGCCCGGCGGCAAATCCTTTGCCGCGGCCATCGCCATGGGCGACAGGGGGGAGATCCTTGCCTGCGATATCCACGAGAAAAAAACGGCGCTCATAAAAAAGGGCGCGGAGAGACTGGGGATCTCCATTATCCGCGTGGGCGCGGGGGACGCAAGGGCGGCGAAGCCCGGAATGGAGCGGTGGGCCGACGTGGTACTGTGCGATGTGCCCTGTTCGGGGTTCGGCGTCATACGCAAGAAACCGGAGATCCGCTACAAGGACCCGGGAGAGCTTGAGCGGCTCCCGGAGATCCAGCTGGAGATCCTGCGAAGCTCCGCTGAGTACGTCAAGCCTGGCGGAAAGCTGGTCTACTCCACCTGCACCATACTCCGGCGCGAGAACGAGGATGTCGTCAACGCCTTTTTGCGGACAAGGGTGGACTTTGAGAAGCTCCCGTTTACATTGCCGGCGCCTTTTGGGCCGTGTGACGGCGCAAGGACCATTTTGCCCTGCGAGGGCGGTACGGATGGGTTTTTTATATGCGTGATGCAGAGAAAATGACAGAAATCATGGATAAGACTGATATAAAATCCCTTTTGAAGGACGAGCTGGCCGGACGCCTGGCGGGCCTCGGAGAGCCGGCCTTTCGGACAAAGCAGGTATTTACATGGCTTTGGCGCGGCGTCAAGACCTTTGACGAGATGACGGACCTGCCAAAAGCGCTGCGGGAAAAGCTGAACGGAGCGTTTTTTATAACCGCGCCGGTCGTGGAGCGCAAGCAGGTCTCAAGGCTGGACGGGACGGTGAAATATCTCTGGCGCCTTCGGGACGGGAATTTTGTGGAAAGCGTGGTCATGCGCTATGAGCACGGCAATACGGTCTGCGTTTCAAGCCAGGTGGGCTGTGCCATGGGCTGCGCCTTCTGCGCCTCCACCATCGGCGGGAGGGTGCGCAACCTGGCGGCCTCCGAGATCCTCGACCAGGTGATGTACGCGCAGGCCGATTCAGGTCTCAAGATCTCCAACATCGTCATGATGGGGATCGGGGAGCCTCTGGATAATTTTGATAACGTTATCAGGTTCCTCAGGCTGGTCAACGACCCCGACGGGCTCAACATCGGGATGCGGCACATCTCCCTTTCCACCTGCGGTCTGGCAGAAAAGATTGACAAATTAGCCGACTTTGATTTACAATTAACCTTATCGGTTTCCCTTCACGCGCCCGACGATGAGACGCGCTCAAAGATCATGCCCGTGAACCGGGCCTACGGGGTGGACAGGGTCCTGGACGCCTGCCGGCGGTATTTTGACAGAACGGGGCGCAGGATCTCCTTTGAGTACGCCATGATCCGGGACGTGAACGATACGCCGTTTCACGCAGAGCTCCTGGCCGGAAAGCTGGAGGGGACCGGCTGCCATGTCAACCTCATCCCGCTCAACGACGTGCCGGAAAGCAAGCTCTCGCCCTCAACACCCGAGAGCATGAGGCGCTTTATCGGAACGCTGGAGAGGCACGGGATCAATGTGACGGTCCGGCGTAAGCTGGGCCCGGATATTGAGGCGAGCTGCGGCCAGCTTCGCCGTGAAAGAGAGAAGAAATGAGGTGGTTTCGTGGAGTTGTTCGCCGCGACTGATAAAGGCGTGGTCCGCAGGGAGAATCAGGACTCCTGCTATGTATACAGCGACGACAGTACCGCGCTGATGCTCGTCTGTGACGGCATGGGCGGGCACCGGGCGGGGAATGTGGCCAGCTCCCTGGCGGCCACGGTCTTTGCCGGTGAGGTCAAGGAGGGCCTTGCCAACGCCAAAGTGACCGGGGCGGTATGCAGCCTCATGAAAAGCGCGCTCAGGACGGCAAACAGCGCGGTCTATGAGCTGAGCACGAACGAGCCCGACTGCCGCGGCATGGGCACAACGGTGGTCTCCGCCGTGATCATGGACGAGGACGCCACGGTCATGAACGTGGGAGACAGCAGGGCCTATCACATAGCCGGGAACACCATCCGCCAGGTCACAAGGGACCATTCGGTGGTGGAAGACATGGTGAGACGCGGAGACATCACCCGGGAGCAGTCCCGCACCCATCCCAACAAGAACCTGATCACAAGAGCGGTGGGGACCGTCAGCGAGGTGGAGGCGGATTTCTTCTCCGTTAAGCTGCGCCCCGGAGACGGGCTTCTGCTTTGCTCAGACGGACTGAGCAATACCGTGAGCGAGGAGGAGCTCCTCGGGGCATTCACAGCCAGCCCGGACGTGGTGACGGCCACGGAGGTCCTTTTGAAGCTGGCGTTGGAACGCGGCGCGCCGGACAATGTGACGGTGGCGATTTTCAGACGGTGATGACACGTCACGGGAACCCTTGCCCAAAGTACGTTTGGAGGTCATTGTATGGATGACATGTATATAGGAAAGCTTCTGGATGACAGATATGAGATCCAGGAGAGGATCGGCTCCGGCGGCATGGCCGTGGTATACAAGGCGTTGGACCACCGTCTCAACCGCTTTGTCGCCATAAAGATCCTGAAGTCCGATCTGGCGCAGGATCCGGATCTCAGGCGCCGCTTCCACGCCGAGAGTCAGGCCGTGGCCATGCTGTCACACCCGAATATCGTCTCCGTTTATGACGTGAATCGCTCCGATAACAGCGATTATATCGTCATGGAGCTCATAGAGGGCATCACCCTGAAGCAGTACATAAACCGCAAGGGGATCCTCAACTGGAAGGAAGCTCTCCACTTTACCACCCAGATCGCCAAGGCGCTGGAACACGCCCATTCCCGCGGGATCATCCACCGGGACATCAAGCCGCATAACATCATGATCCTGAAGGACGGCAACGTGAAGGTGGCCGACTTCGGCATTGCCCGTCTTTTGACCACTCAGAATACCCTGACCAAGCAGACGCTGGGCTCCGTTCACTATATTTCCCCCGAGCAGGCCAAGGGCGACGCCGCCGACGCGCGCAGCGACATCTACTCCGTTGGCGTCGTGATGTATGAGATGCTCACGAGCCGCCTTCCCTTTGAGGGCGATTCGCCGGTGTCCATCGCCATCCAGCACATCAGCTCCATACCTCTTCAGCCCAGGGAGATCAACCCCAACATCCCCGTGGGACTTGAGGAGATCACCATGAAGGCCATGTCTCCGAATCTCAATACGCGCTATCAGTCCGCCACGGAGCTTTTGGCCGATCTGGAGGATTTCCGCAAAAATCCCTCTGTAAGGTTCAATTATTCCAATATCCCGTCCCTGGCTGACGACGATCTGGACGCCACCCGCCGCGTCACGGTGCCTGCCGTCCATTCGGTGTCGGAGGCCGAAAGGGTCCGCCGCCACGTCAGCGGCAACGGCGCCACAAGGAATCGGGTGCCGCCGGAGGAGTACCGGGAAAACAGGCGGCGCTCCGGCCGGACCACCATGCTGGTGGGCATTTTCTGCATCATCCTTCTTCTGGCGCTGATCGTCTGGTTCATGTGGAAATACGCCCTGAAGGACTGGATTAGCCCTGATGAGGTGGAGAAGATCAACGTGCCCAACTTCGCCGGGAAGATGTATGACGAGGTCATCAACAACGGGGACTATACGCTCTTTTACAAATTCGAAAAAGAGGATGAGCCCTCCGATCTGCCGGTCGGATATATCATCAAGCAGGACCCGGTGGCGGGCAGATCCATGACGCCCTCCGAAGCCGGGATCCTTGTGACGCTCACGGTCTCGGCGGGGCGTGAGAAGATCCTGCTGGGAAACTATATCAACCGGGATTACCGGGTGGCCAAAACCGAGCTTGAGGCGTTGAACATGGGGCTCAAGGTGGATCTGACCTATCAGCCCAACGAGGATTATACCCCCGGAATGGTGTTTGAGCAGATCCCCGCCGCGGGTACGGAGCTCGTGCCGGGGATGACCATCTATCTCACATACAGCCAGGGCCCGGACATCCCGGAGGTCACGGTCCCCAACCTGCTCGACCTGTCGGAGAGCAGAGCCATGTCCGCGCTGGAAGCCAAGGGACTTGTGGGCAACAAGGTGGAGGAGTATGACGACGTCGCCCCGGCGGGAAAGGTGTTTTTCCAGAACTACGAGGCGGGCACCCTGGTGGAGCAGGGGACCGTGGTGGACTTCTACATCTCCAAAGGCCCGGACCCGGCCAACAGGCCGTCCGGCGGAGAGACGGGGAATAACGGAGCAAATCCCGGGGGCGGCGATGTGACGCAGCCGCCCGACGGTCCGGACGTGCCCGGAGGCGGGGAGGGCGTTCCTGCCAACCCCGGCGAAGGCGGCAACGGGACTGTGGGGAACGGAGAGGGCCCGGATCTCCCGGACGACGGCGATGAGGACATTCCCGACGGAGAGGGGATACAGCCCAGTGGCTGACGGCACGGTCATGAAAGCCCTCAGCGGGTTTTACTACGTGGAGACGGCGGAGGGGCTTTTCCGCTGCCGCGCCCGCGGGAGGATGCGCTACGATAAGATCTCTCCCCTTGTGGGGGACCGGGTGAGGATCGTCCCCAGCGGCGACACTGAGGGGAGCCTGGAGGAGGTCCTGCCGCGAAAAAACCGATTCATCCGCCCGCCGGTGGCGAATATCGACCTCATGGTCATCCTGGCCGCTAACGTCACGCCCGTGACCGAGCCGTTCCTTATCGACCGAATGACGGCTATGGCCTGTCACGCCGGCGCCGGCGCCCTCGTCCTCCTCAATAAGTGCGACCTTGACCGGGCAAACGAGCTTTACGGCATATACAGCCGCGCCGGGATCGACGTTCTGAGAGTCAGCGCCGTGACAGGCGAGGGGATCGACGAGCTGAAGGGCCGGCTCTCCGGGAAGTTCAGCGTTTTTACGGGGAATTCCGGCGTGGGAAAGTCCAGCGTTCTCAACGCGATCGATCCCGCCTTTTCCGTTCCTACCGGGGATGTGAGCGAAAAGCTGGGGCGGGGGAGACATACCACCCGTCATGTGGAGATCTTCCGGACCGCCGGCGGGGCGCTCATCGCCGATACGCCCGGTTTTTCCGCTTTCGACGTGGAGCGAACGGAGCTGACCGACCCGAAGGATGTGCAGTACGCCTTCCCGGAGCTTCTCCCCTATATCGATTCCTGCCGCTTCATCGGCTGCTCACACGTAAAGGAAGCGGGCTGCGCCGTGCTGGAGGCTCTGCGCGAAGGGAAGCTTGAACCCACCCGGCACAAAAGCTATGTGCGGCTTTATGAGCAGCTCAGCAGCGTCAACGAATGGGAGCGTAAAGCGACAAAATAATTTATCAGCGCGCGGGATTTGTCCGCGCGCTATTTTTATCGGTTCCCGCATACGATTGACTGACAGTCTTCCGGGGGTGGGGATATGAAAAGGAAAAATCGGACGATCGGCGGGATCATCGCCTGTGCCGGGGTGATCGTTGTGCTCTCGCTGGTGCTGCCCACATCGTTCTGGTGGTTCGTGCTGGGAGTGTTCCTCATCTGTGTGGGGGTTACCATTATGAGGCGCTGTTAGTTCTACATGGGGGACAAGGGGAATATACTCATCTTGGAAGGCCCCGGCCATAAAATGATGATAGGAGAGAGTGAAAGGTGAACATCGACCTTAAAAGCGATAAGTTGAGCTGGTTAAAGCCCGTCTTCAGACGGCGGTTCACAAAGGAGGAGACTATCGAGGTCATCGTGCCCGATGCGCTCCCGGACATCCTGCGCATCCTGGACACCGACGGAACGCCTTATCTGCGCGGCAAGGACTGTGAGGCCGGAAGAGTTTCCGTCACCGGCCTTACGGAGCTGACGGTGCTCTACGTGCCGGAATCGGGGAGGGGAGTGAAGAAGATCCCGGTGGAGCTGCCCTTCTCCGCGGCCTGCGACGGGGAGGGCATCACCCCGGACTGCCTCATCACGGCAAGCCTCAGCCTCGTGTCCGCCGATGCCAGGACGGTAAACCCCAGAAAGCTGGTGGTCCGGGCGGAGGTGGCCGTCGATGCGGCCCTCTATGTGCCGGAGAGCGTCTACAACACCTCCCCCCGGGACCGCGAGGGGATCTATTTCAGGTCCGAGAGCATGACCCTCACTCTCCCGACGGCGGTCAATGAGAAGACCTTCATCTTCACCGACGAGGCGCACCTGCCCGCCGGCGCTCCGGCAATAGGCGAGCTCCTGCGCGCCTCGGTAAGCCTGAGCGCCGAAAGCGTAAAGCCGGTGGGGAGCCGCGCCGTCATAAAGGGAAAGGCGGTGACGGTGCTTTTATACGAGTCCCGGGATGACGGGACCCTCTGCCGGGAGGCGGTCGTCACGCCCTTTTCTCAGATCGTGGAGACAGACGCCTCCGGGGACGTGACGGACTTTGAGCTGAGCCTGTGCCTCACCGGCGTCCACATCTCCCGCGGGGCCATGGATGACGCCCAGGGAGAAGCAGTCTCCGTGGAAATACACGCGGTGGCGCAATGCGCGGCCTATGTGAATCTGCCGGTGGAGTGGGTGAAGGACGCATACAGTACGGGCTTTGCCATGACGCCAGCCAGATCCGCGCTGGCGCTGGACTATCTCACAGAACGGAATACGGTCTCAGAGACGCTGAGAGCCTCTGTGCCGGTTTCCGGAAGCGTGGGGGATATCCATTCCGTTTCCGCCCGCCTGACCGCCTCAGGGCATCGTGAGGGGCCTGAGGGGCCCGTCTGGATCGCGGCCGCGTCCGTTACGGTCATTTATTCCGAGGCGTCCGGGGAGATCCTCTCCGCCACCAGGAAGGTGGAGATGGAACGTCCGGCCCGGGAGGAGACCGACTTTGAGATCTCCTTCGGCCCCGACGCCTTCACCGCTGTCGGAGACGGGGCCATCGACGTGCGCCTGCCTGTGGATATCACCGGCGTAACAAAGGGGCACCTGGAGCTTGAGCGGATCGAGAGCGTGGAGTTTGACGAGGATAAGCCCCTGGATCTCACGGCCCTGCCCAATGTGACGGTAACGCGCGCGGGAAAGCAGAGCCTCTGGGAGCTGGCGAAGACCCATATGTCCACGGAAAAGGACATACGGGAAGCCAACGGCATCGAGGCGGGAGCGGAGCCGGAGGAGGGGACGGTCCTGCTCATTCCGAGATGCGGTTGAACCGAAAAAATATGTAGGCGGGGAAGCGATTCCCCGCCTTTGTCACTTCTGGTTGTTCTGCTGGTTGTTGTTCTGCTGCTGGTTGTTGCGGTTATTGTTCTGCTGATTCTGCTGGTTGTTGTTCTGCTGCTGATTATTGCGGTTGTTGTTCTGCTGATTGTTCATCAAACTCACCTCCTGAGGTGAAAATATTATTGACCAAAAATATGGGGAATATACATTGCAAAAGGAGAAAAGGTGTGGTATAGTAATCATATCTGTGTAAACCAAGGAAGGATGGATAAACCCATGTCAGGACACTCCAAATGGCATAACATACAAAAAACGAAGGGCGCGGCGGACGCCAAGCGCGCCCAGGCCTTTACAAAGATCGCCCGCGAGATGATCGTGGCTGTCAAGGAGGGGGGCGGCAGTGCCGATCCCGCCAACAACTCGCGCCTCGCGACCGTCATCGCCAAGGCCAAGGCCGCCAATATGCCCAATGACAACATAAAGCGGACATTGGAGAAGGCCGCGGGGAGCGCCGGCGGCGATAACTTTGAGTCCGTTACCTATGAGGGCTACGGTCCCGAGGGCGTGGCCGTTATTGTGGACGCCATGACAGACAACCGGAACCGTACCGCCTCCGAGGTCCGCCACCTCTTTGACAAATACGGCGGAAACATGGGTGCCACCGGATGCGTGAGCTGGTCCTTTGAAAAGAAGGGCGTCATCGTCATCGACAATGAGGACGAGGATTATGAAGAGGACGCCGTTATGATGGACGCTCTGGAGGCGGGCGCGGACGACATGTCCGCCGAGGGGGAGACCTTTGAGGTCTATACCGATCCCGACAGCTTCCCCGCGGTCCTGGAGGCGCTGGAGGCCAAAAAATACAAGTTCCTCTCCGCCCAGGTGGAGATGGTCCCCCAGAATTATATCAAGCTCACCGACGAGGAGAACATCAAGAAGTTCGAGAAGATGCTGGAGCTCATGGACGACAACGACGACATCCAGAACGTCTGGCACAACTGGGACGAGGACTGAAAAACTCAAGGCGCGGGGTTTGGACCGCGCCCGGTAAACGACAGAAAAACACAGCCTCCGGTCAAGAATCGGAGACTGTGTTTTTTGCGGCAAGTATGCCTGTAAGCCGGGTTCTGTCGTGGACAGTCATTGATCTAAACCGGCGGTTGCCCGACGGCTCAAGCCGTTTGGGGGACGGACGGGCCGCCCATAAGTCCCCGTAGTTGCTCCGGATAGAGTTTACAGCGGCGGCGTGTCTCCACGCGCCGGGTGCGCTCTTACCGCACCTTTCCACCATCCCCCCGCGGAGAGCTCTGACCGCGGGCCGCTTTTCAGCCGCCCGCGCAGGCATCTTACGCGGGGAAGTCTATTTCTGTTGCACTTGTCCGAGGGTCGCCCCTGGCGGGTGTTACCCGTTATCCTTGCCCTGTGGAGCCCGGACTTTCCTCACGCATGTTGCCATGCCCGCGACTGTCCGGCATACTTGCCGGGATTATTTTAACCCATCGGCTCGATGATGTCAAACATATTTGCAAATTCCCGGCAAACGTAGTATAATATAAAGACCATATTATCTGTGAGGCCGTCATGACACTATCTGACTATCTGAATACAATGAAAGACCGCCGCGCGGCGGTGCTGGGACTGGGGGTCAGCAACAGGCCCCTGGTGGAGCTTCTCCTGGACGCCGGGGCGGATGTCACCGTCCGGGACGGCGCTTCCCGCCAGGCTCTGGGGGACATCGTGCCCGGACTGGAAGCCCGCGGCTGTAAGTTTGTCCTGGGCGACGGGTATCTGAAGGACATCGACGCCGACGTCATCTTTCGCTCTCCCGGCATCATGCCGCACGAGCCGGGCATCGAAAAGGCCGTGGAGGGCGGCGCGCTTCTCACCAGCGAGATGGAGGCGTTCTTTGAGGTATGCCCCGCGCCGATCTTCGCCGTCACGGGCTCCGACGGGAAAACGACCACCACCACGGTCATATCGGAGATCTTAAAGGCCGCCGGGAGGACCGTCCATGTGGGCGGGAATATCGGCACTCCGCTCCTTGACAGGGCGGACGCCATACATCCGGAGGACGCGGTGGTCCTGGAGCTCTCCTCCTTCCAGCTCATGACCATGAAAAAGTCCCCCAGCCGCGCGCTGGTGACAAACGTGGCGCCAAATCATTTAGACAAGCACAGGGATATGGACGAGTACGTGGACGCCAAACGAAATATTTTCCAAAACGCGCCCCATCCGGAGGTGGTCGTCCTCAACGCGGACAACGACATCACCCGCTCCTTCGCCAAAAGCGCGGGGGAGGGCGTGCGGTATTTTTCCCGTCGGGATATCGTTGAAAACGGCGCGTACTGCCGGGACGGCGTCATTTTCTGCTCCCTTGACGGAAAGCCGGAGAGGATTATGGACGCCGCGGATATCTTCATTCCCGGACAGCACAACGTGGAAAACTATCTGGCGGCCTTCGCGCTTCTCTACGGCCTTGTTCCCGTGGAGGCAATGGTGAACACCGCCAGGACCTTCCGGGGCGTGGAGCACCGTATAGAGCTTGTGAGAGAGCTTCGCGGGATCAGGTATTATAACGACTCCATCGCCTCAAGTCCCTCCCGCACCCGGGCGGGCCTCCGGTCTTTCCGGGAAAAGGTCATCCTGATTGCCGGCGGGAAGGACAAGGGCGTGCCCTTTGATCCTCTGGGGGAGGATATCGTTGAGCATGTGAAGGTCCTCGTCCTCACCGGTCTGACCGCGGACAAAATTGAAAAAGCCGCTCTGGACGCGGGGTTCACCGGGCCGGTCATCAAGAAGGCAGACTTCAAAGAAGCCGTCCTGGCCGCGTCATCGGCGGCGGAGCCGGGGGACACGGTACTCCTGTCACCGGCCTGCACCTCCTTTGACCGATTCAGGAATTTTGCCGAGCGCGGAAACTATTTCAAAGAGATCGTAATGGAGCTTCAATAATGGATAAACTGTCTTTATCGGAATTGGCAAAAACAGCCCAACGGGACTGCGCGGCCGTGTTCGACCGCATTGACGGGGTCAGCCAGGCCAATACAGCCAAGGTCCTGCGGGCCTTTCAGAAGCACCGTGTATCCGCGTCCATGTTCGCCGGCACCACCGGGTACGGCTATGACGACATGGGCCGGGACACCCTGGAGCTCATATGGGCCGGCGTATTCGGGGCGGAGAGCGCCCTGGTGCGGCAGGGCTTTGTGAACGGCACCCACGCCATAGCCACCGCCATGTGGGCGGGGATGAGGCCCGGAGACACCCTGCTCGCGGCCACAGGCGTCCCCTATGACACGCTTCAGACCGTCATCGGCCTCACCGGGAGCTGTCCCGGGACCATGCTGGAGGCGGGGATCCGATACGCGCAGGTTGACCTTACGGCCGACGGCAGGCCAAATCTGGAGGCCATCCGAAAAGCGGCCGCCGAGCCTTCGGTCCGGCGCGTGGAGGTCCAGCGCTCCTCCGGCTACGCCACCCGGCCCGCTCTCGGCATCGGCGAGATCGAAGACATATGCAGGGCGGTGCATGAGGTGAATCCCCATGCCGCCGTGCTGGTGGACAACTGCTACGGGGAGTTTACGGATACGCGGGAGCCCTGTGACGTGGGGGCCGATCTCATCGCCGGCTCCCTCATCAAGAACCCCGGCGGGGGACTGGCTCCCACCGGGGGATACATCGCCGGCAAACGGGAGCTGGTGGAGGCCGCGGCCATGCGCCTCACCGTCCCGGGCATCGGAGGGGAGTGCGGCTGCTCGCCCTTCGGCTACCGGCTTTTCTATCAGGGGCTTTTCATGGCTCCCCACGTGACCGCTCAGGCGCTGAAAACCGCCGTCTTCGCCGCGCGGATGACCGGGCTTCTGGGATATGTCTCCCGGCCCGCCTTTGACGCGCCCAGGTCCGATATCATCCAGTCCATCGATTTCGGCAGGCCGGAGCTTCTGGAAAAGTTTTGCCGGGGCATCCAGGCCGGCTCGCCGGTCGATTCCTATGTGACGCCGGAGGCCTGGGACATGCCGGGGTACGAGGACAAGGTCATCATGGCCGCCGGGACCTTCGTGTCCGGCGCCTCCATTGAGCTTTCCTGCGACGGCCCCATGCGTCCGCCCTATACCGCGTACCTCCAGGGCGGGATCACCTATGAGGCGGGGAAGCTCGGCGTCCTCGCGGGGCTTGAGACCATCTGTTGATCGGGGCGTGTCGGTTTAAAGGAGCCGGCGAGGGCCTGTGACGGCCGCCGCGGCCATAAAGGCGGCGGGCTTCATCTTTCTGACAGCGCTTTAACATTATCCCGGGAAAAAGGACAGGTCATCTGCATATGCTGATACCCGGAGGTGAGCATATGCGGGGATTTATAAACAGGCTCAGATGGGACCTGCGGCGCCGGAGGGCGTTGGGGCTGGGGCTTCTTTTTCTGGGCGCCGCCGTGATCATCCTGGCGCTTTTATTTACCGTGAAGCTCACGCCCACCATCGCGGAGCTGGCGCTGGCCACAGCCACAGACGATATCACCATCGCCGTCAACGAGACGGTGGCGGAGGTCCTGAGCGACGGCGCGGTGGACTATTCTCAGCTCGTGACATTGGAAAAAGACGAGCTGGGGAACATCACCGCTCTTGTATCAAACGTGGCCAATATCAACATCCTGCAGGCAAAGGTCACCAACGCCATTGTACGGCGTTTCGCCGACTCCGACATCACCACCGTGAGCATCCCCATCGGGAATCTCATCGGAGGCGCGCTGCTCTCGGGGCGCGGGCCCCGTCTGAGGCTTGATATCCTGTCGATCACGAATGTCTCCACCGGGTTCCGCAATGAGTTCACCTCCGCCGGGATCAACCAGACGAGGCATCAGATCTTCATGGACGTGGATGTCTCCCTTGAGGTGCTTCTGGGCGCCGGAACGGGGACGGACAGCGTACACACCGAGGTCAGCGTGGCGGAGACGGTGATCGTGGGCTCCGTACCGGAGACCTACGCCTCTTTTACGTAAGGAGTTTTGACTATGGACGCAAAGGAACGGATCTCAACGCTTGTACGGCTGTTGAACGAGGCCGGCTACAAGTATTACGTGCTTGACGCGCCGGACATGCCGGATTATGAATACGACCGGCTCTATCGGGAGCTGGAGGAGCTGGAGGCGGCCCATCCGGAGCTTGTGGCGCCGGATTCTCCCACCCGGCGGGTGGGAGGCAAGCCTGTGGACGCCTTTGCCCCGGTGACCCATGAGGTGCCTCTGGAGAGCCTTCAGGACGTCTTTTCCTTCGGGGAGCTTGCCGCCTTCGGCGAGAGAACGGCGCAGAGCGTGGAGAAGCCCGCGTATGACGTGGAGCCGAAGATCGACGGCCTTTCCGTCGCCCTGCGGTATGAAAACGGCATCTTCGTTCAGGGGGCCACCCGCGGCAACGGCACGGTGGGGGAGGACGTGACGGAAAATCTCCGCACCATACGGTCCCTGCCCATGAAGCTCATGAACGCCCCGGAGCATTTGGTCGTCCGCGGCGAGGTCTACATGTCCAAAAAGGTCTTCCGGGCCCTGAACGAGGAGCTTGAAAAGGACGAGAAGAAGACCTTCGCCAATCCGCGCAACGCCGCCGCCGGCTCCCTCCGTCAGAAGGATCCCCGTATAGCCGCGGAGAGGCGCCTCGATGTGATCTGCTTCAATATCCAGTCCGTCACGGGAATGAGCTTTGAGAAGCATTCCGAGACGCTGGAATATTTGAAGTCCCTGCATTTTATGACGGTCCCTCACTACGAGTTTTCCACGATCGAGGAGTGCTGCGGGAAGATCAGCCAGATCGGCGATGACCGCGACCGGTTCGATTTTGATATCGACGGGGCCGTCATCAAGGTGGATTCCCTGGAACAGCGCAGGCTTCTTGGCAGTACCGCCAAAGCGCCCCGGTGGGCCGTGGCTTTCAAGTACCCGCCGGAGAAGAAGGAGTCCGTCGTCAGGGACATCGTGATCCAGGTGGGGCGCACGGGCGTCCTGACGCCCAGGGCGGTCCTGGATCCGGTGAGGCTGGCCGGGACCACGGTGACCAGCGCCACCCTGCATAATCAGGACTTCATCGCTCAGCGCGATATCCGCATCGGGGACACGGTGCTGGTGCAGAAGGCAGGGGAGATCATTCCGGAGATCCTCAGCGTCAATACGGACAAGCGTCCCGACTGGGCCGTTCCCTATGTTTTCCCGGAGGTGTGCCCGGAGTGCGGCGCGCCTGTCCTGCGGGATGAGGGCGGCGCGGCCATTCGCTGTCAGGGGGCGGAGTGCCCCGCTCAGCGGCTCCGCCATATCGTCCATTTCGCCTCCCGTGAGGGCATGGATATCGAGGGCCTTGGCGTCGCCGTGGCACAGCTTCTGATCGACAACGATCTCATCCGGTCTCCCGGGGACATCTATTCCCTGCGGGCGGAGGACATCGAGCTCCTGCCCGGCATGGGCCGGAAATCCGCCGAGAATCTTATTAAAGCGATCGATGGGAGCCGGTCAAACGGCCTTGTGAAGCTTCTGGGCTCTCTGGGCATCCCCCAGGTGGGAGGCGCCGCCGCCAAGGCGCTCTCGCGCCGTTTCGGCTCCATGGAAGCCCTTGAGTCGGCCGCCGTGGAGGATCTGACGGATACGGAGGACATCGGGCCCATCACGGCGCGGAATATCCGCGCCTGGCTGGATTCCGATCAGTCAAAGCATCTCCTGGGCCTGCTGCGCTCCGCCGGCGTGGACATGACCTATACGGAGGACCTGTCCGACCGGCGTTTTGCCGGGATGACCTTTGTGCTCACCGGGGCGCTCACGAAATACACCCGGGACGAGGCGGGGGCCATCATCGAACGTCTGGGGGGAAGATCTGCCTCCTCCGTATCCAAAAAAACAACGTATGTCCTGGCCGGAGAGAATGCCGGGAGCAAGCTGGACAAGGCGCAGGCTCTCGGTATCCCGGTCATAACAGAGGAAGAGTTCGAAAGCATGATCAAGTGACCCGCTCAAAGCGCTTATCTGAGGTACTTCCATGAAAAAACAACTACTCGCGTTCATCCTGTCGCTCATCCTGCTCCTTTCCGCCGCGTCTGTCCCGGCCCGCGCCGCGGGCGAGGTCCGGCCGGAGGAGCTGGCGTGGACAAAGCTTTATGAAAACATTTCCCAACCTGCCAACGGCTTTACCTATACCAACACCATCTTCACCAACGCCTTTGGCAAACGGACGGAAACCTTTGCCGTGGAGACGACCCCCACGGGAGATGTCTATCCTATCGTCGCCACGGCTCCGGCGCTATACAATGCCATGACAGTGGACGAGCTGACCGCTTACTGGCAGGAGCAGGGGCTGAATGTATACGCCGCCATCAACGCGGACTTTTTCTACAGCTCCGAGAATCTGCCCCTTGGCGGCGTCATCCGGGACGGGAGATTCGTTTCCTCCCTGAATAACGAGAGCCTGCTTGCCTTTACTCCGTGGGGCGCGTTTTATTCCTCGCTCCCCACGGTCGATATCACCCTTGTAAAGGCGGGGGGAGATCGGGTGCCCGTCAACCATCTCAACAAGGTCCGGACCACCTCCGGCGGACTCTTCCTCTACACCTGCGATTATCACCCCGACAGCACGCAGACCTCGAGGAAGGGGTGGGCCGTGCGGTTCAAGATCCTCGAAGGCAAGCTGACCGTCTCAGGCAGCGTGACGCTGCGCGTGGAGGAGGTCATCCCCTCCTGTACCGACATCGCCATCGGGGAGGGGTACATGGTCCTCACCAGCTCCGGGGGCGGGGCATACGCCGAGATCTACAAGCGCTTTTTCGCCGGCGATGTGGTCACGTTGGAGACCAAATGCTCCGACCCGCGCCTGAGGGAGGCCGTCTGGGCCACCGGATGCGGGGACCTCATCATCGATAACGGCACACTCACCGACACCGCTCTCTGGGATCAGGCCATATCCGACAAAAACCACCCCAGAACAGCCATCGGCATCAAGGCGGACGGCAGCGTCATGGCCTACGTGGTGGATGGGCGCAGATCCAATTACTCCTCCGGCGCGACGCTGGCGGAGCTCGCCACCGAGATGAAGTCCCGCGGGTGCGTGTACGCGGTCAATCTGGACGGGGGCGGCTCCTCCGTCATGTCCGTGAGGCTCCCGGGACAGGAGGCCTGTACCGTTGTCAATCGCCCCTCCAACGGTTCCCCGAGAAAGTGCTCGACCTACATACTTTTTGTCTCCGATCTGAAGCGCGGCGGCGGCGTTAAAAGGATCCATCTTGATGAGGACGGCGCCCTGACTCTGGCCGGGTCGAGCCTTCTGCTCAATATGTCTGCCACGGACGCGGCCGGCTTCCCCGCGGACGTGCCGTCGGATGTGACCGTTACGGCCAAATTGGGCACCGTCGTGGACGGCGTCTACATTGCGGGGGAAAGGGCGGGCGTAGACACCCTGACCTTCCGATCCTATTCCACCGGCGCCTCCGGAACGGCGACGATCCATATCGTCGGGCTGGTGGACAGCCTGTCTGTGGTGGATATGGAGACGGGGGCCATGCCCGCGCTCTATGATATGGCCCCCGGAGACACGGCCCAGTTCATCGTCTCCGCCAGGTTCATCGAACGGGACGTGATCACCGACGGGGCGACCCTTCGCTACGACATCACCCCGGGGCTCGGTATCATGTCGGAAGGTGAGGTCTTTACCGCCCTTGGCGATGGGTGCGACTCCGGTGAGATCCGCATCACCGCCGGCGGCGTGACCGCCAGCGTCCCCGTGACCATCAACGGTCAGACGGAGTATTCGGATATCGAAGGCCACTGGGGAGAGGCGTTTATACGGCATCTGGCGGACCTGGGCGTTGTTGAGCCGGCGGAGGACGGCCTCTTCAGTCCGAACAGCCCCATGATGCGTCAGGAGTTCGTGTCCATGCTCTGGCGGGCGGTAGGCGCGCCGGTGGTGGAGGGGGAGTGCACCTTTGAGGATGTCTTCCCGGACGACCCATATTATGAGGCGGTGACCTGGGGACAGCGGATCGGACTGACCAACGGCGTCACACCAACATCCTTTGACCCGGACGGCGGTCTTACAAGGGAGCAGGCGTTCACCCTTGTTTACAGGCTCCTCACCATCCTCCGCAAGGAGCTGCCGGAGCCGGATCTTTCCGTCCTCGACGCGTTCCCTGACGGCACGATGGTCAACGAGTACGCCCGCGAGGCCGTCGCCACCCTGATCCAGACCGAGACCGTCAACGGCGCAGGCGGGTCCCTCTATCCCTTTGGCGACATAACGCGTTCGGAGCTTTCAAAGGTTACCTGCATCGCCGTCCTCAACTGGACCCCGGAGGAATAGGGCCGCGATAAAAGAAACGCTTGAAATTTTTCCCGATTGGGGGCATAATGGATTTAAGCAAAAATGCCCCGGGGGCAATATAAAAAGAACGGAGGAAGGTTCATGGCTGTACACGTTGTTAACGAGGCGCGGCGCTGTCTCCATTGCAAAAACCCCATGTGCCGCACAGGCTGTCCGATCAGCACGAATATCCCGGAGATGATCGAGCTTTTCCGCACCGGCCATAAAAAGGAGGCCGGGGAGATGCTCTTTGAAAACAATCCGCTCTCGGTCTTCTGTTCACTGGTGTGCAATCATGAAAACCAGTGCGAGGGCCACTGTGTCCTGGGGCGGAAGGGCGCGCCGGTCCAGATCTCCAGCATCGAGAATTACATATCTGACGCCTATCTTGACGACCCTGAGCTCAAGCGCGGCCCGAGGGTAGGGCAGAGGGTCGCCATCATCGGTTCGGGCCCCGCCGGTCTGACCATCGCCGTCAAGCTTGCCCAGAAGGGGTATGATATCACCATTTTCGAGAGCAAGTACAAGATCGGCGGCGTCCTTCGCTACGGCATCCCCGACTTCCGCCTGCCGAAGACGGTCATTGAACGGTACAAGAAGCAGCTCCTGCGTCTTGGCATCAAGATCCGTCCCAACGCGGCCATCGGACTTGCCCTGACGGTGGACGATCTTCAGCGCGACGGATATGAGGCCATCTTCATCGGGACGGGCGTATGGAAGGCCAACAAGCTGAATGTCCCCGGCGAAAGTCTGGGGCATGTCCACTACGCCATTGACTACCTGGTGGATCCGGATGTGTTCATCATCGGGGAGAGGCTGGTGGTCATAGGCGCCGGCAATTCCGCCATGGACGTGGCCCGCACGGCTCTGAGAAAAGGCTCCCGTCATGTCCATGTGTTCTGCCGTGAGCCGAAGGCCGCGGCCAGCGAGCGTGAGCTGGACTACGCCGTAGCCGACGGGGTGGACATGATGTACGGGATCGAGACGGTGGAGATCCGCGATGAGGGCGTGGTCTACCGCCAGAGGACCTTTGATGAGGAGGGCAACGTCACCGCCGTTTCCGATCCGATGCTGTTCCCCTGCGACAACGTGATCGTGGCCATCAGCCAGGGCGCCCAGAGCCGTATCGTCAACACCACCACAGGACTTCAAATGAACGAGCGGGGGCTCTTGGCCACCGACGAGCACGGCCGCACCACCCGCGAGGGCATCTTCGCGGCCGGCGATGTGTCCCTCGGCGCAAAAACCGTGGTGGAGGCTGCCCGCAGCGCCAAGATCGTGGCCGATGAGATGGACCGCTACCTTACGGAGCGGCGTATGGGGCGCGAGCCGGTGGAGCCGGACAACATTCCCGTGACAAATCGGGCGGAGGACTGATCCGGGGCTTGCACTTTCGGGGCCCTCCGCCGATCCGCACGGTTAATTGAACAGGCGACGGCGCGGGATCGATCCCGCGCCGTCAGTTTTTTCGGAGGCTTACTTGTCAAAGGACGGGTTCATATAGTAGACGTTTTTCTGGTCAAGCTTCTCCAGGGTCTTGCCCAGGGCCTCGCCGAAGCGCTGGAAATGGACGACCTCGCGTTCACGGAGGAACTTGATGACATTGTTGACATCCGGGTCGTCGCTGAGCCGGAGGATATTGTCATAGGTGGTCCGCGCCTTCTGCTCCGCTCCCATGTCCTCTGTGAGGTCGGTGATGGTATCTCCCTTGACGCCGATCGTGGCGGCGGTCCAGGGCGTACCGGAGGCAAACTGGGGATAGATCCCGGCGGTGTGGTCCACAAAATAGGTATCGAATCCGGCCTTTTTGATCTCCTCGGGCGTCATGTCGCGGGTGAGCTGATGGACGATGGAGGCCACCATCTCAAAATGGCCCAGCTCCTCAACGCCGATATCCGTGAGGAGCCCCCTGAGCTCGGGGTAGGGCATGGAGTAACGCTGGCTCAGATAGCGCAGCGAGGCGGCAAGCTCCCCGTCCGGTCCGCCATACTGACTGATGATAAATTTCGCCAGCGCAGGGTTGGTATTTTTGATCTTTACAGGATATTCGAGACTTTTGATATAAGAGAACATGGCTATTTTCCCGTCCTTTCGCTGTATTCCCAGGGCCAGGGGCCGTCAAGCCAGCTGTACCGGTCGGCGTTTTCCAGATCCTCAAGCTTCAGAGGCCCGTAGAGCTTCACATATCGCTGGGCCGCCTCGCGCTTGAGCGCCAGCGTGTCGCGCAGGGCCTTGAACGCCTCCTTGTCGTCGGGGTGGGTGTCAAGATAGAGCTGCAGCTCCTTGGCCATAAAGGTGAGGGCCATCAGCTCCCCCAGGGGCGTGCCGGCATAAGGATTGGACTTGTTGACCATATTCATAAAGGGGAGGTCAAGACCGGGGAAGAGCGTTCCGCGGGTAAGGGCCTCCTCGGGGACATACATGGGCGGATTTTCCCCCTGGGGCGGCACCCAGGAGGTGGCAAGAGGAGCGCACATGGGCAACATTCCGCACTTGTAGCCGCAGTCAGAGCCCATATCGGGCTTCATATTTTCCAACGTAGTTTCCTCCATAGATTGTTTGTGCCGAAGCACTGTTCCATCGTATGAAGGCGGGAGCCAAAACGACACATTGTATGAAAAAAGTGAAAAAACGCAAAATATTGTGTCCGCTATGGATTTATTGGCCAAGACGTGCTATAATGACTTATCCCTGAATAGCTTTTTGGTGAAAGGGGAGAGGCCGAATGAAGAAAAACTTCTGGGCAGGGCTGATGGCCGCCAGCCTGCTCGTCAGTGCCATTGCGGCTGGCGCCATGGCGCTGATCATGTCAAACACACCCAAAAGCGCCATGATCGACATGGACGGCAGGGGCAGGGCGGCGTTGATACTGGATCCGGGGCATGGCGGCGCGGACGGCGGAGCCGTTTCGGTGACAGGAACCTATGAAAGCAAGCTGAACCTTGACATTGCCCTGAAGGCCCAGGCTTTGGCCGGTTTTTACGGGATTGTCCCGGTGATGACCAGGACCTCTGAGGAGATCGATTACCCCGGGGACGCCGGAACCATCCACGCGAAAAAGGTAGCCGATACCAAGGCGAGAGAGGCTCTGATCAACGACGCCGGCGACGCGGTGCTGATCAGTATCCATCAAAACAAATACACGACCTCCGGCCCCAAAGGGAGCCAGGTCTTTTTCGCGCCAACGGAGGGCAGCACGCAGGTGGCTGAGACGATACAGGCGCTTCTGGCGCAGATCTCCGAGGACAATGACAGAGGCATTGTGAAGATCGGCAAAAATGTGTACCTCATGAACCACATCACCTGTCCGGGCGTGCTCATCGAGTGCGGCTTCCTGTCTAATCCCGCGGAGGCAAGATCGTTGGAAAGCGCGGAATACCAGTTAAAGCTCGCTGCCGTGATCGTCGGTGGATATATCCAGAGCGTTAGTTGACATAATATTAAAGTTTACATAATTTTAGGTATACATAATACTTGTTTACATAATAAAAGGAGAGCGACGGGATGAAGGAGAAGAGCGTATTTTACTGCACGGAATGCGGCAACGAATTCCCCAAATGGAGCGGTCGCTGTACAGCCTGCGGCGCATGGAATTCCATTGTTGAAAAGCCCGCTTTCAAGGAGGACCGGCGTTCCGCGGTCCAAGGCCCCCGAGGCGTCTCCCTGAAAAAGCCCGTTCTCCTGAGTGAAGTTGACATAACAGAGGAGCTTCGCTTTGATACCGGCATGGGGGAGCTGGACAGGGTCCTTGGGGGCGGAGCTGTTGCCGGTTCTCTGGTCCTTGTGGGCGGTGCTCCCGGCATCGGCAAATCCACTCTTTTGCTTCAGATCTGTCAGCATATCGGGGAGGAGCGCAGGATTCTTTATGTCACCGGCGAGGAATCCGAACGTCAGCTGAAAATGCGCGCCGGGAGGCTTTCCGTTGACAGCCCGAATCTTTTGATCCTGTCCGAGACAAATATGTCCGATATTCTTGAAGCCGTTGACCAGGTTTCGCCCGATGTTTTGATCGCCGACTCCATCCAGACCCTCTATTCGCCGGAAAATCAGAGCGCCCCAGGCAGTGTGGGGCAGGTCAAGGAGTGCACCATGGCCCTTATGCAGCTGGCGAAGGGTTCCGGGGTCACCGTATTTGTGATCGGTCATGTCAATAAAGAGGGCGCCATCGCGGGGCCCAAGGTCCTGGAGCATATGGTGGACTGCGTCCTGTATTTTGAGGGGGACGAGTCCCTGAGCTGCCGGATCCTGCGCGCGACGAAAAACAGATTTGGCTCCACCAACGAGATTGGCGTCTTTGAAATGGCTGACCACGGCCTGGTTGAAATACCGAATCCCTCGGAAATGCTTCTTTCGGGCCGCCCAAAGAACACGCCGGGCACCTGTGTTACCTGTGTTATGGAGGGCTCCAGACCCGTCCTGGCGGAGATCCAGGCGTTGTTAGCCTCAACTAACTATAACGTCCCGCGGCGTACATCCAACGGATTCGATTATAACAGGGCCATGCTCCTGCTGGCCGTGCTCGATAAGCGCGGGGGGCTCAAGACCGGCGGCACGGACGCCTATTTAAATGTTATAGGCGGTCTATATATCAATGAGCCGGCGGCGGACCTGGCGGCCATTCTGGCCATGGCGTCAAGCTACCGTGACATACCGATCCCGGACGATCTGGTGGTTTTGGGCGAAGTCGGTCTAACCGGAGAGCTCAGATCCGTCGCTCAGCTTGAGCAGAGAGTATCGGAGATCGCACGGCACGGATTCAAAAGTCTGATCATACCGAAGCAGCGCCGCGGAAAACTGAACCCGCCGGAAGGGCTGAGAATATTGGAGGCCGGAAATATCCGCGAGGCCATGTCGCTGATCCTCGGCGCGTGAGAGGACATCAAAAGGGCCCGGACGCCGAATACCCCTTTTTCGCGGGTTTTTCCCTCCCCTACATTGAACAAAATTTTTATTTTGTTCAAAAATATGTGGATTTTTATCAGGAGCTGTGCTATACTGGAACTGCCACTCCCTGTTATACAAAGGAGATCAAAAATGGACTATCGTACTGAGGCGCCGGAGGTCATCCGGGGGTTTCTCAATTATCATGAGAACATTGTGGGTCATTCCAAAAAAACCGTGGATGAGTATTACCTGGACCTGCGGACCTTTTTCCGATATATGAAGCTCATCAAAAACAAGGTGCCTCCGCAGACAGCTCTTGAGGATATCTCCATCCGTGATATCGATCTTGATTTCATCAAGTCCGTTACCCTGTCGGACGTCTACGATTATCTGGGATACATGTCCCGGGACCGGGTAAGGAATCAGAATGCGTCGGATCCCGAATACGGTCTGAACTCTGCCTCCCGGGCTCGGAAGGTCTCCACGATCCGATCCTTTTACAAATATCTGACACTCAAAACTCATCAGCTGGAATCCAACCCCATCCAGGATCTTGACTCCCCAAAGATCATGAAGACCCTGCCGCGCTATCTGAGCCTCAACGAGTCCGAGCGGCTCCTTGACAGCGTGGACGGAAAAAACCGGGAAAGGGATTACTGTATCCTGACCATCTTCCTGAACTGCGGCCTGCGGATCTCGGAGCTGGTGGGGCTGAATCTCACGGACGTCCGGTCAGATCACCTGCGGGTGCTGGGCAAGGGCGGCAAGGAGCGCGTGGTATACATAAACGACGCGGTGGCCGGGGCCATCAACGACTATCTGGCCGTCCGGAAAAACATGGCGCCCATCGATTCACGCGCCCTTTTTCTCTCCTCCCGCCGGGACCGTATCAGCAAGTCCACCGTCCATGCCCTGGTCAAAAAGCATCTTGGTGCCGCGGGCCTTGACGCCACAAAATATTCCGCCCACAAGCTCCGCCACACCGCCGCCACGCTGATGCTCCACAGCGGCGTAGACGTTCGCACCCTCCAGGAGCTCTTGGGGCACGAGCACCTGAACACAACGGAGATCTACACCCACGTTGAAAACGAGGGCCTTCGCGAGGCGGCCCTGCTCTCCCCTCTCGCGGGCCACGTAAAGCCGGCTGATCCCTCCGCCAACGAGGACACCCCGGCGGAGGAGGCCCCTGAACCGGTTCAGGTCGAGCAGAGCCTGTCATAAACGATGTCCTCCAGCGTCGTGGGCGTCACCTCACAGCGGCAGAGCTGTTCAATAAAGTCCAGCGCCTCTCCCCTTTTGCCAAAGACGTCGGTGAACTCGGAATAGTCGCCGTCCGATTTCTCCAGCCGCACCCCGTAGCGTGTGACTCCACCGAGCTCCTGTGGAAGTCTGCGCATGGTGAGACTGTACGAAACAGAGAACCCGGAGAAATCAGCCTCACAGATCTTTTCGCGGATAATGTTCATAAAGAATACCTCCCTGTTTTTTATTGATAGATACATTATCCGACAGTTGACCTGAATTTTCCAGATAAATCGTTCGACTTTTTTCGACCTTTGCAGACCCGGCGTGTCCGCTGTAAAATGTTTTTCGTAAGAGGTTGCCAACTTGGCGTATTGCTGTTATAATGTTAGGAACGATTTCAAACCGTTCCCCATGCGAAAGAAGGAATAAAATGCGTTACGCCATAGACGGTTCCGTAAGACCGGAGAGACATTCAAATTATGACGTGGTCATCGTGGGCGCCGGGATCGCAGGGCTGTATTCCGCCCTCAACCTCTCCCCTTCCCTTAAATGCTGTATCTTCGCAAAAGAAACGATCGATATATCCAACTCCTGGCTCGCGCAGGGCGGGATCGCCGCGGTCACCGCGCCGGACGACGACCCGGAGCTCCATTTCCGGGACACCCTTGTCGCCGGAGCGGGACTGTGTGATGAGGCGGCCGTCCATGTCCTTGTTGACGAGGGCCCCATGGACATCAAAAACCTCATAAAAATGAACGTCCCCTTTGACCTTACCGAGACCGGTGAGCTTGACCGCACCCGGGAGGGCGGGCACCATAAAAACCGCATCCTTCACGCCGGCGGGGACGCCACGGGCCGGGAGACGGTCAAGGTCCTGGCCTATATCGCCTCCCAGCGGGACAACATCATTTTCCGGGACAACACCTTCTTCGTGGATATCCTCACCGACGAGAAGGGCGTATCCGGCCTTATCGTCAAGGATGATGACGGAAAATACGAGACCGTTGCCACCCGCCATCTGGTGCTCTGCACCGGCGGCATCGGTCAGGTGTTTGAGACGAGCACCAATCCCGCTGTGGCCACCGGTGACGGCCTGGCCGCCGCCATTCGGGCCGGAGCGGAGTTGCGGGGCATGGAATTCATTCAATTCCATCCCACGGGACTCTGGTCGCCGGACAGGGAGAGCCGCGCGTTTCTCATCTCCGAGTCCGTTCGCGGAGAGGGCGGCCTGCTCAAAAACTCCGAGGGCGTTCGCTTCATGGTCGGAAAGCACGAGCTGGCTGAGCTGGCGCCCCGGGATATCGTGGCAAGAGGCATCTATAACGAGATGAAGCGCACAGGCGAGAGCCACGTATACATCGACATCACCTCCGCCCCCGAGGAGGAGCTTGCCCACCGCTTCCCCACCATCTACAACGAGTGTCTCCGCCGCGGCATCAACATTGCCCGAGACTATATCCCCGTCTGCCCTGTTCACCACTACATGATGGGCGGGATCAAGACCGACCTCTACGCCCGTACCGCCATCCACGGACTGTACGCCTGCGGGGAGACAGCCTCTACCGGCGTCCACGGCGCCAACAGGCTGGCCTCCAACTCCATGCTGGAGTGCCTTGTATTCGGCAGGCGCGCGGCGGAGGACATCAACCGCTCCTTCTCCCCTGCCCTCACAACCTCGGAAGAGCTGATGCCGGATCTAAAAATAAGGCCTGCACTGGACATTGATTTCAAGGCCCTGCGGGCCCGCATACAGCACATCATGAGCGAGCACTGCTTCGTAATCCGCACCCGGGAGGGGCTTGAGACGGCGCTTTCGGAGATGCGCGGGATCCTCGACACACTCATAGCCGGGTTTTCGCCCTCAAAGGAATATGACGAGGATCTGAGCCTCGCCATCATTTCCGAGGCCATTATCATGTCGGCCCTGGCCCGACGCGAGAGCATCGGCGCTCACTACCGCGAGAGTTGAAACGGAGGCACTGATGAACCATATTGGACTTGACAAGCTGATACTTGACGCCCTGGCCGAGGATATCGGCACCGGCGACATCACCACCGAGAGCTGCATCCCGGAGGACGGGGTCTCCGAAGGCGTTTTTCGGGCAAAGCAGGACGGCGTTTTCTGCGGAATGTCTGTCCTTCAGCGGGTATTTGAGCTGGTTGACAGGAGAATCACCGTCGTTCCCCTCATCAAGGACGGGGACGAGGTCAAGGCGGGCCAGGAGATCGCGAAGATCAAAGGCCCCTCCCGCGGCGTCCTCTCCGGAGAACGGGTAGCCCTGAACCTGGTCCAGCATATGTCCGGCATCGCCACAGCCGCAAGCCGCGCCGTTAAGGCCGTGGAGGGAACCGGCTGCGTCATTGTGGACACCAGGAAAACGACTCCCGGACTTCGCGTTTTGGAAAAATACTCCGTAAAGGTGGGCGGCGGCGGCAATCACCGGTTCAATCTGGCAGACGGTGTCCTCATCAAGGATAACCACATTGTGGCCGCCGGCGGTATAGCCGGGGCCATAAAGGCCGTGCGCCGCAACGCTCCGCACACGCTCCGAATCGAGATCGAAGCGGAGACCGTGGACCAGGTCCGGCAGTGCCTCGACGCCGGCGCCGATATCATCATGCTGGATAATATGTCCGTCGAGGATATGCGCACATGCGTGCGTCTCATCGATCATCAGGCCCTTACCGAGGCCAGCGGCAATATGGGAGAGCGGGACCTCCGCGAGGTCGCGGAAACAGGCGTTGACTATATCTCCATCGGAGCCCTCACCCACTCCGTAGCGGCGCTGGATATCAGCTTGAAATTCACAAAGTAACGCTCTACGATACGAAATTCCCCGGCCATCCGGCCGGGGAATTTCGCTTTTTATTAAGGAGTTATGCCCGAGGGTGGGCTTTGTTATATACGTCCTTGAGCTGTTTTTTCACAAGCTGGGCATAGACCTGGGTGGAGGATATATCCGCGTGGCCCAGCATTTCCTGGATGCTCCTGAGGTCGGCGCCGTTTTCCAGAAGATGCGCGGCAAAGGAGTGGCGCAGCGTGTGGGGCGTGATGTCCTTGTCGATCTTGGCGGTCTCCTGATAATGCTTTATGACCTTCCAAAAGCCCTGACGGGTCATCCGTTCGCCGTTTACGTTGACGAAGAGGGCCTCCTCCGTGGGGGAAGCGATCATCTGTCCGCGGACGAGATTTATGTAGTCGGAAACCGCGCGAATGGCGGCAGGATACATGGGGATGAATCGTTCTTTTCCATGGGTAGAGCACTTGACGATGCCGGCGGAGAGCTTGACGTCATCGATATTCATGCTGATAAGCTCGCTGACGCGGATACCGGTGGCATAGAGGAGCTCCAGCATCGCCCGATCCCGGTAGCCCTTCATGTCGGTACATTTGGGCTGATCAAGAAGCAGCTCGACCTCCTCGCTGGTCAGGATCTGCGGGAGTTTTTTCTCACTGCGTTCGAGAGAAATATCAAATACGGGGTTCTTTTCAACCGCGCCAATATCCATAAGAAAACCGAAAAAACACTTGATGGACGCAAGGCACCTAGCCACCGTGGAGGCGGATTTCCCCTCGCCCTGGAGCCACTCGATGTACTCCTTCAGAACAGGCTGGCTCACCTCTGTGACCCCAATATGCTTGTGCTTTTTCAGATAATCGCAAAACTGATTGATGTCACGCACATAAGAAAGATACGTGTTCGCGGACACATGCCTGTCATCGCGCAGATAGCTCTGAAAGCGCTCTATATAGTTCTCTTCGGGCACATGGCCACCTTCTTTCGTTCAAGAGAAAATGGGGAAATCGAGAAGACCGGAATTCAATACGGCCCTCTCCCCCAAAGCCAGGAGGAAAAGGATCAGAATGACCGCAAGGAAACGGAGGATACTGATTCTCGCGTCATGGAACGGATCAAACGGAAGTGAAAACCACACTCTGCCAAGCTCCAGAGAGGTGAAAAACGACCCGGCGGCCACCACGAACAGCAGTGGGACCGACAGAGCCGACACGCCGGCAAAGAGGATACAGCCCATAAGGGCGCCGTTCAGGGAATAGAGCCTTGTCAGTACAGAGAGGGTAAAAGCGAGGGAAAAGCCCCTGAAAAAACTAAGCGCGGGGATCAGCACCACACCGAGGACCGAAAAGCCCAGAAGAAAAGCGGCGATGTGGTACTTGGCGATCATCCAGAAGATGCCGGCAGAACCGGGATCTTCCACCGCCACAAGGGACGGCAAATACCGGGACATGTACTCCTCCGCGCCGCCGTCGGAGCAAAACCCGGTCGAAAGAAAAGTTCCGGCCACAACGCCAAGGCAGAAAAGCGCGGCACAGATCATAAAGGCCGGATAGTGGGAACGCGGTAAAAATACGTGCCCGGAAAATAACCTTCTTTTGTTCATAACAAGCCTCACCCGGTAAAGATTATGTCCCGGAGAGAAGCCTGATGCATAAAAAACAGGTCAGTTTTTGAAAGCATCCTTATCATAATACATCCGGGATAAATAATCAATAGAAAATCAAAATTTTGTGAATTATGCACATAAATTATGTTAACAGTATTATGTTAACTTCAAAACCGCACCGCCCTTTAAGTGCTTCAAAAGGCTGGCCAATTCGCAATATTTAGGTCGCCGTTGTCGCGGCGACACTACATATTGGTAATCGGCCTCCGTTTATGTTAACTTATGCCAATGATTACAAAGCGTAATCATTGGCATAGTCAAAATGACGGTACTCAACGCCTGCGCTTACGCCGTCTGATGTTTATCGCGCCGGTGCCTATGCCACCGCAGAGCGTGGCCAGGCAGATGGCCAGGTCGGTGCCGTCCAGCGTGTGCGGATCATCGGAGATCAGGCCTATCAGCAATCTGATCAGGACCGCGGCCAGAGCCGTTCCCGCGCCGGAGATCAGCGCGGCTCCCCCGTTTTTGATCCGTGCTGCGATCGCTCCGACCGCTGCGGACACAAAGGCGCAGACCACCACAATGGAGCGGCCCGTGTCCTCCCCTACCCTGCCCGACGCCACCGGCAGGGCCATGAACATCACGAGCAGCGCGGAGAGCGCCAGTGTCGCCACCGTGCCCAGAGCGATTCCAGCCGCGACATGGCGAAGAGACGTTGTTTTATCGTTTTTGGACATAAAAAAACCTCCCTGAGAACAAGCCTTGCTAAAGACTTATTCTCGGGGAGGGATAATCATGCCTGTTTTATTCGCCGGCCTTCTCCACAGGCTCCTCGGTATCCTTGCCGGTAGAGGAAATGCCCCACTTGGCGATCTTGATGCGGACGCGGTCCTCGCCGGTCTCGAAGGTCACATAGTCGCCGGAGACGTTGACGATCTTACCGACCATGCCGCCGATGGTAACGATATTGTCGCCCACAGCCAGGGAGTCACGCATCTCCTGGGCCTTCTTCTTCCGCTTCTTCTCGGGGCGGATCATCAGGAAGTAGAAGATAAGGACGATAATGGCAAGATAGGCGATCATCATACCGATCCCGAGCCCGCCGCCGGAAGCCGCCTCCGTTCCGTCCGCGGCAGTACCGTCACCGGAAGGAGCGGCGGCAAAGCAGCCCGTCAGGGCCGTCAGGATCAGGACGACGCACATGACAACGGTCATGATGCGCCTGAACGCTTTATGATTTGTTGAAAACATTGTAGACCTCCCTAATCATTGGTTATAGATCCATACTTTCCTTATTATAACCTCTCCAACGGCCAAATGCAAGGTTTTTTTATATTCTTCGCGCCAAGGGCTCCAGATGTGTGCTTCTGAACTCCTCAAAGCTCCCCTCGTCAAGGCTCCGGCGGATCCGCTCCATCAGCGTATTGTAAAAGTAGAGGTTGTGGGCAACCGCCAGCCGCAGGCCCAGGATCTCACCGGAGGCGAAGAGATGACGGACATAGCCTCTGCTGTAAGCCCGACACGCGGGACAGCCGCAGGTCGGATCGATAGGCTCCGGATCTTTGGCGTATTTCTCGTTTTTTATGTTGATGATGCCGTCCCAGGTGAACAGGTGCCCGTGCCGTCCGTTGCGGGCGGGCATGACGCAGTCAAAAAAGTCGATACCGCGCCACACCCCTTCGATTATGTTGGCGGGCGTGCCTACTCCCATCAGATATCTGGGCTTGTCCTTGGGCATATGCTCCTCGGTAGCGTCGATGGTGTCATACATCTCCTGGGTGCTCTCCCCCACCGCCAGCCCGCCGATGGCGTATCCGGGGAGATCCAACTCCGCCAGGGCGTCCATATGGGAGGTGCGGATATCCGCATAGGTGGCGCCCTGATTGATGCCGAAGAGCACCTGCCCCGGATTCACCGTATCCGGCAGGGCGTTCAGCCGTTCCAGCTCCGCCTTGCACCTGACGAGCCAGCGATAGGTCCTGTCGGCGGAGGCCTTCACATAGTCGTAAGGCGCCGGGAGCCCGATACACTCGTCGAAGGCCATGGCGATATCGGAGCCGAGATTGGACTGGATGCGAATAGAGTCCTCGGGAGACATGAAGATCCTGCGCCCGTCAATGTGGGAGTTGAAGGCCGTCCCCTCCTCCGTGATCTTCCGGAGCTTTGCCAGGGAAAAAATCTGAAATCCCCCGGAATCCGTGAGTATGGGACCGGACCAGTTCATAAACTTATGGAGGCCGCCCATCTGGCGGATAAGGTCATCCCCCGGCCTCAGGTGCAGATGATAGGTGTTGGAAAGCTCGATCTGGCAGCCGATCTCCCGCAGGTCGCGGGCGGAAAGTCCTCCCTTGATGGCGGCCTGCGTACCCACATTCATAAAGACCGGCGTCTCGACCGTGCCGTGAGGACATGTGAAACGCCCGCGCCGCGCCCTGCCCTGGGTTTTGATGACCTCGAACATATGGCTCCTCCGTACATTTGATGAGTCTATTATAGCCCCAAGCCCGGTCATTTTCAAGTATTCATCCAAAACAGCCAATTATTTGGGGAAAACGCCTCTGTCATTAGACAAAATAATGTTGATTTTCATGTCGAAAGCTGATAGAATACGCTTTATGAATAATAATAAGATGAAAAATTCAATATATGGCGGTTCCAGCGGGGGGCATTCACCAAAAAACAGAAAGCCGAAAAAATGGCTTATCGTTACGTCGGTCGTGCTCCTTGTTCTGGTGCTCTTATATCTCCTGGCCGCCTACTCCAGAATCCCCTTCATACGGGATCTGCGCACGGCGTATATCGAGACGGCTATGAGCACCTTCCACCACAAGTGGCTGGCTACTTATTTCCTCCCCAAGAGCGTGGTGGATGAGGTCGTCAGGAACATGGAGAAGGAGCTTGAGGAAAACATGGTCCCCGAGAGCCAGCTCCCGCCGGCCGTAACGCCTCCCGCGACCGGGGAAGACGTCCCCCCTGCCCCGGTCAAACCCCCGGTCACTACTCCGGGTGAAACGGAGATCAAGGATATGGGGGTGGACGAACTCGTCGATATGTTCTATGAGATCGACCGGGAGACCATCCCCGCCGACCTTGACTGTCACGATCTTCAGGTCAAGGACATCGCGGACCTCGTCATCAGGACTACCGCGGGGGATGTGATCTGGGCGATCGATATGCCCAACGGCATCCTGATCGTCAACGTCGAGGGCGACGGCTACAAGGGAAAGCTGGCTATCGTCCGTGACTCCTCCCGCGTTATTCTTGCTCTGAATGACCGGGAAGGCTACGGAAGGAATCTCAATTATCTCTGTAAGCACAATAACGCGGTCCTGGGCATAAACGCCAGCGGTTTTGAGGACGTGGGCGGCGTTGGTCACGGCGATATCGCCGTCGGCCTTGTCCTCTCGGATGGGGTCGTGTACAACGAGGCGCTTGGCTCCCCCTATCAGATCTGCGGCTACGATTATGAGAACAACTTCCGCATGGGCTACGAACTTGACATCGAGACCTTGCGTTGTGCCGTCCAGTTTACGCCCATCGTCGTCCTGAACGGGAGGAAATATGTCAACGGGACGAGTCTCCACCCGAGGACCGTCATCGGTCAGACGACCGACAAATCCACGCTCATGCTCATCATCGACGGGCGCCAGCCCCTTTACAGTCTCGGTACGACGCTTGGCGAGTGCGCCGATATCCTCCTGAGATATGACTGTTACAACGCCATGGCGATGGACGGCGGCTCCAGCTCCTCTATGACCTACATGGGCGAGATGATCACCCGGACCAGTTCGCCCCAGAAGGGCGGCCGCTATCTCCCCGACGCCTGGGTAGTCCTCGGGACAACGCCTGACGCGGAAAAATGACTGGATCCCCGGTACGGTTCGTACCGGGGATCTTTGGCGCTGCTGTCTATTCGGCACGATCAGCCTTTTATAATACGCCCTCCAACTCAAGGAGGGCCTTTTTGATATCCGTTCCCCCCGCGAAGCCCGTGAGCTCTCCGTCGGCGCCGGTCACCCGATGGCAGGGGATCAGAATAACAATGGGGTTGACGCGGCAGGCCTGCCCCACGGCCCGGGCGGCCTTTGAGCGGCCGACCGCGCGGGCCAGCTCCCCATAGGAGCATGTGCGGCCGTAGGGGATCCTGAGCAGCTCCGCCCAGACGGCCCTTTGAAAAGCCGTGCCGCCATATTTGAGCGGCAGATCAAAGTCCCTCCGTTCACCCGCAAAATATTCCCGCAGCTCCTCCCTCACCCTTTTCCATAAGTTGTCGGGATTGGGCGAGGCGCAGGGAGCGGCCCCGAATCGCAGAGAGACGACATGACCGTCCTCGATCCCGCAGGTAAGCGGGATCCCGTTGAAAACCTCAGAAAAGAACCGGACCATACAATGACCTCCCCTATTTTTGTCTCTGTTTTCAGCGATAATTTCAGGAGAAAAGGCGAATACTATTTCAAAAAGCACGGGAGGACGAAAATGGATACCGTCTGGACCAGAGATCTGATAAAAAAGACATTCCCTCTCCTGATCGGGGAAAAAGAGACTGATACGCTCATCATCGGCGGCGGGATGGCGGGCATCCTGTGCGCCAACGAGTTGAAAAACGCCGGCGTGGACTGTATCGTTCTGGAGGCCGACCGGGTAGGCATGGGCATCACGTCCGGCACAACGGCCGTCATCTCCGCCCAGCACAGCGTCCTCTATTCGGATCTCACGCGCCGCTACGGTCCGGAGACGGCAAAGGGGTATCTGGAGGCCAATCTCGCGGCGGTCAAGAAAATGGCCGATACGGCCTGGGGCATTGGGTGCGACTTTGAGATGTGCCCCTCCATGATGTACTCGCGCAATAACGCCGGGGAAATGCGCCGGGAGGCCGAGATAGTCCAGCGGCTGGGCTTTCAGGCGCAATACACGGAAACCGTTCCCCTGGGCATAGAAGCCGCCGGGGCCGTCATTTTCCCCGGGATGGCCCAGTTCCATCCCCTGAAATTCCTGCTCGCGCTGGCCGACAAGCTCACGGTCTTTGAACGATCTCCCGTCCAGAAGATCAGGGACATGACCGCCTTCACCCCATCGGGGAGCGTCAGGGCCAAAAACATCGTGATCGCGACCCACTTCCCCTTCATCGACCGGGGCGGGCTTTACTTCATGAAAATGTGTCAGATGCGGGAGAGCGTCATGGTGGTGGAAAACGCCCCGAAGCTGACTGTCACCATGGTGGAGGACGCGGAAAAGGGGTTTTTCTTCCGAAGCTGGGGCGAATGTCTCATCATCGGATGCGGGAACCACCAACCGGGACAGGAGGAGAACGATTTTTCCAGAATAAGATCATTTCTCAACGAGCACATCCCCGGCGCCCGGGAGATCTGCCGCTGGGTCAATCAGGACTGCTTCACGCTGGACGAGATCCCCTACATTGGGCGCTGTTCCCCGTCTACCCCGAATATTTTCGTCGCTGCGGGCTTTAACGCCTGGGGGATGAGTTCATCCATGGCGGCCGCGTGTATCCTGACAGACGCCATTCTGGGCCGCGAAAACAAATATGCCGAAATATTCGATCCCTCACGCCGCATGGAGGCAAAGCCCCTGATCAAACAGACGCTCCACAGCGCCGCCGGCCTGCTGACCCCCACCTTCCCCCGCTGTACCCACCTGGGCTGCGCGTTGAAGCATAACGACACCGAACGGTCCTGGGACTGCCCCTGCCACGGCTCGCGATTCACCGAAAACGGCCAGGTCATCAACGGCCCGGCAGTCAAGCCCCTGAAAACCAAATAAAAAGGCGGAGGAACCCCTCCGCCCTTTTATCATAACTCAAGCTTGCCCATGAAGTACGGAAGCTGTTTTTGCCACCAGCACCAGTCATGGTTCACATCAAAGCCCCAATAGTCAAACCACGCCGGGATAGCCTTCTCCCGGCAGACGGCGTCGAGGGCGCGGGTCCCGGCCAAAAGCTCATCCTCCCAGGCGCCCTGGCCCACGCAGAAGATCAACTGGGACTGGCGGTAAAGCTCCATGTAGGGGTGGTCAAAGGGCATATTGGGCAGGAAATAAACGGGGGAATTATCGTAGATGAGGTCGTCCATGTAATCGTGGATGAAGTCGTTGGCGTTATAGGTGCCGCTGAGAGCCACCACGGTGTCAAAAAGATCGGGACGGCGGAAGAAAAAGATCCCGGAGTGGACGGCTCCCATGGAACAGCCCGTCAGCATGGCCTTGCCATGGACGTCGCCCAGCTCATAAACTCTGGGGTAAAGCTCCAGCGTGATATAGCGGAACCACTTCTCCTGCATCTCGATGCGATGACGCGGGCTGTCGTCCTTTGCGGACCAGCTCTCCCCGTCGATCCCGTCGGCGCACACCAGCATGATCCTTCCGTCTTCGATCCACGGCCGCATGCACTCCACCATGCCGAAATTCTCAAAATCCCAGAACCGACCGTTTTGCGGGGGAAAAGCAAAGCACACCTTGCCCTTGTCGCCGTAGACCTTGAACTCCATATCCCTGTCCAGCTCCCGGCTCCACTCTTTGAAATAACGAACGTCCATGTCAAGCTCCCTGAATCTTACTTGTTTTTTTGCGGGTGGTCACGAATCTGATAAACTCTTTGGCCGCCTTGGCGTCCGCGGCGTGAGCCACAAACGTCTCATTGCCCATCTGGTCCTCCCAGATAGCGGGCAGCCGCTCATATTTGACGATCCTGTCGCCATACTTTTCAAAGATCTCTTCATTCGTATGTACATAGTCGTAGATATCCCGTCTGTCAGCGGTGACGCAGAAGTGGTCGTCGCCGCTCTCGGGAAGACGCCGCTCATCATAGGCCACCATCTCGGCCCAGATCTCATAGACGTCCGTGGAATGGGCGTAGTTCATCATATCCGGGGTGTAGCTCCCCGCGGGGCGCATGTTGACCTCCAGCCCCACAAAGTCGCCGACCTTGCCAAGTCCCTCCTTGGCGACCTTGAGCTTGAAAAACTCCAGATGGATGAAGCGGCTCCTGGCGCCAAAGGACTTGGCCGTGGCCCGGCCAAGCTTGCGGAGCTTCTCGGGCATGCCGGCCTCCACATAGTAGGCCAGGTCCAGCTTCTCATTGACGATGTCCATGATGGAGGGCGGCCACGCGGTCATGGACTCAAAAAGCGGCTCGCAACGGGAATCCGTGATGGCGTCATAGGAATATATGTCTCCGGTGATGAATTCCTCCATCACATACGGGGCCTTGGGGAGATCGGCAAAGAACGCCTCCAGGTCCCCGTCGTTCTCCAGCTTGTAGGTCGCCTCGGCGCCCACGCCGTTATCCGGCTTTACGATGACCGGATACCCCACCAGCTTGATGAATTCCCTGGCGGCCTTTTTTGTGGTGACCCGGTGGCAGCGCGCTGTGGGTACGCCGGCCTTTTTGTAATATTCCTTCATCCCCCACTTGGACTTGAAGCACTGGACCTCCCGGATGTTGACCCCGGTGGTCACGTTGAAATCGGTGCGAAGTCGCGCGTCCAGCTCAAGCCAATACTCGTTGTTGGACTCGATCCAGTCGATCTTTCCGTATTTGAAGGCAAAAAAAGCCACAGCCCGATACATCTGGCTGTAATCCTCCATATTATCGACCTTGTAATACTCCGTAAGCGCGTTCCTGAGGCCCTCGGAGAGACTGTCATAATCGGAATCGCCGATGCCCAGAACATTGACGCCGTTGCGCTTCAGCCTGTCGCAAAAGCTCCAGTAAATGGGCGGAAACTGAGGAGAAATAAAAATAAAGTTCATACCTTTCATCCCCTTATGTGCGGTTTTCACGGTAACGTGATAAATTTTCCAAACGCTATTATATCCCCGATCCCCTGGCTTGTCAACTGCCTTGCGCAAGCCGATGGCCGTCCCCCGGGGGACGGCCATCGGCGGCCGGGCTCTGCTTTATTTGATAAGCGTGACGGTCCTAATGACCGGGGCCAGCGTGTTGGCCACAGTGGACATGAGCTTGATGAAGATGTCCAGCGCCACGCCGACCACGTCCTTTCGGGTGTCGCCGATGGTGTCACCGGTGACGGCGGCCTTGTGAGCCGGGGAACCCTTCCCGTGGCCGGGGATGTTCTCGCCCTCGATGTACTTTTTGGCGTTGTCAAAGGCACCGCCGGAATTGCCCATGAAGATGGCCCTGGGAATGGCCACAATGGTCGCTCCCACCAGGATGCCGCCCACGAATTCCACTCCGAAGATCAATCCGCCGACAACGGGGATCAGCAGGGCGATGACGGAGGGAATGACCATCTTGCGAATGGCCTCCTGCGCCGCGAGCCGGATCATCCTGTTGTAGTCCGGCTTGACCTTCCCCTCAAGCACACCGGGGATGGACATCATTTTGTCCCCCTCGTCGGCCATGATCTTGGCGGAGTCGATGGTGTTGTCGGTGAGCATGGCGGAGAAATACTCCACCAGCGCGCCGCCCAGGATGCCCCCCGCCACGACCGTGAAGGAGGCAAAGTTCAGGACCGGCATGAGCCCCTCGGAATAGCTCCCGACATACGCCACGATCAGGGAGACGGTGGCGAAGGCGGCGGAGCCAATGGCAAAGCCCTTGCCGATGGCGGCGGTGGTGTTGCCCACGGCGTCCAGCTTGTCTGTAATGATGCGGACATCGTGGGGCAGGTGGCAGGACTCGGCCAGACCGCCCGCGTTATCGGCGATGGGTCCGAAGGCGTCGATCGACACGGTGGCGCCGACAAAAGCCAGCATCCCGAGGGCCGAGATGGCTATGCCGTAGGTGCCGCAGATAAAGCCGGAAACCAAAAGCGCCACGGCGATGATAAAAACGGGCAGCAGGCAGGACCGGGAGCCGATGGCGTCACCCTTGGTGACCACGAAGGCCTCGCCCTCCTCACAGATCTCCGCCAGCTCCCGGGTGGGCTTGTGGTCGGTGGAGGTATAATACTCGGTGATCATGCCTATCGCCACGCCGGAGACGATGCCCATAATGGCGGAGACCCAGGGGGAGGCCCAGCCGATCTTGAAGTCCGAATAGAGCTCCCCGGCATCCAGCCGGCCGAAGATCAGATAGCAGGCCGCGCCGCCGAGGATCACCGTCAGGCCGGCGGAGATCCAGGTGGACAGATCCAGCTCGCGGGACGGGTTGTCGCTCATTTTTTTGAAGTTGGCGATGCCCAGGCCCACAAGGCACCCCACAAAACCGCAGGCGGCAAGTACAATGGGGAACATGACCGTGGCATTAAAGATACCCTCCCCCGTACCGCCGTTGCCCTTGAAGAGGGTCACGGCGATCATGATGGAAGCGGACATGGTGGCGACAAAGCTCTCCAGAAGGTCGGAGCAGTTTCCGGCGATGTCGTTCACATTGTCACCGATGAAATCGGCGATGGTGTTGGGCACGCGGCTGTCGTCCTCGGGAAGGTCATGGCGGATTTTGCCCAGAATATCGGAGGAGATATCCGCCGCTTTCGTGTAGTTGCCTCCCGCCACGCGGTTGAACATGGCCACGATGGAGCAGCCAAGGGAGTAGGTGGAGATGCGCATGACGGAGGGCGTGCAGCTGAGGCCGGCGATCTTTATAAGTCCGCTGCCGTCAGCCGTGTGATCGACGCCCCCCTGGATGAGCAGGATAAGTACAAGGCCCAGCATACCGAAGGCCTGGACGGCAAGGCCGGAGACGCTGCCGCCGCAGAGGGCGACCTTCACGGTCTCCCCGATGGACAGGCTCTCCCGGGCCTTGTTGGCGGTGCGGACGTTGGCATAGGTGGCGCTTTTCATGCCGAGGACGCACACCACGGAGCTCATGGCGCCGCCCAGCAAAAAGCTGAGCCCCGAGGTCTTCTCAATAAAAAGCGTGAAAAGCAGCGCCACGGCCGCGAGCACAAGGCAGATGCTTTTGTACTCCGTAAGCATGAAGGTGTTGGCGCCGGATCTGATGATGCCGGCCATCTCCACCATGTCCGCCGTGCCCTCCTGCATCTTCCTGATTTTCAGATAATTGAAAACCACATAGGCGATGCCGAGGATCACGACGAACAGTACGCCGTACCATACCGTCGTAAGATTTGGCATAGGAATCCCTCCCATTATTCATAAAATTTGCGTAAAAATATTATACCGCCCTTCCCCCCGCCTTGCAACCATTTTTTTGCGGCTCGTTTGTATTTTGATCCCCGCGGATCCCTCTGGGCGCGCGGCAAAGCCTCTTGACACCCTTCCGACTTTATAATACAGTATTGTCATGTCCCGATTCGGCCTTGCGTGCCCGGGGAAAAAGCCGGCGCGTTTTTTACGTTTTTTGAGGGCAAAGGGGATCGGGAAATCACAGCAAAGGAGGGGCCGCCCGTGGAGCGTGATTTGAAACCGCTGTCAAGCCTTACGGATCAAGAGCTTGTGGAAGAGCTCCTCGGCTTCCTCCGTCCGGTCAGGGACCCCCACCTCCTCGCCGCCGATCTGTTCCGGCACTTTGGCTCTCTCTTCGGGATCACCGCGGCCTACCCGGAGGAGCTTAGCTCCCTGTCCGACCTTGAGAGGAGCGCGGTGACTCTTTATGTCGCCGGTGTCCTGGCAAAGCGGGGTATCGATTCCCGCCGGAAAGGATACGTCCTCTCCTCCCCGACCGACGCAGTAAACCTGTTGGGCCCCTATCTGCGCGCTTCGGACCGGGAGGTCCATCTGGCCCTCCTCCTGGACGATTCCCTCCGCTTTCTTGACCTTGTCAGGGCCTTCAAGGAGCGGGACGGCGCTGTCGCGCGGGATGCTTTTCCGGCCCTCGTGCGGGCCAAGGAGCTGAAGGCGCCGAACCTCATTCTGGCCGGCAACAGACCCGTCGCGGATCGGGAGCTTGAGGAGATCCTCCTCATGAAGGACACCCTTCGCATGACGCACATCACTCTGCTGGACGTCCTCTCCGTCTCTCCGGAGGGGTTCGTCTCTCTGGCGGAAAGCGGCGTACTCCCGGGGGATGAGCCGGCCCGCGCTCTCTATGCCCCCCGGCCGGAGGGAGGGCGATCCCATGGGTGAGCATGACGACCACCGGGCGCGCCACCGGCAGAGGACCGCGGAAAAGCTTCAAAAGTCCCGCGTCGGTCCTTCGGATCCCGACCTGTTGGAATTCCTGATCTACTCGTCCGTTCCCCGCGGTGACGTGCGGCCGGCGGTGGAGCGGCTCATGGATCGTTTCGGCTCGCTGAGCGCCCTTTTGGACGCCTCCCAGGATGAATTGACCGACACCAGCGGCGTCGGCCGCTGCACGGCTCGTCTCCTCGCGCTCACCGGCGAGCTGTCAAGGCGGCTCGAGGGCCGGTTTGAGCTGATGCCCCGGATCCACTCCCCGGAGGACGCCGCGGTATTCCTGCGGCCCCGTCTGGCCGGGCTCCGGAAGGATACATTCTTTCTCGCCTGCCTCGATCCCCACCTGCGGATCGTCCTCTTTAACGCCCTGCCCGGTTTTCTCTCGGATCCCTCCGGCACCGTCAACCGGATCACCCGCAGTCTTGTCGGCAGTGCCTCCGTCCTTCTCCTGCTGTTCCACGCCTTTCCGGAGGGCGACCCGGTCAAAAGCGACGCGGAGCTTGAGGCCCTCTCGGCGCTGATGCCCAAACTCAGCCTTCTGAACGTGACGCTGCTGGACTATCTCCTCGTCTCCGAAGGCAGTTTCATATCCCTCGCCCGCGAGGGCCGGTTCTCTCCCTCGCCGCTCAGAGATCAATATCTGCATTGACGTGCGCGCCCGTATGATATACAATACAGATATCGTTTTTTCTATGAATGGATGTGGAAGGTTGAAACATTTTAATTTGAGTACCATCCCGAAAAAGGGCACACAAAACCAGGGCCCCCGAAGCGGGCCGAAATGTAAACGTGAAGGTAAGACCTACGGGGAAACAGGGGCAGTCACGAGATAGCCTTGGCGCTGGAGGATAAAGACGGCCTCTTCCACAGAGACCTCACGATGCTTAGGCGGGCGGTCCGCATCGCGGTAGAGTCGCGGGTCGTAAGGCTCGTTTTTCTTGAGCATATTGTAGATGGCCGTCAACAGCATTCTGGCAATGGCGATGATAGCTTTCTTGTGCCCCCGGCGTTTTTTCAAAGAGAGGTAACGGCTGCGGACCTCCGGGAACTGCTTGGCGCGAACGGCGCAAAGGGCACATTGAACCAGCAAAGGCTTGATGTAGGCCCCAGCTCTACCGATTCTGGTGGTTTTCTTCTTCCCGGCACTCTCGTTGTTCTGCGGCGTAAGCCCGGCCCAGGAGCAAAGATGCTTCGAGGTAGGGAACACAGACATATCCACACCGATTTCAGAGATGATGCCGATAGCGGCAAAGGATTGGATACCCGGCGCCGTCATAACAAGGTTGAGCTGAGGAAGATACTTTTCAGCGGTAGTCAGGATCAGAGATTCCAGATCAAGCTTGCAT
>CANQPU010000006.1 GCA_947625815.1 uncultured Oscillospiraceae bacterium
GGAGCTGGTGGACGGATTCGAACCCCCGACCTGCTGATTACAAATCAGCTGCTCTACCAGCTGAGCTACACCAGCATTCCGTCGCATCAGCATGAGATATGATAACAAAACTGACCCCGTTTGTCAACATCTATTTTTCTTTTTTCTCAATAAAAAATACCCGAAAGCGGGAAAAAAGCGTCAAGAGGAGGGGGAGAGCAAGGGGGGAGGGAGAGGGGGAGAGAGGGGGATGGGGGCGGGAGGGGAGGCGGCGGGGGCGGCCGGGGACAGCAGAGCGCGGGGGGTCAATTTTTCCACTCCGGGTAATCGAAGGGGTCGATGGGGTGGCGGTCGAAGAACCGGAGGGTCTCGGCGGCGTCGGAGCGGATCTGGTCGCGGAGGGCCTCGATCCGGTCAAACCGAATCTCGTCCCGGAGGAACCTGTAAAACTCCACCCGGATGCGCTGGCCGTACAGGTTGCGGTCCATGCCCAGAAGGTGGCTCTCCACGGTGACGGCGGTCTCGCCGCCCACGGTGGGGCGGACGCCGATATTGGTGACCGCCGGGAAGAGCTCGCCGGTGGAGAGGATGTGGGCCTCGGCTATGTAGACGCCGTGACGGGGGTCCAGGACGCCCTCGGGGAAGCGCATGTTGATGGTGGGGGTGCCCAGGGTCCGGCCAAAGCGGTAGCCGCTCTGGACCGTGTCGGTGAGGAGGTGGCGGTGGCCCAGAAGCTCTCCGGCCTCCCGACACTGCCCCTGAAGGAGGAGGGAGCGGATACGGGTGGAGCTGATGGGCTCCCCTCCGGCCATCACCGGCGGGACGATGTGACAGCCCAGACCCAGCGCCCGGCATTTTTCCTCCAAAAGCGCGGCGCTGCCCGCGCCCCCGTAGCCGAAGCGGAAGTCATAACCGGCCACCAGGCACACCGCGCCGAAATCGGATTTCAGCCACTCCACAAAGCGGTCCCAGGGCATGTGCCGAAGCTCGTCGTCAAAATGCAGGAAGATCAGGTCGTCGATGCCGTAGATCCGGCGCATGATGTCGGCCCGGTCCAGGGGGGAGTTGATCATGGGCACCGGCCGGTCCCCGATGGTCTTGCCGGGGGGCGTGTCGAAGGAGATGACCGCCGGCTCCACGGCATACTGCGCGGCCAGATCCCGGGCGGCCCTCAGAAGCGCCCCGTGGCCCAGGTGGACCCCGTCGAAAAAGCCCAGCGCGATGACCCGTTTACCTTTTTCCAATCAAACCACCTCAAAAAAGCTCTTGACGGTGGCCATCCGGCCCGCCCGGGCCCTGCCGACCATCAAAAATTCGCCGTTTTCCCCGTAGACCCGGTACTCCCCGTCGGGGACGGAGACCGGGAAATCCGTGCCGCAGCGGCATTTTTTCTCCCGGGCGGCATCCGCCGTATAGGCGGGGAGGGCCTGAAAGAGGCTGTCCACCGGGAGAAGAAAGCGGTCCGGCATGCCGGCCTCCGCCTCGCGGATCACGTCCGCCAGGGCGTGGGCGTCCGAAATGTCGAAGGCGCCGGCCCGGGTCCGGCGCAGGGCGGCCATGGCGCCGCCGCACCCGAGGCGCCGGCCGATGTCGTGGCAGAGCGTGCGGATATAGGTGCCCTTGGAGCACTCGATGTCCAGGAGGATATCCTCCCCGTCGCGTCCCAGAAGGGTCAGGGAGTAGACGGTGACGGGCCGGGGCGGCCGCTCCACACTCTGCCCGCGCCTGGCCAGCTCATAGAGCTTCCGGCCGCCGATCTTGACGGCGGAGTACATGGGCGGGACCTGAAGAAGCTCCCCGGTGAACGACCGGAGGGCCTCCAGAAGATCGTCTTCAGAGAATTTGCGGGGGTTGGATTCCAGCACGCGCCCCGTGATGTCCTGGGTGTCGGTGACGAGTCCCGGGCGCAGGGCGGCGGTATAGCGCTTCCGGTCGTTCTCCGCAAACTCCACGGCCCGGGTGGCCCGGCCCACGAAGACGGGGAGCACCCCGGTGGCCATGGGGTCCAGCGTGCCGGAGTGGCCCACGCGTTTTTCCCGGAGGACGCCCCGGAGCTTGGAGCACACGTCCTGACTGGTCCAGCCGGCGGGCTTGTCCACGATGAGGATGCCGTTCATGCCCCGGCCCCCGCGTCCAGCGCCGCCTCGATGGGGGGGAGGAGCAGCGCAAGGGCCTCCTCTGGGCCGGCCTTTACGGTACAGCCGGCGGCCATGGCGTGGCCGCCGCCGCCGAAGAGCTTCGCGATGTCGGAGACGTTGACCCGCCGGCCCGAGCGCAGGGAGACGCGGCAGGAGCCGTTTTCATTCTCCCGGATGGTGAGGCTGACCTGGTGGCCCTCTAACTTCCCGGCCAGGGCGGCCAGGTCGTCCATGTCGTTCTCCGTGACGCCGGTCTGCCTTATCATATCCAGGGTCACGATATTGACCACGATCTCGCCGCCGCGGAAGGTTCGCAGACGGGAGTAGACCGCGCCCTCCAGGGCCAGACGGGCCCGGGAGAAGGTGCGGAAGAAAAGCCGGGAGAGGCCGGCGGTGTCGGCCCCCGCCCGGGCCAGGGCCGCCGCGGACAGGAAGGTGTTCTCCGTCACGTTGGCGTACTGGAAGCACCCGGTGTCGGTGGAGACGGCGATGAAGAGAAGATCCGCCTCCTCCCTGGTGGGACCGCCGTGCAGAAGGCCGATGAGCGTCAGGACGATCTCGCCGCAGGCGGCGCGGGAGGCGTCCAGAACGGTGTGGGCGGCGAAGCCGGAGTTGGAGGGGTGGTGGTCGATGGCCAGCTCCACGCGGCCCTCAAATCCCGCGGGGAAAAGGCCGGGGGAGGCGATGTCCACGCTGACTGTATGCTCCGGCTGAAAGCCCCGGTCCGCGAAGAAGGGGGACACAAAGGGCAGGAATTTCTCGGTCACCTCGGGATTCGGGTACAAAAAGGCCCGCTTCCCGGCACGGCGCAGGGCCGAGCACAGGGCGGCGGCGGAGCCCAGGGTGTCCCCGTCGGGGCGGGTGTGGGTCAGGATCAGGTAACCGTCGTTCTCGCCGAGCCAGCCGGCGGCCTCATTCAGCGTCATGTTCCGTCTCCTCCTCGGGTTTTATGTCGAGGGAGGCGAGAATGGAGTTGATGTGCGCCCCCTCCTCGATGGAGTGGTCGAGAATGAAGGTGAGCTCCGGCGTACTGCGCAGGCGGAGCCTCTGCCCCAGCTCCCGCCGCAGCCAGCCGGAGGCGGACTTCAGCCCCTGCTTTAGGCTCTTCTCGTCCTCCAGGCCCAGGACGCTCAGGTAGACCTTGCAGTATTTCAGGTCCCCCGTGGCCTCGCAGGCCGTGACGGACAGGAGCCCCTGATGGATGCGGGGGTCCTTCACCTCCCGGAGGAGCTTGTCCATGCAAAGGCGGATGTCCTCATTGACGCGGTTTATATGGTTGGAAGGCATAGTATCGTTTCCTTTCCCGATTTTTCCTCAATATAGTGTTTTTTCCAAGGACATGCGCCTTGGAAAAAACCTTTTGAAAAGCCCCAAATCAAAGATTTTTTGCGGGGCTTCGCCTCGCAAAAAATCCCTTTTGCCGCCCAAGTGTGCCCTGACGGGGCGCGCGCGGGGCGACAGCAGGGAAAATATTCTGAATTTCGCGAAATTCAGAATATTTTCCCGCACGTTCTCCCATTGGCATTTGAAGCCCGCAGAGCGGGCTTCAAAGCCAGTAAAGTTATATCTGCTCCATGACGAAGCACTCGATGATGTCGCCGACCTTCACGTCGTTGAACTTCTCGATCTGCATACCGCATTCGTAGCCGGAGGCCACCTCGCGCACGTCGTCCTTGAAGCGGCGGAGGCTGGCAAGCTCGCCCTCGAAGATGACCACGTTGTCCCGGAGGACCCGGACCTTGCAGCCGCGCTGGATCTTGCCGTCCTGCACGTAGCAGCCGCAGACGGTGCCCACCTTGGAGACCTTGTAGGTCTCCCGGACCTCGGCGTGGCCCAGCTGGACCTCCCGGAATTTCGGGGCCAGCATACCCTTCATGGCGGCCTCCACCTCGCCGATGCAGTCGTAGATCACGCTGTAAAGGCGGATGTCCACATGACTGCGGGCGGCGGACTCGCGGGCGGCGCTGTCCGGGCGGACGTTGAAGCCCACGATGATGGCCCCGGAGGTGGCGGCCAGCATCACGTCGGACTCGTTGACGGCGCCCACGGCGGAGTGGATGACCTTCACCCGGACCTCCTCGTTGGTCAGCTTCTCCAGAGAGGACTTGATGGCCTCGGCGGAGCCCTGGACGTCGGCCTTGACGATGATGGGCAGCTCCTTCAGCTCCCCCTCCTTGATCTGGGCGAAGAGATCCTCCAGCGTCACCTTTTTGCCGGCCTCGCCGGCGTTCTTCTGGCTGTTCCTGCGCTGTTCGGCCAGCTCACGGGCCATGCGCTCGTCGGCCACGGCGTTGAAGATGTCGCCCGCGGCGGGGACCTCCCCCATGCCGGCGATCTCCACGGGGACGGAGGGGCCGGCCTCGGTGACGCGCTCGCCCTTGTCGTTCATCATGGTGCGCACACGCCCCACGGCGGTGCCGGCGATGATGATATCGCCCTGATGGAGGGTGCCGTTTTGCACCAGGACCGTCATGATGGGGCCGCGGCCCTTGTCAAGGCGGGCCTCGATGACCACGCCCCGGGCCTCCCGGTCGGGATTGGCGCGCAGCTCCTGGACCTCGGCCAGGACGACGAGATTTTCCAGAAGCTCCTGGATCCCCTCGCCGGTCTTGGCGGAGATGGGGCACACGATGGTGTCGCCGCCCCACTCCTCGGGGACGATGTCGTATTCGGTGAGCTGCTGCTTGATGCGCTCGGGGTTGGCCCCGTGCACGTCCATCTTGTTGATGGCCACCACGATGGGGATCTTCGCCGCCTTCGCGTGGTTGATGGACTCCACGGTCTGGGGCATGATGCCGTCGTCGGCGGCCACCACCAGGATGGCGATATCCGTGGCCATGGCGCCGCGGGCGCGCATGGAGGTGAAGGCCTCGTGGCCCGGGGTATCCAGGAAGGTGACGGGGGAGCCCTTCACTAAGACGCGGTAAGCGCCGATGTGCTGGGTGATGCCGCCGGCCTCGCCGGCCGCCACGTTGGAGGAGCGGATCTTGTCCAGAAGGGAGGTCTTGCCGTGGTCCACGTGGCCCATGACCACCACCACGGGGGCGCGGGGACGCAGCTCCTCGGCGGTATCCTCCCGGTCGTTGATGAGGCGCTCTTCGATGGTGACGACCACCTCCCGCTCCACCTTACAGCCCAGCTCCATGGCCACCAGGGCGGCGGTGTCGTAATCGATGGTGTCGGAAACGGAGGCCATGACGCCCATCCTGATGAGGGACTTGACCACCTCCGCGCCCGTCTTTTTCATGCGGGAGGCCAGCTCGCCCACGCTGATCTCGTCGGGGATCTGGACCTTTACGGGGGCCTTCTTGGCCACCTCGAACTGGAGGCGGCGCATACGGTCCCGCTCCTCCTGGCGGCGCTTGGCGGACCGGTCCTGAGCGGGATTGGCCCGCTGCTGGCCGCCCTTTTTCCGGATCTGCTCCTTGCCGCGCTTCATGTTGTTGGCGCGGTCGCCGGCCATCTGGTCAAAGCGCTCGTCGTATTTTTCGATGTTGATGGTGACGCCGGAGGTGTCGATGACGCGCTTCTGCTTTTCGGGACGGGGCTTGAAGTCCTTCTCCGGCCTGGGCTGGGGCCTGGACTGGGCCTGGGACTGGGAGGACTGCTGGCCCGGCTGCGCCTGGGGCTGGCCCTTCTGGCCGGACTGGGGCTGGGAGGGCTGCTGGGCCGGCTTTGCCTCGGCCTTTTCGGGCGCGGGGGCCTCCTTGGGCTTCACATCGGCGAACACGTCGGCGATGGAGGCCATCTGGTTGTGCTGAGTCAGATACTCAAAAATGATATCCAGCTCCGGGTCCTCGAGCACCTGCATGTGATTCTTCGGGGTGGTGGCGTACTTCGTCAGGATCTCCGTGATGACCTTGGAGGTCATCTTGAAATCCTTCGCCACCTCATGCACCCGGTATTTTACTACTATTGCCATTCTGTAACCAATCCTTTCAGCAAGAGCTCGATATTCCTCGGGGGGATCATTTTTTCCCGCGCTTCACGTTCCGCTCATGGCGGCGCAGCTCTTTTCGGCGGGCCCCGGCGCGGGCGTCCAGGACCGCGAGAGTCTCCAATATGTCGTCAAGGCCGCCCTGTTCCTCGTGGAGCTTTTCCGCGAAGGCGTGGGCAAAGCCGATGTCCGTTATGGCGGCGACGCCCACGGCGTCCCGGCCCAGGGCGGCGCCCAGCTCCTCTTTCGTGAAGGGGACGGCGGCCACGGGACATCCGGCGGCCCGCCCGGAATTTTCGGCCCGCAGGCCGGCGCTCCGGCCGGCGTCGGCGGCCGTCAGGATGAGCTTCGTCTTGCCGGCGCGGGCGGCGATGTTCACGGACTCGTCACCGATCTCCACCCGGCCGGCCTTTTTGGCCAGGCCGAGAAAGCTCAGGGCGCTCATTCTCCCGCCTCCATCTGGGCGCGGAGGAGGTCAAAGATCTCCTCCGGGACGGGGGCGTCCAGCGCGCGGCTCAGGGCCCGGGAGCGGATGGCCTTTTTGAGGCACTCGGGGTCCCGGCACACATAGGCGCCGCGGCCGGGCTTCTTGCCACGGGAGTCGATGGAGATCTCCCCCTCCGGCGAGCGGACGACGCGGACCAGCTCCCTCTTGGGCCGCCGGGTCCGGCATCCCACGCACTGGCGCATGGGGATCTTTCTGGCCTGCTCCATGGCTCACCCCATAAAGCTCTCGGGCTTTATATCGATCTTGAGGCCGGTGAGGCGGGCGGCCAGACGGACGTTCTGGCCCTCCTTGCCGATGGCCAGGGAGAGCTGGCTGTCCGGCACGATGGCGCGGCAGCTCTTGCCGCCCTCCTCCGGGAACTCCACCCGGACCACGTCCGCCGGCGCCAGGGCCGCGGCCACATACTCGGCGGGGTCCTCGGAATAGCGGATGATGTCGATCTTCTCACCCCGCAGCTCATCCACCACGGCGGCGACGCGGCCCCCGCGGGGACCGACGCAGGCGCCCACGGGCTCCACGGCGGGGTCGGAGGACCAGACGGCCATCTTCGTGCGGCTGCCGGCCTCCCGGGCGATGGACTTGATCTCCACCGTGCCGTCGAAGATCTCGGGGACCTCGTTCTCAAAGAGCCTTTTCACAAGGCCCGGATGGGTGCGGGACACCAGCACCTGGGCGCCGGAGCCCAGCTTGTGGACCTCCACCACGTAGACCTTCAGGAGCTGGCCCTCGGTGATGCGCTCGCCGGGGATCTGCTCGCCGGCGGGGAGGAGGCCGTCGGTGTTCTCGGAGCCGGAGCTCAGGTGGACGCTGACGGAGCCCCGGACCGGGTCGATGTGGCTCACGGTGGCGGTGAACATCTCATGCTCCTTGGAGGTGAACTGCTCGTAGACCATGCTGCGCTCGGCCTCGCGGATGCCCTGGATGATCACCTGCTTGGCGGCCTGGGCGGCGATGCGGCCGAACTTTTTGGTGTCCACGGGGACGTTCACCGTGTCGCCCACGCCGGCGCGCTTGCTGTACTTCCGGGCCTCCTCGGGCACCAGCTCGACGGCGGGATTCTCCACGGACTCCACCACGGTCTTGCGGATGTACATGTCGATCTTTTTCTTGTCCTCGTCGATGTCCACGATCACGTTCTCCTCCGCCTCGGGATTGTCCTTGCGGAGGGCGGCCAGAAGGGCCTGACGGATGCGGTCGAGCATGTACTCCCGGGGGATGCCCTTCTCTTTTTCGATGTCGGCTATGGCCTCAAAAAATTCTGCGTTCATTGCTGTTGCTCCTTCATTATTCTAAACGGAGGTGGACGCTGGCCACCTGATTTTTTTCAAAGGTTTTCGTCTCGCCGGACTTTGTCTCGATGGTGACGTCCCCGCCGGCGAAGGATCGGAGATATCCCAGGTGCTCCTTGGAGCCCTCCGCGGTCCGGTAGAGCTTCACGGAGACGTAGGAGCCCAGAAAGCGCTGAAAATCGGAGGGGCGCTTCAGCTCCCGCTCCACCCCGGCGGAGGAGACCTCAAAATTGTAGCTGTCCGGGATGGGGTCCGCCTCGTCCAGCAGGGGGTCCAGAGCGCGGGACACGGCCTCGCAGTCGTCGATGCCGACGCCGCCCTCCTTGTCGATGTAGACCCGCAGGAACCAGGTCCCCGCCTCCCGGACGTACTCCACGTCCCACAGCTCACAGCCGTGGGCCTCCACCACGGGCCTGGCCATGGCCGTGACCGTCTCGACCACCTTGTTCATAGGATCCCCCTCCGCGGATGATTTTGATCTTCGGATAATGTGCAGAAAAAAGAGTGGGAAAACCGCCCACTCAAGTCAACCTATACCATCCTTTGCATTATAACACGGCAAAAACCGTATTGCAACAGTTTTTTCTCGTCAAGGACGCCAAAAACCCGCTCTTTTTGGGACCGGACGGGGGAAAAGGGGAGAAATCGGGGCGCGGAGGGGACTTGACAAAAGACGCCGGGGAATTTAAACTCAATATATAATAAATTGCCTGCGGGGGAGGGAATAGAATGAAGAAGATCATGGCCGTTTTACTGGCGGTCGCGCTGCTGGCCGCCCTTGCCGGGTGCGACAGGAAGGACCCGGAACACGGCGAGCTCCCCGACAGCCCCGTGGGACCGGGGGAGGAGCAGGAGGGCCCGGACGGGCCCGACGACGGGAAGAAGCCCGTGACGCCTCCGGGGCCGGAGGACCTGCCCCCGGTGAGCGCGGACGGGCTGAAGCTGGGGCTCTGGGACTTTGCCGCGTCCCTGGGCGCGGCCGGACTGGCCGCGGGCGGGGAGTATGACATGAGGATCACGGACGACCCCGGCCCGCTGCTCGCAACCGGGGAGCTTGACGCTGCCATCGTGCCGGTGAGCGCGGCGGCCAGGATCTACAACGAGACGGGCGGTCAGATCGGGATCGCCGCCGTCACGGCCGCCGGCGGCCTGGGGATCGTCCGGCGGGACGCCACCGTGCGGGACATCTGGGATCTGGCCCAGAGGACCGTCTATGTTCCGGAGGGGGACGAGGAGGCCGCGGCCGTTTTCGGCTACATCGCCGAGGGCTACGGCTTTGAGCTGGGCGAGACCCTCATTCTGGAGCCGGCGCCCGCCGGGGAGCTGGCGTCCCACGACATCGCCCTCATGCCGGCCAAGCAGGCCGGGACCGCCATCGTCCGGGACGCGGACGTCAAGGTGGCCCTGAAGCTGGGCATGGAGTGGAGCGCCGTCACAGAGGGCGCCCTTCTGCCCGCGGGGTGCCTCGTCGTGAGGAATACCCTGTCCAATGAGGAGACGCAGGCCCTTTTGGAGGACCTGAAGGAGTCCCAGAACGGCGTGTCCGGCTATCTTGACTACGCCGTGGCCCTGGGCCTTGCCGAGACGCAGGAGGAGGCCTGGGCGGCGCTGGAGTGCTGTGAATTCACGTGGCTGACCGGCGCGGACACCGTCCGGGAGGAGCTGGCGGACTACCTGTCTATCCTCTTCCGGCTTGACCCGGCGCTTCTGGGCGGGGGCATCCCGGACGACGGCTTTTACAGATGACGAAGGAGACTGTCGGAAAAGGACGGGCCGCGTGAAAGGGCGGTCTGTCCACTGAACCTATTCCGGAGTGTATACCATGCGATCGAGATTCATCGGCGACAGGAAATTTTACCGTGTGGCCATGGGCGTGACACTGCCCATCATGATCCAGAACTTCATAACGAACTTTGTCTCCCTCCTGGACAATCTGATGGTGGGGAGAGTCGGAACGGCCCCCATGAGCGGGGTGGCCATCGTCAATCAGGTGCTGTTCGTCCTCAATCTGTGCATCTTCGGCGCCGTCTCCGGCGCGGGGATCTTTACCGCCCAATACGCCGGGAGCGGGGATGACGAGGGCGTCCGGGCCACCTTCCGCTTCAAGCTTTTGAGCGTCCTGGCCCTGACGGCGGCGGGCATCGCCGCCCTGTCCCTTTTCGGGGAGGAGCTGGTGAAGCTGTGGCTCCGGGGGGAGGGCAGTCCGGAGGAGGCGGCGCTGTATCTGAAATACGGCATGGAATACCTGCGGGCCATGCTCTGGGGGCTTCCGGCTTTCGCCGCGGCCAACGCCTACTGCTCCACCCTGCGGGAGAACGGGGAGACGGTGGTGCCCATGGCGGCCGGCATCGCCGCCGTGGCCGTGAACCTCTTTTTCAACTATGTCCTGATCTTCGGCCACTTCGGGGCGCCGGCCATGGGCGTCCGGGGCGCGGCCGTGGCCACGGTCATCTCCCGGTATGTGGAGCTGGTCCTGGCCGCGGGCTGGACCCACACCCACAAGGGGCGGATGCCCTTTGCCGCCGGGCTTTACAGGACGCTGCGCGTGCCGCGCAGGCTGGCCGGACAGATCTTCCGCAAGGGGACGCCGCTCCTCATCAACGAGGGGCTGTGGGCCGCGGGCATGGCGGTGCTGAATCAGTGCTACTCCGCCCGGGGACTCAATGTGGTGCCGGCCATCAACATCGAGTCCACCGTCTGGAACGCCATGAGCGTGGCCTTTATGGCCACCGGCAACGCCGTGGGCATCCTCATCGGCCAGAAGCTGGGACAGGGGCAGGACGGGGACAGGGTCATGGACGACCTGGCCAAGCTCACCTTCTTCTCCGTGGCGCTCAATGTGGTGACGGCGGTCCTGCTGGCGGCCATCTCGGAGGTCTTCCCGCTGCTCTACGAGACGACGGCCGAGGTCCGCGCCCTGGCGGCCAGCTTCATCAGGGTGTCGGCCGTGATGATGCCCTTCTGCGCCTTTACCAACTGCTGTTACTTCGCCATGCGCTCCGGGGGAAAGACGCTCATCACCTTCCTCTTTGACTCCGTCTTCGTCTGGGGCGTCTGCGTGCCTCTGGCGTATATCCTGACCCGGTTCACCGCCCTTCCGGTGGTGCCGCTCTTCTTCATCTGCCAGGCCACCGAGGCGGTGAAGTGCGTCATCGGCCTGCACATGATAAGAGAGAGAAAGTGGATGCAGACCATCACGGTCTGACCCGGGCCGATCTTCCGATTTTTGCCCGTTTCCCCGCGCGTTTTTCCAGACAGCAGCGACTGACGGCCTCCCGGAAGGGAGGCCGTCAGTTTGCCTTTATGGGAGCAAATATCAGATCGGTTTTCCGTTTTCCCGGATCTCCACCCCCCAGGGGGGCAGCTCGCCGCCGTAGGGGAGGGGGTGGGGGTCGGGGGAGAAATTGAGGAAGAAGACCAGGTCCTTCCCCTCGGGGGACCGGGCCCGCTTGAGGACCAGGGGGAAGCGGATGCCGGGGAGGGGGATGTTGAAGTCCCGGAGGAGGTAGTCCAGCACCTCGTCCAGCGCCGCGGCGTCGAAGCAGGAGGCGATATAGACGGCCTTGCCTGCGCCGAAGGAGTTGACAGTGACCACGGGGCTCCGGTCCCAGGCCCGGTGGGAGAGGGAGCAGAGAGCCTGGGCGCCGTGGAGCTCCGGGAGCTCCAGCCAGTCGGAGGCCGCCGTGCCCTCGGGGAGGCGGATCTTCCCGGAGCGGACACCGGCCGACTCAGGGACGGTGAAGCGGTCGTACCGGAGGCCGAAGACCCGGGTCATCCCGTGGGGCTGGGCGTCCCGGCGGATCTTCAGGTCCGGGTCGGCGAAGAAGCTCCGGAAGGTGGAGATGAGCTTGCCGCCCCGCTCCACGAAGGCGGTGAGGGCGGAGATCAGGCTGTCGTCCGCCGCGTAAAGGGCCGGGGTGACGATCAGGTCGTAGCCGGAAAAATCCCGCTCGGAATCCCAGAGGATGTCGTACTCGGCGTTCAGGCGGTAGAGGCTGTCACAGATCCAGCGCAGGATGTCGGAGTAATTTTTATCGGGCCGGCCGCCGGGACGGCAGCAGGGGAACCAGTTGAGGGCGGTCTGGGAGCGATTGGACACCATGACGGCGATCCGGTTCCTTTTTTGGAGGCCGCAGAGCCGGGGGGAGAGGCGGGCAAGCTCCCGGCCGATCTCCGCGCACTCCCGGTAGGTCTCGCCGGGGGTCAGATCGTGGCTCAGCACCCCCTTCCAGAAGGATTCCAGGGAGTTGTGGATGGAGTGCCAGTGCCAGTATTCCACGCACCGGGCGCCGGAGGCGATGTGGGCGAACGCCTGGAGCTTCAGCTGGCCGGGGTACGGCAGGAAGCTGAAGTTGCCCTGGGCGAAGGTCTCCAGCACCAGGTAGCCGTCCTTTTTGAGGCTGCGGGCCAGGGCCCCGCAGAAGGCGATCTCCGCGCCGTCGAAATGCTCCCCGCTCTGGTGGTAGATGTCGCACCCGGCGACGGTGAGGGCCTTCGCCGCCTCGAAGTGGTCCACGTCCGGCTGGAGGCCGTAGGACCAGCCCCGCCACTCATAGTCGAAGTTGTGGGTGACGAACTGACCGGGCTTCAGGTACTCGTCCACGATGGAGCGCTGCCAGAGGAGGAAGCGGGTGACGAGGGAGCGCTGGAACGCCTGGAACTCCGCGCCGTAGCTGGCGTTGATGGTGCCGCGCACGTCGGGGAGCTCGTCGAAATCCGCCACGGCGTTGGACCAGTAGGCAAAGCCGTAGGCCCGGTTCATGGCCTCCACCGTGCCGAATTTCTCCCGGAGGTGCTCGCGGAACATGGCCTGGACCCGGGGGGAGCAGGTGTCGTAGGGCTTCGTCTCGTTGTCCAGCTGGTAGCCGATGACGCAGTCGTATTTTGAGGTGACCTCCAAAAGCCGGCGGATGATCCGCTCGCAGTGGAAGAGGTAGTCGGGGTCGGTGAGGTCGAACTGCTGGCGGCCGCCGTAGCGGCTGCGGCCCGCGTGGGTCTCGGTCATGATGTCCGGGTGCTTCTTATAGAGCCAGGGAGGGATGGCGTAGGTGGGGGTTCCCACGATGACGCGCAGGCCGTGGCGCCGGGCGGCGCTGAGCGTGCGGCGCAGGAGGCTGAAGTCGAACCGCCCGTCCTCCGGCTCCCAGGTGGACCAGGTGGACTCCGCGATGCGGATGAGGTTGAAGCCGGCCTTGACCATCAGGTCCATGTCCCTGTTGATCCGGTCCTCCGGCATATACTCTGGGTAATAGGCCGCGCCGTAGAGAAGCTCGCCCATGTCAAAACCTCCTCAGATGCCGCCGGAACAGCGTTTTTAACCATTCTATCAAATACCGCGGGAGTTTTCAAGTGCCCCGGGGACAAAGCCGCGCGGAGGACGGCGGCCCCATTCAAAAAATTGCCGGGAGGACTTGAGAAAACCGTAAGCTTTTGCTATAATACACAATGAGAACAAATATCCGTTCGGACGGAAAGGAGACGGGATCGTTGGCAGAGGTCGTATTCAAAAATATCAAAAAAGTATATGACGGCGTCGTGACGGCGGTGCATGACTTCAATCTCACGGTGCGTGACCGGGAATTCGTGGTCTTGGTGGGCCCCTCCGGGTGCGGGAAGTCCACCACCCTGCGGATGGTGGCGGGCCTGGAGGACATCACGGAGGGCGAGCTTTACATCGACGGCGTTTTCTGCAACGCCATGAAGCCCAAGGACCGGGACATCGCCATGGTGTTCCAGAATTACGCCCTCTACGGGCATATGAACGTCTATGAGAACCTGGCCTTTCCCCTGAAGCTCCACAAGATGGACAAGAAGGACATGGACCGGCGGGTCCGGGAGGTAGCGGAGGTCCTGGAGCTCACGGATGTGCTGAAGCGCAAGCCCAAGCACCTGTCCGGCGGCCAGCGCCAGCGGGTGGCCATCGGCCGGGCCATGGTCCGGGATCCCAAGGTGTTTTTGATGGACGAGCCGCTTTCCAACGTGGACGTGCAGTTCAAGAGCCAGATGCGCGCCGAGATCGCCCGGCTCCGCAAGACCATCGACGCCACCTTCATCTACGTCACTCACGACCAGACGGACGCCATGACCCTGGGCGACAGGCTGGTGGTGATGAGGAGCGGTGAGGTCCAGCAGATCGGCACCCCCACGGAGATCTACTCCAAGCCCGTGAATACCTTTGTGGCCGGCTTTATCGGCCTTCCGGCCATGAATCTTTTTGAGGGCGGGCGGCTCGAGCTCCGGGACGGGCGGTACACGGCGGTCCTGGGCCCCGCTGTCTTTGAGCTGGACGATTTCCAGCAGAAGGCCCTGAGGGCCGGCGGCCGGCAGCCCGGCGCCGTCACCGTGGGCATCCGCCCGCAGGACGTGACCGTGGGCCGGGGGGAGCTGGAGGCGGTGGTGGAGATCAGCGAGATGCTGGGCAGCGAGGTCAATCTCCACGCGCGCTTCGGGGACCGGGAGATCTTTATGGTGGTGCCCATGGCGGAGCTTCGCGTGGGCACCGCGCCGGGAGAAAAGGTCCGCTTCGGGGCCCCCTCCGGCGCCGTACAGCTCTTTGACGCGGACACGGGCCGGAACCTTATCTGGTACGACGAGGAGTCCGCCCAGAGGCATGAGCCGGTCTGCAAAAAATACGACTAATCGAATTGAGGCGGCCCGCCGCGGGGCGGGCCCCTCTGGAACGACGGGAGGGAGGACGTCTATGAAGGTAAGTCAGATCCTGGAAAAAACCGAGGGGGCGCCCGGCAGGGAGCGGGAGGCCCGGGCGGCCCGGGCCTTTCTGGAGCGGTACGGCGACCGGGAGGGCGCCGGACTTTTCTCCGGCCCCGGCCGGACGGAGATCGGCGGGAACCACACCGATCACCAGCACGGGCATGTGCTGTGCGCCAGCGTGGACATGGATATCCTGGCCTGCGCCGCGCCCAACGGGACGGGCACGGCCCGGGTCATGAGCGAGGGATACCCGGAGCTGGCGGTGGAGCTGGGGGACCTTGCGCCGCGGACAGAGGACCGGGGCACCTCGGCCGCCCTGGTCCGGGGCGTGGCCCAGGGGATCGCCGGACTGGGGTACAGGCCCTCCGGGTTCGACGCCTGCGCCGTCTCGACGGTGCTCTCCGGGTCGGGGCTGTCCTCCTCCGCGGCCTATGAGGTGCTGGTGGGGAACATCTTCAATTCCTTTGACTGCGGCGGGGTGCTGGACGCCGTGACCATCGCCCGGGTGGGCCAGCACGCGGAGAACGTCCACTTCGGCAAGCCCTGCGGGCTCATGGACCAGATGGGGTCCTCCGTGGGCGGGGTGGTGGCCATCGACTTCGCCGACCCAGCCTCCCCGGCGGTGGAGGCCATCCCATGCGATTTCGGCCGGTTCGGGCACGCGCTGTGCATCATCGACACCCGGTCCGACCACGCCGATCTGACGGAGGACTACGCCGCCATCACCCGGGAGATGGGCTCCGTGGCGGCGTATTTCGGGAAGAAGTGGCTCCGGGACGTGCCGGAGGGGGCGTTCATGGCCGCCATACCGGCGCTGCGCGGGAAGTGCGGCGACCGGGCGGTGCTGCGGGCCATGCACTTTTACGCCGACGACCGGAGGGCCGTGCAGGAGGCCCAGGCCCTGAAGAGGGGGGATTTCGGGAGCTTCCTCGGGCTCGTCAACGAGTCGGGCCGCTCCTCGGAGACGCTTTTGCAGAACATCTGGTCCGTTTCCAGGCCGGAGGCCCAGGCGGTGAACCTGGCGATCAATCTGGGCAGGCGGCTTTTGGACGGGCGCGGCGCCATACGGGTCCACGGCGGCGGGTTCGCCGGGACGGTGCAGGCCTTCGTGCCCGAGGAGGAGACGGCCTCCTTCAAGGCCGGCGTCGAGGAGGTCTTCGGCGACGGCGCCTGTCATATCCTGCACATCAGAAGCACCGGCGGCTGCCGGATCCAAATTTGAGGAGGGACAAATATGGCGATTCTTGTTTCCGGCGGAGCCGGGTACATCGGGTCCCACACGGTCTGGGAGCTCTGCGAGGCCGGCCGGGACGTGGTGGTGGCGGACAATTTGCAGACGGGCTTCCGGGCGTCCGTACACCCGAAGGCGCGGTTTTACAGGCTGGACATCCGGGACAGGGGGGCCCTGGACGTTCTGTTCCAGGCCGAGAGGATCGACGGCGTCATCCATTTCGCCGCCAGCTCTCAGGTGGGGGAGTCCATGTCCGACCCCCTGAAATATTACGACAACAACCTCCACGGCACCATGGTGCTCCTCCAGGCCATGGTGGGCCACGGGGTGGATAAGATCGTCTTTTCCTCCACCGCCGCCACCTACGGCGAGCCGGAGCGCGTGCCGATCCTGGAGACCGACCGGACACAGCCGACCAACACCTACGGGGAGACGAAGCTCGCCATGGAGCACATGATGAGCTGGGTATCCCGGGCCCACGGGCTCAGGTATGTGGCCCTCCGGTATTTCAATGCCTGCGGGGCCCACCCGTCGGGCCTCATCGGCGAGGCCCACGACCCGGAGACGCACCTCATCCCCATCATTCTCCAGGTCCCGGGCGGCCGGCGGGAGAAGCTCTCCCTCTTCGGGGACGACTATCCCACCCCGGACGGCACCTGCATCCGGGACTACATCCACGTCTCCGATCTGGCCCAGGCCCACATCCTGGCGCTGGACTACCTTATGAACGGCGGGGAGAACAACGTTTTCAACCTGGGCAACGGCGTGGGCTTTTCCAACAAAGAGGTGGTGGAGGCGGCCCGCCGGGTCACGGGACACCTCATCCCCACCGTCATCGCCCCCAGAAGGGCCGGGGACCCGGCGCGGCTGGTGGCGTCCTCCGAAAAGGCCCGGTCCGTGCTGGGCTGGGCGCCGCGGTACGCGGACCTTGAGACCATCATCGCCACCGCGTGGGCGTGGCACAAAGATCACCCCAACGGTTACGCAAAGTGAGGCGCGGTATGATCGACGAAGCCATATCCAAGCTGATCGCCTACGCCCTGCGCACAGGGCTCATCGCGGAGTCCGAGAAGATCTGGGCCGTCAACGCCGTGCTGGAGACGCTCAGGCTCGACTCCTGGACCGACCCCGGCGCCGTCTGGGGGGATATCGATCTTGGCACCGTGCTGGACGAGCTGACCCACGACGCCTATAACCGCGGGGTCATCCCCGGGGATTCCACGGACTACCGGGACCTCTTGGACACCGCCCTGATGGGCCGGCTGACGCCCAGGCCCGCTCAGGTCATCGAGAGATTCAGGGAGCTCTACGCCCAGTCCCCCCGGGCCGCCACGGACTGGTACTACAAGTTCAGCCAGGACACCCACTACATCCGCCGGGAGCGGGTGGCGAAGGACATGAAATGGACGGCGGAGACGGATTACGGCGTTCTGGACATCACCGTGAACCTGTCAAAGCCCGAGAAGGACCCGAAGGCCATCGCCGCGGCGAAAAACCTGCCGGCGTCGGCCTATCCCCGGTGTCAGCTGTGCGCCGAGAACGAGGGCTACGCCGGACGGCTCAACCACCCGGCGAGGCAGAACCACCGGACGGTGCCCATCACGATAAACGGCTCGCCCTGGTATCTCCAATACAGCCCCTATGTCTACTACAACGAGCACTGCATCTGCTTCAATCGGGAGCATACGCCCATGAGGATCGACCGGGCGTGCTTTGCCAAGCTTCTGGACTTTGTGGGCCAGTTCCCCCACTACTTCGTGGGTTCCAACGCCGACCTGCCCATCGTGGGCGGCTCGATCCTGGCCCACGACCATTTCCAGGGCGGACGGTATACCTTTGCCATGGAGCGCGCGCCCATCGAGACGGCGGTGAGCTTCCGGGGATATGAGGACGTGACCGCGGGGATCGTCCGCTGGCCCATGTCCGTTGTCCGGATCCGCTCCGCCAAGCCCGCGCGGCTCGTGGATCTGGCGGACAGGCTCCTGACGGCGTGGCGCGGCTACACCGACGAGACGGCCATGATCTATGCCCAGACGGACGGAGAGCCCCACAACACCGTGACGCCCATCGCCCGCAGAAGGGGGACAGATTTTGAGCTGGACCTGGTGCTCAGGAACAATCTCACCACCCCGGAGCACCCCCTGGGGCTCTACCACCCCCACGCGGAGCTGCACCACATCAAAAAGGAGAACATCGGCCTCATCGAGGTCATGGGGCTGGCCGTCCTGCCGGCGCGGCTGAAGGCGGAGCTGACCGCCGTGGCGGAGGGTCTGGTATCCGGAGCCGACCTGAGGGCCGACCCCCTCACCGCCGGACACGCCGACTGGGCCGGGAGGTTCCGGGACCGGTACGGCGCCATCACTGCGGAGAACGCCATGGACATCGTGAAATATGAGACGGGCCTGGTGTTCGCCAAGGTCCTGGAGCAGGTCGGAGTCTACGCCAGGAACGAGGCCGGAAAAGAGGCGTTTTTGCGGTTCCTGCAATCCGTTTCCGGCTGAGGGATATCGAAAAAAGATATTTTACAAGCAGGTTTTTTCCAAAATAAATGGCTGAAAAGGAAAATTTTTGAACCTTTTCAGCCATATTATTTTCGAAGTGACTATTGACAACGGTTCCCGGAACCAATAGAATATAAATAAGAATGGGCCGCAAGCCAAACCCGGCACGGGGCCGGGCGAAGCTTTGGGAGAGGCCCGTTAAAGGAGGCTGTGCAGCCATGAAAAGAACCTTTATCAGGATACTGGCGCTCGCGCTGTGTGTCACACTGGCGGCCGGGACCGCGCTCCTGCCGGTTGACGCCCACGCCGCCTGTGACCACGTCCATGAGACGTATGTCCCGGAGAAGACCGTCAAACCGCTGAGCAGCCCCGCCTCGGCGGGCTGGAGCTGTGAGAACGGCCATGACTTCCGACCGGCGGGAAACGCCACGGGATGGGACTGCGAGTACGGAGAGATCGAGTACGTGATCTACACCTGTACAAGGTGCGGCGCTTCGTACAACACCGCCATCCGCAAGCCGGAGGGCAACGGATCCTACGAGCACGGGACCCACGATTTCCGGACGAATAATCTTGGCGGATGCCCCAACAATCCGTCCACGCAGCTTGTCTGCTCGAAGTGCAGCTACCGCTCCATGCCCACCGGCGGGAGCCACAGCTGGAGCGAGAATGTGCAGAAGGAGCCCTCCTGCAGTGAGGAGGGCCTTATGAAGAGGAGCTGCGGATGCGGCGCGGAGGAGACTTACAGCATCCCCAAGCTTGACCACACCTACGGAGAGGCTACCGTCGTCAACGCCGCCTGCGAGAACGGGGGCTACATCGTCAAGACCTGCCAGGAATGCGGCTTTGAGTACAGATACAACGAGACGCCCGCCCTGGGTCACAAGTGGGTGGCGGTGGATGAGAACGACGAGAGCGCGGGCATGCACTGCGACCGCTGCGGCGCGCTGCCCACGGACCCGCCCACCGGGGACCACACCTGGTCCGACTGGAGGAGCGACGCTGACGGGCACTGGCTGGTGTGCCTGGACTGCCGCCTGAAGAGCGGCCAGGCTCCCCACACCGACAGCGACAAGGATTATAAGTGCGACGTCTGCGGTTACGCCCTGCCCAGGCCGGAGCCCACATGCCCCCACGAGTGGAAGATCACCGGCAAAAACGGCACCTTCAACCACTATGAGCACTGCGACCTCTGCGGCGCGACCCGCAGCGTCAGCTGCGCGGCGGCCGGGGAGACCATGCCCCGCACCTACTGCACCGACCCCACCTACTGCGTCTGCGGCAACATCGTGGCGGACGGACAGAAGAGACATAATTTCGGCACCTGGAACTGCACGGATTCCACCCATGAGCACCACTGCCTGAACAGGGGCTGCCAGTACACGGAGGGCGGCGCCCACACTTACGCCACCGTGGCCGGGACCGTCAAATGCTCCACCTGCGGCTTTGTGGACAGGGCGGCCTCCAAGCCCCATGAGCACACCTTCGGCGCGTGGACCGTGGGCGCTGACGGCTGTGTCAGGCGCTGTACCGATCCGTCCTGCCCGGCCATGGAGACCACGGGCCATACGGCCGGCACCGCCGACTGCGCCGGACACGCCGTTTGCGTAAACTGCGGCGCGGCCATGACCGTCGCCCCGAGCGCGGTCCACACCGGCGCCACCGAGATCCGCAACGCCGCGCCCGCCGAGGTGGGCAAGGACGGCTATTCCGGCGACACCTACTGCCTCAACTGCGGAAGGGTCATCTCCCAGGGCCAGGTCATCGAGGCGCTGAAGCCCAACCATGTCCATGAGTACGTCACCGTCAAGCACGACGCCTCCGGCCACTGGACGGAGTGCGAGTGCGGGGCGAGAGAGGGCGAGGCGGCCCACAGCTTCGCGGACGGCGTCTGCCCGGTCTGCGGGGAGAAGGAGCCGGCCAAGGCCGAGGAGGAGCATGTCCACAGCTACGCCGCCGGCTTTACGGCCGACGGCACCTGCCACTGGCACGTCTGCACCGTCTGCGGCGAGGAGGCCGAGCGCGAGGAGCACATGTTCGTGGACGGACGGTGCGTCAGCTGCGGCAGGACCTGCGAAAGGACCGAGGTCAGGGAGGCCTGCGAGAAGGCCGAGGAGGACCTGGGGGGCCAGGAATCCGTTACCCGGGTCTTTCAGGATCTGAGCGAGGTCGGGACGGACGCGTATTACCTCCTGCCCGTCCAGCGCCTCTACAACGCCGGGATCATGAAGGGGACCTCCGATACTACCTTCGACGCCGTGAACAGCATCCCCCGCTGGCAGGTCATGGTCATCATGGCACGCCTCCAGGGAGAGACCGACGCCGACCCGGACGACTGGAGCCAGTCACGGAAGGCCTACATGGAGTGGGCCAACGCGGCGAAGATCACCGTGGACGGCCCCGAGGAGGGCGCGGCCACCCGGGAGGAGACGGTCTACATGCTCTGGGTCATGGCCGGAGCGCCCGAGTCCGTCCAGGATCTCAGCGGCTTTGCCGACTTCGACGAGGTGGACAGCCGGTATGAGATGGCCGTTCGCTGGGCGGTGGAGCGGCAGATCCTTTTGGGGGACGACTCGAAGAGCCTCAAGCCTGACGACTCGGTGGCCCGGCGGGACGCCGCCACCCTGATCGCCCGCTATATCGACGCGGAGAACGTGATTTTATAAGAAGCCAAAACGAAACGCGGCGGCGGGGCGAAAGCCCCGCCGCCGCTTTGCCTGTCGGGAAAGGCCGTTTGGCCTTTCCCGACAGAGGGAGACGCGCGGATTTTTTCCGATGTACATGTCATCGGAAAAAATAATGAAACTGAGTTTTTGGCAGGCTGAGGCGGCGGGGCGAAAGCTCCGCCGCCGCCGGCAATCAAGGCGGCAAAAAAGCGCCGGGGGAGCGGCTGCTTTTTTCGGCATTTGTGAGACAATTTGGGGGTTGTATACACCGCCTTATTGTGCTATAATTCAAAACGGTTTGAAAAAAGTTTCGGCTTTTGCTGTGTAAAAATGTGCTGAAACGGCAAAAGGGGCACGCGCGGAGACGGCCGGAGGAGGAGCGGATGACGGTGGGAGATGTGAAAATCGTTATCAACGCGTTGTCCTACAAGTCAAACAGCTCCGGGATCGGAGTGATGCTCCGGGATCTGCTGGGGCTTTATACAAGGCTCGCGGACAGGCCGTGCCGGGTGATCGTTCCGTCAAATGCCCCTGACTTTCCCGGAGGGGAGCGGACGGAGATCGTCAAGGCACCCTGCAGGTATGAGCAGGGGATCAAGCGGATGCTTTTTCAGGCTTTCTACATGGGGCCGAAGTACTGCGGGGACTCGATTTTGCTGACTACGGACTCCAAGACGCCCTTTTTCCTGCCCAAAACCTGCCGGCTGGTGCCGCTGGTGACGGATCTGGCGGTTTTCCGGATGCCGGAGGTCTACAAAAGGTCCAGGGTGCTGCTGTGGCGGCTCCAGTACAAGTATGTGTGCCGCCGGGCGGAGCGTTTTTTTGCCGTCTCGGAGTTTACAAAGAGCGAGATGGTGAAGATCCTGGGACTGCCGCCGGAGAAGATCAGGGTGATCCCTATGGCCTGCTCCGGGGAGATGGCCCGCGTCACCGACGAGGGGGCCCTTTCCGAGCTCCGGGAGAAGTACGGGCTTACAGAAAAATACATCCTTTTCGTGGGCAACAGCAATCCCCGGAAGAATCTTGAGCGGATGATCCGGGCCTTTGACCGGCTGAAGGAGCGGACGGACCTGCCGCATAAGCTGGTCATCGCCGGGGAGCAGGGCTGGAAATTCCACCGGGAGGCCGCGCTGAAGGACATAAAGCACCGGGACGACGTTATTTTCACGGGCTTCGTGCCGGACGGGGACATGCCGGCCCTCTACACCGCCGCGGAGCTTTTTGTGTTCGCCACGCTCTATGAGGGGTTTGGCATACCGATCATCGAGGCCCAGAAATGCGGCACGCCCGTGGTGGCCGCCAGGGCCGCCTCCATGCCGGAGGTGGCGGGGGACGGGGCGGAGCTCATTGACCCATACGACATAGACAGCATCTGCGCCGGTATGGCCAGGGTGCTGACAGATAAGGCTTACGCCTCCCGCCTTGCGGCGCTGGGCTATGAAAACGCCAAACGCTTTTCGTGGTCCCGTTCGGCGGAGCTTTTGCGCGTGAGCCTGGAGGAGATGGAAGATTGGACATCCTGAGAGCATATGACCGCTGGAGACAGCGGGCGGCGGACAGCGCCGTGGCCGCGGAGCTTGAGGCCATAGCCGGCGACGGCCCGGCCATTGAGGACCGCTTCTACCGGGAGCTGGAGTTTGGTACCGGGGGCCTTCGGGGCGTGCTGGGGGCCGGGACCAACCGGATGAACGTGTACACCGTGGGCAAGGCCAGCCAGGGAGTGGCGAATTATCTTAATAAAACGGCGGACAGGCCCTCGGCGGCCATCGCCTACGACAGCCGGATCAATTCCCGGCTCTTTGCCGACAGGGCGGCGGAGGTCTTTGCCGCCAACGGGATCAGGGTGTATATCTACCCCCGGCTCATGCCCACGCCGTCGCTGTCCTTCGCCGTCAGGGACCTTGAGTGCGCCGGAGGCATCGTCATCACCGCCAGCCACAACCCGGCCAAGTACAACGGCTACAAGGTCTACGGCCCGGACGGGTGCCAGATCACCACCGAGGCCGCCGGGGCCATTCAGGCGGAGATCGACCGGGTGGACCCCTTTGAGGACGTAAAACGGATACCCTTTGACAAAGCTGAGAGGGATGGGCTCATTTCATACATCGGCGAGGACACGGTGGACCGGTATCTCGCCGCCGTGGGCACTGCCTCGGTCCTGCCCCCGGAGGTCCCGCGGGACGCGTTCATCGTCTACACGCCCTTAAACGGCACGGGGATCTCCTGCGTGCCCAGGTGCTTAAAGGAGCACGGCTTTACGAATATCACCATCCCCACGCAGCAGGGCACGCCGGACGGGAATTTCCCCACCTGCCCCTATCCCAACCCGGAGATCCGGGAGGCCCTGGCCGTGGGCCTTGATTGGGCGGAGAGGACAGGGAGCGAGCTGCTTCTGGCCACCGACCCGGACTGCGACCGGGTGGGCGTGGCGGTGAGGACAAGGGACGGCTATACGCTCATAAACGGCAACGAGATGGGCGTTCTGCTCTTTGACTTCATATGCAAAACGCGCCTGGCCCGCGGCACCATGCCGGAGAGGCCCGTGGCGGTCAAGACCGTGGTCACCACGCCGATGGCGGCGAAGATCGCGGAAAAGTACGGCGTGGAGCTCATCGACGTGCTGACGGGCTTTAAATTCATCGGCGAGCAGATCGGGCTTTTGGAGAAGCGCGGCGAAGAAAACCGGTACATCTTCGGCTTTGAGGAGAGCTACGGCTACCTCACCGGGAGCTTCGTCCGGGACAAGGACGCGGTGAACGCGTCGCTGCTCATCTGCGAGATGTTTGCCTGGTACAAATCCCAGGGGAAGACGCTGATTGACGCGCTGGAGGAGCTCTATGAGGAGTACGGCCATTACGGGAGCCGGCTTTTGAATTTCGCCTTTGAGGGCGCGGCGGGCTTTGAGAAGATGGGGGAGCTCATGGACGGCCTGAGGAAGTCGCCCCCGGAGGAGATAGCGGGCCGCGCCGTTGAGAGGCGGACAGACTACCTGGACACCGCGAGGACGGGACTTCCCGGCTCCAATGTGCTCCGGTTTTTCCTGGCCGGCGGCCTTGAGGCCACCGTTCGCCCGTCAGGAACCGAGCCGAAGCTCAAGGTCTACCTGACGGCGGTGGGAAAGGACCGGGCAGAGTGCGCCAGGATCGCGGACGGGCTGGCGGGGTATTTTGAGACATGGGCCAAGCTATGAAGGTGGCCCTGGAGCTCCAGCCCTGTCTGGGGAACCGCTCCGGCGTGGGGACCTACACCTACGAGCTGGCCAAGAGGCTTCAAAGCGGCGGCGGGATGGAGTTTGCGGGGAATGTGTTCAACTTCCTGGGCCGCCATGACAATGCTGCCTCCCTCGACGGCATCCAAATGCCCATACGGGAGAGAAGGATCTTTCCTTACGGCGTTTACAGAAGGATATGGGACCTTGTGCCCATCCCCTATGAAAGCATGTTCCCGGGGGCGGATCTGAGCGTCTTTTTCAATTTCGTTGTGCCGCCCCGTGTTAGCGGGAAAGTGATAACGACCATTCACGATATGACCTTTTTGCGATTCCCGGAGACGATGGACGCGAAGAATCTGCGCAGGATCCGTAAAGGGATGCAGTACAGCGTGGAACGCAGCGACCGCATTCTCACGGTCTCTGAGTTTTCCAGGCGGGAGATCGTGGAGCTTCTGGGAGTGGACAAGGACCGGGTCACCGTGATATATAACGCGCCCTCGATCGGGACAGGAGCCGTTGCGGAGCAGGAGATCCAGGGACCGTACATCCTCTATGTGGGGACGATCGAGCCCAGAAAAAATCTGACGAGGCTGATCCGGGCCTTCGACCTATTAAAGCGTGAGCAGGGGATACCGCATAAGCTCGTGCTGGCCGGAGGGAAAGGATGGAACAACGAGGAGATATACAAAACCGCCTCAAATGCCGAGTACCGCGAGGAGATCGTGTTTACCGGGTATGTGGATGAGCCAAGGAAGAATTCACTTTACAAGCACGCCGACGTCTTTGCTTTCCCCTCCCTCTATGAGGGCTTCGGTATCCCGCCCCTGGAGGCCATGTCCTTTGGCTGCCCGGTAGTTGCCTCCAACGCCGCCTCCCTGCCGGAGATCGTGGGCGACGCGGCGGAGCCGGTGGACCCCATGGACGAGCGGAGCCTGGCGGAGGGGATCTGGAGGGTCCTGTCGGACCGACAGTATGCCGACGGGCTGATCGGGAAGGGCCGCGAGCAGATCAGGAAATTCACCTGGACCGCGTCGGCGGAAAAGCTGAGAGCGGTCTGCGCCGAGGTGCTGGGGATAGGCTGAAAGGTCAAACAGAGCGGGAAGGAGGGTGCGGTTTGTTCAATAGCCTCATGAAATATAAGGACATTCTGAAGCACCTGTTTCCGAAGGCCCTGCGGCCCCGCGTGAAGGACATGCTTTTTTTCCGCTGGGTCGCCTCCGTCAGGAGAAGCCCCGCCCCGGGCGGGGGACTTCCCTGGGGCGTCAACGTATACGGCCTTATCAACGACCCCTGCGGGATCGCCCAGGCGAGCCGCGGCAACCTTCTTGGCTTTGAAAAAGCCGGTGTGCCCGTGAAGACCTTTGACTGCCGGAGCCTTACCGGCGATGAGGACAGCGGCTACGCCGTCAATTATATACATTTGAACCCCGACCTGCTGCGGGAGCTGGCGGCCAAAACCTCCGAGGACTTTTGGAGGGACCGCTACAACATCGGCTACTGGGTCTGGGAGCAGGAGAAGCTCCCGAGGAAATGGATAAGATGCGGGAAGCTTTTTGACGAGCTTTGGACGGCCTCCGAATTTTCGGCGGAGGCGATCAGAAAAGGCGTGAGCGTGCCCACGTATGTCATACCCCACATCGTGGCCCCGGAGTGCGATGAGGAGTGGGACAGAAGGCGCTGGGGCCTGCCGGAGGAGCTTTTCCTGGTGCTCATCGCCTTCGACTGCGAGAGCGTGCCGGAGCGGAAAAATCCGCTGGGGGCCGTAAGGGCCTTTCTCAGGGCCTTCGGGCCGGAGGAGCCGGTGGGGCTGGTCATCAAGGCGCGGAACATGACGCCGGCGGTGGAGCAGGGCATTTTAACGGAGCTTGGGGACAGGAAAAACGTGTTCCTCCTGACCGGCGACTATCCGAAAAACGCCGTGAACAGCCTTATTCGTGCGTGCGATGTGTATCTGTCCCTGCACCGGGGCGAGGGCTTCGGCCTTGTGATGGCGGAGGCCATGTATCTGGGGACGCCCGTGGTGGCCACCGACTGGTCGGGGAACAGGGACTTTATGGACAGCGACTCGGCCTGCATGGTGAAAAGCACCGCGGTGCGGCTGAAAAAAAGTTATCCGCCCTTCAAAAAGGGGAGCCGCTGGGCCCAACCCGACGAGGAGCAGGCCGCCGGATACCTGCGGGCGCTCTTTGACGACAGGGAGCTCCGTGAGCGCCTCGCCGCCAACGCCGCGGCGCGCGTCAGGGAAGAGCTGAGCGCCGACGCTGTCTCGGCAAGGATCCGGGAGAGAACGGATAAGATAAAAGAAAGCCTTCGGAAAGCGACCAGACCATGATGACATATTCCCCCCTTAAGCTCCGCCCGTGCTATAAGCAATATCTCTGGGGCGGAGAGAGACTGAAAAGAGAATACGGAAAAACCGATGCTCCGACAGTCACAGCGGAGAGCTGGGAGTTGGCCTGCCACAGGGACGGCATGAGCGTCATTGACGGCGGGCCACTCGACGGGAAGACCCTCCTTGATCTGGACAGGACGGCCTTCTGGGGAACGGACTGTAAGGACGGCGAGTTTCCCATCCTGGTAAAGCTCATTGACGCGGCGAAGGACCTTTCCATACAGGTCCACCCCTCGGACAGGACGGCAAAACCGGAGCTTGGCGAGTGCGGCAAGGCGGAGATGTGGTACATCGTGGACTGCGAGCCCCAATCGTTCCTCTACCTTGGCTTTAAGCGAAGGATAACGCGGGAGGAGCTGATCGGGCGGGCCGCGGACGGCACGATCTGCCAGGTCCTCAACAAGGTTCCGGTCGCCAGGGGCGACGTCTTTTATATACTGCCCGGGACCGTACACGCCATCGGCGCGGGAATATTGATCGCGGAGATCCAGCAAAACTCCAACACCACCTTCCGCATTTACGACTATGGCCGCAGGGACATAAACGGCCGGCCCCGCCCGCTCCACCTGGACCGGGCCGCGGAGGTGATAAGCTTTGAGCCCATCATCCCCGAGGAGTGCCGGGCCAACAGCGCCGTGTCCTTCCCGGGCTTTACCATGACGGAAATGTTCTCCTGCCGCCACTTCCGGGCCTACCGGGTGGACGTGCGGGGCGATGTTTCGCTGAGCTGTGACGGGCGGTCCTTCCAGCACCTTCTGTGCGTGGAGGGCGAGGGGGAGATCGTAGTAAAGGGGAAGAGCTATGGTTTCCACCAAGGCGAATCATACTTTCTCCCGGCGATGTTGGAAAAATACGTGATCGAGGGCAGCTGTAAAGTTTTGATATCATTGGTTTGAATTGATGATTGCAGTCGAATCTCTGAAAGGAAAGAAAGGAAAAAATGATGAAGAAGAAAAACCTTTTTAAATGTTTGGATGGACTTAAGGGAAAAGTGAATAAGCATTTTTTCATCCGTTCAGCGATTTGCCTGATTGTCCTGGCCATCCTGGCGGTCGCCGCCAATCTTGGGATTTCCGCCATGATTCCCAAAATAATATATGACGGCGTTGATTTGCCTTCCGGAATAGTTGAGAAGGGGGAAGAACGGAGCGTTTCAGGGGGAAAAGCAGGAGCCCTGACATATGGGCCATATGTAACATTGGGCGCGGGAAAGCATACTGTAAAAGTATATTATAAAACGGATACTGATACTAACAAGATATGCAGCTATTCAACATCTGTCGGAACGTTTTATAAGCCCACTACCCTGCCGGCGGATAAGACGGTTTATGAGTTTGAGCTGTCGTTCGACGCGGAGACAAAAGGGGTAGAGATCAAGATCTCCTATTCCGGGGAAGGGAGCTTATCGGTCGAGAAGATCGAGTTTATTTCCCAGCGGGACGAGCTTAACGCGGCGAGGAAATGGGTGAACATATCGATCGCGGTTATTTTTGTCGCGCTTATTGTTATGAACCTTTTCTGGGAAGAAATAAAAGGAAAAATAAAGGCGAAATTCAGTCGGATAAAGAAGCCGAAAGTCGATAAAAAATTTCTTGTCCATACCCTGACTTTTGTAATATGGCTTATTGTTCTTGCGATAGGAATCAACGTAGGTATACCTATGTTGAATCCCAAGAAGGTATATGACGGCGTTGATCTGCCCTCCGGGATCGTTGGAGTGGGAGAGCCGCGAAGCGTCACAGACGGGGAAAAAGGAAGTTTAACTTATGGCCCCTATGTGACATTGGAGAAAGGAAACCATTTAGTAAAAGTCTTTTATAAAACGGATACACAGTCAAACACCATCAGCTGTTATTCGACATCGGTGGGGACATTTCTGGAGAGGACTTTTTTACCTGAGAACAAAACGCTTTATACGTTCAATCTGTCCTTTGACGAGGAAACAAATCGCGTAGAGGTCAACATACGGTATTCCGGGAGCGGGAGCCTGTCGGTAAAAAGAATTGAGTTTATTTATCAGCGGGAAGACCTCCTTTTTACAAAAAATGTGCTGAATTTAATATTGATCGCGCTTGTTTTCGGATATTTTGGATATGCGCTGTCGAGGATCAGGATCAAGCAGCACGATTTGAAAAAAGAGTATACGTTTACATGGAAGTCGCGGCTGAAAAAAGCGATACCGGTAGCTATGCTGATATCGTTTACCTTCTGCGTTGCGGGGCCGATTGGTATATATTTGAGCAATATCGATGAATTCTGGTTTTCCTTACAACAAATGCTTCCGGTCCTGCTTGTGACGTTTTTTGTATCCGCGGCGGTGATCGTTGGAGTTTTATCCCTTTTCCCAGGCAAGATATTTATTCCGACGTTGGCAATTTTCTTTGGAATTGGAGTTGCGCTGTATGCCGAAGGAAACTATCTTGTGCATGATTATGGGCTGTTAGACGGAAACGAGATCATATGGAATGACTTTTCCCAATGGGCGGCAACCGACACAATAATTTGGCTTGCCATCATATTTGCCGCGTTGTTAATTGCCCTTTTGTCAATCAGCCTGGCAGACAAAATAATCAAGTACGGATCGATTTTCATCACAGTTGTGCAGGCCGTTGCGCTTGCCATTACAATCGTTACTACGCCAGGGGTGGCCGGCAAAACCGATTATTTACTGACGACAAAGAATATGTCAACCGTGTCATCGGGAGATAATATCATTATCTTTTTGCTTGACGCTTTCGACTCCTCCTTTATGACAGATTTTTTGGAGGAAAATCCCGCTTATAAGGATAGCCTTGAGGGATTTACTTATTATCCCAACACTTCGACCTATGGAACCTATACAAGGATTGCCGTACCGTACATTTTATCAGGAGTTGTTGACAGAACTGAAGTATCAAGAGGGAACTATTTGAAGCTGGCATATCAATACGCACCGCTGTATCAGGCGCTTGATGATCATAACTATGATGCGGGAGTGTATACAGAGACGGATTTTGTCAGCTATACAGACCCCGATAGGGACTTGTCCTCGCTTGTCACAAACGTATATGAGGGAGTCCCGCATATTGCCTCTCAAACTGAATTCCTGAAGATTTGGATGGAGCTTACGGGCTTTCGCTATTTGCCCCATATCTTCAAGGCGAATTTCGCCTTGTACAGCGGCGCTTTTGACGAAATGAAGAGTGGTGAAAACGGCAAAGAAAGTTACAATATGGCAAGTCCCGACAGCTATACCCCGTTGAAGGAGCCGCTGCAATTCGAGCCGGGGAAAAATGCTTTTCGGTTCTACCATTTTGGAGGGATCCATGCCGCCTCAGTCTATTTAAACAGCAGGGGCGAAGCGGTTGGAGAACGGCAAACGAATCTAACAGAACACATCAAAGGGCTTTTCTATATCATCAATAATTACGTAAGACAAATGAAGGATGCCGACGTTTTTGACAACAGCACGATCATCATAATGGCGGATCACGGGATCGCCGAGCCAAAGGGAGTTCCCGGAAATCCGACCTTGATAATAAAACCTCCAAACAGCCACGGTGACTTTTCTGTATCAAATGCGCCCATTACTTATGCGGATCTGCTTCCGACCCTGATGGATATTTTGGGAGAGGACGGGTCAAAGTATGGCAGGAGCATTTTTGACATTGGTGAGGATGAGCAAAGGACAAGATACTGTTTCAGAAGTTTAGAGTGGGATGGTAAGGCGTGCATTGTGGAGTGTCGAATTGACGGCGATGCCAGAGATCTTGACAGTTGGGTCCAAATCGGTCCCGCGCTGGATCAGCTTCCGATCGAGGTGGAGACGGTGGGGGCGTTTGAGGAGAGCAGTCAGATCTATACGGTGCTTTTGAGCAATGACGTGACCAGGCACTATCAGCTGACCGAGCGGCCGGGAGATGATCTTCAGGTCGAGCTGACGCTTTACAGTCTGACGGACCAGGCCTCGCACATGATCGCCTACGCCGACGGCGTGGAGGTGTTCAACGGCTCGGTGGATCCGAGTGGGAACGTGTCCTTTGCGCTTCCGGAAAGTGTGTTTGCGGACGACGTGGTGGAGCTGCATTTCGAGTTCCCGGAGGAGTCGGGAAAGGCTGCGAATCTTATCGCTTTGCGCTTTGAGGCGTAACAGAAAATAAACATATTTAGACAGTTGGTGATACCTATGCTAAATAGCATCAGCGCGCCCCTGAGCTGGCTGATCGGCGTGCTTTATACCTGGCTTCATGATTACGCGCTTGCCATCATCGCGTTTACCCTTTTGACCAAGATCATCCTTCTACCCGTCTCCCTGTGGGCCCAGCGGAACAGCATCAAGATGGTGGAGCTGACGCCCGAGCTTAATCGGCTGAAGATCGACCGGTACGGGGACAAGGACGCCATCGCGGAGGGGACGCAGGAGCTGTACAAGAAGCGGGGGTATCACCCGCTGGTGAGCCTGGTGCCCATGTTCATCCAGCTGGCGCTGCTCTTCGGCGTGATCGGGGCGGTCAGGAAACTTTTGGAAGGGACAGACAGCGGGCTGTCTGTGTATCCCTCCCAGCAGGGAGGGATAATACTCCTTATGCCACTGGCGGCGGGGCTTTCCGCCCTGCTGCTGGGGCTGGCCCAGAACCGCCTGAATCCCCTCCAGCGGGAGCAGCCTCCGGCGGCCCAGTGGTCCACCAACGGCCTTTCCATTGCCATCTCCCTCATTCTGGGGGCCTTCGTCCCCGTGGGCGTGGGCATCTACTGGATCGCCAGCAACCTTTTCTCCATCCTCCAGCAGCTCCTGCTGAACGCGATCATGCCGGCCAAAAAATACGTGGACTACGCGGCCTTAGAGGCGAGCCGCCGGGAGCTGGCCCAGATCGAGGGGCTGTCCGCGGGGATCTCCAAGGAGGACAAGCGCCGGGAGAAGGCGGACTACAAGCGGTTTTTCTCCGTGGCCAACAAGCACCTGGTGTTCTACTCCGAAAAGAGCGGGTTCTACAAGTATTTCCAGGATGTGATCGAGTATCTGCTGGCCCACTCCAACGTCATCATCCACTATGTCACCAGCGATCCCAAGGACCAGATCTTTGAGCTGGCCAAGACCCAGCCCCACATCCGCCCCTATTACATCGGCGAAAAGCGCCTCATCACCCTGATGATGAAGATGGACGCCGACATGGTGGTCATGACCATGCCGGACCTGGAGAATTTCCACATCAAGAGGAGCTATGTGAGGAAAGACGTGGAGTATGTGTTCATGTTCCACGGCCCGCTTAGTATGCACATGGCGATGCGAAAGGGCTGCGTAGACCATTTTGACACAATATTCAGCGTTGGTCCCCACACGACCCGGGAGGTCAGAAAAATCGAGGAGATATACGAGCTGCCGCAAAAATCGATCGTGGAATGCGGCTACTGTGCCCTCGAGCATATGAGAAAAAGCTATTTGGAATTTCCTAAAAAAGACAACGATTCTGAGGTAAACGTACTTATTGCTCCCTCGTGGCAGGCGGGAAATATCATGGAAAAGGATATCGTTGGAATTCTTGACTCCCTGTCAGATGAGAATTTCACCGTCACCGTGCGGCCGCATCCGCAATACTTGAAGCTGTATCCTCAGAATATCACCAAATTAGAGCAGCAGTACAAAGAGCGTGACAATATCCGCTTCCAGACGGACTTTTCCGACGACAGCACGCTGTTCAATGCCGATGTACTTATCAGCGACTGGTCCGGCATAGCATATGAATTTGCCTTTGCGACAGAGAAACCGGTGCTCTTTATCGACACCCCCATGAAGGTGATGAATCCGGAGTATTCGAGGCTTGGGATAACGCCGTTGGAGATAACCCTCCGCAATGAGGTGGGGAAGAGCCTTGGCGAGGAGGAGCTGTCAAAGGCGGGTCAGGCGGTAAGGGAGCTCATAGACGACCGCGGATATTATGCCCAGAAAAGCAAAGCTCTCCGGGAGCAGTATTTCTATAATTTTGGCAGAAGCGGCGAAGTGGGAGCGAAATATATCCTCCACAGTCTGCAAAAGAAAAAGGAGAATGAGGCATGAAGGCTGTTATATTGGCCGCCGGCGAGGGAAAGCGCCTGAAGGAGCTGACAAAGGGCGCTCCGAAATGTATGATCACGCTGGCCGGGGAGACGCTTCTGGATCGCGAGATCCATATGCTGAAGGATCTGGGCTTTTCCGGTGAGGATATATTTGTTGTAAGCGGGTATAGGCACGAGTGCCTTGAGAACTGCGGCGCGGAGGTCATTTTCAATTCCGAATATAAGAGTACAGATAATGCCTATTCCCTCGGCTTGGCTTTGCGAAGAATAGGGACGGACGATGACGTTATCGTTATGGATTCGGACCTCATCTTTGAACGGTCTGTGCTGGAAATGGCGGTTAACAGCGAAAAAAGAAACCTGGTGCTCAGTAAAAAATCCGAGGATCTATCGGAGAGCACGGGAATCGCCACGAAAGCTGATGGGACTGTGGAGGCAATAGGAAAACAGTATTCAAATACGGGGTTTGTTTATATAAGCATCTTCAAATTCGGCAAAGAGGTGACGCGGGAATTTACCGAGGCGCTGATGGAGCCGCGCTCTGTAAAGACCTGGTACACGCTCGCGCTGACAAAGGTCATGCAGAAATACCCATTTTATAATCTGCCGGTGCCCGGCTTGTGGCACGAAATAGATTTCCCGGAGGATTACCGGGAAGCAAAGGAAATTTTTGAGACGGGGGAGTGACTATGTACGCGGTTATTCTCGCAGCTGGACAAGGGCTTCGTCTTGGAAGGCTGCTGGCGGACAAACCGAGGTGTCTGCTCCATATCGGCGGAGAGACAATTTTGGATCGCCAAATGCGGCTCCTCCGGGAGATCGGCATACCTGAAGAAAACATCGTCTTAGTGACGGGATACAAGGCCGAAATGCTCCGGTCAATAAAGTGCAGGCAGGTATATAACAGTGAGTACCGCCAGACAGACAACGCATACAGCCTTGGTCTGGCGCTTGACACGATAAAGTGCGCGGATAGCGTGCTGGTGCTGGACGGAGACCTGATATTTGAAAAAGAGGCCCTTGCGGACATAGCGGGGGCGGAGGAAACAAATTGCTTCCTTCTTAAAAGGGGATATCTTCAATCCGGAAGCACCGGGGCGCGCGTTGACAGAAACGGGCGCATCCTTGAGATCGGGAAGCATTTGAGCAACAGCGAAATAAATTACGCATGTATCATGAAGCTGAGCGGGAAAGCTGTAATGGACCTTGTCCCGGAGCTGCTTGCGGATAGCAACAAAAAGTATTGGTACACCGTGCCCATCAACAGGCGCGTATCGCAGATGGACTTCGCCGCGAAATTCACAACGGCGAAAATCGTCGGGGTCAACACGGAACAGGACTATATTCAGGCAAAAGAGATGTTCAGCGTATTGACGGATAAGATACTTGTCACGGGGGCGATGGGTTTTCTTGGGAAGAAACTCTGCGCTGTGCTGGAACGCGACTACGAGGTAACGGGAGTCAGCCGCCACGGACAGGGGAAGGTCCAAGCTCTGGACACGGGGGATTTTGGGCAGGTTGAGGCTTTTATAAAGCTTAACAGGCCGGACATCATCATCCACACAGCCGCTATAGCCGACCCTGAGGAGTGCGACAGGGACCGGGAAAAGGCGTATTCCGTCAATGTGAGCTTTACTCAGAAACTCTGCGAGGTCTGCGCCAGCGAAAACATAAAAATGATTTTTATTTCGACTGACTATGTGTTCGATGGCGATTCCAATGAGGAATACCGCGAAAACGACCGGAGGGACCCCAAAAACTACTACGGAAAAACAAAGGTAATGGCTGAGGATATAGTAAGAGGGCTCGCCGGTTCCCTGATCGTCAGGATCCCCATAATTTACGGATATAATGATAAGACTGACAAGCAGACATTTGTCACAAAGACGATAGAAAGGCTTGCGGCAAACGAGACGGTGGAGGCCGACGACGTACAGGTCAGATACCCCGTGCTGATTGATGAAGTTGCCATTGCGGTGGGGCAGCTCCTTCACGAGGAGGGCACAGTTCAGCTTTCCAGCCGCGAGGGCGTGACGAAATACAGGTGGGCTCAATATATTGCCGAGGTTTTTGATCTCAACAAGGATCTTATCCGCCCAAAGGCAGAAAACCCGAAAACCGGAAGACCGGCTCATGTCAAAATGAATACCGACACAGCGGATGTAAAGGGAGTCGTGATACACAATGTAAAGGACGGCCTCCGGATAATGCGCAAGCAGATGAACTGCATTTTCAGGTTGATATATAAAAGCGATGCGGTGGACAAGCTCTATGGTGTGACGGTGGGAAATTTTCGATACGCCATGGGTCAGCTTATAGCGAAGACCATCGACAGTAAGATCGGGGAAGATGCGGACTGCGTTATTCCGGTTCCCAATTCCGGCCTGTACTATGCCATGGGACTTGCCGACGCCTTGGGGAAGCCTTACGTTCAGGCCCTTGTTAAGACAGCTCCCTCGACGAGAAGTTTCAACATGGCAAGTACCGCCTCACGTGAGCGATATATTAAGTCGAAGATAGTGCCCATCGTAGAAATGATAAAAGGTAAAAATATCATATTGGTGGACGAGGCCATTTTCACCGGAACTACGCTGAGAATGGTGAGCGACATCATGAAGGCATGCGGGGCCGGAGATATCCATATTTGCGTTCCTACGCCGATTTGCTTTTCCCGGTGCCAGCAGTATATCCAACCATACCGGCCTGTGTTGACGGAACAGGTAGACGCGCTCAAAACGGCGGAATATTTTGGCGTGGAGAGTGTGTCCTATATGCCCTGTGAGCTTTTTGTACGGAGTATCCAAAACATTCAGGATTACTTCTGCTATGACTGCTTCAGGTAACGATGCTCCCAAAATCAGATCCGGGATAAAAAAATAATTTATTTTTTAAGGAGAATGAATCATGGACATCATCAGAGCTACCTTTACGACACCCCTCTACATTGACCCCTCCGTCATGACCTACGCGATACAGGTCATCGCCGGCGTGGTCGTGGCCGTCGGCGCCGTTATCGGCGTGCGCTGGCGCAAGGCCAAGAAGAAGGTCCAGGAGAAGCTGGGCATCGACGAGAACGCCAAGAAGGAAGTGGAGGAGGACGTGGTGGAGTTCACGGACGAGAACGGGAAAGAGAACGGGGAGAAATAAGATATATTCCCGGACACGGGGATGAAAGGAAGAGCGTGATGAAAAAGACAGCGCTTATTATGGCGGGGGGACGGGGAGAGAGATTCTGGCCAAGAAGCCGGAAGAACATGCCCAAGCAGTTCCTGTCGCTGACGGACGACGGCAAGACCATGATCCAGCTCACGGTGGAGAGGATATCGCCTCTGGTCAACATGGAGGACATCTTTATAGCCACCAACCGGGATTACAGGGGCCTTGTCAGAGAGCAGCTGCCGGACATCCCGGAGGAGAACATCCTCTGCGAGCCGGTGGGCCGGAACACGGCGCCCTGCATCGGCCTGGGGGCCGTGCATATGGCGAAAAAATACGGCGACGCCATCATGCTCGTCCTGCCGTCGGACCACCTGATCAAATATAATTCCATCTTCCTTGGCACCCTGTCCGACGCCTGCGACGCGGCCCAGGTGAACAGGAACCTTGTGACCCTGGGCATTACGCCGGACGCCCCGGAGACGGGCTATGGGTATATAAAATTCGACCCGAACAAGTCCCTGGGCCGGGCTCTGGCGGTGGAGAGGTTCGTTGAAAAGCCGGACCTTGAGACGGCAAAGGAATATCTGGCCTCCGAGCAGTACCTGTGGAACAGCGGCATGTTCATCTGGAAGATCTCCAGCATCCTCGCGAATATCGAAAAGCACCTGCCGGACACATACGCGGGCCTTATGAGGATCGGGGACGCCATCGGCACGGACAGCCAGGAGGCCGTCCTGGAGGATGAATTTAAAAAATTCGCCTCCGTTTCGGTGGACTACGGCATCATGGAGAAGGCCGACGACATCTATATCCTCTCCGGCTCCTTCGGCTGGGACGACGTGGGAAGCTGGCTGGCCATTGAGCGCCACCGGACCTCCAACGAGTTCGGCAACATCCTCTCCGGCAACACGGTGACCATCGACACCACCGATTGCATCATCCAGGGCGGCGACAAGCTCATCGCCACGGTGGGGCTGGAGGATCTGATAGTCGTTGACTCCGCCGACGCCACGCTGATCTGCAAGAAGGACCGGGCCGGGGAGATCAAAAAGGTGCTGGAATACCTGAGGATGTGCGGACACGACGAGTACCTGTGAAAGGAGCCGGGGGCCATGAAATGGAGAAGCGATCCCTTCTGGACGGACGCGCTGAAGGCGGCGATGGAGCTGTCCGCGGGACACACGCTGGTCCTTACGCCGGATGAGTTCGTCAGCAGCAGAGACGTATTTTATCCTGTGGGGCAGGCCCGGCGGTTCGATATGCTCACGCTTCGGAAGGTGAGCGCTTTCGTCATACAGAAGGACCAGTCGCACCTGGAGGCGCTGCCGCCAAAGCTGCTGCGGGATGATTTCACCCGCCAGTTCCACTGTGTCTTTGCCAATGAGGTGTTTGTCATCTACTCCGCGCTGGAGGAAGCTCTGACGCTGACGGAGGAGATGGAGCGGCATATCCCGGCCTTCCTGGAGCAGAGGGAGAGGTGCCTTGCCGGTTACGGGGACGATGACGACGGGGCCCCGGAACAGCTGCCCCGCGCCCTGGATATCCAGGGGAACAGAGTCTTGCAGACTCTGTTCCAGAATCACCATTACGTACTGGAACAATTTCGGGACCTGTCCGGCGAGCCGTCGATCATCAGGCGGGAGGTATTCAGGTACTGCGTTTCGGAGGTCCACTTTGAACTGTCCGCTTTCTGCAACAGGAGCTGCAGCTACTGTCCGGTGAGCTTATTGGACCGGAAAAACAAAGGATCTAATATGTCATGGGAGATTTTCAGGCGGTGCATAGATGACCTGGCTGAGATCGACTATGATAAAGAGATTGGATTCTGCATTTTTAATGAGCCGCTTTATGACCGGGACTATCTTTTGAAGACCCTGGACTATGCGGACAGGATGCTGCCCAAATGCTTTATCAAGCTTGTGAGCAACGGCGACTATCTCACGGAGGAATATTTCCGGGAGCTCACCGGGCACAGAATAGACGAATTCACCATATCCGTCCATTATGACGGGACCTGGGACCGGGACAGGCAGTGGGACAGGATCCGTAAGATCCTTGAACGTGTTGGCCTTTCGGAAAAGGGCGATTTGGAAGAGGACGGAGGGCGGATGATCTACTTTGTCGATCCGGCCGCCTATGACAGCCGCCTCCTGCGGTCCTTTGAGCTGAGAAGCGAGGATTTTACGGTGCACGGGGTAGACCGGGCGGGGACCCTGAAGACAGGCATTCACAGGATCAACAATTTGGACCACTGCATCTATCCGATGTCCCAAATGAATATCGCCTATGACGGCTCGGTCGTGCCCTGCTGCTGCATGTGTTCAGATGTCCCGGAGATCAAGAGATGGACCTATGGGAAGGTGCAGGAATATGGCGATCTGTTTTCTGCCTACACCTGCGCAAAGGCGGCCGCGTTCCGGAGGATGCTTTTCGCGCCGCGCCATGAAGGGGAGTATACGCCGGAGCCGTGCCGGATGTGCTCGGTGGCGGAGTGGGACGGAAACGCCAAGCTCTACCGTCTGGACGATCCCGCGCGGCGGGAGATCTATGACTGCTGGCTTAAAGATAAGAAATGAAATACGGCAAGGGGAGATAGTATGCTGATCGAAAGGTTCAAAAAATACAAGTTCCTGTTTGAGGAGCTTGTCAAGCGGGATTTTACAAAAAAATATAAACGGACCGTGCTGGGCATGGCCTGGAGCATCCTGGCGCCGCTGATGAACCTTCTGATCATGTGGCTGGTGTTCAACAATTTCTTCGGGAACAATGTGGATCATTATGTGATTTACCTCTTTGCCGGACAGCTGGTGTTCAACTACTTCACCGACGCCACGAACCTGGGTATGAATTCTCTGGTGGGGAACGCCTCCATCTTTACAAAGGTGAACGTGCCCAAATACTTGTTTTTGTTCTCCCAGAACGTGTCGTCACTTATCAACTTCGGCCTGACGCTTGTTATTTTCTTTATCTTCGCGATCTTTGACCATATCGTTTTTACGTGGAAATTCATTCTTCTGCTGTACCCCATCCTCTGCCTTATCGTTTTCAACGTGGGGGTGGGACTGGTGCTGTCGGCGCTGTTCGTGTTTTTCCGGGATATGCAGTATCTGTGGGGCATCGCGACACAGCTGCTCATGTGGATGTCCGCTATCTTCTACACCATCGACAGCTATGAACCGATGGTACAAAACCTCTTCCTGCTGAATCCCATCTATCTCTATATCCGGTATTTCAGGAAGATCGTGATAGACAGCGTCATTCCGACGCCGCAGTTCCATCTGCTGGCGGCGGGTTACGCGCTGGCCGTATTCGGCCTTGGGGCGTGGATGTATAAGAAATATAACCACAGATTTTTATATTACGTGTGAGGCGATAAGATGAAAGCGTGGTTGAAAAAACTGATACACCGACTGCTGGGCTGGTACGTGGACCCGATCCTCGAGGAGTGCCGGCGGCAAAAGGCGCAGCTCGACGAGCAGGAGACGCGGCTTGAGGAGCAGTGTGCCCTGACGGATAAGCAGCGGGGGCAGCTTGAGGAGCAGAGCGCCAGGATAGAGGAGCAGAGCGCCAGGATAGAGGAGCTTACGAAGGGGCTTGAGGAAGCAAGGGACCCGGAGCGGTATGACCGGCTGACGGCCGACTGCGCGAAGGCGGAGGAGCGGACCCGGGAGAGGCTGGAGGAGCAGGGCGCCCGGCTTGCGGACGTGGAGAGCCGGGAGAGGCTTACAAAAGAACGCGTTGAGGAAAATGCCAGACGGCTTTCGGATATAGAGCACCGGGAGGGCTGGACCAGAGAGCGCTTTGAGGGGCACGACCGGAGGCTTTCGGATATAGAGCACCGGGAGGAGTGGACCAGGGAGCGCTTTGAGGGGCATGACCGGAGGCTTTCGGATATAGAGCACCGGGAGGAGTGGACCAGAGAACGCTTTGAGGGGCACGATGAAAAAATCTATGAGCATATCAGATGGATCTCCGAGTTGGAGAAAAGAGCGGGAAAGGATCTGATCCGCCTCACGCTGGGGGATACCTCCCTGTTTCCTCCGTCCAGGCTGTGTACGGCAAAGGAGCTGCTGTCGCCGGCGTGTCAGCAATACCGGGACGCTTTGCGGATAGATGACGTTCATGCCCTGCTGGAGTATCCCCATTTCAGCCGTCGGGAGTGGGAGTTTGAGACCATCTGCGGGACGTTGGATACTTTCGGAATGCTGGCACGGGGGAAAACCGGCATCGGTTTCGCGGTGGGGCAGGAGCCGCTGTCCGCGTATTTTGCCCTTCGCGGTTGTACGATACTGGCCAGTGATCTGGCTCCGGATATGGATGAGAAGGGGCTTTGGAGCGATACCAATCAAAACGCCATGGGCGACCTGAGCCAAATCAACAGGTTTGGCATATGTCCGCCGGAGCTGTTTGAGGCGCGCGTCTCCTATCGGGACATTGACATGAATGACATCCCGGAGGACGTGGGCACATTTGACTTTTGCTGGTCAACCTGCGCCATAGAGCATATCGGCAGTCTGGGGCACAGCATCCGGTTTTTGAAGAACATGCTGAAGGTCCTGAAGCCCGGAGGAGTGGCAGTCCACACAACAGAGATCAATTTGTCCTCCCGCATTTCTACGATCGAGCGGGGCGACAGCGCCATCTTCAAGGACAGCGATATTCAGGAAGTGTACGAGTGGATGACGGAGCACGGTCATAAAATGACCGTCGATTTTACCCGCGGTTCTGAGGAGATGGATCTGCGCAGAAGCGTCACCGGAAAGAAATACACAGACTATATGTTGAATTGCAATATCGAGGGGTATGATTCAACGTCGTTTGTTTTCATTATAGAAAAGAATCGTGGCGCAGACAGCATCGAATAACTGTGCCTGAAGGATGGTATGTATGGACACTCAAGAGAACTTGGAGAGAGATCTGGCTTATCTGGGCGGTAACGTGGCGCGGCTCAATGAGCTGTGGAATATTGAGGACCGGCCGATAACCTCGGGAGGATCGATCTTCGGGAAGATCGCCGTTTTTATAAAGCGGTGCATCAGAAAGGCGGTCTACTGGCTGATCCGGCCCTATTGGGACCAGCAGGTGGAATTCAATCAGGTGCTGTGCGCGGCCATGGGCGACGCCTTCAGGATACAGAGCGCCCTGGCGAACCAGCCCCAGCTGGGAGCCCCGCTCTATGATCCCCTGGCCGACGCGGAGGGGACGCGGGTGATACAGCTGGTGTCCACCCTCAACTTCGGCGACGCGGTGGGCAATGAGGTGATCGCCTTCAAGCGTATCCTCCGGAAGGCCGGCTTTACGACGGAGATCTACGCCAACGAGATCGCCAAGAAGATTAAGCCCGGCACCGCCAGGCTATATAGGGACATGCCGGAGCTGAGGCCCGAGGATCTGGTCATCTATCATATGGCCTCCGAGTGCCCGATCTCAAAGGATATAGGGAAATTCCCCTGCCGGGTGATCCTGCGCTACCACAACATCACCCCGCCGGAGTTTTTCCACGGCTTCGACGCCAACGCCGAGAAGGCCACCACCAACGGCTTAAAGCAGGTCAAGAGCATCAGAAACGACATATACCGCTGCCTGCCCGTGTCCGACTTCAACCGCCGGGACCTGGAGCGCCTGGGTTACACCTGCCCCATGGAGGTCATGCCCATCCTTCTGCAGATGGACGATTACGCCCAGATGCCTGACCCGGAGGTGGTGGAGAAGTACTCCGACGGCGTTACGAACATACTGTTCGTGGGCCGGATGGCTCCGAACAAAAAGGTGGAGGACGTCATATCCTGCTTCGCCGCCTACAAGGAGCGGGTAGACCGCAAGGCAAGGCTCATATTGGTGGGCTCCTTCCAGGAGACGGACCAGTATTATAAATTCCTGCAAAAGCACATTCGCACGCTGGGCGTTGAGGACGTGATCTTTCCGGGCCACATCTCCTTCGCCGAGATCCTGGCCTATTACACGGTGGCGGACGTCTTCCTGTGCATGAGCGAGCACGAGGGCTTCTGCGTGCCGCTGGTGGAGTCCATGTATTTCAAGGTGCCGATCGTGGCCTACGACAGCTCGGCCATTGCCGATACGCTCCACGGGTGCGGGATACTCCTGGAAGACAAAAGCCCCGCCGCGGCGGCCCAGGCCATAAGCCAGGCCATACGGGACAGGGAGCGGTACGCCGGCCTTGAGGCCGCGCGGCTTCACGAGCTGGACAGGGAGCGTATAGGCGGTGTTTTCCTTGACTTCGTGCGCAGAATGACCGCCGTTGACGGCGAGACGCCGCGGGAGAACGATCTGACCATACAGGGAGTTAGTAAATGAGTATTTTAGAGGTGAATGACGTATCCATCCGATACCTGACGGGAGACTTCAAGGACATCGGGATCAAGGAATACGTCATGCGAAAGCTGACGGACAATTACAGGGTGAATGAGTTCTGGGCTGACCGGCATGTGAGCTTCACGCTGGAAAAGGGGGACATGCTGGGCATTATCGGCGCCAACGGCGCGGGCAAGTCCACCCTTCTCAAGGTCGTCTCCGGTATCATGGAGCCCACCGAGGGGAGCGTCCGCCGCGAGGGCACCGTGGCGGCCCTTCTGGAGCTGGGCAGCGGCTTTGACGGCGACCTGACCGTGCGGGAGAATACATACCTGCGGGGCGCGATGCTGGGGTACACCAGGGAGTTCATGGATGAGATGTACGACAGCATCATCGGCTTTGCGGAGCTGGAGGCATTTCAGGACCAGCCCTTCAAGCAGCTCTCCTCCGGTATGCAGTCGCGCCTGGCCTTCTCCATCGCCTCGCTTGTGAATCCGGACATCCTTATCCTGGACGAGGTCCTGTCCGTGGGCGACGGGGCTTTCCGGAAAAAGAGCGAGGACAAGATGCGCGAGATCATCGGCGGCGGAGCCACCACCATCCTTGTCACCCACTCCATCGACCAGGTCCGCGAGATGTGCAACAAGGTGCTGTGGCTCCACAAGGGCGAGCAGGTCGCGTATGGGGAGAACGTGGAGGAGATATGTGAGAGGTATGAGGAGTTTTTGAACGGGAAATTTGACGCAACTTCGCTTCTCAGAAAAGAACATAAGCCTGAGGTCGATACGGTAAAGGCTGAAAACAACACGAAAAACCAAAAAACAGTTAAGGAGAGCAACGTCATGAATGAACCGACCGGGAGAGATTCGCTGTTAAAAAGTGAATGGACGCAGTTCAAGACGTATTTATATAAAGGCCGCTGGTGGATATTACTCTATTCCGTGCTGCTTCTGGCGGTCTATAGCGCGTGGCTCCTGGCCCCTGAGCTTCATATCGATCTGGATATTTACACAATGCAGCAGGGAACCAGATGGGCGATGGTGGATGTGGGGCGCCAAGGGGTGGCGCTCATAAACATTCTATTGGGGATGGAAAACTTCAACCCAATATTTGCATGTGTCTTTGGATGGCTATCAATATGCTTGTCATCTGTTATACTCGGCTATATTTTTTTCCGAATCGGAAAACGCTCGCTCATAAGCTGTGCCGCATTTGGACTTATCATGTTTGTTAGCCCGATTGTTACAGAGCAATTTTACTGGTATCAGAGGTTGATCAGCTTTGCGGCGGGGTATGTTTTTTGTGGGGTCGGCGTTTGCTTTAGCTATTACGGGTCAATCAAGAAAAAGATCCCTTATTTTGCGTTATCTGTCTTGTTGATGATTTGGGCATTTTGCATTTATCAAACTTTTGCCTTGATATATGTGGCCTTTTCGGTTATTGTATTTATATTGCTTTATAGACGCTTGGCAATACGCGACGGAAGAACAGATTTAAACTGGTTTTTGATCATCATCATACAGGTGCTTTGCTTTGCGATAGCATATTGTCTGAATACTGTCATTTCCAATGCTTATTTCAATGACGGCGCATTAAATGAATTTGTCTTATGGGGGTCAAGACCTTTTTCAGAAAATATCCGTGCGATTTTATATTATGTTAAAAAGGTGATTTTTGGCCAGGACAATTACTCGTCAAAACTTTATGCAGTTATTGCGTTTTTGACGTTCGTATGTGCCATTTTGGATTGCCGCAATAGAGGAAAGACATTAGGAAATTGTATTTACGTCCTTGCAGTGATAGTGTTAAATTGCCTTCCTTTTGTGATGGCTGTTTATGAGGGCGGAGAGCCGCCTATACATGGACAACTGACCTATCCTGCCGTGTTGGCAGGGGATTTGATCATTATTTCAGGCGCGGACGCGCGGAAATATAAAAAAGTACCGGGTGTAATAACCGCTATTTTAGCGTTGACTCTGTTTTGGGGTCAGAGCCAAATGGTTATGCGGATGCTCTACACCGACACGATCAGGATCAACGAAGATAAAAACATGATTTCTGAGGTTGTCGCCAAAGTCCATGAAGAAGGGGCGAATAAGCCGGTTGCTTTTATTGGCGGATATAAAAGCGAATTAAATCCGGCTTGCGTCCGCGGTGAATACATTGGAATAAGCATTTTCGGGTGGGATCGTGGCTTTGAACCCCGTTATCTTGGCTCTTCACGACGCACATGCCAGATAATCAACACGTTGGGTTACGATTTGGTCAGTGTCGGTAGCGAGGAAGAAACGCGTGAAGCCAGAAAAGCGGCGTTAGAGATGCCTGCCTGGCCTGAAGAAGGATGCGTTAAGGATCTTGGGCAGTTTGTTGTGGTTAAGCTCAGCGAAGACGAGTGGCCCGAAGAAGTAATTGACCCCATATCGACTCATAGAGACTTGCCTGATGATAACGGGGTCACAAATGTTAATGTATATATTGATCGCCTGCAAGAAGAGGACGGAAACGTTATAATCGGAGGATATGTTGTACAAGCAGATAGTCAATTTACGTCATGGCGTCCGCACATATATTTTGTTAACGTGGAAACAGGAGAGACAATCGAACTTGCATCATCAAAATGCGGAAGAATAGGGCAAACTATCAATAACCGTCATTGCCCGAACAGCTCTTTTGTAGCAGTCATTGATAAAAACGAGTTCGACAGCCTGAAGGAAGATTTCTCGTTGAAATTTGTATATGAGGATACGGCTACAGGACAGTTTAGTTTTGTCACGCCCAATGTTCCACGCGAGTTCGGACTAAACGGAAATGTTGCGGGGCTGCCAGAAGCGGGAAGAATAACAAAAACTGATCTTCCTTTTTCCGGCGGGTTTATTCATGTAAACTCATTTTATAACATGGATATGGAACTGGTCTCCTACGGTAATGAGAGCGGCACTGTTATGTACGGCCCGTATACAGAGAGCGTACCCGGGATCTATAACATTTCGCTCAATTATGTAATTGACTCAAACGAGGAAAACGGTAAAGGTGTTTTCGATGTGGCGTTAGACGCCGCTACCGTTGCGAGCGTGGAGTTTGACACAACCCGTACCACTGTTACGCTTGAAAACGTGGTAATCGAGGGCGGACACTTGTTTGAGGCCCGCGTGTGGGTCCCCAAAGGAATGATAGTGCGTGTTCAGTCTATTGATTACGAACGGGTTGGCTGAGTATTCTTCAAATTGTTGAGGTGGGACCCATGTTCAAAAAAGAAATGATTACACTGTTGAAGGCCGTGGGCTTATGCGTGGCGCTCTGTGTGCTGATCGCCGCCGGCGTAGCGTTGCTGCTCAGGACGCCGCTGTTTGCGGGCCTGAGGGCGTACCTTTACCGCCTGCTGATCCTGGACGCCATATGCTGCGTTATTTTGCTGGTGGTCGTTGTGGCTGCTTGGGCGAAGAAAAACGACCTGTTTGGGCTAAATCTGTCATCGGCGGTGATGTGCGTGGGGCTTTCCACGCTGCTGATGGCGCTGTTCCTCTCCCTTGGCCCCATGACGATCGAGCGGTCCTATACGATTTATTCCCTGGCGGATATGACGGACCATGCAGATACGGTTTATTCCTATGAGGATATCAAGAACCAGTTTATCGATGGTTATATAGAAGGAGCCAAAGAGAGTCAGAAGCGCTTGGATGAACAGGTCGCTATCGGCAATTTGGAGGAAATAGACGGCGGTTACCGCATCAGCGAAAAAGGAAAGCGCCTTGTGGGAATATTTCGCTTTGTGGAGACCATTTTCCCTGTACCGGATGAGAGCAGTATATATCCTAACGGACATTAAGAAAAGAGAATGGCATTATGAAAAAAATCACCGTGACAATTCCATGCTACAACGAGGAAAAAAGCATTCGGCAGATGTATGACCGCTTGACTACGGTTTTTACTGAGCAGCTGCCGCAGTACGACCATGAGATCATTTTTGTGGACGACTACTCCCCGGACCATACTCGGGAGGAGATCCGCAAGATATGCGCCGAAGACAAGCGGGTGAAGGGGGTGTTCAACGCCCGGAACTTTGGCTTCAACCGGAACGTCTTTGAGTGCCTTATGTACGGAGACGGAGATGCCACCTTCATGCTTTTCGGCGACCTACAGGATCCGCCGGAGATGTTGCCGAAGTTTGTAGAGGAGTGGGAAGCCGGGCACAAGGTAGTTGTTGGGCAGAAGACCCATAGTGACGAATCCAAGCTTATGTACACGCTAAGAACACTTTACTATGGGGTTATAGAAAAGCTGTCAGACACAAAGCAAATTCAGCATTTTAATGGCTTCGGCCTGTATGACAGGGCTTTTATTGATGTTATGCGTCAGATAGATGACCCGAATCCTTATTTAAAGGGGCTCGTTTCAGAGTTTGGCATGAATATCAAGGTGGTACAATACGAGCAGGCAGAAAGTCTTCGTGGAAAGTCTGGCTTCAACTTTATGAAGTACTATGATGTTGCCATGCTGGGTATTACCTCATATACAAAAGTTCTGATGCGAATTGCCACGTTTATTGGAGCAGGACTCGGAGGAATCAGTGCACTTTTAGCCTTGTATGCGTTGATTCGAAAATTGATAGATTGGGATTCGTATCCTTTTGGGACCGCCTCCATAACAATAGGCATTTTCTTCATTGGCGCCGTCCAGCTCTTTTTCCTTGGAATACTTGGCGAGTATATTCTGAGTATCAACACACGATCCATGCGGCGGCCGAGGGTCGTTGTTGGCGAGAAGATCAATTTCGACCAGCAGAAGGAACAACTCCATGACTGACACGTTAAAGTCCATCGCCCGAAGCTGGGCGCAGACGGACAGCCGCATCTCACCCACCTCAGACATCCTCGCCTGGGTCACCGAGCGCAACGCGAATACGGCGGTGGAGATACATAAGATCGCGCTGGATCAGTGCGCTCCCTGGTTCTACGACAGGGACGAGGGGTGCATACGCAACGAAAACCGGAGCTTTTTCACGGTTATGGGGCTTCGGAGCGCGGAGTTTGAGCAGCCCATCATTATACAGGACGAGATCGGGTATTTGGGCATCCTCTGCAAAGAGTTCGACGGCGTGATGCACTTCCTGATGCAGGCGAAGATCGAGCCGGGGAACGTCAACTGCGTCCAGATCTCGCCCACCATCCAGGCCACGAAAAGTAATTTCACCCAAAAGCACGGCGGGAAAAAGCCGCCGTACCTGGATTATTTCCTGAACGCCTCAAAGTATGAGATCGTGGTGGATCAGATCCAGTCGGAGCAGTCCTCGCGGTTTTTGAAAAAGCGCAACCGGAACATCATCATCCGCGTGGACGGGGATGTGCCGGTGCTGCCCGGTCACCGCTGGATGACGCTGGGACAGCTCAAGCGTCTCATGCGAGAGGACAACCTGGTGAACATGGACACCCGGACGGTGCTGTCCTGCATCCCGTTCTCCAAAATGCGCCTCAGTGAGCGGGAGAAGGCGGAGCTTTCGGAGCTTTTTTCGGACAAACCGCTGTTCCGCTCCGTGTTCGACGGGGCGGCGGAAAACCCGCTGCCGCCGGTATACCAGCATATAAACAACGCGAAAATGTTCGCGGAGGGCAGCCCGAAGCTTGTGCCGCTGGACGAGCTCACGAGCTGGGAGACGCGGGACGGGGAGCTTGTCTGCAAGCGCCCCTACCCCTTCAAGGTGGTCTTCTGCGACATCGCCATCGAGGGCCGGGAGGTCCGGCGGTGGACGCAGCCGCTGTTCGAGGCCCTGGGCATCGCCACCTTCGGGCTCGTCTGCGTGGAGGACGGCGGGATCCTTAAATTCGTGGTCCGGGCCGCGCCGGAGGCCGGGTGCTTCGACTGCCTGGAGCTGGGGCCCACGGTCCAGCAGGAGGCGGTGGGAAGCTTCCAGAAGGAGGACGCCATGACGCGGCTTTTCTGGGAGCGGCTGAACGCCGGAAAGGGCATCATGTTCGACCATCTTCTCTCCGAGGAGGGCGGCCGGTTCTACCACGAGCAGAACAGGAACGTACTCTTGAGAATAGACAAATCAGAACTGCCGACGCTGCCGGAGGGGTATTTCCTTCTGGACTTCCGCACCCTCAACGAGCTGGTGCAGGTCAACAACACGCTGAATATCCAGCTGCGCAACCTTCTCTCACTACTGGAGGTGTGACATGATCAGGATCGGGATCATCTGCCCGTCGAATATCGCCTACCGCCGCTTTATGCCGGCGCTGAAGAAGTGTGACGGGTTTGAGTATGTGGGCGTGGCTTACGCCAATTCCTCCGAGTGGTTCGGCGGCCACGCCGCGCCGGAGGTCATCGAGGCCGAGCGGAAAAAGGCCGAGAGCTTCCGGGAGGCTTACGGCGGGGAGGTCTTCGAGGGTTACCAGACCTTGCTGGACAAGACGGACGTGGACGCCGTGTATTTGCCGCTCCCGCCGGCGCTCCACTATGAGTGGGCCAAGAAGGCGCTCACGCGCGGCAAGCATGTCTTTTTGGAAAAGCCCAGCACCACCGGCGCGAAGGATACGGCGGAGCTCATTGAGATCGCAAAGAGCGCCGGGCTGGCCCTCCACGAAAATTATATGTTCATCTACCACCGGCAGATCACGAAGATCCGGGACCTCATCGCCTCCGACGAGCTGGGCGGCGTGCGGCTCATCCGCGCCTCCTTCGGCTTCCCGTTCCGGGGCGCCAACGACTTTCGCTACAACCGGGATATGGGCGGCGGGGCGCTGCTGGACTGTGGGGGATACCCCATCCGATTGGCCCGACTGCTTTTGGGCGATACCGCCAGACTTGTGGACGGCCAGCTCACCGAGAGCCCGGACTTCGGCGTGGACCTCTACGGCAGCGCCACTCTCCGCAATGACGCCGGCCTCACGGCGCAGATCGCCTTCGGTATGGACAACGCCTACCAGTGCAAGCTGGAGGTCTGGGGCAGCCGCGCCACCCTCACCGCCGACCGGGTCTTTACCCCTCCGGCCGACATGGCCCCCAAGCTCACCATCCAGTCCAACGACGGCGTCAAAACCGTCGAAGTGGACCCGGACGACCAGTTTTGCAATTCCATCGGGGTGTTTGAGGGGTGTGTGAAGGACAAAGCCGCACGTGAGAATAGGTATTCGGACATTCAAAATCAGAGTGTCATTGTGGATAAGCTTATGAATTGGAGGCGCGACGTATGAAAGTAACGGACCTTTCTCTCCCCGGCGTGAAGCTGATCGAGCCCACGTATTTTGAGGATTTTCGCGGGTACTACTGCGAGAGCTATTCCTCCAGGACACTTCACGAGTACGGGATCGACGATGTTTTCGTGCAGGACAACCATTTTCTCTGCCTGACGAAGGGGACGATACGGGGGATCCACTTTCAAAATGACCCCTACGCCCAGTCAAAGCTCATCCGCTGCACCAGGGGGAACCTCTTTGATGTGGCGGTGGACCTGCGGAAGGGCTCGCCCACGTATAAGAAATGGGTCTCGGTGATCCTCAGCGCGGAGAACCGCAAGCAGCTCTATATACCCAAGGGCTTTGGTCACATCTGTATGTCCCTGGTGGACAACACCGAGGGGCAGTATAAGGTGGACGCCCTGTACGCCCCGACCTACGACCGGGCGATTGCCTGGGACGACCCGGAGATCGCCATCGACTGGCCGCCCATCGCGCCCATCGTGTCCCCCAAGGATAAAGTGGCGAAGAAGCTGGCGGAGAGCGACGTGAGCTTCGTGTACGCGGAGGCTGACGCATGAAAACAGCCATCGTTACCGGAGCGGGAGGGTTTATTGGCGGCGCAGTTACAGCGCTGCTGTTGGACAAGGGCGTCACAGTTTACGGCGTAGATGTGTCGGAAAAATTTCTGGAGCGTCATCGGGGGAGAGAAAACTTTCACCCGGTCATAGCTGACTTTACAAGATACGGACAACTCCATGAGAGCATCCCCGCCGGAACCGATGTGTTCTACCATTTCGCTTGGCAGGGAGTGTTCGGCGACGCTTTCCGGGACCACCGTCTTCAGCTAAGTAACGCCTCATACGCGGCGGACGCGGCCAGCGAGGCGGCAAAGATGGGCTGTAAAAAGTTCGTCTTCGCGGGCACATACAACGAGTTAGAGGTTGCCAATCACTTTGACATGAGCGGGAAAACACCGCGATACACCTGCATTTACTCCGCATCCAAAGCCGCCGCCGAGATCATCTGCAAAACAATAGCCGCCAACAGCGGTATGGAATACAGTGCCGGGCTTACCGTTATGGCCTACGGAGAAAAAAACCGCTCAATGATGTTGCCAAATGTAGTTATGAAGCAACTTCTAAGAGGGGAAAGCCCGAAGCTCATAAAAGGGGATATTCCTTATGATATGATCTATATAGACGACATCGCGCGCGCCTTTTACGCAATAGGCGAAGCCGGAGTGAATCTTCGCAGTTACTATGTAGGTCACAGGACGTTGCGCACGTTCCGGGAGTATCTGGAGGAAATTGGTGCGATCGTAGCTCCAGAAGTGCCGCTTATGTTTGGCGCTTACCCGGACGATAACAGCAGCAGGAACTATGATTTGATCGACCGCGAGGCGCTCTACAACGATACAGGGTTTGAGTGCAGGGCGGATTTCAATGAGAGCATCCAAAAGACAGCGGAATGGCTGAAATATGAAGGAGAGGCTGGAGAAATGAGAATTACAAAAAATGGCAATGGGGGGGGGTACGTAGTTTTCGTACCTGTCATACTTCGCTTGATATTGGCCGCGTTTTCTCCAAAATCGGAATCCACAATGGATTCACGGCGATGAGGAGGAAAGCAGCATGAAAATAACTGACCTTTCTCTCCCCGGCGTGAAGCTGATTGAGCCCACGTATTTTGATGACAACCGGGGTTACAGCGCAGAGGCATACAACGACAGGACACTGCGGGAATATGGCATCGACACGAAGTTTGTGGTGGATTATATCTGCTTCAACAAAGAGGCCGGAACGATTCGCGGGATACATTTTCAGAACAACCCCCATCCTCAGGTGAAGCTGGTGCGTGTCCTTCATGGCGAGGTGCTGGATTTTGTAGTGGACCTGCGAAAAGATTCCCCCACATACAAGCAGTGGATCAGCACTGTGCTGTCTGAGGATAACCGAAAACAGCTGTATATTCCCAACGGCTATGGTCATGCCTACTTGATTCGTGAACCGGGGACCGTGGTAATGTACAAGTTCGACGACTACTATGACCGGCAGTTTGTCCGCGCGATCCGTTGGAATGACCCGGAGCTGGGGCTCGCGTGGGGAATCGAAGAACCGATACTCTCCGCTTCAGACAGCAAAGCGCCCTTCCTTCGTGAAAGCGATTGCAACCTCAGCCTGGAGGTGAACGGGTGATGGAACGTGCCATTGTCACCGGGGCTACCGGGTTTATAGGTACTCACCTGGTTAAGGCGCTGTTGGAGCGAGGTGTTGATGTATGGGCCATTGTGCCGGATCCGGAGAACCTCGCTTGGGCTGCCTGTGAGAAAATGCACATCATAAAAGCTGATTTCTCCCAATTTGACAGGCTGTCCGAGCTGATGGAGGAGAGAGGCTTTGACGTCTGCTTTCATCTGGCGTGGGCCGGGACTTGGGGGAAACCCTTTGCGGACTACGCGTTGCAGCTCAACAACGCCAAAGCGGCCTGTGATATGATCGTCCAAGCGGAAAAACTTGGATGCAGAAGGTTTATTCTGATCAGCACGATTGTGCAGCTTGAAGCGATGAAGTATATGCTGTCGGACGATGGGAAACCGAGAATTTCGTGCATATACGGTACAGCAAAGAATACCGCAGCGATGCTGTGCAGGATCCAGGCGGCACAGTTGGGTATTGAATGGAATCTTGCGGTTTTGTCAAGCGTATACGGGGTCGGTGACCGGTCGAAAATGATTGAGAATGTCCTGATCGAGAGCTTCCTCTCCGGCGCAAGGCCGAAGCTGGTGACAGGGGAGAACTACTACGATTGCACCTACGTGGAGGACATCGTCTCGGGCCTCTTGGCCATTGGGGAGCGCGGGAAGGCGGACAAGACCTACTATGTGGGCCACCGGGAGCTTAAAACATTTAAAGAAATCGTATGTGAGATTCGGGATGTCCTGGCGCCGGAGATGGAGCTTACATTTGGAGAGTACCCGGATACCACACCGATTGATTACTCGCTTATTGATACGGACGCCTTATACAAGGACACGGGATTTGAACCAGTCGTGCCCCTGAGAGAGGGAATCACGCAAACAGCCCAGTGGCTGAGCGAAAACAAAAAGGAATGATTCATTATGGCAAACATCATCATCGTCGGCGCCGGTTTTTCCGGGTCTATTCTGGCCCGGAAGATCGCGGAGGAGCTGGACAGGAAGGTTTTAGTGGTGGAGAAGCGCGCCCACATCGGCGGAAATATGTACGACGAGGTGGATGAGCACGGGATCCTTATACAGAGATATGGGCCCCACTTTCTCAATACCAACAAATACTTCATCATCAAATTCCTCAAGCAGTACGCGGAGCTCTTCCCATTCAACGTGGAGCTGATGAGCTTCATTGACGGCAACTTCGTACAGCTGCCCTTCAACTTCCGAACGGTCCAGCAGCTTATAGGCCCGGAAAAGGCGGAGAGCGTGCTCATGAAGCTCCGGGCGGCCTTTGTGGGCCGGGACCGGGTGCCGGTGCTGGAGATCGTGGAGCACCCCGACCCGGAGGTCAGCGCCTACGGGGAGCTGCTCTTTGAGAAGGCCTACCGGACCTATACCAGCAAGATGTGGGGCCTCCAGCCGGAGCAGATCGACAAGTACGTTATGGACCGTGTCCCCATGGCCATGGGGTATGACCGGCGGTATCTCAACAAGGACTTCCAGTACCTGCCTGTGAAGGGGTTCACGGCGATTTTTGAGAACATGCTGGACCACCCCAACATCGAGGTCCGGCTGAACACCGACGCGCTGGAGCACCTGAAGCTTGCGGAGGGCAAAGCGACCTACGACGGCGAGGATGTGGAGTGCCTAATCTACACCGGGGCCATCGACGAGCTTTTCGGGCGCAAATACGGGCCGCTGCCATACAGGTCCCTGGATATTCGGTACAGCTACTCGGAGAAGGACAGCGTACAGCCCTGCGAGATCATCTCCTACCCCCAGGCCAAGGGCTATACCAGGAGCACCGAGTACCGCAAGATCATGTTCGATGACAGCGCCGCCAGGGGCTCTGTGGTGGCCACCGAGTATCCGCTGGATTATGTTCCCGGCGCGGAGGTGGGCGGGACGCCCTATTATCCGGTGGTGACGGAGGACAGCACGGCGCTCTATGAGAAGTATCTGGGGGAGGTCGCAAAGTACGGGAATCTCTTCCTCTGCGGGAGACTGGCGGAATTTAAGTATTACAATATGGACGTGTGCATCGAGCACGCGCTCAGGTATTTTGAGAACGTAAAGGACTATCTGACGAGAGATCATGATTGAAAAAGTGAAAAAACTGCTGACCGGGGAGACGCTGCGCTATCTCATCTTCGGCGTGCTCACGGTGGTCGTGAACACGGTATCGTTCAAGCTGCTGAATATCCTCATGGGCGACATCGCGGCCAACACGGTTGCGTTCTTCATCGCGGTGCTCTTTGCCTACTGGACCAACAGCCGATTCGTGTTCCGCACCGGGATGGCGTGGAAAAGCTTTGCCGAGTTCATGGCCATGCGCATCTGCACCCTGCCCATCGACGACGGCGGGATGTGGCTGCTGCTGAAGCTGGGGGTCAACGACCTTATAGCCAAGGTGTTTGTCAACGCGGTGATCATCGTGATCAACTACCTTGCCAGCAAGCTGTTTATCTTCAAGAAAAAATGAGAGAGGTACACCAATGAAAGGCATCATACTTGCCGGGGGCTCCGGCACCAGACTCTATCCCATCACAAAGGGCGTTTCCAAGCAGGCACTGGCCATTTACGACAAGCCCATGATCTACTACCCGCTGTCCACGCTGATGCTGGCGGGGATTCGGGAGGTGCTGATCATCTCCACGCCCAGGGACATAACCGTATTTGAGGAGATATTGGGCGACGGATCGCAGCTGGGGATGCGCTTTGAGTACGCGGTGCAGGAGCACCCCAACGGACTGGCCGAGGCGTTCATCATCGGGGAGAGCTTTATCGGCGACGACAAGGTGGCGCTGGTGCTGGGCGACAATATCTTCTACGGCGGCGGGTTCTCGGCCTTCCTGGCGGAGGCGGCCTCGCTGAAAGAGGGGGCCGTCATCTTCGGCTACCCGGTGCATGATCCCTCCAGCTTTGGTGTGGTGGAGTTCGACAAGGACGGCAATGTGCTGTCCCTGGAGGAAAAGCCCAAAAAGCCCAAGTCCAAATACGCCGTGCCGGGGCTCTACTTCTATGACAACAACGTGGTGGACATCGCCAAGCACGTCACGCCCTCGGCCAGAGGGGAGCTGGAGATCACCGCGGTGAACAACGAGTACCTGCGCCGCGGCAAGCTGCGCTGTGTGCGGTTCTTCCGGGGCATGGCGTGGCTGGACACGGGCACGTACGACGGCCTTCAGGAGGCGTCGCAGTTCGTGAACATCATCCAGAAGCGCCAGGGGATGTATGTCTCCTGCATCGAGGAGATCGCGTATAGACGCGGCTTCATTGACAAACAGCAGCTTTTGAGGCTGGCGGAGCCGCTGATGAAAACGGAATACGGACAGTATCTCAAAGATATTGCGGAGGGGGAGGAAATATGAAGAAGCTGCTGGTCACCGGGGGCGCCGGATTCATCGGTTCTAATTTTATCTTCTATGAGAGGGAGAAGCACCCGGAGTATGAGCTCGTCTGCCTGGACAAGCTGACCTACGCCGGGAATTTAGAGACGCTGGCTCCCGTGATGGGCGACCCGAAATTCAAGTTCATCCGGGCGGACATCGCCGACAGGGAAGCGGTCTACGGCATTTTCGAGACGGAGAAGCCGGACGTCGTGGTCAATTTCGCTGCGGAGAGCCATGTGGACAGGTCTATCGAAAATCCCAGCGTGTTCCTCGAGACAAACGTCATGGGCACTCAGGTGCTGCTGGACGCCTGCAAAAAGTATGGCGTGGAGAGATACCACCAGGTCTCCACCGACGAGGTCTACGGCGACCTGCCCCTGGACCGGCCGGACCTTTTCTTCACCGAGAAGACGCCGCTGCACACCTCCAGCCCCTACTCCGCCTCCAAGGCGGGGGCGGACCTTCTGTGCAACGCCTACCAGCGGACCTTCGGACTGCCCATCACCATCTCCCGCTGCTCCAACAACTACGGCCCCTATCAGTTCCCGGAGAAGCTCATCCCGCTTATGATCGCCAACGCCCTGGCGGACAAGCCGCTGCCGGTCTACGGCGAGGGGCTGAATGTCCGGGACTGGCTCTACGTGGAGGACCACTGCGCGGCCATAGACCTGATCATCCACAACGGCCGGGTGGGGCAGGTCTACAATATCGGCGGCCACAACGAGATGCGCAACATCGACATCGTGAAGATCATTTTGAAGCAGCTGGGCAAGCCGGAGAGCCTCATCACCCACGTCACCGATCGCAAGGGCCACGATATGCGCTACGCCATCGACCCCACCTTCATCCACGCGCAGCTGGGCTGGCTCCCGGCCACCAGGTTCGCCGACGGCATCCGGAAGACCATCCAGTGGTATCTGGACAACCGCCCCTGGTGGGAGAATATCGTCAACGGGGAGTATAAGACGTACTACGAGAGAATGTACGGGAACCGGTAAATTTCAGGGTATGCTTACTTTTTTGACAGAGACGACAATAGGAAGAATCCTGGCCACGTTTCTCATCTCCATGATACCGGTCGTGGAGCTCCGGGGCGGTCTGCCCTATGGGATCGCCCTCGGCCTGCCTTATCCACTGGCGTTGACGGCGGCGGTGCTGGGGAACATGGTGCCGGTGCCCTTCATCATCGTGTACATCCGGCGGGTGTTCGCGTGGCTTAGGAAACACTTTGCCAAGCTGGACGGGTTTATTTCGAAGCTTGAGAAAAAGGCCCATGTGAAGGGCAGGATGGTGCAAAAATACAGCGTCATCGGCCTGTGTCTCTTAGTGGCCATACCCCTCCCCGGCACGGGAGCCTGGACGGGAGCGCTGGTGGCCGCCATGCTGGACATGCGCCTGAAAAAGGCCGTTCCCACCATCTTCCTGGGCGTCCTCATCGCCGCCGCCATCATGACGGCGGTCACGTTCGGGGTCATCCACGCCTTTTGAAGCGGTCCTTCCGTCAGACAGGGCCAGCATGACAGTAAACCGGAACGCTCCGGACGGGCACAAGCCCGCCGGAGCGTTTTTTCTTACGGCCATGCGCCAACGATCGCGCCGCCAATGAACGAAATGTCGGGGCGATACGGCTCCTTTGGATTTTGCGGCTGCGGTCTTGTTTTTCCCGCCGGAAAGTGGTATGATACCCACATCTCCGGCGTGGACGGGAGGCGCGTGGAATGAGTGACATGCTGGATTATATTGCCTGGCGCGGGGATCTGCCCCTGGACCGGGACGGGCTCAACGAGGTGGACGCCGCGGTCCTGGCCCGGTTTTCCTACATACCCTTTGAATATTTTGAACAGCCCCCTTTGGAGGAGCCTGTGACGGTGACGGACCTGGCGCGGATGTCTCTCCGGGACGAAAGGCTTACCCGGGAGGAACGGTGGAAGCTCCGGGATCGGGAGCTGATGGCCGCCATGGGGGAAAGCCGCCGTTTCGGGCCGCTGCGGGCGGGACGGTTCGTCAATCGCTTCGACGAGGAGCTTCAGACCCAGTTTTCCGCCATCACCGTGGCACTGGGCGACGGGCGGCACGCCCTGGTCTTCCGGGGCACGGACAACACCGTTGTGGGCTGGAAGGAGGACCTGAACATGTCCTACCTGTGCCCCATCCCCGGCCAGCGATACGCGGTGGAGTACCTTGACAAGATCGCGGAGGCTCTCCCCGGCCCGCTCCTGCTCATCGGCCACTCCAAGGGCGGCAACCTGGCCTGCTACGCCGGGGCCTTCTGCGGGAAGGCGGCGCAGGAGAGGATCGAGGCCGTCTACAACTTCGACGGCCCGGGCTTTTTCGACAACATTCTGGAAACGCCGGACTACCAGCGGATCTGGCCCAGGATCCGCACGGTCATCCCCCAGTTTTCCGTGGTGGGGATGCTCCTGGGGCGGGACGAGGAGTCCAACGTCGTCCACAGCGACGGAAACGGCCTCCACCAGCACGACATGTACTCCTGGGAGACCCGGGGCCCCGGCTTTGTTCACCTGGGGACCGTCACCGGCGGCAGCAAATTCGTGGACTCCGCCCTGAAGGCGTGGATCGCCGAAATGACGCCGGAACAGTTTGAGCTTTTCGCGGACACGGTGTACAAATTCATGGCCGACACCAACTCCCGGACCCTCCACCAGATGCGGGAAAACCTCCTGGACACCCTCAGGAGCTTCGCCCGCTCCCTGGGCGACATGGACGAGGAGACCCGCCGCGCCGTCATCGAGTGCGTCAAGCTCCTCCTCCTGAACGCCGGCCGCGAGGTCAAGGAGCGCAGCTGGCGGGAGCGGCCGTAAGGACCGGCTGCTCGGCACAATGAGACAGTGAACAGCTTCAAAAAAGAGCCGCCCATCTTGGGCGGCTCTTTTGATGATCGATGCTTGATTACACGTTTTTCGCGCCCTTGAGGGCCTTCATCCGGAGCGCGTGGTCCAGAATGGACTTGCGGATGCGCAGGGAGGTGGGGGTGACCTCCAAAAGCTCGTCGTCGGAGAGAAATTCCAGGCACTGTTCCAGACTCATAATCCTGGGCGGGATGAGACGGAGCGCCTCGTCCGAGCCGGCGGCGCGCATATTGGTGAGCTGCTTCTTCTTGCAGACGTTCACCGTGATGTCCTCGTCCCTGGGCGTCTCGCCCACCACCATGCCGCCGTAGACCGGCACGCCGGGAGAGACGAACATGACGCCCCGGTCCTGGACGCCGAAGATGCCGTAGGCCACGGCCTCGCCGGTCTCGCTGGCCACCAGGGAGCCGGTGCCCCGGCGGCTCAGCTCGCCCTTATATTTTTCGTATTTTTCAAAGACGGAGCTCATGATGCCCTCGCCCCGGGTGTCGGTGAGGAACTCGTTCCGGTAGCCGAAAAGACCGCGGCTGGGGACGAAAAAGGTCATCTTCATCCGGCTGCCCACAGGGGTCATCTCCACGAACTCGCCCCGGCGGGAGGAGATTTTCTCAATGACCGCGCCCACGGAGTCCTCGGGCACGTCCACCACCACCCGCTCGATGGGCTCGCACCGCTCTCCGTTTATCTCCCGCATCAGCACGCGCGGGGGCGATACGGCAAACTCATAGCCCTCCCGGCGCATAGTCTCGATGAGGATGGAGAGGTGCATCTCGCCGCGGCCGGCCACGTTGAAGCTGTGGTCGGAGCCCTCCACCTCCGTGACCCGGAGGGACACGTCCTTCATAGTCTCCCGGAAAAGCCGGTCCCGGAGCTGCCGGGAGGTCACGTATTTGCCCTCACGCCCGGCGAAGGGGGAGTCGTTGACGGAGAAGGTCATCTCCATGGTGGGCGCGGAGATCTTCACAAAGGGCAGGGCCTCCGGGGCCTCCGGGGCGCAGATGGTGTCCCCGATGGAGATGTCCGGGATGCCGGAGAGGGCGATGATGCTGCCGGAGCTCGACTCGGTGACGGGGACGCGGGACAGCCCGTTGAACTCATAGAGGCTCACGGCCCGGGCCTTTTTGGGGGCGGCGTCGGCGTCGTGGTAATTGACGACGGCAAGCTCCTGATTCTGGCGGATGACGCCCCGCTCGATGCGGCCGATGGCAATGCGGCCCACGTAGTCGTTGTAGTCAAGGGAGCTGACCAGCATCTGGAGGGGCTCGTCGTCGTGGTCCTCGGGGGCGGGGATATAGTCTACGATGGTGTCAAAGAGGGGCTTCAGGTCCACGCCCGGCACGTCGGCGGAGTAGCTGGCGGTGCCCTGACGGCCGGAGCAGAAGAGCATGGGGGAGTCGATCTGCTCGTCGGTGCACCCAAGCTCGATGAGAAGCTCCAAGATCTCGTCCACCACCTCCAGCATCCGCTGGTCGGGGCGGTCGATCTTGTTGAGGACCACGATGACCCGGTGGCCCAGCTCCAGGGCCTTGGAAAGGACGAAACGGGTCTGGGGCATGGGGCCCTCGGCGGCGTCCACCAGCAATATGACGCCGTTGACCATCTTCAAAATGCGCTCCACCTCGCCGCCAAAGTCGGCGTGGCCCGGAGTGTCCACGATGTTTATCTTGATGTCGCCGTACTGAACGGCGGTGTTCTTCGCCAGGATGGTGATGCCGCGCTCACGCTCCAGGTCGTTGGAGTCCATGACGCGCTCCTGCACGGCCTGATTTTCCCGGAACACGCCGGACTGCTTGAGCATCTCGTCCACCAGCGTGGTCTTGCCGTGGTCCACGTGGGCGATGATGGCCACGTTTCGTATCTTTTTATCCAAAGGTAACACTTCTCTCTGGGTGTAAAATTCGACCGAAGTATTATATAACAGGTGGGCGGCGGTTTTCAAGCGTAGAAACGCAAAAGCGGGCGGGGGATTTGAGATTTTTTTCGTCAAAATGGACGAGGGGAAAATTGATGCCGCCTTTTCAGGCGGCGGGACTTGCTTTTCTCCCTTTTGTATCGACAAAAGTGAGAAAAGCAACAAAAGAGGTAAAAACGACCAGGGGAGGGATTTCGATTTTCCCTCCCCTGGACCCTTCCTTTTAAAAACGACCATACAGGGGCCTGCGGGCCCCTATATGGAGAACCCCGGGGGAGTCCAGAGGGGGCCGAAGCCCCACTCTGGTCGTTTCAAGGGGGTCCCGGGGGGAAATCGAAATCCCCCCGGGACGCTTTTCTCCCTTTTAAACCCCCGCGGGTTCGAAGCTCCCGATCTCGTTTTCCACCGGCTCCCCGGCAAAAAAGCGCCGCAGGTTGTCCGTGGTCACCTCCGCGATGGCCCGGAGGGCCTCCCGCGTCAGAAACGCCTGGTGGCTCGTTACCAGTACGTTTGGCTGACTGAGCAGCAGATTGAGGGTGTCGTCCCGCATGACCTTTGAGGACACGTCCTCGTAAAAGACGTCGGCCTCCTCCTCGTAGACATCCAGCCCCGCGGCCCCGACCTTCCCGGATTTGACGTTGTCCAGCAGCGCCTCGGAGTCGATGAGCGCGCCGCGGGAGGTGTTGATGAGGACGACCCCGTCGCGCATCTGGTGGAAGGCGGCGCGGCTGAGCATATGGTAGGTCCGGGGCGTCAGGGGACAGTGGAGGGAGATGACGTCGGACCGACAGATAAGCTCGTCGAGGCGCACATACTCAAAGCCCGCGCCCCACTGGGGGTCGGGATCGTAGGCCAGGACGCGGGCGCCCAGGCCCCGGACCATGGCGGCAAAGCGCAGCCCCACCCGGCCCGTGCCCACGACCCCCACGCTCTTGCCCTCGATGTTGGTGCCCACCAGCCCCTCCAGGCTGAAATTGCGCTCCCGCGTGCGTGTAAACGCCCGGTGGGTCTGTCGGGTAAGGGTCAACAGCAGCGCCAGGGCGTGCTCGGCCACGCTGGCCGGGGAATAGGACGGGACCCGGAATACCCGGATGCCGCACTGCTCCGCGGCCGCCAGGTCCACGTTGTTATATCCGGCGCACCGGAGCGCCACGGCGCGGACGCCGTATTCGGAGAGACGCCTGAGAGTCTCCGCGCCCAGATCGTCGTTGACAAAGGCGCAGACGGCCGCGCAGTCCCGGGCCAGGATCGCCGTGTCAGGGCCCAGCCGGTTCTCCAGATACATGAGCTCCAGCCCCGCCCCGGGCGCGAGCTCGTCAAACCAGGGCCTGTCGTAGCTTCTCACGTCAAAAAACGCCGTTTTTTCCATTTTCCGTCCTCCGTCAGTTCTTTTGGCCATAATAGTATATCCTGCCCAATTCCCGGCCATTCAACACAAATATTAAGTTCAAAAAAACCGTGGAAAAACCGGATAAAAAGGTATATAATACATCCATTCGTCAACGGACGGATAATAAATTACGCGGCAGCCAGCCGCGGGAAGGAAAATGTATGAAAAACTCCGAAAAGACTCTGGACATGATCGTGAACCTCTGCAAAAGCCGCGGCTTCATCTACGCCGGGAGCGAGATCTACGGCGGGCTTGCCAACTCCTGGGACTACGGCCCCCTGGGCGTGGAATTCAAGAACAACGTGAAAAAGGCGTGGCTCAAAAAATTCGTGCAGGAGAGCCCCTACAACGTGGGGTTGGACGCCGCCATCATCATGAACCCCCAGACCTGGGTCACCACCGGCCACGTCTCCAGCTTCTCGGATCCCCTTTTGGACTGCCGCGCCTGCAAGGCCCGGCACCGGGCCGACAAGCTCATCGGCGACGGGCACCCGGAGGTCAACACCGACGCCATGAGCTTTGACGAGATGGACAAATTTATCGCGGAGCACGAGGACGTGGTCTGCCCGGTCTGCGGCCGGCACGACTTCACCCCCATCCGCAAGTTCAATCTGATGTTCAAGACCGCCATCGGCGTGACCGAGGACTCCTCCTCCACCTGCTATCTGCGGCCCGAGACGGCCCAGGGCATCTTCGTGAATTTCTCCAACATCCAGCGCACCACCCGCCGGAAGCTGCCCTTCGGCGTCTGCCAGGTGGGCAAGGCCTTCCGGAACGAGATCACCCCGGGCAACTTCACCTTCCGCACCCGGGAATTCGAGCAGATGGAGTGCGAGTTTTTCTGCAAGCCGGGCACCGATCTTGAGTGGTTCGCCTACTGGAAAAAGTTCTGCATCGACTGGCTCCGTTCCCTGGGGCTCAAGGAAGAGAACATGCGCTACCGGGACCACGAGCCGGCGGAGCTGGCCTTTTACTCCAAGGCCACCACGGATATCGAGTACGCCTTCCCGTTTACGGACTGGGGGGAGCTCTGGGGCATCGCCGACCGCACCGATTACGACCTGGGCCGCCATCAGGAGGCCTCCGGCAAGGACCTGACCTATTATGACCAGGAGGCCAACGAGCACTACATCCCCTATGTCATTGAGCCCAGTCTCGGCTGTGACCGGGTGGCCCTGGCGTTCCTGTGCGAGGCGTATGACGAGGAGCACCTGGTGGACGCCAAGGGCAAGGAGGACGTGCGGGTGGTGCTGCGTCTGCACCCCTTCCTGGCCCCCTTCAAGTGCGCCGTCCTGCCCCTCTCCAGAAAGCTCTCCGACAAGGCCATGGAGGTCCGCAACGAGCTGACCAAATCCTTTATGGTGGACTTCGACGACGCCGGCTCCATCGGCAAGCGGTATCGCCGGGAGGACGAGATCGGCACGCCCTTCTGCGTGACCTACGACTTTGACTCCGAAAACGACGGCTGCGTCACGGTCCGCGAGCGCGATACCATGGAGCAGGTCCGCATCCCCATCGCCGGACTTGAGGCCTATATCGCCGAGCGGGTGAAGTTCTGAGCCATGAAGCTTTTTGACGCGCTCTGGTACAACGGCGGACGGGGACCGGCGGACGGCAACAACTACTGGCGGCGGTTCACCGCCCCCCACTATGTCTGGGTCGGCGTGCTGCTGGCGGTGCTGAGCGCCGCCGCGGGGAGCCTTGCGCTGGTGGTGGGAGGCGTCTATCCGGGGATCCGGGACCCGCAGTTTTGCTGGAGCTACTTTTCCGAGCCGCGGATCCTCCTTTTGAACCTCCTCCCGGTGCTGCTGCTCACGGCCGTGCTGTACTTTGCCACCGGGAGAGCCTGGGCGGCGTATCTGGGCTCGTCGCTGACGGTCCTGGGTCTGAGCCTGGTGGATTTTTACAAGCTCGTTATCAGAAACGAGACCTTTGTGGCCTCGGATCTGGGGCTCGTGAGCGAGGCCGCCGGGATCATCTCCCACTACACCATCGTCATCTCCGGACGGGCCGTCACGTCCATACTTGCCGTCGTTCTGGGGACCGTCCTGGCGGCGGTCCTGGCCCGCGGGGCCCTGAAAAAGGTGTGGGTGCGGGTCCTGGGGACCCTTCTCAGCCTGGGTGTGCTGGTGACGCTCGTCTTTACCCTGTACGCCAGCGACGCCGTGTATGCCCGCACGGTGAACGGCACCGCGGAATACTTCGACTGGATCGAGCAGCAAAATTACGCCTCAAAGGGCTTTCTCTATTCCTTCCTCCACTCCGTTTCGGACGCCCTTCCGCGGGCCCCGGAGGGATACGACGAGGAGGAGACCGCGGCGCTTCTGAGCGGATACGGCGAGGGCACCATTGAGGAGGAGCGGCGCGTCAACGTGATAGCCGTGATGTTTGAGGCGTACTCCGACCTTTCGGAGTTTCCCCAAATCGGCGTCCGGGAGGAGGTTTACGCCCCCCTCCATGAGCTTGAAAGCGAGAGCCTTCACGGGCGTCTCATATCCAACACCTTCGGGGGCGGGACGGTGGACTCCGAGCGGTGCTTCCTGACCGGCCTTGCCCAAGTGGAGGAGTTCCGGGAGAACACCGATTCTTATGTCTGGTTCCTGCGCCGCAACGGCTATTATACCGAGGGGCTCCACCCCGGCGACAGCTGGTACTATAACCGGGAGAACGTGGAGCGGAACATGGGCTTTGAACGCTATTACTTCCTGGAGGACATCCCAGGCTTCGACAGGAGCGACAGGGCGTTCTTCGGGATGCTCTCGGAGCTCATTGAAAACCGGGACAAGTCCGTGCCCTATTTCAATTACTCCATCTCCTTCCAGAATCACGGCGGCTACGACAGCGCCTCCACGGGGGAGGAGTCCTGGCTCGACCGGGGCGACAAGCCAGAGGACGCTTACAACACCGTGAACAACTACCTTGCGGGCATCGCGGATACGACCCGGAGAATGCGGGACTTCATCGAGTCTCTGCGGGACGATCCGGAGCCCTTTGTGGTGGTGTTCTACGGCGACCACAAGCCCTATCTGGGCAGCGCCTTTGAGGAGCTGGGCATCAGGTTCGACCTGAGCACGGAGGAAGGATTTTTCAATTACTATTCCACGCCCTACATCATATGGGCCAACGACGCGGCCAGGGAGGCCACCGGCGGGGACTTTACCGGGGACGGCGGGGATGTGTCGGCCTGCTTCCTGATGGACAAGGTGTTTGAGGAGTGCGGCTGGGGCCGGAGCGCCTACGGCCGGATCCTTCACGACACCGCCGCCAGAGTCAGCGTCGTCCACACCGGCCTTGACGCCGCGGTGGTGGACGGCCGGCTTCTCTACGGGCCCTCCGGGGAGCCCGGAACGCTTGTGAACGCCCTGCTCCGCGCCGGATACTACACAAAAAAGCACTTCTCCTACGGGGAGCTTTCGGGGTCCTGACATGGGCAAGAGCCGGCGTCATGACGCCGGCTCTTACAGCTCATTTATTCGATAGTCCCAGGGAGTGCCGGGAAAAACATATCGCAGCCGCCTGACAAGCCGCCCTCATCGGGGCGGCTTTTGCAGGCGCCCGGAACGGACGGCCGCCAGGAGCGAAGCGGGCGTGTTGGCGACCTCCCCGGCGGTGACGGCCAGGGCCAGGGCGCGGAGAGCGCCGCCGATCTGGGGGCCGGTCAGGCCCAGGGCGCGCAGGTCGTTTCCGTCAACGGCCAGCTCGCCGGGCCGGGTGAAGGCGTGAAGGGCGGTCTCCCGGAGGGCGTCATCGTAAAACCCTGCGGCGCCGGCGGCCAGGAGGAGGGCGTCATCGGCGCCGTCGGCCAGAGCCAGACGCAGGGAGAGCGGGTCGGAGCTTATGTCCGGCAGGAGCTCCCCGGCCCGGTTGACGGTCCTCACGAGCCGGGCGGGACACCGCAGAGCCCGCAGGAGCTCCCCCGCGGAGCCGCAGACCCCCGCGCCGGAGAAAAGCAGAGCCAATACGGGCAGGCGGGCCTCCTCCGGCACCGCCCGCAGCCGCTCATAGGGCACGTTCCCCGGCCTTCCGCTCAGGTAGGCATCCAGAAGGCCGTACTCCGCCATGAGCCGGACGGCCTCCGGCTCGGGGGTGGCAAGCAGCCGGCAAAGCTCGTCCCTGACCCGCTCGGCGGAGAGCTTTTTGGCGAGGGGCGCGAGATGCTGAAGGGCGGCGCGCGTTTTTTCTTCGATCTCAAACCCCAGCTGGGCGGAAAAACGCACGGCCCGGAGCATCCGGAGGGCGTCCTCGGAAAAGCGCCGTTCCGGGTCGCCCACGCACCGCAGGATCCCCGCGGCCAGGTCCTCCCGGCCGCCAAAGAGATCGATGACGGCGCCGGACCGGTCCGCGGCCATGGCGTTCACGGTGAAATCCCGGCGCTGAAGGTCCTCCCGCAGGTCCCCGGTGAAGTCCACGCTTCCGGGCCGGCGGCCGTCCAGATAGGCCCCGTCCCGGCGGAAGGTGGTGACCTCCACGGCGCCCCCGGGGGAGAGGACGGTGACGGTGCCGTATTTCACGCCCGTGGGCACTGTGCGGGGGAAGAGGGCGCTGATCTGGGCGTCGGTGGCGGAGGTGGCCACGTCCCAATCGTGGGGCTCCCGCCCCAGAAGCGCGTCCCGGACACAGCCGCCCACGATGAAGGCCGCGAAGCCCTGATCGGCCAGACAGGACAGGATCTCCTCCACATGGGGCGGGATTTTGGGGAAAACGGCCATCCTTGTCACCTCCTGACGGATTTTTTAGGCTGTCCGAAGCAAAAAAGCTGTTGTAATCATCGATCAATAGTATTATAATTACTTGGAGTGCAAATTTCAATTTTATTTTTTCGGAGCGGTTATGGACAGAATTTCCGAGCTTGAGACTTTTATAAACAGTAAGAGCCGCTGCCACCTCATCGGCATCGGCGGGGTGTCCATGTCGCCTTTGGCGAAGGTGCTCCACATGAGCGGCATCCCCGTCACCGGATCCGACATCACGGAGAGCGACGCCGTCCGGGACCTGCGTGAGCAGGGAATCGCCGTGTCCATCGGGCACAGGAGCGAGAACGTGGTGGGGGCGGCCTACATCATCCGCACCGCCGCCGCCCATGACGACAACCCGGAGGTGGAGTATGCCCGGGACAACGGCATCCCCGTCTTTGAGAGGGCGGAGGCCTGGGGCGTCATCATGCGCCGGTACAAAAACGCCCTGTGCATCTCCGGCACCCACGGGAAGACCACCACCACCTCCATGTGCACCCATATCCTCATGGCCGCCGGGCTTGACCCCACGGTCATGATCGGCGGGACCCTGGCGCTTCTCCACGCCGGCTACCGGGTGGGCAAGGGCGACACCATCGTGCTGGAGTCCTGCGAATACTATAACTCCTTCCTCAGCTTTTCCCCCACTATCGCGGTGATCCTGGACGTGGACGCGGACCATCTGGACTTTTTCAAGGACCTGGAGGATGTGAAAAAGTCCTTCCGGGCCTTTGCCAATCTGGTCCCCAGCTACACCGGCTGTGTCATCGCCAATATCGACGACAAGAACACGATGGACGCCATCGACGGGCTCCGCCGGCGCGTGGTGACCTTCGGCTTCTCGCCCCGGGCGGACATCCGGGCCAAAAACCTGGAGACGGTGAACGGCGTCAGCGAGTTTGACGTGGTGTACAAGATGAAGACCTACTGCCACATCAGACTGGACATACCGGGGCTTCATAACGTGAAAAACGCCCTGGCCGCGGCGGCCGCCGCCATTGAGCTGGGCGTCCCGGGCGAGGCGGTGTCCCGCGGGCTTGCCGCCTTCCACGGCGCGGCGCGGCGGTTTGAGTATAAGGGCCGGATGAACGGTGCGAAGGTCTACGACGACTACGCCCACCACCCCGGTGAGCTCCACGCCCTGCTGGATGCCGTTCGGGGCATCACGGACGGGCGGGTGCTGCTGGCCTTCCAGCCCCACACCTATTCCCGCACCAAGCTGCTTTTTGACGACTTCGTCACCGAGCTTTCCCGCGCCGACAAGGTCTACCTGGCGGAGATCTACGCCGCGCGGGAGACGAATACCGTGGGCATCTCCTCCTCCGACCTGGCCGCCGCCATCCCCGGCGCTGTCTTCTGCCCCACTCTGGAGGAGCTGAAAGAGGACCTGCGCCGCGACGTGCGCCCGGGCGACCTGGTGCTCACGGTCGGCGCCGGAAATATCTACACCGTCTGCGACGACCTCATCGATCGATAAGCGCTGTCCCGCCCTTTCAAATGGGGCGGGCTTTTTTGTTGAGGCGCGGACCCGGGAGAGCTGCTTTTCTCCCGGATCCGCGCCGCCGCGCCATAAAATATGCGGTCAAACGGAGCAAAACCGGAATTTCGCTGCGCTTGGCCGCATATTTCTGTTTGACAGGACCGCCGCGGCCGTGACCTCAGCGGGAGGTGGAGGCCCGCAGGAGCGGGACGGTGTTGACGTAGGTGGTGCGGTAAGGACGGTCGGGGTTCTCCAGACGGTCCAGGAGGATCTCGGCGGCCAGCCGGCCGATGTCGGCGCCCGGGATCTGCGCTGTGGTGAGGGCGGGCTCCACCACGGCCGATTGCGGGGTCCCGTCAAAGCCCGCCACCATGACCCGCCCGGGGATGGACACGCCCATCTGCTTCAGGGCGGCCATCACGTGCAGGGCGATGTAGTCGTTGGCGCACACGAGCCCGTCGGGGAGAACGGGCATCTTCTGGAGCTTTTCGATGTACCACTCCGGGTCGCTGTACTCCGGGCCGTCCTTGTCCAGGATGCTCAGGTCCCGGTCCAGCGTCAGGCTGGCCTTATCCAGGGCCAGGTTGAAGCCGATCCACCGCTCGTGGAAGCTGTTGCAGTGGTTCGAGTCCCCCACGAAGCCCAGCCGCCACGCGCCGGACTCGATGATCCGGTTGACCATGGTGATGGTGCTGGCCACGTTCTCCATGGAGATCAGGTCGTATTTGAGCAGCGACGTGTTGGCCCCGGCGTAAGCGTCCACAAAGATGGCCGGAATGCCCAGACGACATATCATCTCAAGATAGGGCCTGCTGAAAAGCTCGATGCCGAGGATCCCCGCCGTCTGCTCCAGAGAGATGTGGGCGGGAAGGCGGTTCTGGGAAAATTCCTCCTCCGTCAGCTCGTACATCATCAGCGTGTAGCCAGCGCGGCTGAGCTGGGCGGCGAAGGCCGGCACGAAGAAGGTGCCGAAGTGGTAGTCCGAGGGCATGTGGCTCGTGAAAAGGGCTATGTTCTGGGCGCGCGGTTCGCCCTTCGCCTGATCGTCGTCGGGGATCTGCCGGTAGCCCAGCGCCTGGGCCTTTTCCAGTACCATCCTCCGCGTAGCCTCCGGCACAGCGCCCCTGCCGTTGAAGATCTTGGAGACCGTGTTGCGGGAAAGCCCGCAGGAATCGGCAATGTCCTGCATGGTCACGCGCCTGAGCGCCATGATATATCCCCCCTCATTTCTTTATTTCACCATTTTACTATATCATAGTCCAAATGAAAAATCAAGATGTGCATTTTGTAAACTTGCAAAAATGTTATTGTTACGTTTGCACAAAATTTTAGTTAATTTTTTGGCCAAGTTTACATTTTTGATATTTGAGTAAAACTTCTGTTGACATTTCGTAAATTTTAGATTACAATATCCACAGAAAATGTAACATTGATGTAAACTTAACCCAGTTACATTACCACAAAAATTCCCCAAAAAACGCGAAAAAACCAATAGGAGGTAAGAAGTCCATGGCAAGCCTGACCCTGAAAGACATCAAGAAGGTATACCCCAATACCGAGAGCGGCCCCAAGAAGAAAAAGAAGAAGCAGCAGGCGGAGGAGCCGGGAAAGGAAAAGGCGAATCTTCAGATCACCGACGAGGGCGTCGTCGCCGTTCAGAAGTTCTCCCTGGACATCGCCGACCGTGAGTTCATCGTTCTGGTAGGACCCTCCGGCTGCGGAAAGTCCACCACCCTGCGGATGATCGCGGGGCTTGAGGAGATCAGCTCCGGCGAGCTCTACATCGGCGACCGGCTTGTGAACGATGTGGCCCCCAAGGATCGGGACATCGCCATGGTGTTCCAGTCCTACGCGCTCTATCCGCACATGACCGTCTATGAGAACATGGCCTTCTCCCTGAAGCTCAAGAAGATGAAGAAGGAGGAGATCGACCAGAAGGTCCGGGAGGCGGCGGAGATCCTGGACATCACCCAGTATCTGGACCGCAAGCCCAAGGCCCTGTCCGGCGGCCAGCGCCAGCGCGTGGCCATCGGCCGCGCCATCGTCCGGCAGCCCCAGGTGCTCCTGATGGATGAGCCTCTTTCCAACCTGGACGCCAAGCTCCGCAATCAGATGCGGGCCGAGATCATCAAGCTCCGCCAGAAGATCAACACCACCTTCATTTACGTCACCCACGACCAGACCGAGGCCATGACCCTGGGCGACCGGATCGTCATCATGAAGGACGGCTTCATCCAGCAGATCGGAACGCCCCAGGAGGTGTTCAACCACCCGGTGAACCTGTTCGTCGCCGGCTTCATCGGCACGCCTCAGATGAACTTCTTTGAAGGGAGCCGGCTTGTGGAGGAGAACGGCCAGTACGCCGTGGAGGTCATGGGCAAGAAGGTGGTCCTCTCCGAGGGCCAGCAGAAGGCCCTGAAGGCCAAGGGCCAGAAGTCCTGCCCCGTGGTGCTGGGCATCCGTCCCGTACATATGACCCTGGACGAGGGCGGCTTTACCGGGAAGATCGAGGTCAGCGAGATGATGGGCTCCGAGCTCCACCTCCACATGAACGTGGACGGGGCGGACGTGGTCGCCATCATCCCCACCGTGGGCATCGACCTGGAGGCCCACTCCATCGGCAAGACCGTTCGGTTCTCCTTCAAGCCCGAGCTCATGCACATCTTTGATGTGAACACCGGCAAGAATCTTCTTTGATCGGCGAGCGTGACAAAAAAGCTGAAAGGAGAACAAGATATGCGAAAAGTAAAAGACGGCCCCTCCGCCGAGGCGCTGGCGCTGGATCCCACGAGCCGCGGGGCGAAGTCCCGCAGGATGTGGAGAAGGCTCCGGGATAACCACCCCTTCCTCATCATGATCTTCCCCGCCGTTCTGGTGGTCTTCCTCTTCAACTACCTGCCCATCTACGGCGTGCTCATTGCCTTCCAGGACTTCATGCCCGGCGACCAGATCATCGGCCCCTACACCCACTGGATCGGCTTTGAGCACTTCAAGCGCTTCTTCACCGACGTGCAGTTCTGGCCCCTGATGAAGAACACCTTCCTGCTGTGCATCATCGGCTTCGTCATCGGCTTCCCGCTGCCCATCATCATCGCCCTGATGCTCAACGCCATGAAGAGCAAAAAGGCCGGCAAGGTCCTCCAGACCATTTTCAACGGGCCCCACTTCATCTCTCTGGTGGTCCTGGTCGGTATGCTGACCCTGTTCTTCGGCCGCTATGGCCTGGTGAACAACATCGCCGCCAGCCTTGGCGGGGAACGGTACTCCTACTTCCTGGAGAGCAAGGCCTTCCGGCCCATGTACATCCTGTCCTCCAACTGGCAGGACTTCGGCTGGAGCGCCATCATCTACATCGCGGCCCTCTCCAATGTGGACCCCGGTCAGCATGAGGCGGCCATCCTGGACGGCGCCTCCCGGTTCCAGCGGGTGATCCACGTGGACCTGCCGGCCATCATGCCGATGATCTCCGTCATGCTCATCATGTCCATCGGCGGCCTTATGGGCGTGGGCTACGAGAAGGTCCTCCTGATGATGACCGACGGCAACCTGGAGGTCAGCGAGATCATCGCCACCTACGTCTACAAGCAGGGCCTCACCGGCGTGCCCAACCAGGGCTACGCCACCGCCATCGGCCTCTTTAACTCCATCATCAACGTGGTCCTGCTCATCATCGCCAACACCACGTCCAAGAAGTTCTCTGAGAATTCCCTGTGGTAAAGGAGGAGAAAGCGATGTCAGTCAAACAAGAAACGAAAAAACGCGGGCCCATCCGGCTCGGCACGGGCGACAAGGTCTTCTACGCCATCAACACCATCTTCCTGGGGCTCATGGCCCTCATCGTCCTCTATCCTCTCTACTTCATCGTCATCGCCTCCATCTCCGACCCGGACGCGGTGCTGGCCGGCAAGGTCATCCTCTACCCGATGCAGCTCACCCTGGACGGCTTCAAGATGATTTTGCAGCGCACGGACATCTGGACGGGGTATCTGAACACCATCATCTACACCGCCATCACCGTGGTGCTGGCCCTGCTCGTCACCGTCCCCGCCGGCTGGGCGCTGAGCCGCAAGACTCTCCCCGGCAAGAAGTTCTGGATGATCTACTTCATCATCCCCATGTTCTTCGGCGGCGGCCTCATCCCGTTCTATAACGTCATGAGCTCTTTGGGACTCGTGGGCTCCATGTGGGCCGTGATCCTCCCCTCCATCCTCTCGGTGTGGAACCTCTTCATGACCAAGACGTTCTTTGAGTCCTCCATCCCCGACGGGCTCATCGAGGCGGCCAAGATCGACGGAGCGGGGGAGTACAGGGTCTTCACCTCCCTGGTGCTGCCCCTCAGTAAAGCCATCCTCGCCGTCATGGCCCTCTACTACGCCATCGGCCAGTGGAACAGCTACTTCAACGCCATGATCTTCCTCCAGGACGAGACAAAATATCCCCTCCAGCTGGTCCTCAAGGAGATCCTCATCGCCTCCGAGAACACCACCGGCGGCTCCGGCGAGACCATCGTGGAGCAGTTCCGCCTGGCCAACCAGCTCAAATACGTATCCGTCATCGTCTCCAGCGTCCCGGTGCTGTGCCTCTACCCCTTCGTCCAGAAGTACTTCAGCCAGGGCGTCATGATCGGCTCTTTGAAGGGCTAACATAACTTTAGGAGGTTATCACAACATGAAAAAAATCATCACCATCCTGCTTCTGGCCGCCATGGTCCTGACCCTGGCGTCCTGCGGCGACGGCAAGAAGGACGACCGCGCGGACTCCGGGATCGACGCCCTCAAGTCCGACTACGGTTATCAGTGGGAGGACACCTCGGCCCCCATCCTCAATGAGAAGGGCGCCCAGGAGATCTCCTTCAACGTCTACTCCTCCAAGAACGCCTCCGCCAAGGACTACAACGACATGAAGATCATGCAGGATCTTTTTGAGAGCACCAATGTCTATGTGGACTGGCAGAACGTGTCCGAGTCCGTCTACGGCCAGCAGAAGAACCTGATCTTCGGCAACGCCGACGAGCGCCCCGACGCCATCTACCACGCGGGCATGACCGCCGGCGAGATCATCAAGTACGCCCAGCGCCATATGCTCCTGCCCATCAGCGACTACCTTGAGTACATGCCCAACTTCAAGAAGATCCTGGACGAGCGCCCCGACATCAAGGCGCAGTTAACCTCCGAGGACGGCAAGATCTACTCCCTGCCCCGGGTGGAGGAGATGGGCCTTCTCCAGAGCCCCAACATCCTCTTCCTCAATAAGAACTGGGCCGCCGCGGCCATCAAGGCCGGCGCCGTCTCCGGCGTCACCGAGGCCGACCTTAAAGACGGCATCTCCCTCACCGCCGCCCAGGCCGAGGCCCTGATGACCTACTTCCGCGACAACGACATGAACGGCAACGGCAAGGCCGACGACGAGCGCCCCATGATCTTCGTCTACAACAACTGGCAGGGCAACCAGTGCGACCTCTACGGTATGTTCGGTCTCAACGACAACCTGGAGCACCGGGTCGTGGTGGACGGCAAGATCACCTACACCGTTCAGGACGACCGCTTCAAGGAGGCCACCAACTTCATCGCCGACTGGGTCAACAAGAACCTCATCGACAAGGTCTCCCTGGAGATCGCCCAGGACAACTTCCTGGCCCAGGGCAGGGCCAATGAGAGCTACGGCTTCTTCTACTGGTGGGAGAGCGAGACGGTCGTTTCCCACCCCGAGAACTACATCGTCTGCGCCCCGCTCATCGGCCCTGACGGCAAGTCCCAGACCGCCTGCGTCTCCAATAACCCCGAGATCAGCACCGGCGAGGTCATCATCTTCGCCGACACCCCCAACGTGGAGGTCCTGTGCACCTACTTTGACCGCTACTACGATCCCATGGTCTCCGCGCAGATCAACTACGGCCCCATCGGCATCGTCTATGAGGAGGAGCTGGACGCCAACGGTATGCTGGTCCAGAAGGAGATCCCCGAGGGCATGAGCGCCGACGACCTTCGCCTTCAAAACGCGCCTCTCGGCATCATCTACCTCTCCGACTACGCCTGGGAGCACGTGGTCAACATGGAGCCCCGCGCCAAGCTGCGCCTGGAGCGCCTGGACGCCTATGTCACCCCCTACATCCCCGCTGGCGTGACCCCCACCCCCAACCTCCAGTTCACCCTTGACGAGCTCAACACCCTGACCAATTATGAGTCCGCCCTGAACGACTACATCCGCACCAACCTCATCAAGTGGCTGATGAACGGCGGCGTCTCCGACAGCGACTGGGCCGCCTTCCAGAAGGATCTGACCGGCCGGACGCATCTGGACGAGATCAAGGGCGTCTACCAGGCCGCCTACGACAGATATGTCGCCACCAAGTAAGGAGAGTGCTCTATGAAAAAGTGCAGTAAAATCATGGCTTTGCTCCTGGGCCTTGTGATGGTCCTGAGTCTGGCCGCCTGCGGCGGCGACGGCGACGGCGGCGAGAACACCGCCCCCAAGATCTCCGGCGTGGCCGACCAGGCCGTGGAGGCCGGCAGCCAGTTTGACGCCCTGGCCGGCGTCACCGCCTCGGATGCCGAGGACGGGGACCTGACGGGCATGATCACCGTAAAAAGCCTCCCCGAGCTCACCTTCTCCAATGGCAAGACCACCCCGGAAAGCGCCGGCTCCTATGAGCTGACGTACTCCGTCACCGACAAGGGCGGCAAGACCGCCGAGGCCTACGCCACTCTGACCGTCACCCGCAAGACCGGCGATGCGGTGGAGTTCATGAACATCGACTTTGCCGACTACACCCCCGACACCCACGGCTGGGCCGCCAGCATCGCGGACGGCGTCCAGGCCGCCGGCGAGGCGAAAGAGGGCGCCTTCGTCTTCGACATCACCGATCCCGGCGCCGGCGACGGCGACATCCAGCTGAAAAAGGCTGGCGTGGCTGTCAAGCCCGCCGACTACAAGCTCAAGATCTGGGCAAAGTCCACCAAGGAGACTTACGCCCACATGTTCGCCCGCAACGAGGCGGAGGAGGGCTGGGTCCTCTTCGGAGATACCTACAACCAGAAGATCGGCACCTCCGTCACCCCCATTGAGCTCAACTTCACCGTTACCGCCGAGGGCACCGCGGAGCTCATACTGAACCTGGGCAAGATCACGCCCAACCCCGATAACCCCGCCAATACCACCCCCGCCGACTTCACCGTTACCATCGACAAGATCGAGCTTTACGAGGTCACCGGCACCGATACCCAGGTCCCCGTCTACACCAATGACTACTCCGCCCCCAGCGCCACGGCTCTCGCCATCAGCGCCGGTGACGGCGCCAACGCCTCCGTGGCCGGGAACGTCTTCACCATCGCCAATTACCCCACCGAGGGCGGCGGTGTCTGGAGCATCAAGGCCGACATGGCCCTGGAGGGCGTCACCGTGGAGGCCGGAACCAAGTATTATTACAAGGTCACGCTGGTTTCCGAAAACGACCAGGCCGGCGAGCTCCTTGTCGAGAGCGCCGCTCTGGCCGACCAGGCCCGGGCCAACTTCAACGGCCTTGAGCTGAAGGCCGGCGAGGAGAAGACCATCGAGAACGTGTTCACCGCCGAAAAGGGCGTGGATGACCCCGTCATCCGGATGCAGATCGGCAACCCCGCCGCCGACGTCACCGCCAACACCATCACCGTCAAGAGCGTGGAGTTCGGCAAGCTGGAGGGCGACAAGAAGACCAACAAGACCATCGACAGCTTCAGCATGAGCGCCACCTCCGCCCATTCCGCGGCGGACCCCAACTACATCTGGACCACCTTCAACGGCACCGACGAGGATAATGAGCTGGGCGTGGGCACCCTCTGGACCGAGGGCGGCAAGCTCTACTACCGCATCGACCAGGGCGGCAACACCGACTTCCATAACAAGCTCATCGTCGGTCACGGCGGCAACAAGCTCACCCTGCCCGCTGACAGCTACTTCACCGTCACCGTCACCGGCAAGGCCACAAAGCCCGTGTCCTGCGGCTTCTTCCTCAACCCCATGGGCGGCTGGGATCCCAGGCTCTCCGAGGGGATAGACTTCACCACCGAGGAGCAGACCTTTACCTTCGAGACCACCGACACGCTCATCATGGATATGGACTTTGAGATGCTGTTCCAGTTCGGCTCCGCGGACCTTGCTGCCATGGGCGAGGTCACCATCGAGATCTCAGACATCACCATCTATCAGAGAAGCGTGATGTAAGCCGGCCTCACAGAGGGGATGAGAGCGATCCCATCCCCTCTGTCGGTGTAAATTCAAGACGGAGGATACCATGAAAAGATTTCTTTGCGCGGCGCTCTGCGCGATCCTGACGCTCTCCCTCGCCGCCTGCTCCAACGCGGAGTACGCCGTGAGCTTCGACGCCGCATCCGCCGGGACGGCCATCGAGTCCCAGACCGTCAGATCCGGAAAGAAGCTGACGGCCCCCGCGGAACCTGCGAAAGAGGGCTACAACTTCATCGGCTGGTTCAAGGACGCGGGGCTCACCGAAAGCTTCGACCCGGCGAAGGACAAGGTCCAGGGCGACATGACCCTCTACGCCGGCTGGGACCGGGACACCCAGGACGCCCCCTCGAACCCCGGAGGCGACAAGGACTTCTCCTCCCTGCGTACCGCCGGCAGCCAGGAGGAGGCCTATGCATACAGCGCCTTCTTCAAGCCGGCCCTCGACGGCACCAGCCAGCCCTTCGTGGGTGACACTATGCCGTATTATGAGGACGGCACCTATTACATCTACTACCTCAAGGAGGCGGGCGACTCCTATAACCACTCGGCCTACCTTGCCACCACCACGGACTTCGTCACCTACACCGAGGTGGACGATGCGGTGCTGGAGGCCAACCAGGACGGCGGACAGGACAGCTGGATCGGCACCGGCTCCGTTGTAAAGGTTGACGGCCGCTATATTTTCTTCTATACTGGACACGGCAACGGCGCGGTTTTGGAATACGCCGAGAAGATCATGGTGGCCGTGGGGGATACGCCCTATTCCTTTGAAAAGCTGGAGGGCTGGGAGATCACCCCGCCCGCCGATCTGGGCCAGAAGCAGGACTTCCGGGACCCTCAGGGCTACGTGGACCCGGATACCGGCAATATCATCCTCACCGTCACCGCCTCCCAGGGCGGCGTGGCGAAGATCCTGAAGTACACGCTGAGCCCGGATTTGGAGAACGTCCACTATGACGGCGTGATCTTCACCAACGACGAGTCCAAAAACGGTGACTTCTGGAACCTTGAGTGCAGCGACACCTTCAAAATGGGCGACAAATACTACATCACCTACTCCGCCCAGGACGACACCCTCTGGTACGCCTCCTCCGACACCCCCTACGGCCCCTACGGGGACCCCGTGCGTCTGGACGGTAAGCTCTTCTACGCGGCCAAGCATGTGGAGGACGGCGACAAATGCTACATGGTGGGCTGGGCCCGCCGGTCCGAGTCCCCCTCCTCCACCACGGACGTGGCCGCCTGGGCCGGCAACGTGGCCGTCCAGGAGGTCCTGCAAAACCCGGACGGTACGCTCTACCTTGATCCGGTGGACACCGTGGAGGACAGCTTCACCGTCCGACGGGAGCTTCCCTGCGAGGGAGGCACCCACGCCTATGTGACCGCGGGCGCGGCCTACGGCTATACGGATGCCTTCACGGCCTACGAGAGCTTCAAGCTCACCGGCGAGTTCACCTTTGAGGGAACGGGCTCCTTTGGCCTCTGCTTTGATTACAACGGCAGGGCCGAAAAGTATAAATTCGTCACGATCTCCCCGTCGGACGGGCTTCTCAAGCTCCAGTTCAATCAGGGGAGCACCACCATCACCGAGACGGCCGCGCCCCTGGAGGCCGGGAAGACCTATACCTTTACCTACATCCAGGAGGGCTCCGTGGGCATCTTCTACATTGACGGCGTCGCGGCCCTGACCGTCCGGCTCTACGGCGTCAGCGGCAAGACCGTCAAGCTCTTCGCGGAGAACAACTCCGTCCTCTTCACCTCCCTTCGGGAGTACACAAGACCGTAAGCGTTTTCGCTTGCCAACCCAACGCTTTTTCATTTTTCATCCCTCCATTTTTAGACGAAAGGCCGGGAGCAGGACATGAAAGGGATCTTTGGATATGACAGCCCCCTGATGGGGGCGCTGACCGCCATCGGGGACTGCATCTGTCTGAGCGTCCTCTGGATCGTCTTCTCCCTGCCTGTCGTCACCATCGGCGCCTCCACCACCGCCCTCTACGCCGCGGCCTACCACGCCGTGCGCAAAAAGGACTCCGGTCTGTGGCGCGCCTTCTGGGGGGCCTTCAAAGAGAATTTCCGGCGTTCCACACTGCTGTGGCCGGTGGTCTTTATCGTGCTGGCCCTGTTGACCGCGGACGTTTTCATCCTTCGGGGCATCCGTGCAAGCGGCGGCGCCCTGGGGGGCTTATACTATATCGTGCTGGTGCTGTGGCTGGTGGGACTCACCTGGGCGGTCTACGTGGCGGCTTACGCGGCCCGGTTCAGCGGCTCCGTCAAGGAGGTGCTCAAATTCGCCCTCCAGCTCATGGCCATCCACCCCATAAAGGCGCTGGGGGTGCTTTTGCCCCTCCTGGGCGGCCTTGCCCTGGCGCTGCTGGCGCCCTTTATGGCCCTTGTCATGCCTGGGGCGGTCTTCACCGTCGTCAGCTTCACCACGGAGCGGGTTTTCAGGCTCCATATGCGCCCGGAGGATCTGGAACGGATCCGGGGCGAAGAGAGCCGGGAGGAGAATACCGATGATCAGTGACAAACTCAAAAAAGCCAGAGATTTTGAGGACCATTACGGCCCTTTTCTCAAGGATTCGAGCCGGCCGGCCTTTCATCTGACGCCCACCATAGGCTGGATGAACGACCCCAACGGGTTCTCTCTGTACAAAGGGGAGTACCACCTTTTCTATCAGTACCACCCCTATGAGACGAAGTGGGGCCCCATGCACTGGGGCCACGTCAAGACCAGGGACTTCCTGCACTGGGAGCGCCTCCCGGTGGCCCTGGCCCCGGACACGGAATACGACAGGAACGGCTGCTTCTCCGGCAGCGCCGTGGAGATGCCCGACGGGCGCCAGCTTCTCCTGTACACCGGCGTCAAGCAGGTCCGTGAGGAGAACGGCGAGCTGCGGGACCGGCAGACCCAGTGCGTGGCCGTGGGCGACGGCGTGGATTACCAGAAGTTTGGCGGGAACCCGGTCATCACGGCCGCCGACCTGCCCGAGGGGGGGAGCCCCTTTGACTTCCGGGATCCCAAGCTCTGGCGGGAGGGGGACACCTATTACGCGGTGGTGGGGAACCGCCCCGCGGACGGGAGCGGCTCCGTTCTGCTCTATGAGAGCGCCGACTTCAAAAGCTGGACGTTCAAGGGCGTCCTGGCGGCCTGCCACAATCAATTTGGGCGGATGTGGGAGTGCCCTGACTTCTTTGAGCTTGACGGCCGGCATGTCCTCCTCACCAGTCCCGAGGAGATGACCGCCATCGGGCTGGAATTCCACGCCGGCCACGGCTCGCTTTGCCTCATCGGCGAGTACGACAGCGGACGGTGTCACCTGGACCGGGAGAGCGTCCAGGCCATCGACTACGGCCTGGACTTCTATGCCCCTCAGACGCTTTTGACCTCTGACGGACGGCGGGTGATGATCGCCTGGATGCAGAACTGGGAGACCGTCGGCTGTCAGCCCCGGAACGTCCGGTGCTTCGGTCAGATGACCCTGCCCCGGGAGCTCTCGATCCGTGACGGGCGTCTCATCCAGACCCCGGTCCGGGAGCTGGAGACGGCCAGGAGCTACCAGATCCTCTACCGGAACGTGCTCCTCAACGGCATGACGACCCTTCAGAACGTCCGCGGGCGGACCGTGGATATGACCGTCTCCGTCCGTCCTGCTTCCCAGAACGGTTACAGCTGGTTCAAGATCAACGTGGCCGGGGACGGCGAGCACATGACCACCGTGCGCTTTAAGCCCGAATGCAACACCATCCGCATCGACCGGACGCGCTGCGGCTTCCCCCACGACATCGTGAACGTCCGGGATTTTCTGGTCCGGCCCCAGGGCGGCGAGATCAAGCTCCGCCTGGTGCTGGACAAATACAGCATGGAGCTCTTCGTCAACGACGGCGAGCAGGCGGCCACCGCCGTGATCTACACCGACGTCACCGCCGATGCCATCAGCTTTGAGTCCATGGGGAGCGTCATCATGGACGTGGAAAAATATGACCTTATTTTTGATTGAGGTGTGGACATGAGCAAGGATTTTGACGTGACGGCCCTGGGCGAGCTTTTGATGGACATGACGGAGAACGGCCTGAGCTCTCAGGGCAATCTCCTCTTTGAGGCCAACCCCGGTGGGGCGCCCTGCAACGTGCTGGCCATGCTGCAAAAGCTGGGAAAGCGCACCGCCTTCATCGGTAAGGTGGGGGACGACATGTTCGGCCGTTCCCTGCGCGCCACCGTGGAGAGCGCGGGCATTGACACGCGGGGCCTTCTGACAGACCGGGAGACCCGCACCACCCTGGCCTTCGTCAAGACTCTCCCCGGCGGGGACCGGGACTTTTCCTTCTACCGCAACCCCGGCGCGGACATGGCTCTCCGAGCCGACGAGCTGCCTGTGCGGCTCATTGAGGACGCCCGGGTCTTCCATTTCGGCACCCTCTCCATGACCCACGAGGGGGTCCGGGAGGCCACAAAAAAGGCGGTATCCGCCGCCAGGGCCGCGGGGGCCCTCATCTCCTTCGACCCCAATCTCCGGCCGCCCCTGTGGGCAAGCCTGCAGGAGGCCAGAGCGCAGATCGACTGGGGCCTCTCTCAGGCGGACGTGGTTAAGATCGCCGACGACGAGCTCAGCTTCATGACGGGAGCGGCCGATTTTGACACCGGCGCCGCCATGCTGACGGAAAAGCACCCGCACATCCGCCTGCTGAACGTCACCGCCGGCCCCAATGGCAGCCACGCCTACTATCAGGGCCGCCATGTCTACGTCCCCGGCGTCCATTTGGGCGGGACCATCGAGACGACCGGCGCCGGCGATACCTTCTGCGCCTGTGTTCTGAACTACGTTCTGGACCACGGCCTGGCGCGCCTTTCGGACGCCGACCTCACCGCCATGCTCCGCTTTGCCAACGCCGCCGCGTACCTCGTCACCACCAAAAAGGGCGCGATCCGCTCCATGCCGGAGCGGACCGAGGTGGAGGCCATCCTGCCGACCTTCGGATAAGGATCGCGCGCCAGTTGAGTCTTTCGGAGGGAAGAGTTGGGAAGAGGAACCGTCAGGGTTCCTCTTCCAATTCAATAAACCCCGGCGCTGCGCGCCGGGGCGCCCTTTGCCCCCGGCAAAGGACGTAGGTCCACCAACAAAGAAAGACCGCCCAACGGCGGTCTTTCTTTGTTGGTGGACCATCAAAATCTATAAACAAACTCTTCACCTTGGCGTCGTTTTCTTCCAGCTCTGTAAGTAATCTGTCGTTGATGGTGACGGTATCATCGCCGGAGTTGAAGGTAATCGTCACGCGGTCATCATAAAGAAATATTTTGTTGACAAATATGTTTATCAGCAGTTTGCGGTATTTTATATCATTGATGTTGCCGCTTTTGAGGGAGGTCAAAAAGAACCTGATTTTTGGAGCGGTCAGGGACGGGAAAGGCGCGGTTTCCTGCGCTATCGCCGCTTCAAGCTCCTGCTGTTGTGCTTCCAGCTGCTCAATCTTTTTGTAGAGGCCCTCGCGGATAGTCGGATTGTCGGTTTCCAAAACTGCATTCAACGCATTGTCGTGTTTCCGTTGATTATCTGCAAGAGATTTCTGCAAATACCGCAGATTTGAGGTGTCTCGCTCTGCTTCACAGATCGCGGAGACCTCTTCGGCTATACGCCGTATGTTTGCGGCTGTCAGGAGTTTCCGGCACTCGTTGATGACCAAATCTTCTATATAGCTCTTTTTTACGTTCTTTTTGTTGCAGGTCTTGGCGGTCCTGCCTTTGCAAACGTAGTAATAATAGACCGTTCCATGCATACCCTTGGCGGATGAGCCGGTCATCATCTCTTTACAATGACCGCAAAAAAGTTTTGTAGTCAGTAGATACTCCACTTTTGCCCTTGACCGGGCAGGCGCCACTTTGTTCTTTGCCATTTTCTCGGACACCTTTTCAAACAGCTCGTCAGATATGATACGGGGTATTCCTCCGGGGTACTCCTTTCCCTTGTAAGTATATATGCCGATATATCGCTTGTTTCTGAGCATAGTATGGAGCGAATTTTTATTGAATTCTGCGCCCTTCGAGCTTTTGTATCCGAGAGAATTGAGACAGTCCGTTATCTCCTTGACTGTTTTGCCTCCGGCGTACATTTCAAAAATCATTCGGACAATCGGTGCAGTTTCCGGGTCGATTTCAAAATGCTTGTCCGGGCCAACTTTGTAACCAAGAGCGGTTTTGCCGCCTGTACTGAGGCACTGTTCCCCATTATAGTCCATACCACGTTTTATCTTTATTGCAAGCTCGTCACTGTAATACTGAGAATATGCCATCATCAGGTTTCGGAAGAATCTGCCGGAAGCATCATCGGTAAAATACTCTGTTGCTGACCTCATGCTTTTACCGTTGCTCTCGATTATGCTCATATTGTTCAATGTCTGATTTAGATTGCGTCCAAAGCGGTCAATGGAGTAGACTATGACGACGCCAAATTTATCACTTGTGCAATCTCTCAACAGCTTTTGAAGAGCAGGACGCTTATCGTTTCTGCCTGTCATTGCGCTGTCGCAATACTTATCAACGACTGTATATCCTTCCCGCCTGGCATAATCAGAACACACTTTTATCTGCTCTTCTATGCTTGCCTCCCTTTGGGCGCTTGAGCTGTATCGTGCGTAGATAACAGCGTTCATAATATCATACCCCATTTCAAATCTCTCTATAAAGCGTATAGAACACTGTAATATGCCATTTCATCCCGATGATGTTCTCATTATACACGAACCAACATCATGGTTCAAGGAGGCAATCGTCTTTTCTCATTTTTCCTTTCAAGATGCCTCCTCAACAAGACGCAGATACTTATAAATCGTTGGATAGGAGAGGTTACAGAGGCGGGAAAACTCCTTTTTGTTGATTTCTCCTTTTTGATACTTGGGATAGTGCCGGTAGAAGATGGCGGGAATATCGTCCGCCGTGACCGGCGGCCTTCCGATGACCTTTCCCTTGGCCTTCGCGTTGTCCATGCCGCTCCTGACCCGCTGGCTGATGATATTCCGCTCAAGCTCACTGAAAACGCCCATCATTTTCAGCATTCCCTCCGTCATGGGGTCAAGCTCTTTACTGCAATCCACTACGAAGCTGCCCAAAACAAGTTTGATGTGCTTCTCCTTGGCAAATTCGATGATTTCACAGAGCTGTTTTGTACTCCTTGTTATCCTGCTGACCTCGGTTGCCAGAATGGTATCGCCGGGAACGACGACCTTGAGCAATTTATTGAGTTCCGCGCGATCTGCTTTCGTCCCGCTCTCATACTCCTTATAAATCGTCTCGTCTGTTGCGCCCTGGCGCTTAAGCTCCCGCACCTGGCGGTTGACATCCTGCTGTTTCTCGTTGGTTGAACATCTTGCGTAGCCGTATATCATAACCGACACCTCACTTGTCGTGTTTTAACTGTATCTCCTTTTTCCCTGCGCCTACCCGGAAAATCAGCCTGCCCTTTTCTGTGCTGATTTCGCAGTCACCCGAACCCGTCACAGAGCCGTCAACAGGCATATCAAGCGATACCGTGTCCGGCTCAAAACCGGCGTCCATCAGCTCCAACGGCGCGACGCTGTACCACAAATCCGCCGGGTGGCCCCAATATTGGACAAGGTACATGACCGCCGCTGTCGAGCCGTCAATGGCACAGTCAACGGCAAAAGGGGTGCGGGTCAAATGAACGAGTTTATCCCGAACATAGTCCCACACCAGCGTATAGCCCCACTGCCCGCCGTAGGAGGTCAGGATAAGGGCGCAGTAGTCCCCTGTGATTTTTGCCTTGCAGTTCTCAAGACCGTTTTTGATTTCATCGGCGATAGGAGTATTCGCGAGCCTTGCGGTCAGGAGAGACTTCTCCTCTCCGCCCGCCGTTCTAACTGTGCAGACAGATTTTTCATTGAGGTCGAGAGTGATTTTTAATGCGTGGTCCAAAAGCCTGTCCTCCTTCCAAAGTTTATAATGCTCTTTCATACATACGCCGCAGGGCCTGTAACCTGCCGCAAGGGCCGTTTCCTCGTCGGCGAAGAACGCCCGATGATTTATGTACTGCCCTTTTGCGATTGCCCGGAGAGCGGAGGGACAGTCAAGACGGCCGTATATCTTCAGTTCTCGGTGTCCTCCGAATTGCCCCTTGGTATCGGAACGGTATTCCATCCCGTTTTTGTCAATCAATCTATACAGCGGTGTCATATCCTTTTGTGAACGCCTCGATAGCAATTTGCCAATTAAGTTGTTCAACATTTATTATAATGGATAAACGAAAAGAAGTCAACTGTTTCGTTTATATTCTTCTGGCATATTTTTAAACTTTTTCGGAGAAAAACAGGGGTCAAAAGATATAAACAGTAAGAGATGTTTGATTTTATATGGGTATAACACAACAGCCGCGGGCAAAATTGGCGATTTGTCCGCGGCTACTGCGATTCTATTTTTCCGCGCTTGTCCGTATATAATTGCCCATCGGATAAATACTTCTTTTGATTAACGGCGCAGAATACTATTTTTTCTTCTCCAATGATTGTTTTAGATACTTATTCGTGTTATGCCTTTGGACCGCTTTCACGAAATCAGCCCTCTCCTGATGCCTCTGCGCTTTTTCCTCTAAATCATTCTGTTCGGCAAGCAAATCATTTTGCTCCATCATGTGGCGGTTTTGTTCCATCAGGCGGTAGTTCTGTTCATCCGCAAGAGCATTTGCCCGGTGCATTTGCTCGATTCTCTCCGCTTCCTGCCGCCTCGACAGCTCTTTTTCATACATTTCGATTGCTTCCCGCAAATTGTAATCAGATGTTGACATGACTTGATGAATATACGAAAGAGCGTCCATGCTTCTGTATTGAGCGGGAATAATCTTTGTCGTTTCATAAAGCTTGGATTGCGCTTCCTTATCCTCCGCCAGACGATTTGATACAGCCTGCTTTTTTTGCTTGTGCTGTTCTTCCCACTCGGAACGCTCTTTTTCGTATTGAGGAAGAATAACCGTGTCATACTGTTCTTTTGCTAATTTATATTCTTCATCATAGCGGGCTTGCTGTTGCTGGAGCTCTCTGTTTACTTCCTCCTGCTTCAAACGCGCCGCTTCGTCCGCCTGAGCCTTGGCGTTCAAGTATCCAGGCGAATGCATGAAGCTTTCGGAGAGCATTTTCTCTTTTTTGGAATACTCGGACCGCTTATAAGCCCAATACGCGACCGTGGCGGCAATCATGAAGGAGCCAATTGTCCACCCAAGCGACACAAGAGCCATCAAGACGGGCGATACGAAAGAGAATGAGGAAAACACCAGTGAAAACGCAACACATATACCGGCAATGCTCAAACCGCGCTTAAATGGGTGCACGGAAAAAATCATGGATAATATGTTTGGCTTTTCTCTTCTGTTATCCTCAAGGAAGGTCTGAAAGGTATACTCAAATTTGGGCAGGGTTGAGTAATCGGGTGTGACGGGATTCTGCTTTGCGATTTTTCTGACAGGCTTTTGGGGAATATCGTCATAATCTTCCCATTCTTCATCTTCCAGGTCTGATAATTGCTTTTGACCGTTTTGCATGGAAATCTCGAGCTCCAGAGCCTGTCTTACAACATTCTCTTGCTCGTCCCTTGTTAATTCGCTCATTGATTTCTCTCCTTATCTCTTACAAAAATCTTTAATGACACAACAATCACATTTCGGCTTGTCCGCCGTGCATATCTCTCCATACCCTGTGGCACAGTATGACCAGAGAATATAATCGACCTTGGCGGCGGGCCAATGGAGCTTGTCCGCAATCGACGCCACAACGTCAAATGTCTCATAGATCGGAACGACCTTGCTTTGAGAACAGCCGAGGATTTCACTGCCCAAAATCCGCCGGAGGTGCCTGTCCGGCTTGGCCAGATCGTAACCCACATTTTTCAGATACTCCGCCGTCAAAGCCTCGCCCATCTGCGAGAGCTTTTGTGGGCTTGACGGGTCAGACAGTCTTTTGACAAGAGCCGTCAGGGTTTCGGCCTCCCGATAAAATCCGTCGATGCTCCCGTACTGCTTCTGCCAGCTCAGGAGCTTTGGAATATTGACCTTCACCAACGCCGTCATCTGCTTCATGGTGTACTGGCTTGCACAACCCAACCGCTTTACTTCGTCCCGAAGCCGTTCCGGGTCATCCTGAAGGAGAGCGTCGGGGTCAAAATCGTGGAACGCCTCGTCTACCTTGGTCATTTGTCCCGTTGCCTCGTCGATGTGGTCCTTCACGCGCTCCCAGACAATACCGGCCGAGAGCATGGAGTAGACCATCCCACGCAGGTGCTCGGCAACGGTAAAGGTGCCGCCACCGGCTCTTTTATCGAGCTGGTGACAGATGAAGGTGTTTTCCCAGAGCTTCTTTGGCTCCGATGCAAGCTGTTTTTCAAGATACGCGCCCATGAGCGCAACGGCTTTTGCCGCACTCTCTGCACTCATTTTCTCATCCCCTTTCTCCGCCTGTCCGTCTGCCTCGCTGTGCCCGCCGGGAAACTCGATAAACAACTCGGGACTGACGTTCAACGCAAGGCAGATAGCCCTCAAATCGTCTGCATACAAAGTCCGTTTACCATTCAGAATCGCGTTGAAGGTGACGTTTGACATTCCCGCCCGCTGGGCAACGGTCACTTGCTTCAACCCCTGCTTTTCTATGTATATCCGGACCTTCTCATATACTTTCATTTCCCTTGAATCACCCTCAATCCAGATATTCTGAAATTTAGTTTATCATATCACGGTAAATCTGTAAAATCAAGAGTTTATTTCAGAAATTCTTGATTTTATTGTTTACTTTTCAGGATTTTTCGGGTAAAATTGCGAGAGAACGGAGGGATAGTGCGTTGAAGTACGAACTTGGAGCGCGGATACGCAAATGCAGGGCCGAGAGAGGGCTCAGTCAGAGAGAGCTGGCGGAACGTGTCGGCGCCAGCGTCAGCCGTGTGTCAAATTGGGAACAGGGCATCAACAGGCCGGATGCGGATATTCTTGTGAAGCTCTGTTACGCCCTCTCCGTGTCCCCAAGCGAGCTTCTTGACGTTCATCTGAGCGGGGAGGAGCTGACAGGGCAGGAGCGCCGTATCATAGAGGCGTATCGCTCGAAGCCCGAGCTTCGGGAAGCTGTACAAATCCTTCTGGGCGTGGCAGGAAACGAATGACCCTGTGAGACCCATGAGCTTACGTTGTATGGCATTTGAACGTCTTGCCCCGGTTACATACCCATCTGCGCCCCCACGGGCCTGACGCGGCTTCTCAATGGTCAAATATGTAAAATCAGGTGGGCTGTACTGACGTTATCTTCCTGCTTTAATCTTCTAAAATATCAGCATCAAACAATTCCAAAAAATATTGATAAGTCCATTAAAAAGTTTTTAAATGGCCTTGAAAATTGAATATTCAGTGTTCGAGAAGGTATGCCTGCGCGATAGAGAGTTCGGGGCTGTTGTGACGTTATCTTCTTATAAAGTTTATGTAAATTCGGGGGGCTGTTGTGATATCATCTTCACACTTTAACTTTCTAAAATGTCAGTCTCAATCAATTCCTAAAAGATATAGATAAGGCCATTGAAACGTGCTTCAATGGCCTTGAGAGTTAAATATTCAGTTTTCAAAAAGGTATGCCTGCACGAAATCAAGCAGGGAATATGCAGCTTGCAGAATCTCCTGAATTTCCTCCGGCAGTTTTGGTGCCGTCTCTAACACCTCAACAATTTCGTTTTTGGAGTATCCAATGCGTTCGATTGCATTAGGCTCCGTTTCCCGGAAGATGTCAAAATCATCATCCATAATCATTTTTCTCCTTTCATTTATTCGTTATTGCCTATTGCAACCATTGGCACCATTGGTTTTATTGGCTGCCAATGATTGCAATGATAGCAATGACTTCAATGGTTTGTTGGCGGGTCGTTTATGTATTTCAGACGTCCTTGGAAATGATGTATTTGTCCGGCATTACCGTTTTTACGGACGGTGTATTCAATCCCGTCTTCGTCCATCAGTAAGCTCTTGAACTTTTTTAGCTCCTCTGAAAGTGCTCGAGAGGTGGGAGCCAGGTAAATGTTGAATCTGGAGGAACCTTCATCCAGAAGAGCCGTAGCCGTTCCGGCCCAATGCTGGGTTTTGGACTCTTCCAAAAGGGATTTGATTGTCTTGACAATAGGACTTGAACGATATTCAAGCAGCTTTTCCCGTTCAGCCAGAACTTTTGCGTCTCCTCTAAGCAACCATTGTCCGTTGGCATCATGCTTGAGAATCAATTTGGCTTCTTCAATGTCCCTCCCTGTCGCAGACAGCGTTGCGTCCTTCGAGTTGCGGTCGCCTTTCGTTAACACAAGCATGGTGTCCATTGCTCCTGTTATGCCGTTTGTCCCTCCAATGTCGTTAAACGGATCTCGTTTGTCCTTTGATTTGGACGTATGGTGAACGAGGACGGCGCTCAGGCTGTTCTTGTCGATGAACTCCTTTATCTGGCTTGCTTCACGGTAGTCATATTCATACCATTTTTCTCCGGGTAAAATCTTGCCTCGTATAAATTGAAAAGTATCAATGATTATCAGCTTGATTTCCGGGTGACGGGCTATCTGCTCAGAAATCAAGGACAGAAGCCCTTCATCGAGCCTTACTATGTTTGTTGAAAAGTAGAACCATTCTGGCGGGGGAACCTTGCCAAGGAGCGAGTTCATACGCGCCTGCAATCTTGCAAGTCTGTCCTCAAAAGAGAGATACAGAACGCCGGCCTGTGAGGTCGCACGGTCTAAAAACGGTTCTCCAGCCGCAATCTTCAGACCCATTTGTAAGACAAACCAGCTCTTTCCAACTTTAGGGGCAGAGGCGATAATGGTCATTCCCTCGGGCAGTAAACCATACACAAGATGCCTTGTAGGCGGAAACGACTTTGCCTGTAAGTCTTCCGCCGATATGATTTCCAACTGCTTGGGTATTGCTGTGCTCTGTGTTTTACTGCGGCTCTTCTGCCAGACTTCATCTTCTTCTGCCGCGGTTTTGCCTGCCCTCATGGCAACAGCAAGATTTGGAAGATAGTCCTTGCGTTCGAGCTTTTTCTTGTGCTTTTCATCTTTTTGACCGGCATAGGGACTGCTCAGAAATGCCTTGATGGCTTCTTCGGAATCATTGTTCGTCCAGTAAAGGAGCTTAGCCATGAACGCGGCATCGTCCTCGCTCTCATTCCCCTTAGGTCTTTCGCCGTACCAAAGGCGCTTGAGCTTCTCGTCTTTTTCAAGGCCGATTGTTAAGTAGTCCTTTTTCTTTGAAACCTCCATCCGGCCCGTATCCTCCCAACGCAATGTAACCGCGTCACTGTTACGCCTCATGTAACATTCAAGAATTACGGGAAGTTTGTCGGTACAGTCAGTAATCGGATTGTCATTGAACCTGTTGCCGGTGATAGTGATGAACTTGTTTGTAACGCCTGAAATATAGACCTCTAAGCCTTTCTTGTGGTTATTGATGTAATATCGGGTCTTGTCATACTCAAACTCCCTGGTCGTAAACACGATATGGATTCCTGTGCCGCTTGGGCTGACTTCTGCGTAACTATCCATCGTGTTGATAATGTCCGTCGCCTCCTCGGAGCAGTGCCCCTCGTTCATGCAATGGTCAATATCAATGACGCTGACGTCACCAAAGAGACCAATACCCAGGCCTGCATACTGATTGTTGCTGAGGGCGTTGTTAGCCGTTGCAAAGTCACAAAACGTGTTGACGTCATTGGACCTCGCGGGTCTGCCGGTGCGTGGATCGAATGGGATTTTGCCGTGTTCAGCATCGCGTTTCCAAACACACCAATGCGGGTAATTTTTCAAAGACTCCGGCAGTGCTTCATAGCTCATGGTTTTTCCTCCTAAAATGAATGGTGATTTTTAAGAAGCCTTTAACATGACGTTCATCCCTCCTTTCATTTCCTCGGCTTCCTGAAGGAGGAACGCATTGAACTCTTCCTGGTGGTCTTGAATATACTTGTCAATGTCGTCAAGTATGGCCATTGCGAACTGGTGCGCCCGCTCGGCGTTCAGTACAATATTCGGCTCGGCCATTGTTCAAGACCTCCTTTGAATTTGTGTTTGCGTACCTACCGCCTATAACGATTTCGGGTATTTTTTCAAAGGGGCCAAAAAAGCACATTTAGAGCCGAAAAATGTATCATCTGAGACAGATTTATGCAGTACGACGAATATTGCGCGTTTTAATTCCTAAAACTTTGGATATAATGCCAAAAGAATTTTAAGATAACGGGCGTATTTTCTGCTTATTGCATTCAAAATGGAACAAAAAAAGCTCCGCAAACACGTTGCGGAGCAAAAAGAAGAGCCAGAGGCAAATAACCTCTGGCTTTTCTGTTCGTTACACAAACCACACCGTCACGGCAAAGCCTCCGACGTAGAAGTACGGTTTTGTGTAATATTGTTTTGGTGGACCTGAAGGGACTCGAACCCTCGACCTCTCGGATGCGAACCGAACGCTCTCGCACGTTGGCAAGTTTTGTGCGCGGGGTGTGTGGCTGCACAGCTAATCGAGGACATTTGTCATCGTTCAGATTTCCAAGTACAAGCCCTTATCTGTACCCGAAAGAGGCTATTTTCGCCTCGGATGTACAGAATACGCGATTCAAAAATCAATCTCCAAAGCAAAGTATACTCAAAACGCCGGACTTTGTCAATATCGTATCCGCTGGCCGCTCCCCCGCTCCATTTATCGAATGATAACGCCAAACCAGCAACCGTAAAGAATTCTCCCTTTTGACAGTCAGGTTCTTCTCGACTTTTACGCCTCTCTGTGGTATTGTGTGTTGCCAAAGGTATCTTCCCAGATTTGTGTGGGGCGCAAAAGATGCGGGGAGCGATAAGGAGCCCCTCCAAGCGGTCATCGCCGGCAGTCAGGAGATTTTTTTGGCCACGATTACAAATCTGCCGTCCGAGGTGTGGTAACTGCAGGTGGTCAGGGTGAGCAGCTGATCGCCGTACGCGGCGGTCACGCCGGTGGAGTAGAGGGCGGAGCGCCGAACGCCCGCCATGTACTCCTCGAAGAGCTCCGGGGTATCGAGGACGGTGTAATTATAGTACCGAAAGACGTTCTCCTCGCTCTCGCCGTAGAGCCTGGCGTAGAAAGCGGCGACGATCTGGTACTCGCCGGGGCCGCTCATGGTGTCGAAAATCACCGTGGGGTGCTCCTCCCAGAAATCCCGGCTTTGGTAGTTCGTGAGCGCTTGAAACATGGTGCCGTTTTGCATGTGGTGGCCGTAAACGATGTAATTCCCGCAGTCCTCATAACACTCCCCGTCCAGGAACGGGACGCCGCCCACCGAGTAGGAGCCGTCGAAGGCCGTATGCAGGTAGTGCTCCGGCTCGCCGGGCGTGTGCATCACGGGGTAGTCGATAGCCGTGCCCTCGATCTTCACCCAGCCGAAAAAGTCCTGGTTCAGGGCGTAGATGTCCCGGTAGGGGCTCAGATACTCCCCCGTCTCCTGGTCGGTGGGGGCCTCCTGCTGGACACCGGGGGCGGGCCGCCCGGAGGGGGAGCTCCAGATGATCAGGCTCCGCAGGTCCTCGAAGGCCTGGGCCTCACGCTTCTCCCGGACACGGCCCGAGATATACAGTGCCGAGGACGTGACGAAAACGGCGGCGAAGCACACCAGCAGCACCGTCCGCGCGACCCGCGGCTTTTTCATTTTCATAGTGTCGCCCTCCTCTGGCGGGCCCGGGCAGGGCCCCGCCACGGTCAAGGCGGCAGACAGCTTATACTGTCTGCCGCCGAGTCTTATACTAACCCCTAATCAAAAACGCCAATTCGCGACGGTCTTTTTTGCGCCATGCTTTGTCATACGGCTTGACAATACATACAGTATTCTCTGCGCCGTCTTCCTCGCCTGACGCAAAAAATCCTCGCCGCTCGGTTGGCGTTTTTAATCAGGGATTAGTATTATTTGCGCTTATTGTGCTTTCCCTTGAGGCTCAGGAAGGCCATTTTATCGCTGGGAATCAGCAGCGTGACCGCAAATCCCACCGCGGAGACGATTATCAACCCGATCCAGAACCTCTGGTGGGTGATGTCGCCGGTCTGGGGCGAGTCGTCGCGCTTGCTGTTTTCGAAGCTCGCCTTGACGCTGCCCTCGATGATCGTGCCGGAGGCGCCGGTGGATCTTGTGGTGTAGCCGTCCTGATTGGCCTCCTTCTCCAGGACCCTGTAGGTCACGCCCTCGGGCAGGCCCGTGGCATAGCGGCTCTCTCCGTGCTTCAGTGTGAACTGGCTCACGCCGTTAACGAAAAAGAGGTTCCCGTACCAGCCGTTCAACGTCCTGTCGCTGAGCTCCACGCCGAAGGTCCACTCCCGATTGCGGTCTCCCAGCGCGCCAGTGACGGTCTTTTCCACCACCAGCTCGTGGTCGCGCTCCTCGTCGCCCAGCTTGTTGATGAAGTGGGCGTAGTTGGAGCCGCTGAGCGTCCCGGAAGCGCCCTGGGAATTGGTGACGTAGCCGTCGGCGTTGGCCTCGGCCTCCGTCACGGTGTATTGGACGCCCTCGGGCAGGCCCGTGGCCGTGGCGGACTGGCCGTGCTTCAACGTGAAGTCCGCCGCGCCGTTTGTAAAGTACATGTCGCCGTACCAGCCGGTCAGGGGCCTATCCAGGGTGACGGTGAAGTGCCAAAGTCTCTCCGTGTCGCCCTTCTCGCCGGCGACGGTCTTGTCAACGGTGAGCTCCACCGTCTCGGACCCCGGAGGGGGAGGAGGCGGCGTGTTGCTCCGCACATTGACGAACCTGACCCAGGTCTGCGCTCCGTCCTTCGTCGCGCCCACAGCCGGGTCGTGCTCCTCGTCCACGCGGGTGGTGTAGGGGGCGATGTTGGCCTCCTCCTCCACGACCTCATAGCGCGTGCCTACGGGGAGCCCGCCGAGGCTCAGGTACTCGCCGTGTCTCAACGTGAAGCTGATGGTGCCCTCCACGGCGTCGATGAACACCTCGGGGTCGCTGTCGCCGCCCACGAGCTTCCAGGTGATGGAGCCCCACGGGATGTCCTCCTCCGCCGGGGCGGTGAGGGCAACGGTGAAGTGCCACCGCTTCGTCCTGTCCCCGGCGTCGCCGTTCTCCACCACCTTCTCGATGATGAGGCCGGAGTCCACCGGGTTTTTGATCTCCGGGAGGGTCCAGGTGTTCGATCCGTCGGTGACGGAGCCGGTATTGGTGACCTCGTTCACCGCGTCGGAGGTGACGCGGGCGCGGATCCACACCATGCCGGTGGCGTTTGCCGCCCGGTCAGGGAGCGTCCAGGTGACGGTCCGCCCGCTGGCGGACACGGTGCAATCCCCGTACCCGTCGGGCTTGCCGGTGGGATAGGTCAGCTTGCCCTCGGCGTCGAACACCACGAACCCGGCATCCACGAACTCCAGGCCCGTGCCCAGCTGATCCGTCACGATCACGTCGGCGGGGATCGGGTCGTCGCCCTCGCGGGCGTCGTTCATCCAGCTGATGGTGTAGGTGATGATGTCGCCCACCTTCACCTTCGGGCCGGTCTCGCCGACCTGGACCTCCACGTCGTCGATGGCCGTCTCCTTCTTCTTGGGCTTCAGGGGGTTATCCACGATCTCCGTGTACGTGACATCGTTGCCCACCTTGACGCTGCCCTGGTTGAGGATCTGGTCGTCCTCGCCCTCGCCCTTTTTGGGCTCGGCCTTGTCGTTATACTCATACTTGTCGAAGGCTTTTTCGTTGACCTCCACAGTGAAACGGACCGTGCCCTCGTAACCGGCGGGCACGCCGTCGGCGCCGTTCTCGTCAGTGCCCAGCGTCCATGTGATGGTATGCGCGCCGGGTTCGTATGTCACCGTGACAGGGATCCGCTGGCCGCCGATGGTCAGGGTGTCGGTGGCGGTCTTCGCTTCTGTCGGCTTGCCGGGTCCCTCAAAGTCGATGGTCAGGGACCTCCCGTTGTCATCCACAAGCCACGCGCTCCTGAAGTCCACGCCGGGATCCAGGCAGTCGGTGATCACGACCTTGGCTCTATCCGGCTGGTGGTTCCGCCAGGAGATGGCGTACTCCACCTCGTCGCCGGGCCTCACAATCATGCCCTGGCCGGGACGCGTCTCGGTCTTCTCGGTCTTGGGCGTGGGGTTCTCCACGATGTCGGTCTTGACGCTCCTGTTGCCGACGCGCACCTCCGCCTGGTTATCCACCACGCCGGCCTTGACGGCCTTGGAGGTGACCTCGACCACCAGCGTCACCTTGTACGCGCCGGGCGCCACGTTCTTCAGCGTCCAGGTGACGGTGCGGGAATCCCGGTCGTAGCTGACGGTCACGGGCCAGTAGGGCTCGCCGTCCAGCGGAGTCACCTTCTCGGATCTGGCGGTCAGCTTGTCGCTGGTGTTCTCCGCCGTGACGCCGCCGTAGGACGCCGATACGAACTCCACGCCGGGATCCAGCTCGTCGCGGATGACGATGTCCACGGGCACGTCGCGGTCATTTCGGAAGCCGATCTCATACGTGATCTGGTCGCCGACCTTCACGGTGGGACCCACCTCGGTGTCGTCGGTGCCCTCCTTGGGCTTCATCTCGGGATCCGGTGTCTCGCCGTTGATCTTCGTCTCGTCCTTGTCGGGCACGGGGTTCTCCACGGTGCTGGTGAAGATCTCGGGTCCGTTGCCCACCTGGACGCCGGCCCTGTTGAGGACCTGGTAGTCCTTATCAGCGTCTCCCGTGCCGGAATGTTCGTCAACCTTATAGTTCCAGGTCTTCTTGGCGTCCCGGTTGACCTTGACGTTGAGCACGACCTCGCCGGTCTGGAGCGTGGGAACATCGTTGACGATCCAGATCACCATGTGGGACGTGGCGTCGTAGTACACGCCGTTCCCGATCTCAAGCTCCGCGTCATCTGTGTGATCATTGTTCAGGAGCTTCTCCCAGATCTCCGAGCCCACGGCCTCATAGGCCGCCTTGGCTGCCGCCAGGTCATAGGTCTTCCCGGCCAGGGTCGCGCTGACGAAGTCCACGCCGGGATCCAACGGGTCGCGGACGATCACCCGCGCCGTCACCTCGGTGTAGTTCTGATAGAAGATCTTGTATTGGATGGGATCGCCCACGCCCACCAGCTCCCGGTCGCCGGGAGTGACCTCGGTCTTGTCGGGCGTCAGGGGGTTCTTCTGCAGCTCAGTCACCATATCGCCGGAGGGGAAGGTGACGATCGCGCGGTTCTGCACCAGCTGGCCGCTGCCCGTCTCGATCCCGTCATCCTCGCGGTAATCCCAGTCGCCGGATCCGCTGCCGGGGAGATCCTTATCGGCGCCGTTATGGCTGCCAAACGTCCCGTCGGGCGGCAGGGCGCGGGCGGTGACCTTGACGGTCAGATCCACGTGGCCCACGCGCACGGCGGCATCGCCGTAGAACGTCCAGACGACGGTGTGGGTAGTGGAATCGTATTCAATCTTGACCATGGGCTTGTTACCTACGCCCTCCACCTCGACCTTTTGCTCAGAGACGGCGGTGGCCGTGGGATCGGTCAGCGTCACGGTGACGTTCCTCCCGCTGGTGGTGAAGGTATAGCTGGCGCTGACAAAGTCCACGCCGGGGTCCAGCGGGTCTGTGACCTTGAGGGACTTCAGCGTCTCGTCCTCGTCCCCGGTGACCTTTCCGGCATCCCAGGACACCTGGTAGGAGATGTCGTCGCCCACATCGACGCGCGCGCCGTCGCCGGGGGTCGTCTCCTTCTTCTCGGTCTTGGGGGTGGGGTTCTCGATCTCGGGGGTCTCCTGGGCGCTGTCGCCGTTGATCTTGACATACGCCTTGTTCCAGACCCTGCCGGCGTCGGAGGCGCCGCTCATGACCTTGACGCGGATGACGACCTCGCCCTTGGCGCCCGCGTTCTGCTTGCCCAGGTTCCAGGTGACGGTGCGGGTCGCGGCGTCGTAGGTGATCACGGGGACGTTATTCGGCGCTTCGGAAGTGCCAATATCTACTTTCTGACTGCTCTGGCCGGACGGGGCCTTGCCGTTTTCCCAGGCAGAGGTCAGCGTCGCGCTAGGCGCGCCTGACGTCAAATCACCCTGCACGAACTCCGCGCTGACGAACTCCAGGTTGGGCTCCAGCTTGTCGAAGACGGTGACCAGGGCCTCCTCGTCCTTGTAGTTCTCCCACGCGATCTTATAGGTGATGATGTCGTCCACGAAGACCGTGGGCCCGGTCCAATCCACGGCCCCTTCGGGCTGCTGGACAATGACCGAACTGCCCTTGTGCTCTATCCCCGTCTCGGTCTTGGTGGGCATACCGGCGTGGAGGCGCACCTGGGGGGTATGGCTGCCGTTGACGACGGCCTCGTTCAGAAGCTCGCCTCCGGCCTCCAGCACGTCCTCGGTGATCTTCAGGGTCACGTTGGCCTGACCGTCGCCCACGGGCTGGCCGGACAGCGTCCACTTGACGGTGCGGGTGGCGGGATCGTACTCGATGACGATCTCGTCCACCTCCTGCCCGTCCACCTTGACCTTCCGGCCTCCGACGGCGCGGTTCCCAACGGTTCCGGCCTCGAGGGTGACGCCGCCGAAGCTGGCGCTGACGAACTCCGCGCCCTTCTGCAGCTTGTCGGTGACGACTACCTGGGCGTTCTCCTTGTCGTTGTGCCAGGTGATGTTGAAGGGCACCTCCTCGCCCACGTGGGCGGTGTCCCGCACCTTACTGGCGTTCTCCTCATATTTCTCGCCCGGCTGCTTGTCGGGGATGTGGTTCTCCACCGTTCTGGTGAAGATCTCGGGCTCGTTGCCCACCTGGACGGTGGCGCGGTCATAGACGTTGTGATCAAGGAGTTCCCCGTCACCGTCTTTCTTCACACTGCCGCCGCGATTGTCGGCGGTGGCCTGGCCGTTGCTGGAGCCTTCGGGAGTGGTGTACTCCCACCTGACGGCGGCGTCCTCGTTGACCGTGACGCTGAGCAGCACCTTACCGGCGCCCTGAGCGCTCACATTCTCGATGACCCAGACCACCATGTGGGACTCCGCGTCATAGTAGACGCCCTGGGAGATCTCTACGGGATTATTATCAAAGCTCGGATCCTTGGGGTCCTGAATGTACTTCTGCTGCTCTGCGGTGAGCTTATCCCAGTTGGCCGCAGCCTGGGCCTTCGTGACGGTGGCGCCTCCCAGCTGGGCGCTGAGGAAGTCCACGCCCACATCCAGCGGGTCGCGGACGATCACGTCCGCCTGCTCGCCGGTGTAGTTTTGGTAGCTTATGGAATAATCTATCTGATCGCCCACGCCCACCAGCTGGCCGCTGCCGGGACTGACCTCCGTCTTGTCCGGAGTCAGGGGGTTCTCCACCAGATCGGTGGTCAGGAAGGCGTCGTTGTTGAACTTCACCGCGCCGCGGTTCTGGACCAGCTGGCCCTCGGGCTCCAGGCCGTTGCCGTCGCGGTATTCCCAATCTTCGGCATCGCCCATGTCACCGGGAGCGGAAAGGTTCTTGCTCTCCTTGTCCTCGACGGCGCGGGAGGTGACCCGGACGGTCAGCTCCACATGGCCCTCGGGCACCACGGCGTCGCCGTAGAGCGTCCAGGTGACGGTGTGGGTAGCGGCGTCGTACTTGATCGTGACCATGGGCTGATTAGCGTGCTCCGCACCCGTAACCGTCTGCGTGGAGGTGGCGGTCTTCGTGGGATCGTTTAGGGTCACAGTGACATCTTCCCCGCCGGTGGTAAAGGTATAGCTGGCGCTGACGAAGTCCACGCCGGGGTCCAGGGGATCCGTGACCACGATGGAGTTGAGCTCCCGCTCCTCCTTGGCTTTCCAGTCGATCTCATAGGAGACGGTATCGCCGACCTCGACCTCGGGATAGAGAGTCCTGTCGCCGTCGGAGCTCTGGGGCTCCACTTCCCCGCCGTTGATCGCCGTCTCGTCCTTATCCACCTCGGGGGTGGGGTTCACCAGGGTATGGGTGTCCTGCCAGGGGCCGCTGCCGACCTTGACGCGGGCGGTATTTTCCACCTGGCCGGGGACGGCGGCGCTGGGCAGGACCTTCACCTTGACGGTGACCTTGCCGTTGGTCATAGCGGTCTGCTCGCCCAGGTTCCAGGTGACGGTGCGGGTGTCCGGGTCATACTTGATGACGGGCAGAGAATCACTACCGACGGTTACTTTGTTTTCGCTTTCGTTCGTTCCCGAAAGCTCCGTGCTCGATGCGCCCTTGTAATCGGAGGCTTCATGCGACGGAGCCCCGGACTTCTCCGCGTCATTCCACTTGGTATCCGCCGGGTTGAAGCTGGCGCTGACGAACTCCACGTTGGGATCCAGCAGATCCTTGACGGTGACGGCGGCGGACTCGTTCTGGTAATTGCGCCAGGTGATCTCGTAGGTGATGGTATCGCCGGCGTAGACCAGGGGGCCGTCCTCGGTCTCGGGGTCGCCCTTGCGCGGCTCGGTCAGAGACTCGCCGGGCTTGGCTTCCAGCTTAGTATTTTCGGTATTCCCGCGCTCGATCTCCGTCTCTTTCTTCTCGGGCTCGCCCACGGGGTTCCGGGTGGTGTTGGTGGTGTAGGCGTTGTCGGCGACGCGGACGGTGGCGCGGTTGCGCACCATGTAGTCGTCGTCAGGCTCCTCGGGCTTGTCGGCGACGCCGTCGCCGTCGTAATCCCACCACTTCTCGGCCTTGCCGTTGACCTTCACGGTGAGCTCCACGGAGCCGCTGGCGTCCTTGCCCTTCACACCCAAGTCCCAGATCACCACGTGGCCGCTGTCCACGGTGACGGGCTTTTTGGGATCGTCGTAGATCTCGGCAAGGTACTTGTTGGCTTCATCCCTGTCCTTAAAGTACCGGGCTCCGTCGGTTGCGCTGACATAGTCCACGCCCTCGTCCAGCTGGTCGATGATGACGATTCGGGCATCGGCGCTGGAGTCGTTGGTCCAGTCGATCTTATAGGTGATCTCGTCGCCCTCCAGCACGCCGGGGTAGGTGTTGGGATGCTCGGGGAGATCCGGCGTCACGTCCTCGCCGTTGATCTGCGTCTCGGTCTTATCCCTTTTGATGGTGTTGACGAAGTTGGCGGACTCCTCGTAGGTGCCGGTGTTGCCGTAGACGGAGTAGACGCCGGTGTAAGCGACGCTGCTGTTGAACTTATTTGTCGCCGGGTTCTGATTCTTCTGTTGGGGCTCATTCTCCACGGCGAAGTGGACGGTGGGGCTGGTGACGAAGCGGGCGAAATCTCTGAGGTAGCCGGAGCCCTCGCCATAATAATGCGCGTCACGGAGCGCGCCGTCCTTGAAGAAGTAGTGGCGCACCTGAACGTTGTCGATCTCCTCGTCGCAGCCGCCTTGTGCTAACGGTTTGCAGCTGGGATTGTCCAGGACGGTATGCGACCCGCCCTTGTTCAGGTTCGTACCGCTGTCCCAGAGCCAGAACACGGATGTCCCTTTCGGAACTCCAGCCGGCTGGTGGTGGTTGTCGCCCCCGGCGGTTTTGTCCGCCGTGGAGTATGCCTCCCAGACGACGGCGTTGGTGTTGAAGAAGGGCTCATAGTGGAGATAGTCCTTATTATTCTCGGTTCCATCCTGATTCAGCGCCCAGGTCAGGCCGTACTGGGTAATGTTATTTCTATATGTATCCGGCATATACTCTGCCCCTGACGGGTAAATATCCCCGTAGGTCGTCCCCTCGTGATAATACACCGGGATCGACTGTACGCCGGGGCGGTAGGTGCTGACGGAGCCCACCTGCTGGTTGTGGCTGACCTCCTTGAGGGTATAGCCCTTCTCCATCTGCTCCTTGGTGAGCTTTTCCGTGACGCGGTACACGGAGTTGGAGGGGATGCCGCTGAACAGCAGCCCGTAGCCGTTCTTCAGCGTGAACTCGCCGGTATATTGCGCGAAATTCTCGTTGTCGGTCGTTTTTCCCTCACCGAACATGGTACTGGTGAACAGATCCGGGCGGTCAGCCAAGGGGATGATCTGATCGTAGATGTCCGTCCCCGTCAGCTTCGTGTTTCCGTCCGCCTTGTAGCCGAAGTACACCGTCTTCGTCCAGTAGGCGCTGGCGGTGAGGTAGGGCGTGTCGAAGGACAGGGCGCTGGTCTCGTTTTGGACGTTCGGGTCGATGGTCATCAGCGCGAATCGGCTGAGGGTCTTGTCAAAATTCCCCTTGTACTTATCCATTTTAAATGCCGGGTCGTTGACCGGATCAGGAGCGCTCCCTTCGGCCTGCCATGTACCTGCATACTTGCTCAGGGACACCAGCCCAACGGTGGTGGCATAGAACGTGCCCACCTCGCCGAAGCTTCCCTCATATGTGACATCTGCGCTGCCTACATTCGTGCCACTATCTTCTCCGTGCACTTCCGGGTTGTGGTAGACGCGGAAGCCTGTATCGGCCGCGCCGTCCACTTGTGTCTCGTTCTTGCCGATGAAGACATAGTACGGGCCGCTGGCGCCGTTGACAGTATCTGTGTCAGGATCATACGATTCGCCGGCTGCATGATTCTTCCCGCTGGAACTCGTGCACTTCTCGGCGTAAGTATAGTTGCCGTCGCCCTGGTCGACCAGGCGGCAGCCCTCCGAATCCACCAGGGCCTTCTGGCCGTCCTGGGTCTGGAGGAACAGCTGGGTATCCAGCTGCAGGTCGATGTAGTGGAACTGGCGCTGCCAGCTGCCGTTTTCGCCATCCTCGCCGCTGTACTTGACCACCACGGCGCTCTGCGGGCCGGTGATGCCGTTGATGAAGATCTGGTAGTCGAACTCGTCCCCGTTATTGATCAGATCGCTCGAATTCGGCTCTTCCACCAGCTTCGTCACCAGCAGGGTGGTATCCATGACGTAGAGACGCCCGTTGTTGCCCAGATAGGTGTTCACACGCACGTCGCTGCTGGTGGAGCCGGCGCTGATGGTGGGCATGTAATAGTTGTTGGCCGTGCGGGTCACGTTGTTCGCGTAGAAGCCCCAGGTCAGGCTCTGCCACTCCGCCTCCGTGTAGCGCTGATATCTGTAATAGTTTGTAATATTGTCATTGCTCACATAATCGCCGGTCTTCTCCTGGACAGCCTGGGCCAGGTCGCCGACGCGCAGCCCGCCGGGCTTGGCGCAGACAACCCATTCGGCGCCCTCGGCGTTCAGGACATTGCTGTGCTGGGTATTCCAGTCATCGGCATAGTCCCCCGACGCTTTGCCTTTTGCGTCATCATAATTGGCCGTTTTAGGCACCCACTGGTTTTTGTCTTCGCTGTTCTTGTCGCAGCCCACGAAATAGCCGTTTTCGTCCAGGGGCCAGCCGATGTAGTCTTTGCCGCGGCTTTTATCCCCGGTATCGGTGGCGGACAGATACGGGTAGTCGGGATATGTCCCGCTCATGTCATGCCACACCAGCATATCGCCGTTGGCGATATGGGCGGACCCATAGGCCGAGCCGAACTCACTACCCTTCCGGGTGATGACGTACTGGGCGAATTCGGCTTTGTTGCCAGCCTCCAGATTATAGTACTCGATGGCAAGGAAGTAATAGCCGTCGGAGGAGAAAGGATCGCCACCCTCAGCATTCTTATTCACATCGGTCAGGAGGTCGGTTTTTACCAAAACGACGTCGCCCTCTTGGGGGGACTTGCCGCCCAGTTTTTCACTGATACTATCCACGCCGGTTATGCTGTCCAGCGTATCAAGCAGCCTGCCGCCGAAGTCAGCGGGGAGGGTACCATCCTCGGCGCTCTGGGCGATTGTCACCTTCTGCCACGCCCCGCTCTTATACTGATACGCCGCGCTGTACAGCGGCAAAGCCTTTTCAAACAAATAGTAGCGGTTGCCGTTGGCCGGGGAGAAGGAGGTCACCGGGTCGCCGTAGGTGTAGTCGGTGTTGGTGGTGGCATAGTCGCCGTAGCGGTTCAGGGGGTTATACCAGTTGGAGAAAAACTCCACGCTCCCCTGGGGGATGCCCCGGGCGGCTGCCGCCTCCGCCGTGGTGATCTTGTTTTTCAGGATATATTCCGCGTCGATGGCCCCGGCCATGTTGATGCGGTTGGAGGCCTCCAGCACCTCGTCGCTGACGCCCACGGTGTAGAACACGCGCAGGGGGAAGCTGGCCGATTCGGGGGAGCCGGCTTGGACAGTACTGGGATTGGCGGGGATGTTGGTCTCGTAGGTAAAGCCGCCGTCCGCGTTCTCGTTGATGGTGATTTTCCGCAGGGGCAGCATGTTCACCGGGACGTTGACCCACAGGGCCTCGTCGTAGTTGGTGTCGGTTATGGTGTCGCCCAGGGAATCGCTGTAATCGCCGCTGTCCTCTACCCAGATGCGCAGGTCCGCCAGGGCGTAGACGCCGGCCTTTTGGTCCAAGTGGCTGCCGTTGCCGGACGGGTCATATGTAATGTTCCCGATGTAGTCCGATTCTTTCTGGTCTTTTGCGAGGTAGACGGGGTTCACGTGGAGCTTTTCGCGCTCTCCGGCGGACAGCGGTTCGCCATCAAAAGTGTCAAGCCGGTAGAACGTGTATACCGTCTGCTTTTCCTTGGTGAGGGCCGAATCGGGGTTATTGATCGTATTCAGCGTGGGCACGAACTGGGCGGCGGTAGTATAACCGACGCGGAAGACCCATCCGGCATTCCAAGCAGCTTGGGAGTCATTGCAATTCTCGGGGAGCTTGGGGATACCATTATCTTGACCGGCATATTCAACTCCGGAGATACCACTCTCCGAGGGGTCGCCGCGATACCAGCCCTGCGGCAGCGGATCCTTCCCGTGACCAGTACCCTCCTTGTAATGCTTCATGTACGCGTCGTTCCACTGATAATCGTACACGGCGGTCTTGACGATGCCGTAGTAGCACCCGAACAGGGACACGCCCTTGATGTCCTTCACTTCCATGTACTTGCCCATGGGGTCCATGAAGGTGACGGCGTTGCCCACGCCCAGGTCGTTCATGCCGGACACGGGGACAAATACAGCCGACTGATAGACGTCCTTCACGATTTCTGCAAAAGCGCCGCTCAACGTGTCTCTCACGGTCTCCGCACTACTTTCAGTATTACTTTCAACAAAGAAATATTGCCTTGTGTAGTTCAGCTCAAGGTCTTTCATTGTGACGCCATTTTCATCCTCTGCCGGGAGGCGCGCATAATTGTAGACCATTTCCGGACGCTCCAGGCCATAGGGGTCGTTGCCTTTTTTGTCATACCCCCATTGAGACGCCAGTGCCTCTATATGGAAGGTACTGGAATCCCCATTGGGATCAATATAGAAATTCAGTTTTTCTCCGCCTTGGAAGTGGTCGTCTTTCTCGTTATATTTAATATTCCCCTTGTCGTCATCGTCTGGGTATTGCTCCATTCCGCTTTTGTCTCTCCAAGCGTTAAAAGCTTTATAGAGCTCGCGCCTGTCTGTGTAGCCCTCAAGATCGCCAGTCCCCGCAAATCCAACGTCCGGGTTCAGAACGGAAGTCTTTGCGCCAAGGCCGACGGTATAGACGAAAACATCGTCCAAGTTCTTTCCATATGCGTTTGCGATCGCAGCCTTCCAATACGCAGCCTGAAGCACAGCGTTGAAATCGGCTTCGTAGGTCGAGTCCGCATAGGTACACGCTGTCGCAATCGGAGACTTTATACTCCACCATTCATCGCTGCTGCCATTCACTTTAAGCTGAGTCTCGATGGCGGAATTTTTTCCGCTGGTCCTATCCATATATGCATTGTATGGACCACCATCATAAACCGGGTCACTTCTATGGGAGTCATCGCCCGGTTCCCGTTCCGCGTCGGGGTCCCCTTCCTTGATCAGCACATGGTTTGTCGCGCCGTCGCCCTGAATGACGATCACGGGAATACGGCTGACGTTCGTGCCGTCCGGCATGGTATAGGTCGTGTCCCCTCTCATAGCGGCGACAGCGCTCATAGCGGTGTAGATGCCGCCCTCCAGGCCGGTGCCGCCGCCAAGCTGGGTGGGAGAGCCATCATCAGTGCTGCTTATTCCTTGCTCTTTATACTTCTGATCTTCTGCTATAACATCGACGCCGCCTGCTTCTTTATTAAGACCAAGTTTGAAATGCTCCTGATTAAACGTTTTATTATCCTTCGGCTCAACCTGATCTTCGGCATTGTCTTTTCCGCTCCACGTGTCGTTTGCCGGAGCCTCGCCTTCTGGATAGCGGTAATGCGCGCCGGAAATGGAATCATAGACGTAATCGCCGTTCGGCACGCTGGCTGTCTTTGAATTGGTAATGGTATAGTGCAGGATCGCCTGCGGGTGTTCGCCTTTTAAACCATTGCCAGAATCAGTTCCTGCAACGTCATAACGCACGGAATACCCTGTGAATGCCACATCGCCGTCTACAAACGGAACCATCTGATAGCCGCTGCCGTGGAAAACGACAATGCTGATCCGGCTGTTCGGGATACTTTCGCGGATCTGCGAAATCAATTCATTGGCGGCATCAAGCGACAGCGCCATATTGGAGTTTTTAGCGCCGGTCCCTTCGAGAGTCCCCTTCCAAGTTGTGCGGGCAGTAGTGTCATGGTTTTGCGAAGGCATATTCGACCCGCTGTTCAGCATGGAAGCCGTGATATCAAGGGCCAGCATAAGGTCGACCGGCACGGCCGCGTTTATTGCCTGGCTGGACCCGAGGACACTGTATACATGCAGGAAATCCTCGTCGAGCGTGATTTTCTGGTCCACGCCGTCGTCGGCCTTGTTCAGCGTCAGGTTTTTCCCGTCCCAGTTTGGATCGCGGAGTCCAGAGGCCTCGGACTGCCGATAGTCCAAAGCGAACACGGTCTTATCCGACCACAGACGCCCGGCATACCGGGTGTTCTGCGAGAAGTCCAGCATCTCTTTATATGTATCCATGGTGCTGGGGTCGGCCTGGCGGGTGACGCCGCTGGTGCCGCCATTGGCGCCGCCGCTTGTACCGCCAGCCGCACTGGCCCTCGAAATGCCGGCGTCGCTTATCATGGCGGCGATCATGCACAGACACAGCAGGAGGGCTGTAAATCTGCGCATAACCCCGTGTGTTTTTATTTCCCTCATTGCTCTCATCGCTTATTCCTCCTGTAAAGATATTTCTAAAGGATTTTACTCCGGTTATGTGGGAATATTGATTGCGCGCCATATCTCGCGGTCGCAGATTGGGTCACTCTGCGATTTTGTTGAAAAAACATCCGTTTTCCTCACCTTTTCGCCCTGTTTTTTTCAAATCCGGCGGACTCCGCATCATTTGACAAAGGAGCTTGACGGCGCATTTTACAGGCCGACTACCGCGAGCTTGTCCATGTTCTCCCGCTTAAGCTCCAGCGAGGAATGGACGTAGCGGTCCAGCGTGATCGTGGTATTGGCGTGGCCCAAGATCTCGCTGAGGCTCTTGATCTCAAAGCCGGCCTCCACGCACCGGGTAGCGAAGGTGTGGCGGATCGTGTGAAAATGAACGCCCTCCAGCCCGCACTCTTTCGTGTATTTGGCAAGCCGCTTCTGGACCTGGCGCGGCTCCATGAACCGCTCCGTCCCGGTCAAAAGAAAAGCGGCCGGACGGTGCGGATCAAACTGTCCGCACAGCCTGGCCGCGCTGTCGGTGAGGGGGATCGTCCGAACGGAGGTGTCGCTCTTTGGACTTCCGATAACGACCTTGGTTTTTCCCTGTCCGGAGCGCTCCAGGTCCCGTATCCTCTGCATTGTGGCGTTCACTCTCAGCGTTCTCTCCCGCAGGGAGATATTTTCCCACCGCAGGGCGCACAACTCGCCGATTCGCAACCCGGTGAGCAGGGCAAGGAGGATACCGAGCTTGCACTCGTCCATATCCGTCTCAAGATAGGAGACGAAGCGCCGCTGTTCCTCTTGGGAGAGTACGCGGACCTCCTTTTTCGGCTCCTTCGGATAGCTGATCTCCACCGCCGGAAACGCGCCGGGGAACTGCTTTGCCGTGTATTTCAGAACGGAGCGCAAAACGGTGAGGATGTCGCGCACGGTCTTCGCCGACAGCCCCTCGCCCAGAAGCTCCTGCTTGAACTGCTCCACAAGCATCGTATTTATGCCCAGCGGGAAGCAGCCGCCCAGCTTTGGAAGGATGTGTTTTGTCATGACCGAGTCGTATTTTACGTAGGTGGACTCCTTCACCTTCCCCTTTTCCAGCTGAATCCATTCCTCGCAGAAAAAAGCAAATCTGCGGCGATTGTTCGCCGCCGGCAAGGGCGCGCTGTTTATGATCGCCGCCTTGCGGCGCGCGGCCTTTTCCTTGGCCTCCTTATAGGTCCTCCCATAGCAAAATCCGTATTTGATCTTGCCTGAAAGCTCATGGCCCTTGACATACCGGGCCTCCCAGCGGCCGTCCTTCCGTTTGTAGATATTTTCGCCTTTTCTTGCCATATACAGTACCTCCCCGTTAAAATTTGTGGCGCTTTCATTATACCGCGCCCGCGGGGGGCACACAGACGGCGGGCTTGACGGCGAATACATTATAAATAAGGGCCCCTTTCCCGTAAAAACGCGCCCGCTTTGATCCCGTCCGTTAAAAAACGGAAAAAATTTTACGCCGAGACAAAGTTTAATATTGCATTTGAATAAAATGTATGATAAAATTTTTCTGATTATAGGCGATACCTATGGCCGCAGAGTGACCCACTCTGCGACCTATACTGTAAAAAGAGCGCCAGGGGAAACTGAAGCTTCTGCCCGAACAATGAGGCGATAGAGAACGAAACACATAAAATTACGCCGCCCCAGGGAATTGGGAACGGCATTTGTTGATGTGATATGTCAGCCGACGCAACCGCGCCGGCTGGCTTCCATATTAAAATGAACTTACAGCAGACGGGCGCGGATGGTGCTGCTTGCAGAGTCATTATTACTGTCCGCAAGCTTTATGACCTTTTTGACCCTGCATACCCCAAAGCTCTGTGCATCCCGTTGGATCACCCTTCCGTCCAACGCCGGAAGCCATTTGCGGCTGAAGCTGGTGGTGCCGAACCAGGCGTCAAAATTGGTGACGGGGAGGACGACCCAGTCGGAGTCGGCGGGCTTGTTGGCGAGGCAATAGGCGATGAGCGTTTGGGCGGCTTCCACAGGGACGCCGGGAGGGGTGGCGGAGGCGATTCGAGACAGCTGCTCGTTGGTGAAAGAAATCTCTGTGTCCCGCAGCGGTCCCAGCTCCAATGCGTCTGCCAAGACACCGTCCAGGCTCAGGAGCCACGCGTTATCTGCGGAGGAGAAGATGGGGACCTGGAGCTGGACAACCTTGTTGCGCCAAGCGGCGTCAAAGGAGCTTGCCAACGTCTCACAATGCTTCTGCGCATGGGCAGAGGTAACCTTGGGATTCGCCTGGACGAAAGAGATCACGCTGTGGACGTGCCGGTAAAGCCATCCTCTGCCCTTGATGTTCACCAGCTCCGGGAACTCTGTAGCATACTCTGGAAAACAACATCTGAATTGCCAGCCCTCACGGGGGCTGGCTTTTTTGTTGTCCGGGATACTGCACCAGGCCAGAAGCGCGCGGCGTGCGCGGTCTATGTCGGGCGTCTCGCCGCCGAACATAGTCCCCCGCGCGATGATCGTCAATACCCGCCCGAAGCCCTCGAAGTGCTCCAGCATATCGAAGGTGAACCGGCGCATCCACGCCACGTCCTTCTTGCCGGCGGCGGCGTACTCCACCGTGCCGGTATAGCACTGAAATTCCTCCACTTCATTGACCATCCGGCGTCCACCTCCGCGCTTCCTTCTCAATTTGCTCCGGCAACAGGTCCCACAACAGATTCCGCCTGCCTAACGCCACCACATACCGCACAGCCAGCCGGGGCTTTACGATCTTCGTAAGCACCTTCCGGCACACCTCCGCCACGGCTTCACGGTAGCTTTGTGAATACGGCTTTCGTTCGTATGCGTCCACTATGGCGGTAAAAGCCGGAGAATCCGCCTCTCGGTGAAGCCGCTTCCGCTCCGTGGCGGTATTCTCGTCGTCAATGTCACAAATCAGGTCACCAAGGATCCGGTATCCGCCCACCCGGAAATCCGTGAGCAGGTCGAACCACTCCTCAAATTCCGGCAGAAGCTCTGACAAGAAATCAAGCCTGTCCTCGCGGCCCATTAGGTGCCAGCTCCGCTCCGCCAGTTCCCTGCGCAGCTCCGTTACCCTCAACGGCTCCAGCGCCGAAAACGTGGCGTACATCTCGTCCACATCAAACCTGTCCTCCTGCCCGCGGGAATAGAGAATACGGCGGATGTCATTTTCCCGTCTTCTGCTCCTGATGGGCGCTTTGCAGGCCCGGATACGGGATAAACAAGCGGTGTAGTCCCGGAGGAGGTCGTCAACAGCGGTAAGAATCTTCGGGTCAAGCTCGTTCTTCCAGTTTGGATCAGCCGCGAATGTGAAAAGCTCGCTGTCCTCCGCCGGCTTCGACTTCAGCCTCGGCGTATGCTCCCGGAGCATATAGGCGTAGTACGGCAGCTTCTCCACGTTGGAGCTGACGGCGCTCCAATCGGTGGACTCGATGATCTTCCGCCTTTGCTCAACACTTCCGTTCTTCAAGAGTGTCCTGTACTTCAAAAATCCGCTTCGGCGCACGGTTTTATGCTTCAGGTATTCGTTCAAGTCCGGCCTCACGCCACTCTTGGCCGCGTCAATCTCCAGCCCCACCAGGATGGCCAGCGTCTCCGTCTCCTGCCTGTACCGCTCCCGTTCCTCGGCGGTGGAGTTCTCGTCGTAGGCAATGACGCTCCTGTCAAAAGCGGCGTTGCAGATCTGCCCCACCCGTGAGGAAAAGGTGTCCCGCACCGTGACAAAACGGTCATACCAGTCGTTTGCGTCACGGATCACCGGCTCCTCGGACGGGATAAAGAGAAGCGGAAGGTTGTCCCAGTTATCGATGTGCCCAAGCTCGTAGTTTCGCTTCACACACCGGTTCAGGACCGGGTCCGCGATGGTCTTGACCATATCCCCGTCGTAATCTGCGCCGCCCAGCCGCTCCGCGGCCAGCATGCTGGCGTCCACCATCACCAAGTCCGTCAGGTGGCCGAGGTAATATTTCCGCATATTCTCCGCCTTGCCGTAAGGCTCCAGCCGGATCTCCTCGTTCCGGGCGATGTGGGGATTGCGCAGGAGAGTGCAGGCGTCCCCGGTCTCATACGCCGCTCCGGGCGCGTAAAAGGAGTTGGGCTTGAAGTGCGTGCTCATGGCGGCACTGTAAAAGGTCCTCTGCCGGCTGTCCGCGTTGCGGAGCGCCTCGGCGTGGTCGATCAGGAAAGTCAAAAACTCCAAGAGGTCGCCGGAGAGAAAGCGGTTGTCCCCCTCCACCAGCAGCCGACCCAGAGCGTACTGCTTCAGGGTGTGCTTGGCCATGGCGTCCAGTTGGTCGGTGAACACCGGCTCATTGATGAACAGCGGGTTCTTACAAAGCGCCTTCGCCCGGACGTCGTTACCCTCCGTGAAGACGGACAGCCTGTATTCGGGACTTGCGCACAGGTCATAGTATCTCTGCTCCGTAGTCTTGGTGATCCACCGGCGCACGTCGATACCGGGACTGTAATCCCACCCCAAGGGCAAGTCAGCCGGTCTGAATTCCTCCTCCGTCATAGACAGCGTGTTCAGGAACTGGTAGTTGAGTTCCGTGTATTTTTCCGGTTTTGGCTTGCCGGTGTTGGTGATGTAGAGGGCGTGGTCGTACTTCGTGAAACGCTCCCAGTAACCATTCCAACTGAGATGGTTTTCCTCCATCCACCCCAGGCCCTTGACCATGCTCCGGGTGAGGACGATGTCCACATCGTCAATGGAGTGACGGACGCCCCAAATGTCCGTGACGTGCCCGCACCCGGCGCTGTGAAGGAAGTCCTTAAAATCCACTTCATGGAGCATCCCCTTGACGAAGGGGAGCCGGACCTGGAAGGAGTGGTGGATATGGCGTCCGCAGGTTTTCCTGTCGATGAGCTTGGCGTACTCCGGCGAGATCAGCCCCTCGCCGTCAAATCGTGTGACCTTGAGCGGCCGCGCGGACTCCGACTCCACCCGGCGGTATCTCCTGACGCCTTCCCGGACAGTCTCGCCCTCAACAGTGACGATCTTGGAGCTGACTTCAAATTCCTCATTCTCCACCACCACGACCCTGCCGGGACGGGCGATGTCTATCCCGCCTATCCGCGTCCCGCTGGACAGCATCAGCCCGCTATAGGCGTAGAGCTTGGACAGCTGGCACCGGCCCACTGTCATGCCCAGCATGATCCGCCGCCGGACCTCGCCGCAAAGATCTGCCCGGATGAAGGACAGCCGCCCCTGACGGCTCATACTGCCGGAACGCTCAAAGGCGACATAGCTGTGTTCGCCGGTTCCAAAATCCAGCGTGACTCCCTCCGGTCTGAAAAGCGACTCCGCTTTTTTCTGCCTGTCTGGGTCGGCGCGGTCGAAGATGCCGGCGAAGTCCATATAGAAAATGACGCCGGAAAGCTCCGCACGGATGCGCTCACCGCTCGCCGAGGGAAACGTCCCTCCGTGCAGAACACACATGGTCTGGTAAAAGAGGGCGTTGTCCTCCTGCTCGTTATTCCCGTAGACGACACAGCGGCGTGTGGCGCTCTCGTCCAGGCAAAATGAAAAGTGGTCTCCGTCCTCCCTGGCGTACCCAAGTACCGCTCTGGCGGAGAGACGGTGGATCAGATACTTCACGCTCAATTTTTCCTCACCTGCCCTTTCCAATCCTACCACAAAACACCTTCTGAAACAATATAGAAATTGCTCCCACTTTTGTGAGGAGCAAAAATTTGTTAAGGAGGTTTTAAAATGGCAAACACAAATCTCACCGTCATCGACGGTGAAACCCTGGCGGACATGAGACTGCCGCCGGCGCAGTACTGTGTGAAGTCTCTGCTCCACCAGGGCGTGACGATCCTGGGCGGAGCACCGAAGATCGGCAAGTCCTGGCTGGTGCTGGACCTGTGTGTCCGGGTGGCGAAGGGGGAGAGCGTGTTCGGGTTGGAGGTGCGGCGCGGTACTACACTCTACCTCTGCCTGGAGGACACCCTGCGGAGGATACAGCACCGGCTGGTCAGTCTCACTGACGAAGCTCCCGCCAACATGTTCTTCTCCACCGAGGCTCGTACATTGACCGATGGTCTCTGCGACCAGGTGAGAGAGTTCGTAAGAGCTCACCCCGACACGGTCCTCGTTGCCGTAGACACGTTCCAGGTCATCCGCAGCACCACCCCGGATGTCTCCTACGCCACGGACTACCAGGACGTGCGGGAGCTGAAGAAGCTGGCGGATGAGCTGGGCATCTCCATTCTGCTGGTCCACCATCTGCGTAAGCAGGGAGCCTCCGACCCGCTGAACAAGCTCTCCGGCACAACGGGTATCGCCGGAGCGGTGGACGCCGTGCTGGTGCTGGAGAAAAGTGACCGATGTCAGTCCGGGGCGGCGCTCATATGCACAGGCCGGGACATCGAGTACCGGGAGCTGGAGCTGCGGTTCGAGAGTGTGGAGTGTTCCTGGGAGCTGGTCTCGGACAGCGCGGAGGACCCGGCACTTCTTCTGCCGCCGGAGCTTGGGGACCTGGTGGAGTTCATGAGAGTAGAGCGGCACTTCTCCGGGAGCAACACGGATCTTGCGGATCGGTACAACGCTTGCACTGGCCGTGACCTCTCCGCCAAGAAGCTCAAGCAGCTCATGAACAAGTGGCGCTATGAGCTGGAGGCGCAGGGCCTGGTGTTCGAGAGCCGCCGGAGCAACGGCCAGCGGTTCGTGGA
>CANQPU010000007.1 GCA_947625815.1 uncultured Oscillospiraceae bacterium
CTGTACTTCCTCCAGACGTAGCTGGAGACGCAGGAATCTACCCGCGCTCCGTAATATCGCCAGAGCCGTCCGTCCCGTAGGACATAACCTCCAACGTTCTCGTCGTCGCTGAACACGCTTTGCTTCAAGCTCCCTTCGGTCGCTTTCAGGCGCTGTGTTCGCTCCTCCTCTCCCCACGCAAGCGATGCTTGCGCGGGGGCCCCTGTTGAGGCCCACCCCACGGTGTTCCCGGTAGGCGCATACCTTGTGGTAACGTCCCCCCGGACCCCGGCGCCACCGGCTCCCACGGTCCCCTCCGCGTAGGTGTCTAAGGTCCGCTCCCCCTGCCAGGTGGTCTGCCCGTCCTTTGTCCAGACCTGGGACCCCGTGGCGATCACCCCCAGCGCCCCCGCCGTGGCCTTGCCCCCGGTGATGTCCTCGGTCCCTGTCCCCGGCGTGACGGCGCACTCGTCCAGCTGCCAGCACGCCCCCTCCCGGGCGTAGTAGAATCCCGTATACCGGGCCGCGTTCTCACTGTCTACCTGGACAGCGTCCCCGGCGGGCGTCACACGCCCCACGTCATCCGCCGTCATCCGCGGCCGCATCTCGTACTCCGGCGACAGCCCCACGTCCGTCATCAAAAGCCGCCTGGACCCCTCCCGCACATGGGGCACGTACTCGGCCAGGAGTCCCGCCACGTTCCGGCTTCCAGGCCTCTTTTTCAGCGCTCCGCCAGAAGTTACCCGGAAATTCCGCATCTCCGCCGCCTCCCCCGGCCGCAGCCGCGCCTCCCCCTCCGGGGCCTCGTTCACTCCGTGCCAGCTGCTGATGTTGTAGATCTTCTCCGACACGTTCGTCCTGATCTCCGCCATGCGCTCTTCCCCTTTCCGCCGTCATATGACCCGGTCGCTCACCGCGTCGCCTACCACGGCCACGGCCATCCTCCGGGCGCCGATCACGCACCCGCCCCTGAACTTCACGCGCACGTCGATCCTGACGGCGTCGTCCTCCGGCAGTGAAAAGGTGTCCTCCTGGGTGAGATAGAGGCGAAAGCACCCGCTCTCCCCGTCATACGTGACCTCCTCCGGGTAGGTCCTGCGGATCGGGCCCGTCATGAACTCCACCCGCTCCACGTCCCCGATGGGCAGCGCCCCGCCGTTGACGCTGATCTTTACGGGGATGACGCACTCGTCCCCCTGCTTCAGCTTAAATGACATAGTCCCCTCCGTAATTCAAATAGTCCTCCGTCGGCTCCCCTCCGAAGATGGGGTCCTCCTCCGGCTCCTCCCGGGCCGCGCGGGGCCTCTCCGCCGTCAGCGTCCGGGACACGCAGAAATACCGCAGCGCGTCCACGGTGTGGGTGACCTCATGGGGCTCTCTGGCCGCGTCGCCGGGGTCGTCCCGGTCCGCCTGAATGGCCGCCATGTCGGACAGGAGCCTTTTGCACTCCGATGAGATCAGCAGCCCCGGCCTTCCGTCCGGCCGGAGGCTAAGCATGTCCTTCACCATCATGTGCCCCTGCAGCCGGTCGTTGTCCGCCCGGGTCAATACCACGCCCTGCTCCCGGAAGATCTCCTCCATGGTCCTGCCCGAGTCCTTCTGGCGGCTCCACAGGTCCGGCGGGGCGAAGGTGGCCTGGATGTCCTCCCCCGGCGGTGTCCGCCGCAGGATCCCCTCCGCGGCCTCCCGGACGATCAGCCCGGGCTTCGTCCACTCCCGGTAGACCCAGCTCCTGCCCTCCTCGTCCACCGCGATCCACAAAACGGCCAGCATGTCCAGCCCGTAGTCCAGGGCCCGGTAGCGCCGCCAGTGGGCCGGCAGGGCAAAGGGCTCAAAGCGGTGCTTTTCCGCCCGCAGCTCCGAAAAATAGCTCCCGGCCAGCGCGTCCCAGTCCCCGTAGCGCATGGCCCGGCGCAGGTCCTCCGGCATCTGGGAGAGCATCCGCATGTACATGGGCGACGCCTCTAAAAGATACCTGTTGTCCTCCACCGTGGCGGGGATAAAGGTGTAGTCCGCCGGGTCCTCGTTCTCCTCGGCGTCGCGGCTCCCGGTCCGGTAGTCCCGGTCGATGAAGAGCCGCTTGACCCACGTGTGCCCCACGCCCCCCGGGTTGCAGGTCAGGTACATCCGCTTGTCATAGGGGCTGACGCCCCGCAGACACCCCTTCAGAAAGTTGAAGGCCCGCTCCGTGAACTGCGTGGCCTCGTCGATGAAGATCCAGTCGAACTCCTGCCCCTGATACTCCAGCTCCGACAGCTCCCCCTGCCAGTGGCCGAACCGGATGGTGGAGCCGTTGACGAAGGTCATCCTCCTGCTCGTGGCGTTGTAGACCGCCGCCTCCTTCGGCACGCTCCTCACGATCGGCCCGATGTGGTTCTCCTCCAGCTCCGGGTAGGTCCGCCGCATGATGAGGATCCGGATCCCCGGATTCACCGCCGCGCCCCCCACGGCCTTGGTCCGCACCGCCCAGGTCTTCCCGCCGCCCTTGGCCCCGCCGTAGGCGATAAAGGCCGTCCGCGCCCGGAAGAACATGAGCTGCTTTTCGTTGGCCTGCCCCAGGTCCCAGCTCACCTCCATCCGTTACCTCATCCCCTCCTCGCCCCCGACGCCCTCGAGCCTGATGATCACCGTGGTTTTCCCGTCCCGCCCCTCCCTGTCCGCGCCCTCGCCCTGCTTCAGGTTGAACATGGCAAAGCTGGCGTTCTTCGGCTCCTTTTGGGCCAGGCTGAGCCAGTAGAAGGTCTTGAATTCCTCCCATCTCCTGGCGATCCTGAATTTCTCCATGGTGAACTGGTTTTTCGGGATCTCCCCCCGGGCGGCCCTCTCCCCTTTTTTGAGATAGTCCGCCAGCTCCTCGTCCGACACGTCCACGAACTTGTGGAGCACGAAGGCCACCGGCGCCTCCCCGGACTGTGTGCAGTGCCGGATGGCCTCCTCCACGCCTTCCCGCAGCGCCCTGATGGTGAGCCCGCTCAATAGTCCCTCACCCTCTCCACCTCGTAGCCCAGAAGCTCCAGCTTCTCGTCCCCCGTCAGACGCCCCCACTCCTCGTCGGCGCAGTCGGCGCACACCGTCTCCCCGCCCAGGGTCCCGTAGGCGTCCCCCACGTAGAGCTCGCACCCGCACCTGTCGCACCGGACGCCCTCGCCCTCGCTTCCCCAGAGCCGGCCGCCCCTCACTTCCCTGTCCCATCTCTCCATCGTCCGATTTCTCCTTTCCCAGCTTGACATTACTTGATTTTAATGCTATGATAACTAAAATACCTGTCCTCCGGGGAGATTCCCGCCGGAGCCGGTACTTTGTTAACGGTGTATTGTATACTTTATTTTACTTCGTGTTTGCAGTATACTTCATTTTCTTCAAAAAGTCAAGTATTTTTTAAAGTAAAATCAAGTATTTGTAGGAGTGAACAAAAAATGTACGAGATTTTTGTGAAGCTTTGCCAGGAACGGGGCGTCACCCCCTATCAGGTCTCCAAGGCCACCGGCATCTCCCAGGCCGCCTTCAGCACTTGGAAGAAGGGCCGCACCGTGCCCCGGGAATCCACCCTGCGCAAGGTGGCGGACTACTTCCACGTCTCCGTCAGGTATCTGCGCGGGGAGGACCCGGACCCCGGCGCGCCCTCTCCCGCCTACGATCCGGAACTCTACGAATATCTCGATATGCTCCGCAATCGCAGCGAGTGCCGGATGCTGTTCTCGCTGGCAAAGGACGCCACCCCGGAGGATGTGCGCCGCGCCGTGGCGGTCATCGAGGCCCTGAGAAACGCGGATACCCGGGAGCCCTGAGATGTGGACCCCCGAGTATTTCGTCCGGTATGTGGATCTTCCCCCCGCGGTGGAGGGCGTCACCGTCCCCAACGATGACGGCACCTTCGACATCTACATCAGCCAGCACCTCCCCCCGGACCGCCGGGAGGCCTGTCTGCGCCACGAGCTGAGGCACGTCCGCCGGGACCACTTCTACTCCGCCGCGCCTCTCGCCTCCCAGGAGCTGGAGGCCCACGAGCCAGACCTGCCCGATGTCTTTGCCTGTCCCGACCCAGGCACCATCCCCTATTTCCCGGATCTCCTCTCCCTGCGGGGGTATCTGGAGTCCCTGGCCGGCCGGAAAACGGCCTCCCGACAAAAGTAGTGCCCGTTCCCCAAAACTTTCTCTTTACAATTTGTCCCAGCTGTTGTAGTATGAAATCACAGCTTATCCGATCCTCGAAATATCCCATCGAAGACCGTAAGCTCATATCTTTATCCCACAACCCTATTTTGGCGGTCCGAAAGGGCCGCCGCCTTTTTTTTGGCTGGCTTGAAAGGCCGCTTTTCGGCCTTTCAATGCCAAAGAGATGCGTGCGGAAAGGCCCCCCGAATTCCGCGGAATTCGGGGGGTCTTTCCTGCTGTCGCCCCGCGCGCACGGCCCGGAGGGCCGCACGCTTGGGCGACAAAAGGGATTTTTCCCGACGTACATGCCGCCGGGAAAAATTTTGAATAATATAGGCCGCCGTGAACGGCGGCCTACTATATATTACGGCTCGTTGACGATTCCCGTGAAGACGGGCAGGCCGTTTTGCAAAACGGCGAAGAGGAAGGGGCGGTCGAAGGTAATGACCACTCTCTCCGTCTCATCGGGGGGAGCGGCGCTGCCGTCGCCGGTCTCGAACACCGCATAGGCGGCGCCCTCGCAGCCCTCCTCGTCCACCTTGACTCTCGCCCCGTGGAGGGCGCGGCTCAGGTAGAGCTGGGCCGGGGTCCCGTCCTCATTCGCGGCGTCTAGGGGGGAGAAGTCGGCGGTGTCCACGTCAAAGGCGTCCGTCACGCCCAGAGACTTGAGGGCGTCGTTGAGAAGGCCGTCGTCGGCGATGTCGAACCGGGGCAGGGTCAGCTCCACCTCATAGACGCCCATCCGCTCCCGGTCGAAGCGGCCGTTGAGGAGCGCCAGGGCCTGGGGATCACGCAAAAGCTCCTCCGGCGTCACCCCCTCGTCGGGGAGGATCAGCACCATGGTGCTGTTCTCAAAGCTCTTGGTGACGGCGGCGTATTTGTCTCCCCAGCGGTAGACGCCCTCCGATATGGTCTGGTGCATATAGTCCACGGTCACGTCCCCCGTTGGGGCGTGGAAATCCCCCAGGGCCGTAAGAGCTTTGTTGAAGTACCACTTGTCCTTGAAGTACACCGTGGACACCAGGGCCATGGCGGTGTCCCCGGTGAACCCGACGCCGCCCACGCTGTCCTCCAGAAGTCCCCCGGTGTGGCCGTTCAGCCAGTCCCGCAAAAGGCCGTTGTAGGCCTCTGAGCCCATCACCCCCGAGAAGGCGGAGGCGTAGTAGCTGTCCGCCAGGGTCCTCAGGACCCCCTTATCGTAGGTCATGCCGTCCCGGAGCCACAGGGAGGTGGCAAGCTCCAGCGCCGTCACGCCGTCGTTGACGTAGAGGGCGTTCCAGGCCCGGTTCGTGAGCCTCCGGACCTCCTCCACGCTGTCCTGCCCCAGAAGCGCCAGAAGCTGGTCACGGGTCCCGCCGCCCGTGGTCTCGGTCAGCATGGCAAGGCCGATATAGATGTCCATGGGCGAGCAGACGGCGTTCTCCCCCGTCTTCCCCCCCAGAAAGGCGGGCACGGCGGCATCCAGGTAGTGTTGAAAGGCCTCCCGCTCCTCCTGGGTCAAACGGAGGGCCCTTTCCTGCTCCCGCCACTCATCCACGGTGGACCTGGTGTACGCCACCCGCTCCGGGTAGGCCGGCACAGCCAGTCTTTGGACGGTGGAGGGGACCTTCAGGCCGGCGTCCGGGTCCGTGCCCCGATGGGAGCGCCGGAGGGCGAAGCCCCCCACGCCCACGGCCAAAAGCAGGGCCGCCGCCGCGGCCAGCGCCGGCCAGCGGCGCTTTATAGAGCCGGTCCTTTTGGGCGTCAGATCCCCCGACGCCTCAATGTGCCGATCGTCTATCTCGCCGATGGCGTCTGTCAGATCGTTTTTATTCATAACCAATCCTCCTTTTCCAAAAATGCCCGCAGCCTCAATCGGGCCCGGTGGAGAGCCTGCTTGACGGCCCCCTCGGTGACCCCGGCGTCCCGGGCAAGGCCGGCGAGGGTCTCAAAGCCGAAGTACCGCCGGAGGAAGACGCTCCGCTCCCGCGGGGAGAGCCCGTCCAGAAAGCGGTCCAGCGCCCGGGCCAGCTCCGCCGTCTCCACCGCCTTTTCCGTGTCCTCCCGGGCGGGCAGGATCTCCGCAAGCTCCTCGATGGCGGCCACGGCCTCCCCGCCGCCCCGCTTTTGGGCCAGGCGCGCCCGCAGACGGGTGAGGCTCAGCCTCCGGGTGAGCTTGGCCAGATACGCCCCCAGCCTCTCCGGCCGGTGCTCCGGCATGGAGCTCCAGGCGGCCATATACGTGTCGTTGACGCACTCCTCCGCGTCCAGCTCGTCGTCCAGGACGTTGACGGACAGCCTGTGCAGGAACCCGCCGTATTTTTCCGCCGTCTCACCCAGGGCCCTCTGGTCCCGCGCCCAGTAGAGCTCCACAATGGCTTTGTCCTCCATGGAATCACCTCCCTGCCCCTTTACTCGCGAAAAAGAAGAAAAGGTTACGGTTTTTTTCATAGTATCACAAACTTTTTCTCCTGTCACCTGTTCCTTGGGCCGATTTGGTCATTTCCTGCAAGATTCCGTCCGTCAAAATTCATTTTTATGTGGATTGCCCATTGACAACATCGCTTTAATGGAATAAAATGAAACCCGTTAACGGCAAGGGCGTCGCGGGCTTTTGCCCGCGTATGCAGGGCGCCGCTATTTTTTTAAGATGACGGGAGTCGAACCCGCGTTGGTTTCTGACGGCGGATTTGCGCCCATGCGGCGTCAAAGCCCTTGACAATACACAAAGTATTCTCTGCGGGCTTTTCCTTGCCTGGACACAAATCCGCTCGCCAGAAACTGCTTCGCACTCCACGCGGTGCAATTTTCGAGGGATTTTCGGCGCGGCGCAGGAAGCCTTGCTGGCGCAAGGCGACGACAACAAGGCGAAAAGCGCCGAAAAGGGCCCGCGTGGAGCGGCGCGGTTCGACTCCCGTCATCTTATGTTGAAATCATTTTATTTTGGAGGTTTCATAAATGAAGAACGCCTATCTTCTCTCCGTTCTGGAGACGGTGAAGAAGCGCAACCCCGCCGAGCCCGAGTTCATCCAGGCCGTCACCGAGGTCCTGGAGACCCTGGAGCCCGTCATCGAGCGCCGGCCCGACCTTGTGGCCGCCAACGTGATGGAGCGCATCGTGGAGCCTGACCGGCAGATCATCTTCCGGGTCCCCTGGGTGGACGACAAGGGGAACATCCAGGTCAACCGCGGCTACCGCATCCAGTTCAACGACGCCATCGGCCCCTACAAGGGCGGCCTGCGGCTTCACCCCTCCGTCAACCTGAGCATCATCAAGTTCCTGGGCTTTGAGCAGATCTTCAAGAACAGCCTGACCACCCTGCCCATGGGCGGCGCCAAGGGCGGCTCCGACTTTGACCCCAAGGGCAAGTCCGACAACGAGATCATGCGCTTCTGCCAGAGCTTCATGAACGAGCTCTACCGCCACATCGGCAAGGATATCGACGTTCCCGCCGGCGACATCGGCGTGGGCGGCCGGGAGATCGGCTACATGTTCGGCCAGTACAAGAAGCTCACCGGCGAGTGGTCCGGCATCCTCACCGGCAAGGGCATCCCCTACGGCGGCTCCCTGGCGCGCACCGAGGCCACCGGCTACGGCCTTTGCTACTTCACCGACGAGATGCTCCGGGCCAACGGCAAGTCCTTCGAGGGCCAGACCGTGGTGATCTCCGGCTCCGGCAACGTGGCCATTTACGCCCTCCAGAAGGCCACGAAGCTGGGCGCCAAGGTGGTGGCCATGTCCGACTCCAACGGCTACATCGTGGATCCCAACGGCGTGGACTTCGCCGCCGTCAAGCAGCTCAAAGAAGTGGAGCGCAAGAGGATCAGGGAATACGTCGCCGCCCACCCCGGCTCTGAGTACCACGAGGGCTGCCGCGGCATCTGGACCGTCCCCTGCGATATCGCCCTGCCCTGCGCCACCCAGAACGAAATCAATAAGGAGAGCGCCGAAATTCTTGCGAAGAACGGCTGCTACTGCGTCTCCGAGGGCGCCAACATGCCCTCCACCCCCGAGGCCATCGAGGTCTATTTCGCAAACAAGATGCTCTACGGCCCCGCCAAGGCCGCCAACGCCGGCGGCGTGGCCACCTCCGGCCTTGAGATGTGCCAGAACAGCGCCCGTCTGAGCTGGACCTTCGAGGAGGTGGACGGCAAGCTTCACAACATCATGAAGAGCATCTTCGCCGCCTGCGACTCCGCCGCGAAGGAGTACGGTATGCCCGGCAACTACATGGCCGGCGCCAACATCGCCGGCTTCCTCAAGGTCGCCGAGTCCATGAAGGCCCAGGGCTGCGTGTGAGCCCGCGAAAAAGGGCGGTTTTCACTCGCCGCCTCCGTCCTTGAGGATCTTTGGCAAAATGATGTAAACAGCTCCACCCCCCCCCCGCATTTTTGTGCCATATGGCAAATTTTTGGGTCTTCCAATTAAACATTCCCAGTGATATAATGGTTTGCATGGAGAATATGGGGTTTTCACCGGTCGGGGCGCGGCCTCATTTTCCAAAAACGATACAAAATTTAGTTAGAAAGGATCTGATAGCAATGAGAACAAACACCCGGGGCTTCATTGCGAAGGTTCTGGTCCTGTGTCTGGTCGTCGGGCTCCTTCCCACGCTGGCCCTGGCCTCCGATCCGGACCACACCATCACAGCCTTGAACGGCTCCGGCAGCGGACGCGTCGAGATCAGCTACACAGTGGGTTCTGACGTGGTGAGCAACTACGCGCTGACCGCGAATGACCCCTACACCGTCGCGGGGACCAACACCGTGGTAACTATCCGCCTCGTGCCGAGCTCTGGCTACACTGTGTCCAACAGCTCCTATTACATGATCGGCAATGACACCCACCGTTCCTTCAGCGCTGATAACACCGCCACCGTCACGATGGGCGCTGATGTCACTGTCTGGGCCGTCTTTGACTACGTCGGCGGCGGCAGCGGCGGCTCCGGCTCCGGCACCACCGGCTCCGGCACCACCGAGGAGCCCACCGTCAGCTTTACGGACATCCCGACCGATGCCTACTATGCCGACGCTGTGGCCTGGGCCGTGAAGCTCGGGATCACCGAGGGTACCACCGATACCACCTTCTCCCCCGAGGAGGCGTGCAGCCGTGCCCAGATGGTCACCTTCCTGTGGCGCGCCGCCGGTAAGCCCAATCCCGACATCACCGAGAACCCCTTCACCGACGTGGACGTGAACGACTACTATGGCAAGGCCGTTCTGTGGGCGGTGGAGATGGGCATCACCACGGGCACCTCCGACACCACCTTCTCCCCCGACGCGGAATGCACCCGCGCTCAGGCGGTGACCTTCCTTTACCGCTATGAGAAGGAGCCCAATGCCTCTGCCTCCGACTTCAGTGATGTGCCGGCCGACGCCTATTACGAGGCCGCCGTCAACTGGGCCGCTGCCACTGAGGTCACCAACGGCACCACCAACACCACCTTCTCCCCCGAGGAGACCTGCACCCGCGGCCAGGTCGTGACGTTCCTGTACCGCGACATGGGCGACTGAGCCCGAACAGCATTTAGGGCGGGGCCTTTTGGCCCCGCCCTTCTCCGAATCCTCCGCCGTTTCGGGGGAGGCTCCGGAGAAGGGGACCGAAGGCTCCAAAGCTCATGAAAGAGGTGGGATCATGGGGAAAAAAGCGGCCAAACGGCCGTCCGTCCCGGATAGCTTACCGGGACGCGGGGTGAAGGCCGGGGCGTGTCTCGCCCTTGTCTGCGCCCTTTTTTTCTGGGCGGTCTGCGTCAGCTCCGCCTCCACAGTGAAATACACAGCGCTGGTGCTGACGGCACTGACGCTGTGCTTTGCGTTTCTGTTTTTCTCCCGGCTCCGTGACCGGACGGGCGTTCCCCTGCTCCTCCTGGCCGCCACGGTCCTGATGGGCGGCGTCTCCACGCTCTACGCCGTGTCCGGGAAGTTCGCGCTGTACGAATTTTTGAAGCTCCTCTCCGCCTTCTGTCTGGTCCTGCTCCTGCTGGCCGTCGCCCCGGAGAGGGACCCGGGACGTTGGATCGCCAAGATCCTGGCGGGGTTTTCGGCCTTCTCGGGTCTTGTGTCCATCGACATGCTCTCCACCCGGCTCCTGAGCGGCGCGGTCCTCGGCTTTCTCGGCCGGTTCAGTCAGGATTACGCCGGCCTTCCGGGGCTGGAGGCCGGGACGCGCATGACGTCGCTTTTTGAGAACCCCAACGTGTTCGCGGGTATCGCGGGCCTCGGGGTCCTCCTCTCCCTGATCCTCGTCACCTCCTCCGGTAGCCGGTCCGAGCGGGCGGTCCAGACCGCCGTTCTCTTCGTCAACGCTCTCTCCTTCCTGCTGGCCTTCAGCATGGGCGCCAGCGGCGCCATTGCCCTGGCCTTCGTCTTCTGCCTTGCGCTGGAGCGGAAGGGCCGTCGCGCGCAGCTCCTCATCCTGATGGCCGAGACGCTCCTGCTCACCGTCCTGTCGGCGGCGGTCATCTCCCTGACCTCCTTCGACCTGTGGACCGGCCCCCGGCCCATCCCCCTCCTGACCGCGGTCCTGGGGGCCGCCGCCCTGTGCGCCCTGGACGGCCTTCTCGGCGGGCGTATCGCGGGGGCCCTGGCCAAGAGGCCCCGGGTCCTCTCCGGCATCGCCGCGGCGGTCCTGGTCCTCGCGGCCGGCTTTGCCGTCGCCGCCTGCCTCCTCACCGGCGGCGTCACGCTGGAGCCAGCCGGCTCCCTTCGCCGCGCGGCCTACCCGGACGGGGGCGATTACGTCCTGTCCGTCCGCGCCGACGGGCCCCTCACCGTGACGGTGGAGAGCCAGGACCGGCGCGACACCATGATGCACACCTCCTCCCTCCTCTATACCGGCCCCGCGGAGGGCGCGGCCTTCCGGGTCCCGGAGGAGAGCCTGGTCGTCTATTTCACCTTCACCGCCCCGGAGGGCGCCGTCCTGGACAGCGTTTCCTACACGGGGGACGGCGGCTCCGGGTCCATTCCCCTGGGCTATAAGCTCCTCCCCGGCTTCGTGGCCAACCGTCTCCAGGGACTGCGCGCCAACGAAAACGCCATCCAGCGCCTGGTCTTCTTCGCCGACGGCCTGAAGCTCTTCCGCAGGAGTCCCCTGATCGGTCTGGGGCTGGGGGCCTTTGAAAACGGCGTGAAGAGCGTCCAGTCCTTCGGCTATGTCACAAGATACGCCCACAACCACTATATCCAGACGCTGGCCGAGACCGGCGTCGTGGGCCTGCTCCTGTTCCTGGCCCTGCTGGGCGGCTCCGCGGCGGCCGTCCTGTCGGAGCGCCGCCGCGGCGCTGACGCCCACCCGCTGACGCCCGCCCTGGGCGCGGCGCTGGTGTTCATGGCCGTCCACGCCGGCGTGGAGGTGGTGTTCTCCTCCTATCCCTACCTGCCCGTCGCCTTCGGCGTTTTCGGGCTCGTGTCGCTGTGCTGCGGCCGCTCCCTGAAAATGCCGGCGCTGGGCAAAACCGGCCGGACGGCGTCGCTTCTGTCTGTCTGCGCGCTGCTGGCCGTCTACGCGCTCCTGCTCGTCTTCAACCTCCACGCCAACGCCCTGGTCGTGTCCAACACCACCTATGATTCCCTGGAAAAGGCCATCTCCCTGGACAAATTCGAGTGGGCGGATTACGCCCTGTCCTACGTGACCAGCGCCGGCGACGGCCAGGTGGACGAGCGGATCCGGGCCCGGGCGGATGAGTACGCCGCCCGGCTTGAAAGGGTGGACTCCAACTCCGTGCCGATCTACCTGGCCGAGTATTATTTTGAGACGGGCCGGACCGACCGGGCCATGGAGATGACGGTCAAATATGTGGACTATGTGTCCTCCGACCAGTCGGCGTGGCAGCGGGCCTTTGACCTGATGCTGGCAAATGAGGAGGATACGGAGGTCTACCGCGACGGCGTCCTGGCGGCGGCCGACAGGCTGGAGCGCTGGAACGCGGAGAACATGGGCCAGATCGTCCTGAGCGCCGACGCCCAGGACCTGATCGAGCGTGCGCGCCGTCGCTGACGGCCCCCTCCGGCACGACGTCCTAAGTCAAGAACGGAATGCCCCGCGCCAGATGGCGCGGGGCATTCTTTTGGGTTGGGGGGGATTGCTTGACCCGGTTGAACTGAATGACAAGCTCAAACAACATACTGATTTATGACCAGCCCGCAAAAAAGCCGGAGAGCCTTTTTCCCTTTTTGCGTATCGGGCTTTATTGCAGCGCGTCGTAGCCCTCCTCGCCGGTGCGGACCTTGACCACGTTCTCCACATCGAACACGAAGATCTTGCCGTCGCCGATGTGGCCGGTGTATAGGACCCTGCGGGCGGTGTCGATGACCTGGCTGACGGGGACCTTGCTGACCACGATGTCCACCTGCACCTTGGGCAGGAGCTGGATCTCCACGGGGACCCCGCGGTAATAGCGGCTCTGGCCCTTCTGGATGCCGCAGCCCATCACGTTGGTGACGGTCATCCCCGTGACGCCGATGGCCTCCAGGGCGTTTTTCAGCGGCTCGAAGCGGTTCATGTTCATGATGATCTCCACCTTGCTGATCTTCTCGCCGGGTCTGGAGTCGGACCCGCGCCCGTACACGGGGACGGCCTGCTCCACCGGCGCGGCGGCGCTGTCAACGGCCTCGGCGGGGATGGTGGACACCCCCAGGGAGTAGACGCTGAGGTTCTGCGGGGTGACAAAATCCGCGTAGGCGGACACCAGCCCGTGCTCGGCGATATCCAGGCCCTCGATCTCCTCCTCCGGGCTGACGCGCAGGCCGTGGGTGCATTTCCCGATGATCTTGAAGACCAGGAACATCATCACAATGGTCCAGGCCAGGATGCACACGGCGCCCAGGCACTGCACGCCCAGCTGGCGAAAGCCCCCGCCGTAGAAAAGGCCCTTGGTGCCGTATTTTTCGTTGCAGGCGAAGAGCCCCACGGCAATGGTGCCCCACAGGCCGTGGACGCCGTGGACGGAAAAGGCGCCCACGGGGTCGTCGATCTTCACCTTCTGATCGATGAAGTTGACGGACTCCACCACCAGCACGCCGGAGACCGCGCCGATGACGGCGGCCCCGACGGCGTCCACGCTGGCGCACCCGGCGGTGACCGCCACCAGCCCCGCCAGGGACGCGTTCAGGCACATGCTCACGTCCGGCTTGCCGGTGCGCGCCCAGGTCCAGCACATGCAGACCACCGTGGCCACGGAGGGCGCGATGGTGGTGGTGCCCAGGATCTGGGCCATCTCGGTCAGGTCCGCGGCCGCCGCGGCGTTAAAGCCGTACCAGGCGAACCACAGCATAAAGACGCCCAGGGCCGCCAAAGTCATGGAGTGGCCGGGGATGGCGTTGACCTTGGTCTTGCCGTCCTTGTCCTTGGTGTACTTGCCGATGCGGGGCCCCACCAGCCACGCGCCGACAAGGGCCGTCCAGCCGCCCACCATATGGATGACGGCGGAGCCGGCGAAGTCGATGAAGCGCAGCTCGCTCAGCCAGCCGCCGCCCCAGGCCCAGCCGGCCTCGATGGGGTAGATGACAAGGCTGATGACCCCGGAATAGATGCAGTAGGCGGAGAACTTGGTGCGCTCGGCCATGGAGCCGGAGACGATGGTCGCGGCGGTGGCGCAGAACACCAGCTGGAACACGAAGCTCCTCCAGTCGGCGCCCTCAAAGTCGGTGAAAAGCTGCCAGTCCGGCTTGCCGATGAGCCCGAAAAAGACGTGCTCCCCCATCATGATGCCGTACCCCAGCAGGGAAAAGACCACGGTGCCGATGCAGAAGTCCATCAGGTTCTTCATGATGATGTTCCCCGCGTTCTTGGCCCTTGTCAGGCCCGTCTCCACCATGGCAAAGCCGCCCTGCATGAAGAACACTAAGATCGCGCCCACCAGATACCACACAGACATATCCATTTTTACTTCCTCCTGAAAAGTCGTTTTCGCCGATCCCTCCCCACCCTCGGGGCGGGATCGGACCATATAATAAAAAGAGCGGGGGCGCTGTCAGAAAAGCACCCTCGCTCTCTTTTACCCATAGATCGGGATCAAATGCCGTCTTCCGTTTCGGTCAGAACAGATTGGTGTAGCCCATGAGGAACTCATCCACCTCCCGGGCCGCCCTCCGTCCCTCCGCGATGGCGTGGACCACCAGGGACTGCCCGCGCCGCGTATCGCCGGCGGCGAAGATCCCGGGCACGGAGGTCCGACAGGTCCCCTCCGCCGTGGCGATGTTGCCGCGGGCGTCGGTGGCGAGCCCGAAGGCCTCCGGGACGTAGGACTCCGTCCCCAAAAAGCCCGCCGCGATCAGAAGGAGCTGGCAGGGGATCGTCTCCTCGGACCCCTCCACCGGCGTCATGACGGTCCGGCCGTTCTCCTGTCGGGGCATGAGGGAGACGGTCACCAGCTCCTTCACGCGACCCTTCTCATCCGGGACGATCTCCTTGACCGTCCGCTGATAGAGCCTGGGGTCGCGGCCGAATACGGCGGCGGCCTCCTGCTGGCCGTAGTCCGTTTTCTCCACCCGCGGCCACTCCGGCCAGGGGTTGGCGGCGCTGTCCCGGACCGCCGGCGGCCGGGGCATCATCTCCAGCTGTGTGACGGAGGCGCAGCCGTGCCGGACGCAGGTCCCCACACAGTCGTTGCCCGTGTCTCCGCCGCCCACGATCACCACATGCTTCCCCTTGGCGGAGAGGTAGGTGCCGGGCTTGAGCCCTGTGTCCAGCAGGCTCTTGGTGGTGGAGCTCAAAAAATCCACCGCGAAGGAGACGCCCTCGGAGCCCCTCCCCGGGACGTTCAGGTCCCTGGGATTTTTCGCCCCGCAGCAGAGGATCACCGCGTCAAAATCGGCGGTCAGCCTCCCCGCGGGCAGGTCCCGGCCTACGTCCACGCCTGTCCTGAACTCCACTCCCTCCGCCGTCATGATGCCGGTCCTGCGCAGGATCACGGATTTCTCCAGCTTCATGTTGGGGATGCCGTACATCAGCAGCCCTCCCACCCGGTCGGACCGCTCAAAGACCGTGACCGAGTGGCCCCGCCGGTTGAGCTGATCGGCGGCGGCCAGTCCCGCGGGGCCGGAGCCCACCACCGCCACCCTCTTCCCGGTCCGGACCTCCGGCGGGCACGGCTTGACCAGGCCCGTGGCATAGGCGTTCTCCGCCACGAAGAGCTCGTTCTCCCGGACGGTCACGGCGTCGCCGTGAAGGCCGCAGGTGCAGGCCGCCTCGCAGAGCGCCGGGCAGACCCGCCCGGTGAATTCCGGGAAATTGTTGGTCTTCCGAAGGCGCTTGTAGCTCTCCTCAAAATTCCCGTGGTATATAAGATCGTTCCACTCCGGCGCCATGTTGTGCAGGGGGCAGCCGGTGATCCCGCCGCCCAGGCTGATGCCGGACTGGCAGAAAGGCACGCCGCAGTCCATGCACCGGGCCCCCTGCTTCTGCCGCTCGGCCACATCCAGGGGCGGATGGAACTCGTTATAGTGCCCGATGCGGCTCTTCGGGCTCTCGCTGGGGTTGACGGCCCGGTCGTAGTCCATAAATCCCGTAGGCTTTCCCATCAGCCCTCGCCCCCTCTCGTGATCATGTAAAATGCCTCCTCCGTGGCGGCCTCATAGCCCATGCCCCGCTCCTCAAACTGGCTGATGGCCCGGAGCATCCGGTCGTAATCCCGGGGCATGATCTTTTTGAAGGACCCGATACAGTCGTTGAAATGCTCCAGGATCTCCCCGGCCCGCTCAGAGCCGGTGGCCCTGCGGTGCTCCTCGATGAGTCCGCGGAGCTCCTCGATGTCGTGCTTTTCGGTGACGGCCTCCAGCTCCACCATGGACTTGTTCACCCGCTTGTAAAGGTCCCGCTTCCCGTCCCAGACGTAGGCGATGCCGCCGGACATGCCGGCCGCGAAGTTCTTGCCCGTGGGGCCCAGGACCACCACTCTCCCGCCGGTCATATACTCGCACCCGTGGTCCCCCACGCCCTCCACCACGGCGCAGGCGCCGGAGTTTCGGACGGCGAAGCGCTCGCCGGCCAGGCCGGCGATGAACGCCTTGCCCGCCGTGGCGCCGTACAGGGCCACGTTGCCGATGATGATATTTTCGCCGGCTTTGTATGTGGCGTTCTCGGGAGGTCTCACCGTCAGCTTGCCGCCGGACAGGCCCTTCCCGAAGTAGTCGTTGGAATCTCCTACCAGGTTCAGCGTCAGCCCCCGGGGGATGAAGGCGCCGAAAGACTGGCCCCCTGCGCCGCGGCAGTCCACCGTAAAGGTGTCGTCCGGCAGGGTGTTTTTATATCTCCGGGTGATCTCCGAGCCCAGGATCGCGCCGAAGGCCCGGTCCGTATTGCCCACCTCCACGCTGACGCGGGAGGGTCCCCCGTCCAGATCCAGCGCCGGGACCAGGGTGGAAAGGTCCCGCGTCTCCTCCAGCCTGAAATCGTAGGCCGCCTCCGGCTCGAAGTGCTGGGGCACGCTCCACCGGCTCCGGAGCACCGCGGACATGTCCACGCTGGCCGCCCGGTGAGTCACCTGCTTCTCCCGGACCCGCAGAAGGTCCGACCGGCCCACCAGCTCGTTGACCGTGCGGATGCCGAGCCGGGCCATGATCTCCCGGAGCTCCTGGGCCACAAAGCGCATGAAATTCATGACGTACTCGGGCTTGCCGCAAAAGCGCTTGCGAAGCTGGGGGTTCTGGGTCGCCACGCCCATGGGGCAGGTATCCAGATTGCAGACCCGCATCATGACGCACCCCAGTGTGATGAGGGGCGCCGTGGCAAAGCCGAACTCCTCGGCTCCCAGCATACAGGCGATGGCCACGTCCCGGCCCGTCATCAGCTTGCCGTCGGCCTCGATGCGCACCCGCTTTCTGAGGCCGTTGCGCACCAGCGTCTGATGGGTCTCCGCCACACCCAGCTCCCAGGGCAGGCCCGCGTCGTGGATGCTCGTTCTGGGCGCGGCGCCGGTGCCGCCGTCGTACCCGGAGATCAGCACCGTCTGGGCCCCCGCCTTGGCGACGCCCGCGGCGATGGTGCCCACGCCCGCCTCGCTCACCAGCTTCACGGCGATGTCCGCCTGGCGGTTGGCGTTTTTCAGGTCAAAAATGAGCTGCGCCAGGTCCTCGATGGAGTAGATGTCGTGATGGGGCGGCGGCGAGATCAGCGCCACGCCGGGGGTGGAATAACGGGTCCGGGCGATCCAGGGATAGACCTTCTTCCCCGGCAGGTGCCCGCCCTCCCCGGGCTTGGCCCCCTGGGCCATTTTGATCTGGATCTCCCGGGCGGAGACCAGATACTCGCTGGTGACGCCGAAGCGCCCCGACGCCACCTGCTTGATGGCCGAGCCCCTTATGGTCCCCAGCCTCTCCGGAAGCTCGCCGCCCTCGCCGGAGTTGGACTTGCCGCCCAGGGTGTTCATGGCCACGGCCAGACACTCGTGGGCCTCCTGGGAGATGGACCCGTAGGACATGGCGCCGGTCTTGAAACGCTTCACGATCTCGTCCACGCTCTCGACCTCGCTGATGTCGATCCCCTCCGCCGGATAATCGAACCGCAGCAGCCCCCGCAGGGTGTGGGGCACGGCGTCGTCGTCCACCAGAGCGGAATATTTTTTGAAAAGCCGGTAGTCCCCCTCCCGCGCGGCCCTCTGGAGCGTGAGGATGGTTAGGGGGTCGTACATGTGGTCCTCCTTGTCCTCGCCGGAGCGCAGGGAGTGGGTGCCGGTGGAATCCAGCGTCGGGTCCACGCCCAGGCCCAGCGGGTCAAAGGCGTGGGAGTGGCGGTATTCCACGCCCTCCCCGATCTCCTCCAGGCCAATGCCGCCCACCCGGGAGACGGTGTTCGTGAAGTATTTGTCGATCACGTCCTGCCGGATGCCCACCGCCTCAAAGATCTGGGCCGACTGGTAGGACTGGATGGTGGAAATGCCCATTTTGGAGGCGATCTTCACGATCCCGTGGAGCACCGCCAGGTTATAGTCGTCCACCGCGGCGTAAACGTCCTTGTCCAGCATGGACTTTTCGATGAGCTCGGCGATGCACTCGTGGGCCAGATACGGATAGACCGCCCGGGCGCCGTAGCCCAGAAGCGTGGCGAAATGGTGCACGTCCCTGGGCTCGCCGGACTCGAGTATGACCGATACGGCCGTCCGTTTCTTGGTCCTGACGAGATACTGCTCCATGGCCGACACCGCCAGCAGGGACGGGATGGCCACGTGGTTCTCGTCCACGCCCCTGTCGGAGAGGATGATGATGTTGGCCCCGTTCCGGTAGGCCCGGTCGCAGGCGATAAACATCCGGTCGATGGCCCGCTCCAGGGGGGTGTTCTTGTAGTAGAGGATGGAGACCGTCTCCACCTTGAAGCCGGGGCGGGACATGCTGCGGATCTTCAGCATGTCTACGCCGGAGAGGATGGGATTGTGGATCTCCAGCACGCGGCAGTTCTCCGGCCGGTCCTCCAAGAGGTTGCCGTCGGAGCCCACGTAGACGGTGGTATCCGTGACGATCTCCTCCCGGATGGCGTCGATGGGCGGGTTCGTCACCTGGGCAAAGAGCTGCTTGAAATAGCTGAAAAGCGGCTGGTGCTTCTCAGAGAGCACCGCCAGGGGGATATCCGTGCCCATGGAGGCGGTCTGCTCGGACCCCGTCCGGGCCATGGGGAGGATGACGCTGCGCACGTCCTCATAGGTGTAGCCGAAGGCCTTGTAGAGCCGGTCGCGCGTCTCCTGGGAATGGATGGGCACCTTTTTGTTGGGGATGGGCAGGTCGTGGAGCCTCACGAGATTGGCGTCCAGCCACTCCCCGTAGGGCCGGGAGGCGGCATAGCGGGCCTTCAGCTCCTCGTCGGTGACGATCCGCTTTTCCAGGGTATCCGCCAAGAGCATCCGCCCGGGCTGGAGCCTCCCCTTCTCCCGGATATGCTCCTCCCCCGGGTCCAGAACGCCCACCTCGGAGGAGAGGATCAGATAGTTGTCGTCGGTCACATAGTACCGCGCCGGCCTCAGGCCGTTGCGGTCCAGCACCGCCCCTACCCGGTCGCCGTCGGAAAAGAGCACCGCCGCCGGCCCGTCCCAGGGCTCCATCATGGTGGCGTAATAATGATACATGTCCTGCTTCTCCGATTCCGCCGCGTCCGCGTGACGCCAGGGCTCGGGGAGCAGGATCATCACCGCCATGGGCAGCTCCATGCCGCTCATCATCAGGAATTCCAGGGTGTTGTCCAGCATGGCCGAGTCGGACCCATTGGGGTTGACCACGGGCAGGATCCGGTCCATGTAGGGCTCCAGGATCTGGGAGCGCATCGTCTCCTCCCGGGCCACCATGCGGTCGATGTTGCCGCGGATGGTGTTGATCTCGCCGTTGTGGAGGATGAGCCGGTTGGGGTGGGCCCGCTCCCAGCTCGGAGTCGTGTTGGTGGAAAAGCGGGAGTGGACCAGCGCGATGGCGGATCTATAATCCGGGCTCTGGAGGTCTAAATAGAACCGGCGGAGCTGATGGACCAGGAACATCCCCTTGTAGACCACCGTGCGGCTACTGAGGCTCAGCACATAGGTGTTGTCATTGGACTGCTCGAACTCCCGGCGCACCACATAAAGGAGCCGGTCAAAGGGCAGGCCCTTCTCCACATTGGCGGGGCGTCTGATGAAGCACTGGGCGATAAAGGGCATACAGTCCAGGGCCTTTTTCCCCAGGATGGACGGATCCACCGGCACGTCCCGCCAGCCGAGGAGCTCCAGGCCGTCCTTGGCCGCGATGATCTCCAGCATACGCTTGGCCTGGGAGCGGGCCACGATATCCTGGGGGAAGAAAAACATCCCCACGCCGTAGTCGCGCTCGCCTCCCAGCTCGATGCCCAGCTTCTGGGCGGCCTTTTTGAAAAAGCTGTGGCTCACCTGGAGCAGGATGCCCACGCCGTCCCCGGTCTCGCCGGCGGCGTCCTTTCCCGCCCGGTGCTCCAGCCGCTCCACGATCTTCAGGGCGTCGTCCACCGTCTTGTGGGTCTTGACGCCCCTGAGGCTCACAACGGCCCCGATCCCGCAGGCGTCATGCTCGAAGCGCCCGTCGTAAAGGCCGGGCGCCTTTTGTTCTATCCTGTCTGACATCTTAACACATCCTCGTGCTGCTCAAGGTTTGATTCACATTTCCAGAATGGCCCGCGCCGCCTCCGCCAGCTTCACGCCGGTCTCCATGCTCCTGCGCTGGAGATACCTGTGGGCCTGGTCCTCGGTGAAGCCCCTGGACTCCATCAAAAGCTCCTTGGCCTTTTCTATGACGTGCCGCTCCTCCTCGGTCCTCCGGGGCAGCCGGGCGTGGTCGGAGATATCGTTGAGCTGGATGAGGATGTTGACGCTCCCCCGCAGCTCCGCGGCGGAGACGGGTATCTGGAGCTTGAACACATCCGTATCGTCCAGCAGCTCGAGCTGGTTCTGCTTGGCCAAGATCAGAAATTTCGCCTGTCCGCGGAGCTCATGGGCCAATTCCCCGGCGGACATGTCCGAAAGCTTGTGCCCGCATATGACCACGCCGGAGCCCATGGTCTTCACGGCCCTCAGGACCTCCGCGCCGGACCGGCACCGGAAGCGGACCGTGATCCCCGTTTTTTCCAGCATATCCGCGATCTTGTCTCTTGATTCGTCCTTTTCAAAGGCAACGACCGTGCGTATCATGGGTCTTCACCCCCAAAACCAAGGGCGGACGTGACGCCCGCCCCAGGTTGTCAAAATACTGTTCAATATTTTTCGCAAGGACATGCGCCTTGCGAAAAATCCCTTTCGTCGGCCAAGTGTGCCGCAACACGGCGCACGCAGGACGACGGCAGGTAAAATTATCTGAATTTTGCGAAATTCAGATAATTTTACCGCACGCTCCTTTTTGGCATTGAAAGGCCGGAACGGCCTTTCAAGCCAGATCCTTCAAGCCAGATCAATAAGTAACGATGTATTTCTGGATCTCCCAGTCGGAGACGTAGGTGCGGTAAGCGTCCCACTCCTTCTTCTTGCCCTGGACATACTGGTCCAGAACGTGCTCTCCCAGCGTCTGGCAGATGAGCTCATCCGCCTCCAGGCACTCGATGGCCTGCTCCAGATTGCCGGGGAGGGAGTGGATGCCGTGGGCGTGGCGGGTCTTGCGGTCCATGGCAAAGATGTTCTCGGTGATCTCCGCCGGGGGCACCATGCCCTTTTCGATGCCGTCCAGGCCCGCGGCCAGGCAGCAGGCAAGCTCCAGATAGGGGTTGCAGGAGGGGTCGGGGCACCTGAGCTCCACGCGGGTGGACTGGCCCCGGGCGGCGGGGATGCGGATGAGGGCGGAGCGGTTGGACGCGGACCAGGCCAGATAGCAGGGGGCCTCATAGCCGGGGACCAGCCGCTTGTAGGAGTTCACCAGGGGATTGGTGACGGCGGCCATGCCGCGCACGTGGGCCAGGAGCCCGGCGATGAAGCTGTAACACTCCTTGGAGAGCCCCCTGGGGTCGTCGGGATCGTAGAAGACGTTCTTCCCGTCCTTGAACAGAGACATGTTGGTGTGCATACCGGAGCCGTTGATCCCGAAAATGGGCTTGGGCATGAAGGTGGCGTGCAGGCCGTTCTTCTGCGCCACGGTCTTGACCGCCAGCTTGAAGGTCATGATCTTGTCGGCGGCCCTGAGGGCCTCGTCGTACTTGAAGTCGATCTCGTGCTGTCCGCGGGCCACCTCATGGTGGGATGCCTCGATCTCAAAGCCCATGGCCTCCAGGTTGAGGCAGATCTCGCGTCTCGTGCCCTCGCCGTGGTCAAGGGGCCCCAAGTCGAAGTAGCCGGCCTCGTCGCCCGTCTTGGTGGTGGGACGGCCCTCGTCGTCGGTCTCAAAGAGGAAGAACTCGCACTCGGGGCCCACGTTGAAGGAATAGCCCATGTCGGCGGCCTTCTTCAGCATCTTCTTGAGGACGCCCCGGGGATCGCCCACAAAGGGCGTGCCGTCCGGATTGTAGACGTCGCAGATGAGCCGCGCCACCTTGCCGTACTGGGGCCGCCAGGGCAGGATGGTAAAGCTGTCCAGATCCGGATACAGGTACTGATCGGATTCATGGATGCGGACAAAGCCCTCGATGGAGCTGCCGTCGATCATGATCTGGTTGTTGACGGCCTTCTGGATCTGACTTTTTGTGATGGCCACGTTCTTGAGCTGACCGAAGATGTCCGTAAACTGCATACGGATGAACTCCACGTCCTGCTCCTCCACCAGGCGGATGATGTCTTCCTTGCTGTAATGGCTCATGGGAAGGTGCTCCTTTCAATATGTTGATGGGATTATATCACATGTTCGGAAAAAGGGCAATGGCCTCCCGCAGGAAAAGCACCATTGCCCTTTCGTCCTGTATTATATGACCGAATTGCCGTCCTGTCAACAAAAATCCTGCATCAAACCCCCGTTTTGGCGGGTTACACAACCCGGATTTGCAATTTTGGCTCCCTGTTCGTGCAGATTATTCAATCGACGAAATCGCCGCCCCGGATCCGGGCTCCCCCACAGCGCGGGGCCCGCGGAAAAGGGACGCAAACAGGGCGGCCCGGGTCAGGGGGACCCGACCGTCCCCGGCCCGGCCGTGTCCGGCGTGACCCCGTCATATTCCTTTACAAGCCCGCGCAGCTCCTCAAAGAACCGGTACGTTGCCGGCGAGCTGAACGCCGCGGGTCTGTCGGGGTCTTTTTCCAGAGCGGCCGTGAGCTCCTTCGCGGATGTGACGCTCATCCCCTTCGGGATCGCCACGCCTTGATCGGCAAGGAGCGCGGCAAACGCCTCGTCCGAAAGCCCGGAGAGCTTTTCCCCCCTCTCCCGCGCTGCAAGGGACAGCAGCAAGGCGGCGACCGCGGCGGCAAGCATGACCGCGGCCAAAATAGACAGCGCAACTTTTCCCTTTCTCTTCATGGTGCGTCCTCCTTATCCGGCGCCGTTTTCAGGAACCGGGAAAGCCGTCTCCCGTTCCTCTGCGAAGAAATGCGCTCGGAAGGGATTTTATTGCGCGTTTTTTTCATTTTTTTGCGGCGTCCGGGAAAATTTGTCCCGGATCCGGCCTTTCTCCGGAGGGGCTTACAGGTCCTCGTCCAAAATCTCCCCCCGGGCCACGGTGTTGGTGGGGCCGGTGAGGTAAATATCCCGGACCGTATCCCCCCGGGGGGTGACGGTGACGTAGAGGTCGCCTCCGGGCATGGAGATACGGGTGTTCACGCCGGAGACCAGGCCCCGGAGCGTCAGGGCCGCGACGGTGGACCCGCAGCCGGTGCCGCAGGCCAGGGTGAAGTCCTCCACCCCCCGCTCGAAGGTGCGGGCGTCCACGCCGTTTTCCCCGTCCAGACGGCAAAACGTGACGTTCGCCCCCCTGGGGAAGGACTCATGGAAGCGTATCCTCCGGCAGATCTCCCGCAGGTCGTCCTCCGGGATCTCCCGCCAGCCGTCGCAAAGCACCACGCAATGGGGGATCCCCGGGTCCCCCAGCTCCAGGTAGGCGCAGTCGTATCTCACCCCGTCCACCTCGATCTCCCGGCGCGGCTCCACCACCGTGGGGTCATTGAGGCGCACGGTGTACATCCGCTCGCTGACCCGCCGCCCCCTGACAGGCCCGGCGGTGGTCTCCACAGTGACCTCCCCGCCCCGGCCGAAGCCCCGCTCCAGGGCGTAGCGGCTGACGCACCGGGCGCCGTTGCCGCACATCTCCCCCACGGACCCGTCGGAGTTATAGAAGGCCATGCGCACATCCCCGCCGCCTGTCGGCGGCTCCAGGACCATCAGCCCGTCGGCCCCGACGGAAAGCCTCCTCGCGCAGAGCCTCCGGGCCAGGTGCGGATAGTCGGCCCTGTCGATGCTCCCGTCCAGATTTTCGATGAGTATGAAGTCGTTCCCGGCTCCCTGCATTTTCGTAAAGCGCATAATGACCTCCATAAATTTGGGGTCCCCGGCGGGCGCAGCCCGCTGGGGAGAGGACGAGCCGAGCCCGTGCCTGAGCCCGACCGAAGGGAGGGCGAGGTAAAGCGGCTCGTGCAAGGACGAAGGCCGCCAAAGCGTCAACCTTGGCGGCCTTATCCGGATCTTTATCTCGTCCCCTCCGGGTGGGTGTGAGCGCCCCGGAAGTCGCGGAAGTGGACGCACCCCACGGGGCAGACGTCCTGACAGTGACCGCAGTCAACGCACTTATCATAATCGATTTGTGAAAGATTGTCAACCACGGTGATGGCCCCCTGCGGGCACTCCTTCTCGCACCGGCGGCACCCGATGCACCCCTTGGCGCACTCCTTCCTTGTGTTGGCGCCCTTTTCCCGGTTGGAACAGCCCACGATGACCCGCTCCACGTCGGGCATCAGGGTGATGACCTGATTGGGGCAGGTCCTCACGCACATGCCGCAGCCGATGCAGGCCCTGTAATTCACCCGGGCGAGCCCGTCCACCACCCGGATGGCCCCCTCGGGGCAGGCCCTCTCGCAGTCGCCCAGGCCGATACAGCCGTAAACGCACATGGACGGCCCGCCGTAAAGGAGCTTGGCCGCGGCGCAGGAGGAGAGACCCTGATACGCCAGCTTGTTCTTGACGGTATTGCAGTCGCCGGAGCAGCGGACGACAGCCACCTGCTCCACCACGTCCTCGAACTCCGCCCCCGTGACCGCGGCCAGGGCCTTGGCCACCGCATCGCCGCCGGCCACGCACTTGTTGATCTTATCCTCGCTCCCCTCCGCCAGGGCGGTGGCATAGCCGTCGCATCCGGCGTAGCCGCAGGCGCCGCAGTTGGCGCCGGGCAGACACTCCCGGATCTTGGGGAACTTCTCGTCCACCGGGACATACATGAACTTGGCCGCCAGCACCAGCAGTACGGCGCAGACCGCGCCGATGCCGGCCAGGATCAGGACAGCGTATAAAATCTCCATCTCTCCGCCTCCTTAACCGAACATGTTCTCGGCCATGCCGGTGAAGCCCATGAAGGTCATGCTGGTGAAGGCCGCCGCGATGAGGCTGATGGGCAGGCCCTCAAAGCACTTGGGGGGGTGGGCTCGCTCCAGGCTCTTGCGCACGCCGCAGAAGAGGATGAGCGCCAGGGAGAAGCCCAGGCCCGCGGAGAAGCCGGAGACGCAGGACTCCAGAAAGCCGTAGCTCTTGTCGATGTTGAGGATGGTCACGGCCAGCACCGCGCAGTTGGTGGTGATCAGCGGCAGATAGACGCCCAGCGCCTTATAGAGCGGCGGCATGAACTTTTTCAGGGTGATCTCCACCAGCTGTACCAGCGCCGCGATGACCAGGATGAAGATGATGGTGCGCATGAACTCCAGCCCGAAGGGGATCATCAGCGCCTGATAGATGCCCCAGGTCACGGCGGAGGCCAGGGTCATGACGAAGATGACGGCCCCGGACATGCCGATACAGGAGGAGAATTTCTGGCTGACGCCCAAAAACGGGCAGATGCCGAGGAACTGGACCAGCACGTAGTTTTCGGTGAATACCAGGGTGAAGAGTATGAGCATGTATTTCATTTCGCCTCGGCCTCCTTCCGGTCGTCACAATTTGAGTGGCAGGCGGCGCAGTTGCCGTCACAGCCCATCTTGGGCTCGAACTTCTTGCCCTTTTTGGCCATGGCCGCCACTAAGATCGCCATGGCGCAGCCGAAGAGGAAGAAGCCGCCGGGCGCCTGGGTCAGGATGCCCAGCTGATAGCCCTCCGGGATGATCCTGTATCCCAGAAGCGTCCCGGAGCCGAAAAGCTCCCGGATGACGGACATGCCGGTGATGACCATGGTGTAGCCGATGCCCATGCCCAGGCCGTCAAAGAAGCTGTCCGCCACGCCGCGCTTGCTGGCGAACATCTCCGCCCGGCCCAGGACGATGCAGTTGACCACGATGAGGCTCAAAAAGACGCCCAGGGAGTCGTAGAGGCTCTTTAAATACGCCTCCATCAGCATCTCCACCAGCGTGACGAAGGTGGCGATGACCACGATGTAGCAGGGGATCCGCACCTTGGAGGGGATGATGTTCCGCAGAAGCGAGATGACCACGTTGGAGCACACCAGCACGAAGGTGAGCGCCGCGCCCATGCCCAGGCCGCCGGAGACGCTGACGGACACCGCCAGCACCGAGCAGCACCCCAGCGCCAGGATGAGGACGGGGTTTTCCTTGAACATGCCGTTTAAGAGGATCTTCATTTTCTCCTTCATGTCAATTTCCCCCCTTGATCGTGTTGAACGCGTTGAGCGCCGCCGTGACGCTCTGCCGCACGGCGGTACTGGAGCGGGTGGCCGTGGCGATGGTGTCCACCCCGTCGGCGGAGCCGCTGATGCCCATGTACTTGTCCAGGTAGCTGCTCTCCCCCGCCTTGGAGCCGATCCCCTTGGTCTGGGAGGAGACGTCGGCGGAGATGCCCACCACCTTGCCGTCGTTGTCGATGCCCACGGTGACCGTCACCTCGCCGCCGCCGTAGCCCACGTGGGAGGACGTGATCACGTAGCCCATCCCGTTCGTCTCGCGGTAGGCGCTGTCGATGTCCAGCGCCTGCGTGTCGCAGTCGATCTCCTCAAAATCCAGAGAGCCCGGAAGGACCTTCTGACGGGTGCGTATGGCCTCCAACCGCGCGTTCTCCGCGATGATCGGGGCCGTGACGGAGTTCGTGAACGCCAGGAGGAAGGATACCACCAGGCAGATGCACACCAGCACCACAAAGGGCTTTATGTATTCGTTGAACGCTTCTCTGCTCATTTTGCCTCAACACCTCCAAAGGGCTTGGGGGCCGTGAGATCGTTGATATACGGCACCACAAGGTTCATGAGAAGGATGGAGAAGGTCACGGCCCCGGCAGAGCTGGCGAAGCACCGCATCAGCGCCGTCAGGAGCCCACAGCCCAGTCCGAAGATGAGCTTCCCCAGGTCCGTGGTGGGCGTGGTCACATAGTCCGTGGCCATGAAAATGGCGCCCAGCAGGAGCCCGCCGGAGAAGATCGCCAGCACCGGCTGGGGCGAGCCGAAGATCCACATGAAAAGGAGGCATGACCCCAAATACGCCAGGGGGATGATGGGCTTGATGACGCGCCGCGCGCACAGATACACGCCGCCCAGCAGGAGCGCCACGGCGCAGGTCTCGCCCAGGACGCCGCCGTGGACGCCCAGGAGGATCTGGGGAAGCTCGCTCCAGCCGATGGAGCCGGCCCTTATGAGCGCCAGGGGCGTGGCGGAGGAGAGGGCGTCCACCGTCCCGGCCGGGGCGGGAAAATTCGTCATGTCGGCGGTGAAGGAGAAGAACATCACCACCCGGCCCACGAGAGCGGGATTCATGAAGTTACAGCCGATGCCGCCGAAGAGCATCTTCACGCAGAGGATAGCCACCGCGTCGCCCACCAGAAGCTCCCACACGGGCATGGTGGAGGGGACGTTGAAGGCCAGCAGCACTCCGGTGACCACGGCCGAGAGGTCGGACACCGTCACGGGCTGCTTCAGGAGCTTCTCCCAAACGTACTCGCACAGCACGCACATGGCCGCCGAGACGCCTGTGAGCAGCAGGCTCCTCCAGCCGAAGATGAACACCGAGGCGATGAGCGCCGGGCAGAGCGCGATGAGCACGTCCAGCATGATCTTCCGGGTGGTGCGGCCGCTTCTCAAATGGGGAGATACGCTGACGGTCAGTTCGTTCATTTTGCCGCCGCCTCCTTTCCGGGCATTGAAGCCGCCTCTTTGGCTTTTCTGTCGGCCTCGGCCTTCCTGGCCGCGTTGTCGGCGGCGATGAGGCCCTTGGCCAGCTTGTTCGTCTGCACCAGCATCCGCTTGGCCGGACAGACGAAGGAACAGCACCCGCACTCCATGCACAGGTTGGCGTGGAGGGCCCGGAGCTTATCCACGTTCCGCTTATTGTACGCCGCCTCGATGGCCGCGGGCATGAGCCGCAGGGGGCAGGCGTCCACGCAGGAACCGCAGCGAATGCAGGCCGTGGGCTCGGGCAGGACGGCGTCCTTCTCATCGAGGGCCAGAATGGCGTTGGTGTTCTTCATCACGGGGAAATCCGTGTTCGGCACCGCGATGCCCATCATGGGCCCGCCGTAGAGGACCTTTTTGGGCTCGGACTTGAACCCGCCGCAGAAGTCAAAGAGCGACTGCATGGAGGCGCCGATGGGGGCGATGACGTTCCTGGGCTCCCTGACGGCCGAGCCGTCCACGGTGACTACCTTTTCCACAAGAGGCATCCCCGTTTTTATGTACTTGGCGACGGCGGCCAGAGTGGTGCAGTTGATGACCACGGCCCCGGCGTCGATGGGCAGCTTCCCCTCCGGGACGACGCGGCCCGTGGTGTTGTAGATGAGGACCTTCTCGCCGCCCTGGGGGTACATGGGCGGCAGGGCCTTGACCTCCACGCCCGTCATGCCGCTTGCCATGGCCTCCATGGCCTTGACGCACCGGGGCTTGTTGGCCTCGATGCCGATGACCACGCGCCTGACCTCCAGGTACTTCTGCAAAAGGGCGATGCCGTCCGCGATCCAATCCACGTCGTCCAGCATGGTGCGGGTATCGCTGGTCACATAGGGCTCGCACTCCGCGCCGTTGATGATGACGGCCTCGATCTGCGAAAGGTCCTTCACGGAGAGCTTCACCGCCGTGGGGAACCCGGCGCCGCCCAGACCCACGACCCCGCTGTCCCGGACGGCGTCAAGAAATGTCTTGAGATCCGTGACCTCCGGGGGCCGGATCCCCTCGAATACGGCCTGCTCCCCGTCGGACTCGATGGTGACGGCCTTCATGAAGCGGCCCGTGGACATGAGCATATCGTCTATTCTTTTGACCTTTCCGGAGACGCTGGCGTACACCGGCGAGGAGACGAAGCCGCCCGGCGAGGCGATGAGCTGGCCCACCTTCACGCTGTCCCCCACCTTCACCACCGGCACGGCGGGCGCGCCGATGTGCATGGACATGGGGATGGTGACCGTGGCGGGCGTCGGCATCCTCTCCGGGACCGCGTCCGCCGTATTCTTCCGGTGCGGCACACGGACTCCGTGCAGTTTTGGTAAATACACGTTCCTTCCTCCCAACTACCTGAATTGTTGCGCGGGCATTCCTGTCGATACTATATGAGTATACCATCCCCCGCCCGTCCGCGCAATGAATAATCAGGACATTTTTATGTTTTTTTCGTCTATTTGACCTTCCGGGGGCGCCAGGATTGACAAAAATTTATCACTTTGGATAAATCCGGCCCCTTCGCCCCCGGGATCCGGCCGGGTCCCCGTCCCCACTGGCGTTTTCCCGCCCCGTCGCATATTCTGGGATGAGAATTTCTTGGAAAGGACCTGAAAAATGGAAACCAAGCTTCCCACCCGCTTTTTTCTGGGAGCCAACTCTCCCGGCGGCTTTCAGTCGCTCTACTCCGAATTCACCGACCCCGACTCCGAGACGCTGTACATACTCAAGGGCGGCCCCGGCTGCGGCAAATCCACCCTGATGCGGTCCGTCGGCCGCGCCGCCGAGGAGGCCGGCCTCTCCGTGGAGTACATCCACTGCTCCGGCGACCCCATGAGCCTGGACGGCGTGCGCGTGCCCGAGCGGGGCCTGGCCTGGGTGGACGGCACCTCCCCCCACGTCATCGAGCCGGTCTACGCCGGCTCTCAGGCGATTTATGTAAACCTCGGTGCCTTCTATGACCTGTCCGCCCTGGCCGCCCAGCGGGAGGACATCGGGCGCCTCACCCGCGGCTACAAGGAGCAGTACGCCCGGGCCTTCCGGATGCTCAGCGGCGCGGCGGCCCTTTCGGCCGCCCCGGAGCTGCCGGAGGAGGCGCTGCTGGCCGCGGCCCGGCGGGCCCGCTCCATCGTCCGCCAGGAGCTTCGGGGCGCCCCGGCCGCGGGCGGGCGGTCCGTCAGGCGCTTCCTCTCCGCCTTCACCTGCCTCGGCCCCATGACCCTCTGGGACACCGTGCCGGCCGCGGCCCGGCGGATCTGGGCGCTGGACAACGACCTGGGTCTGGGGAATCTGGTGGTGGAGGCCGTGGCTCAGGAGTGCCAGGCCCGCTCGGTCCCCGTGATCCGCTGTCAGTCCCCCCTGTTCCCCCGCCTCACCGAGCATCTGCTCGTCCCCTCCCTGGGCTTTGCCCTGGTGACGGTCACCTCCCGCTCCCCCTGTCCCTTCGACGTCTACCGCCACCTGCGGCTGGACGCCGTCCCGGACCGGTCCCTGAGGGCCGCCGCCCGTCGGGCCCAGCGCCTCCGGGCCCCCCTGATGGACGAGGCCCTGCAGGCCCTGAAGGCGGCCAAGTCCCTGCATGACGAGCTGGAGGCCCTCTACATCCCCAACGTGGATTTTGCAGGTCTCGACCGGCTGGCCGAAAGGCACATCGCGCTCCTGGGCTGACCGTTTACATTTTCCTCCCGGGATGGTATAATATCTGCGAATGCAGATATTATATTTGATTTCATGCCGTCCCGCTCCCGCCCTGCGGGCGGAACCGCGGGACATGGCGATTATACCACAAAATCTCTGATTTTATGGTATAATATTTGCGGAAGGTGCGCAAAGCGCACCTGCCTTCCCTTGGCAGGCGCACTTTTGAGCCACAAAAGTGCCGGCGCAAATGTTACACCATAGCAAACCGACTTTGCCGGTTTAGCGCCGCTTTAGCGGCGCGCAAGCCGTTGCACGGCTTGCGGCTATGGTATAATCGCCCCATCAAACGCAAGAGAGGTGCGGCCATGTACGACTTTGACACTCCCGCCCCCCGGGCCGGCTCCGGGGCCATCAAGTGGGACCTGCGGGCCAGCGTCTTCGGCAACGGGGACGCCCTGCCCTTCTGGGTGGCGGACTCCGACTATATGTCCCCGCCGGAGGTGACGGAGGCCCTGCGGGACGCCGCCGCCCGGTGCGTCTTCGGCTATACCGCCCCCACGGAGGGGTACAAGAGGGCCGTGGCCGGCTGGATCGGCTCCCGCCACGGCTGGGATGTCTCCCCCGAGCAGATCGTCCCCTCCACGGGCATCGTCTCGGAGCTTGCCGCCATCGTCCGGTGCTTCACCGCCCCCGGCGACAAGGTGCTGATCCAGACCCCGGTCTACGACCCCTTTGCCGACGTGGTCAAGGCCGCCGGGAGGACGCTGGTGGAAAACCCCCTCCTGTGCGACGGCTCCCTCCGTTACACCATGGACTTTGACGACCTGGAGCGGGACCTCCGGTCCGGGGTGCGGATGATGATCCTCTGCTCGCCCCACAACCCGGTGGGGCGGGTGTGGACGCAGGCGGAGGTCCGCCGCGTGGCGGAGCTCTGCGCGGCATGGGGCACCATCCTCGTCTCCGACGAGATCCACTGGGACATCCTGATGCCCGGTCATCCCCACTTCACCGCCGGCCTTGCCGGCACGCCGGAGAACGTCATCGTCCTCACCGCCCCCAGCAAGACCTTCAACCTGGCGGGGCTCCGTTGCTCCAACGACATCATCCCCGATCCCGCCCTGCGCCGCAGACTGACCGAGTGGAAGCAGGCGCGCCGTCTGGAGTCCCCCAACAGCCTGGGGCTCATCGCCTGTGAGGCGGCCTACACCCACGGGGCCGGGTGGTGCGACGCGCAGAACGCCTATCTTGCCGGGAACGCGGCGCTCGTCCGGGAGCGGCTGGCCGCCGGCCTGCCGGCGGCGCGGACGGCGCCGCTGGAGGGCACCTACCTTATGTGGCTGGACGCCTCCTTCACGGGCCTGGGCTCCCTGGAGCTGTGCCGGCGCCTCAACGCCGCCGGCGCCATCCTCAACGACGGGAAGCGCTACGGCGCGGAGGGCTTTCTGCGCCTCAACATCGCCTGCCCCCGGGCCCAGCTGGACCGGGGGCTGTCGGCCGTCGTCGGCTGTCTGAGGGGGGCCGCGGAATGACCCATCTGCTCCTGGCGGTCATCTATCTGGCCTTCGTCTCCCTGGGGCTCCCCGACGCCCTTCTGGGCGCGGCGTGGCCCGGCATGTACGGCCAGTTCGGCGTCCCCGTCTCCCGCGCGGGGCTGGTGTCCACCCTCATCTCCGTGGGCACCGTCGTCTCCAGCCTGAACTCCCACCGGATGACCCGGCTCCTCGGCCCCGGGAGGGTCACGGCCTTCAGCACCGCCCTGACCGCCGCGGCGCTCTTCGGCTTCTCCTTCTGCCGGAGCTTCCCTGCGCTGTGCCTCATGGCCGTCCCCTACGGCCTGGGCGCCGGCGGCGTGGACGCGGCCATCAACAACTACGTGGCCGTCCACTACCCCAGCCGCCACATGAGCTGGCTCCACTGCATGTGGGGCATCGGCGCGGCGGCGGGCCCCGCCATCATGGGCGCGGTCCTGACGCGCTTCACCTGGCCCGCGGGCTACCGGGTGGTGGGCGCGCTCCAGCTCGTCCTCACCGCCCTTCTGTTCCTCTCCCTCCCCCTCTGGGCCAGGGCCGGCGGGGATCCGGCCGGGCAGGACAAAAGGCCCGCCGGCGGGTCCGCCTCCCTTTGGCAGACCCTGCGCATCCCCGGCGTCGGGGCCGTTGTGATCACCTTCTTCTGCTACTGCGCCCTTGAGAGCACGGCGGGGCTGTGGGCCTCCAGCTTTCTGGTGCTGGCCCGCGGCGTGGACGAGACCACCGCCGCCTCCTGGGCCGGTCTATTCTACATCGGCATGACCGCCGGCCGGTTCATCAACGGCTTTCTCACCGTGAAGCTGTCCGACCGCTCCCTGATCCGCCTGGGCGCCGCCGTGGCGGCCCTGGGCGCGGCGCTCCTGCTCTTCTCCCCGGGCGGGCTCGTCGCCGCCGGGCTCGTCACCGTGGGGCTGGGCTGCGCGCCGGTCTACCCCTGCATGATCCACTCCACCCCGGTCCTCTTCGGGGCGGAGCGCTCCCAGTCCGTCATCGGCGTCCAGATGGCCGCCGCCTACCTGGGCACCGCCCTTGTCCCCCCCTTCTTCGGGCTCCTCACGCGCCTTGTCTCCCCCGGCCTCTACCCCCTCTTTCTCCTGCTTCTCGTCGCCCTCATGGTCCTGGCCCACACCCGGCTCCCCGCGGAGCCCCGGGGACAGGCCGCCGGATCCCCTCCGGTCTGAGGAGGCCGCGGCGGCGTTTTTCCGCCGCCTACCGCGTGACCCTTCATCCTCCTTTCCCTTTTCAACGCTTTCATTGCTTTCAAGCCTTCACGGCTTTCATAACTTTGAAGTTTTCAAGACTATCCATACTATCAAACCTTCAGGGAGGCGTATGCCATGACGAGGATCCTGCTGGTCGAGGACGACCGGAGCATCATCACCAATCTCACGGACTTTCTGCGGGGCGAGGGCTTCGAGCTGGAGGCGGTGACAGGCCAGCGCGACGCGCTGGAGCGGCTCCCCGGCGGCTTTGACCTGGTACTGCTGGACGTGTCGCTCTCCGACGGGAACGGCTTTGCCGTCTGCTCCGCCGTGAAGCGGGAATACGGCCTGCCCGTCATCTTCCTCACCGCCTCGGGGGACGAGTTCTCCGTAGTGACCGGCCTGGAGCTGGGCGCCGACGACTACATCGCCAAGCCCTTCCGGCCCCGGGAGCTGGTGAGCCGTATCCGCTCCGTCCTGCGCCGGACCGGGCGGATCGGCAGCGTCATCGAGCTGGGGGGCCTGCGGGTGGACACGGAAAAGGCGCAGATCACCAAAAACGGCCGGGAGATCTTCCTCTCCGCCCTGGAATACCGGCTCCTGCTGGTCTTTCTCAACAACCGCGGGCTCGTCCTGACCCGCCAGAAGCTTCTGGAGGAGATCTGGGACGCGGCCGGGGATTTTGTGAACGACAACACGCTGACGGTTTACATAAAACGTCTCCGGGATAAAATAGAGGATGACCCGGCCAATCCCACCATCATCCGGACGGTCCGTGGCCTGGGCTATAAGGTGGGCGTATGAGGCGGGTCTTGCGGGATCCCGTGGTGAAGCGGGAGCTTTTGGCGTATCTGCTGGCGGGGGCCGTCTGCGCCGGGATCGGGTTTTCCGTCTCCGCGCGGGCGGGGGCCGTGGCCCTCCTGCTGACGGCCGCGGTGTGCGCCGTCTGCCTTTTCTGCGCGGGGCGGCGGGGCAGGCGTCTGGCGGAGCTGGCCGACGAGCTGGACCGGATCCTCCACGGCGGGGAGAGCTTCGATCTGGACCGCTTCTCCGAGGGGGATCTGTCCATCCTCCAGTCGGAGCTGGGCAAGCTCCTGGTGGCCCTGCGGGAGCAGTCGGAGGCCCTTCAGCGGGACAAGCTCATGCTGGCCGACTCCCTGGCGGACATCTCCCACCAGCTGAAAACGCCCCTCACCAGCATGAATCTGGCGGCCGCCCTGCTCTCCGACCCCGGTCTGACGCCGGAGCGGCGGCAGGAGCTGGCGCGGGACCTCTCCCGGCAGCTCTCCCGCACCGAGTGGCTCGTCTCGGCGCTTTTGAAGCTCTCGCGGCTGGACGCCGGGACCGTGGAGCTGGCAAAGACGGACTTCACCGCGCGGGACCTGGTCTCCGCCGCGCTCTCCCCCCTGCTGATCCCGCTGGAGGTGCGGGAGGTGCGGCTCATGGCCGATCAGGTGGGGGCGGAGCGGATCGTCGGGGATCTGCCCTGGTTTGCGGAGGCGCTGGGGAACATCCTGAAAAACTGCATGGAGCACACCCCCGCCGGCGGGACCCTCACCGTCCGCGCGGAGGAGACGGCCATTTTCACCGAGCTCACCGTTCGGGACACGGGCGGGGGCATCCCCGAGGAGGACCTGCCCCATATCTTCGAGCGGTTCTACCGGGGCAGAAACGCCTCCCCGGACTCGGCCGGCATCGGCCTGGCGCTGGCCCGCACCATCCTCCAGCGCGGCGGCGGGACCGTCACGGCCCGGAACGTCCCCGGCGGGGCCATGTTCGTGATCCGGTTCTACCGGTCCACGGTTTGATCACCGGGCCCCCGGGCAGGGCGGGGATTGTGACGAAACCGTCACGGTCCGGTCACCGCCCCGTCACCCCGGCTTTGTATAATGGGCCCATACAAAGCCAAAAGGAGGTTCATTCATGGAGATCCTGCGCGTCGAGAATCTCACCAAGACCTACGGCTCGGGCACGAACACGGTTCGCGCCCTGGACGGGGTCTCTTTTTCTGTGGAAAAGGGGCAGTTTTTAGCCATTATCGGCCCCTCCGGGTCGGGGAAGTCCACCCTTCTGCACATTCTGGGCGGGGTGGACACGCCCACGTCCGGCAAGGTCTTTATGGACGGTCAGGACGTCTACGCCAAAAGTGAGGAGCAGCTGGCCATCTTCCGCCGGCGGGAGGTGGGGCTCATCTATCAGTTCTATAACCTGATCCCCGTGCTGGACGTGCGGGAGAACATCACCCTCCCGGTGCTGATGGACGGGCGGAAGGTCAATGAAAAGCGGCTCCGGGAGCTTCTGGACACCCTGGGGCTCGTCGGCCGGGAGAAGCACCTGCCCAACCAGCTCTCCGGCGGCCAGCAGCAGCGCGTCTCCATCGGCCGGGCGCTCATGAACGCCCCGGCGGTGGTGCTGGCCGACGAGCCCACGGGGAATCTGGATTCCCGGGCCAGTCAGGAGATCGTGGACCTCCTCAAATACTCCAACCGCCAGTACGGCCAGACCCTCATCGTCATCACCCACGACGAGTCCATCGCCCTTCAGGCCGACCGGGTCATCGCCATCGAGGACGGCCGGATCATCCGGGACGAGGTGACGAGACGATGAACATCCTCTCCAAAGTCACCCACAAGACCCTGCGGAAAAACCGGGTCCGCACCTTAGTGACCATCGTGGGCATCCTGCTCTCCGCGGCCATGATCACCGCCGTCACCGTCAGCGTCTCCAGCTTCCAGCGCTACCTCCAGGACGTGATGGTGGCCCTGGAGGGAAAATGGCACGTGCTCTTCTACAACGTGGACGCGGAAGGCCGGCGGGACTTAGAATCGGACGAGCGGACGGACTCCGCCGCCTGGGCCCAGGTAAACTGGGCCGTGGTGCGGGGGGACCCGGCGTATGAGAACGGGGAGTACCCCATCCTCTGCGCCGTTCTCGGCGCGGACCCGGCCTTTCTGGACCGGATGCCCGTGTCCCTCTCCTCCGGGCGGATGCCGGAGAACCCCAATGAGATCGTCCTCTCCCAGATCATGGTGGGCGGCCAGACCACGAAGCTGGGCGACACCGTGACGCTGGAGCTGGGGGACCGGGTCCTGGACGGCGAGACGCTGGGCTTCGGGAATGGGCCGCTCCAGGAGGAAGAGACTCTGCACGTCCGGGAGACCCGGACCTTCACCGTGGTGGGGTATCTGAGCAACACCCGCTTCGCCCGGAACTCCGGCGCCGTCGTCACCGGCCTCACCTGCTGGGATGAGCGGGACACCGGGGCGCTCTTAAACGGCTGGCTCCTGCTGGAGAAGCCCCGGGACACCTACCAGATGCAGCTGGACTACCGGGACCGGTTTGCCTCCGTGGACAACGGCGACTATCTGATGGCCCTGGGCGTGGCCCGGTACGACACCTTCAACACCATCCTTTACAGCTTTGCGGCGATCCTCATCGGCCTCATCATGTTCGGCTCCGTGAGCCTCATCTACAACGCCTTCTCCATCTCCGTGGCGGAGCGGACGAGACAGTTCGGGCTTCTGCGCTCCGTGGGCGCCACGAAAAAGCAGATCCGCTCCATGGTGTTCACCGAGGCCCTGACGGTCAGCGCCGTGGGCATTCCCCTGGGCATCCTCTCCGGGATGCTGGGCATGGCGGTGACCTTCCGCTTCATCGGCGGCTCTCTGGGGAACCTGCTCTCCGACAGCATCGGCGCCCGCTCCGCCGCGCCGGCGCTGAGCCTGAAGGTCACACCGGTGTCGATCGTCGCGGCGGCGGTCATCGGGCTTGTGACAGTGCTCATTTCCGCCTGGGTACCCTCCCGGCGGGCCATGCGGGTCTCCGCCATCGAGGCCATACGCCAGTCCGGCGACGTGCGCGTCAAGCCCCGGGAGGTCCGCACCTCTCCCCTCACCTACAAGCTCTTCGGTCTGGAGGGGGCTATCGCCGGCAAGCATTTTAAGCGCAACCGGAAGGGCTACCGGGCCACGGTGGTGTCCCTCTTCATGTCCGTGGTCCTCTTTATCTCCGCCAGCTCCTTCTGCCGGTATCTGACGGACATGGTCACGGCGGTCTTTGACGAGTACGACTATGACATCTCCCTATACAGCTACCGGGACGGCGACAACCCCGAGGACACCGACCCCGGCGGGGAGGACCTGGGGCCCCTGACGCGGATCTTCTCCGCGGTGGACGGCGTCAAGTCCGTCACCGGCATCCAGACGGCCATGAACGCGGAGGGCCTGGAGCTCACCCGGGAGATGGTGCCGGAGCGGACCTGGGAGCTCATAATGGGCGATTCCGAGGGGGATGTGTCCCTCTCCTACTTCGTCCATGTCTACGGCGTGGAGGACAGTGCCTACCGGGCCTATCTGCGCTCCCACGGCCTTGACGAGGAGGAGTACATGGGGGAAAACCCGAAGCTCGTCATCCGGGGCCGCATCCAGGGCTTCAACGCGGATGCCCAGCGGATCGAGTGGTACGACCTTCTCCGGGAGGGCCTGAGGGAGCTGACCCTGCGCTTTGCGGACGCGGACGCCCTGGATGCGTTCTACGACTCCGAGGAGTATGGGGCCATGTCCCCCGAGGAGCGGGAGGCGGCTATCGAGGAGCGGTTCACCTACACCAGGACCTATGAGATCGGCCTTGTCACCGAGGAGCTGCCCACCGGCGTCAACGGGAACAGGTCCCTGGACATCCCCGTCGTCCTCATGCCCCTGTCCGAGATCCGGCGGGTAGACCGGTCCGGAGGCGAGCAGATTTATATGTACTTCACCGTCTCCGACCACGAAAACGCCCTCCGGGACCTGGTGGAGGCGGCCCAGGACGCGGGGTATGAGCTGAGCGAGGGGGACTTCACCGACCTCTACGCCGACACCGCCGCCCGGCGGAGCATCGTCACCGTGGTGCGGGTCATCTCCTACGGGTTCATCACCCTCATCTCCCTCATCGCGGCGCTCAATGTCTTTAACACCATCTCCACCAACATCCTCCTGCGCCGCCGGGAGTTCGCCATGCTCAGGAGCGTGGGCATGACCGACCGGGGCTTTGACCGGATGATGAACTTCGAGTGTCTCCTTTACGGCGCCAAGTCCCTCCTTTACGGCATCCCCGCCGCCTTCGGCGTCACGTACCTCATCTTCCGCTCCGTCCAGGCCGGCATGGACACGGATTTCTACCTCCCCTGGGGGGCCGTGGCTATCGCCGTGGGCAGTGTCTTTCTCGTGGTGTTCCTCTCCATGCTCTACTCCATGTCCGGCATCAAGAAGGACAACCCCATCGAGGCCATGAAAAACGAGGTGATCTGACGCGCCGGAAAGGCCGCGGGGCCTTGAATACGCGAGAGGGGCGGGTCTAAGGCCCAATGTCAGGGAGAATGAGCGGGCGGGTTTGGAACCCGCCCCTACATGGGATTTGAAAGGTTTCCTTTGATGAAAAAAACACCGTAGAGGCCGCCGGCTGCCCGGGCCAATACGGTGTTTTTTTAAGCAAGGGGCGGGTCTAAGACCCGCCCCTTTCATATATATGCGCTGATTAAAGCTTACTCCCGGTTCTCCCCGTCCCGGGCTGCGCGGCGCGCCGCCCGGCGGCGTTTGACGGCCCGGAGGATGAGGACAAGGGCGACCACCGCCACGGCGCCCACCAGGACGATCACCGGCAGAGCGACGACCAGGTCCTTGAAGAGCTCCTTGAAGAAGTCCCCCACGTCCCTCAGCGTGCCCAAAAAGCCGTCGCCGATCTGCTCCCAGTAGGAGCGGTGGGGCTCCTCCTTCTCGGTGTACTTCTCCACCTCGCGGAGGGTGAGGTTCACGGTGGAGTAGTCCACCTGGTTCTGCCAGCCCCGCAGGGTCGTCTCCAGCGACTCGATCTGATAGCGCACATCGGACAGACGCGATTCGATCTCGATCATCTCCGTCACGGTCTGGCACTTCTCCAGCATGGCCAGCAGGCGCTCCTGCTCGATGCCGTAGGCGTTGCGGCGGGACTGGGTGTCGTAAAACTGGGCCGTGATGTTCTGACCGCGGGTGGAGGAGCTGACCACGTAGCCCACGTCGTTCACGCTCTCGGTCATCTCGTCAAAGCTGGAGGCGGGGACGCGGATGACGTAGCTCGCCCGCCGGTAGGCCGTAACGCCCTGGACCCGCTCCGCGTAGCTCAGGTCGGTCACACGGCTGGACTCGAGAAACGCCCCGTAGAAGCTGACCATGTCCTGCACGGCCTGGACGGCGGCGTCAAAATCCGTGGTCTCCACCGTCACGTCGGCGGTGTAGATCATCTTCTCGCTCATGTCCGTGGGCTTTTGGGCGCCGGTCAGGGAGTCGTAGACGTCGGAATACTGGCCGTCGGAGTAATCTCCGTTCCAGGAGGGGCTGTCGGCCGCATCGGGGCTCATGGCGCTGCCCGGAGCCATGTCTCCGCCGCTCCAGAACTCCATATCTTCGGGTTTCGCCGTGGCTCCGCAGGAGCCGAGCGCAAGGGTCAGCGCCATAAGGACCGCCAGCAGCATAATGAGTTTTCTTTTCATGTTGTCCACCTGGCCTTTCTTTTTTGTCTTTGTATGTTTAGACAGGTGAAGTGCCTGAAAAGTTCCCCAAATTTGTGAAAAAATTATAATACTAATACCCATTTAAAAGAAATCACCGAGCGGCGAGGATTTTTCGTGTCAGGCAAGGAAGACGCCGCAGGGAATACTGTATGTATTCCCAAGGCGGCTGACGCAGCATGGCGCGAAAAAGACCGTCGCGAATGTTTTGTTTTAATTGGGTATTAGTATAAGAATGACGCCGTCCGGCCCAGCTCCTCCTCGATCCGCATCAGGCGGTTATATTTGGCGGTCCGCTCGCCCCGGCTGGGGGCGCCGGTCTTGATAAAGGGGGCGCTCACCGCCACGGCCAGGTCGGCGATGGTGGTGTCCTCCGTCTCGCCGGAGCGGTGGGAGACGACGGGCTCATAGCCGGCCCGTCTCCCGGCGTCCACGGCGTCAAAGGCGCCGCTGAGCGTGCCGATCTGGTTGATCTTGACGAGCACCGCGTTTCCCGCCCCGGCTTCGATGCCCTTTTCGATCCGTTTCGCGTTGGTCACGAAAAGGTCGTCCCCCACCAGCCTGATCCGCTTGCCCAGGCGCTCCGTCAGCTCCCGCCAGCCGTCCCAGTCCTCCTCGCCCAGGCCGTCTTCAATGGAGAGGATGGGGTATTTGTCGCACCAGCTCTCCCATCTGTCCATGAGCTGTCCGGCCGTCAGCTTCTCCCGGCGCTTGGGCAGGTAATAGCCCCCCTCGCACTGCCACTCGCTGGCCGCGGCGTCCAGGGCGAACATCAGGTCCCGCCCCGGCTCGAACCCGGCGCCGCGCACGGCCTCGGTGAGCACCCGCAGGGCCGCCTCGTCGCTCTCCAGCTCCGGGACCCAGCCCCCCTCGTCGCCCACGCCGGCGGAGCGGGCCACGGTGTTCAAAACGTGGAACACTTCCGCGCACCATCGGACGGCCTCCCGGAAGCTCCCCGCCCCCACCGGGACGATCATGAATTCCTGCACGTCCACCTGATTGCCGGCGTGCCGGCCGCCGTTCAGGACGTTCATCATGGGCATGGGCAGTCTGGCCGCCAGCGCCCCGCCCAGATACGCCCACAGGGGCAGGCCCCGGCTCTCCGCTGCGGCTCTGGCGCACGCCGCGGAGGCCGCCAGCACGGCGTTGGCCCCCAGGCGCGACAGGTTCTCCGTCCCGTCCAGCTCGGTTAGGGTCAGATCGACCTCCCGCTGTGCCAGGGCGTTGACGCCCCGGAGGGCCCGGCTGACCTGGCCGTTCAGGCTCTCCACCGCGCCCAGGACGCCCTTCCCGCCGTAGCGGGACTTGTCCCCGTCCCGCCTCTCCCAGGCCTCAAAGGATCCGGTGGAGGCTCCGGACGGCACGGCCGCCGTGCCCACGCTCCCGTCCTCCAGCAGGACGCTGGCCTCCACAGTGGGGTTGCCGCGGGAGTCCAGGATCTCCCGGCCGCGGATCTGACAGATCCCAACATATTCGTACATATTTGCCCTCCCATAGAAAAGATATCCTTATTATCCCGCGGGAGGGCGGCGTTATTCATGGGGCGGTTCCCGGGGACAGGTCCACCCGCCCCGTGGCCACGTTCTCCAGAAAGGCCCGGTCATGCTCCACCAGGAGCATGGTGGGCCGGCAGGCGCTCAGGAGCTCCTCGATGCGCATACGGGAGATGACGTCGATGTAGTTGAGGGGCTCGTCCCAGATGTAGAGGTGGGCCGATTCGCACAGGCTCCGGGCCAGCAGGGCCTTTTTCTTCTGGCCCTGGGACCAGTCCTCCAGGGGCTTTTCAAACTGCGTCCGCTCAAAGCCCAGCTTCCGGAGGATGGTCTGAAAGACGCTCCGGTCGATGCCATACGCCCCGGCGTAGTCCTTCAGGCTCCCGCTAAGGCCGGAGGCGTCCTGGCCCACGTAGGAGATCCGGACCCCGGACGCGAGACGGACCGTGCCGGTGTGGGGCACGTCCTCGCCCAGGATGAGCCGCAGGACGCTGGTCTTCCCGCAGCCGTTGGGCCCCTGGAGGGCCAGCCGGTCTCCGGGGCGCAGCTCGAAGGTGAGGCGGTCCGTGACGGTCCTGTCCCCATAGGCGACGGATACGTCCCGCAGCTCCAGCAGCCGCGCCGCCCGGTGGGTGAGGGGCGTCAGCTTCAGCTCCTCGTCCCGCTCGATGTTGTGCAGGAGCTTGGACTTCTCCTCCGCCGCCCGGTCCCGGCGCTCCTCGATGGCCCTGGCGCGGCGCTGCTGCTTGGCGGCCTTGGCGCCCATATAGGGCGCCCACCCCTTTACGTTGTCCACCTTCGTCCGGTCCACGCCCACCTTGGCGCGCTCGGCCCTGTCGGCCCACTGCGCCCGGTCCCGGGCGGATCCCTCCAGGCGGGCGATCTCCCCCCTCAGCCTCTCGTCCTGGGCCCGCTCAAAGTCGTCCTGCCGCTTCTTGTTCTCCCACCACACGGAGAAGGGCCCGCGGGTGATCTGGATATCGGTCAGGTTGATGCTGAGGGTGTGGTCGGTGCACCGGTCCAGCAGGGCCCGGTCATGGCTGACGAGGATGAAGCCCTCCTTGCGGGCCAGATACTCCCCCACCAGCTCCCGGGCGGCCATGTCCAGGTGGTTCGTGGGCTCGTCGATCAGGGGAAAGACCCCCTCCCCGGCAAAGAGCGCCGCCAGCGCGCACCGGGTCTGCTCCCCGCCCGACAGGGTGGAAAAGGGCCGGGAGAGCAGCTCCTCCGGGATGCCCAGCCTCGCCAGCTCCCGCAGAAGCCGCCACTCCTCCACCTCTCCCGCCGCCTCCCGCAGGGCCGCCAGCGTGGGGGCGGATAGATCCCCCACCCGCACCGGGAAATAGGCAAACCGCACCCCGGGCGCGGAGATGGCGCCGGCGTAGGGAAGCTCCCCCATAAGGCACCGCAGGAACGTGGTCTTCCCCCGTCCGTTCCGGCCCGTGAAGCCCAGACGCCAGCGGGTGTCCATACGGAAGGATACATTTTCAAATACAGGCTCGTGACTGCCCTCATAGGCAAAGGTAAGGCCCGTGACATCGATCAGCATGAGCTGCGCCTCCTTATAATCCAATTAAAAGAAAACAGGCCGCGGGAAAGGATCCCACGGCCCAAAGGCGGCACAACACGGTCCCCCGGCGTGATCGGATATGTTCTCTCCCGCTTAAGGTGACGAGAGTTGCACCCGTGCCGCTCCACGCGGGCCCTTTTCGGTGCTTTTTGCCTTGTTGTCGTCGCCTTGCGTCAGCAAGGCTTCCTCCTTCGCGGCAAAAATCCCTCGAAAATTGCTCCGCGTGGAGTGCCTTGCAGTTTTCGGCGAGCTGATTTGCGTCAAGACGAGGAAAGAGCCACAGAGAATACTTCCGTATTGTCAAGGCTTTTGACAAAGTATTGGCGCAAATCAGCCGGCGAAAACCGACGCGGGTTCGACTCTCGTCACCTTACGGCGCGCGGGGCGCACTACGCCCCCTGAAAGCGCCTTCTTTTTTAAGCGAGATGAGAACGCATCCTTTCACCCCCGGTCCATTTTGTCTTATTTTATCACCGCCGGCCCCGTGTGTCAACCGGCACCGGCGTTTTATTTGCAGAAGCGGTGCTTGCCGATGGTGACGATCAGGGGCCTGGACCAGATCCAGCTGCTGGTGGCCGTGGCGGGGTTGAAATAATAGATGGCGCCGCCGGAGGGGTCGTGGCCGGCCAGTGCCTCCCGGGCGGCCCGGTAGGCCGTCTCGGTGACGGGCTGGTTGAACTGCCCGTCGTCCAGGCAGGAGAAGGCCCCCTTCTGATAGATGACCCCGGACATGGTGGAGGGGAAGGAGGGGTGCTCCATGCGGTTCAGGACCACCGCGCCCACCGCCACCTGTCCGGCGTAGGGCTCGCCCCGGGCCTCGGCGGAGATGAGCCGCGCCAGGAGGTTCACGTCGCTGGAGCCGGAGCCGGATCCGGAGGAGCCGGAGGGCAGGCCGATGGCCGCCAGGGTGGCGGGTCCCGCCACGCCGTCGGCGGTGAGGCCGTTCTTTTTCTGGAACTTTTTGACCGCCTCCTCGGTCCGGGAGCCGTAGACCCCGTCGATCGCGCCGGAGTAGTACCCCCAGTCGGAGAGGCGCTGCTGGATTTTTTTCACCGTCTCGCCGGAGGCGCCCCTTTTCCAGCTTTCGGCGGAGGCAAAGGGGGCTGTCTGGGCCAGGGCGATGAGGGTGATATTCACGATGAAGACGACGGCCAGCGCCAATGTGAGCTTTCTTTTATCCATGTTTCACCTCAATATTTCTTTCTGAGCCTGCCGACCAGGGCGGCGGCGGGGATCAGGATCAGGGTAAAGGTAAGATTAACGGCGGGGATCAGCACGTCCGACCATTTCTGGAACGCGAAGGCGTCGCGGGCGATCAGGAACGCCGCGGCCCCCGCCAGCACCGCCGATACCGGCACGAAGGCCGTGCGCTTTTTGACGCCCGTCACCGTCCGCCAGATCTCGGCGACGATGGACAGCAGCGCCGCCATGAAGATGAAGTCCGTGACGATCCACACGGCCACCACCACGGCCTCCACCCGCTCCACCACGCCGAAGACCCGGATGTTGCGGATGACCATGAAAAAGGCGTTCTCCATGCTGACGGCCAGCTTCTCCCCCAGCGTGCCCAGGGTGAAGAAGGTGACGCCCAGCGCCGTCAGGGCCAGCAGGACGAGCCAGGGGAACCGGTTTGGCCGGATGGACGTGTCCTTCCGCACATGGCCGGACAGGAAGAGGAAGTAGACAAAGCCGGTCATCACGTTGAAGATGGGCACGGCCCCGTAGAGGATGTCCCTGGCGTTCCGGTAGGTCACGGGCAGCAGGTTCTCCCCGGAGACGTCGGGGATGGCGGAGAGCAGCACCGCGGCGATGACCCCCACCAGGATCGGCATCAGCACCTCCGCCGTGCGGGACAGGGATTTGGTCAGTCCCGAGGCGGTCAGGACGGCGATGAGGAGCATGACCACGATGAAAACGGTCACGCTGCCGTTGGGATAGACGGTGCTCAGCAGCCGCTCGGCGGCGCTGCGGCACACGAATCCCGCGTAAAAGGTGAGCCAGAGGGCGCACAGGACGTTGAAGACCTTCCCCGCTCCCCGGCCCAGGCCCAGCTCCACCATATCCGCCAGGCCCGTGCCCTCCGGGACCTTTTTCCGCAGGGCGTTCATAAACGACAGCAGGAGCTTGCCGGCCACGAAGGCGACGAAGGGCGAGAGCCAGGCCGACCGGCCCCCGAAGACCACCGCGGCGGTGGGGAGGATGCGGATCATGGGCGAAAGGAGGCTCACGAAGATGAGCACGGTCAGTTGTCTTTCAGTGATTCGATCAGTTTTTCCCACGGGCTTTTCTCCTCCTCCCCTGAGATCTCCGGCGGGTCCACGATGTCAAAGGTCCGCTCCAGCCGGCTCTCCACCCGGATCTCCACCGGGAGAGTGGGAAAAAGGCTCTCCCACGCCTCCGGCATGTCCTCAAGCCTGATGGGCTCCTTCCGGGAGACGATGCCCTCCAGGTCCAGAAAATCCAGGCCCATCGCCTGACTGCGGGCCACGGCGCCGGCGGCGGCGTCCCTCATGATCCCGGACAGCCGCGTCTGCGCCTCCTCCCGGAACTCCCGGCGCGTCACGTCCGCCGCGCCGCGCATACTGATGAGGTTGGCGCTGAGCTCCAGCCTCACCTTCAGCTTCAAAAGCCGCCCGTCCTCCCCGAAGACCGGCTCATAGGAGGTCCGGATCTTCTCCACGGACACGGTGGAGACGGTATTCTGCACGGGAAGGTCCACGTTTTTGGAGCGGAGCTTCATGAGCAAAAGCATGGTCCCCAGCGTCTCCTCCTCCGTCAGGAATTCCATGGCGCCGCCGTCCTCGGTGATGACGGCAAAGCCGTCGGGCTCCAGGTTCAGGTCCCCCCGGGCCTCGAAGAGCTTTTCCTCCTCCACGCCCCGGACGCACTGGACCAACGCCACCCCGTTGCCGGCCAGGGACGCCGCCACCTCCCGACAGGTGAAGACGTACCCCTCCCCCACGCGGGAGATATTTTTGTCCAGCCCGGCCAGGATGTCCGAGGCCGCCGGGTCGGACCCGGAGAGGCCCTTGAGCAGGTCGATGGCCGCGCCGCCCCGGACGATGAGAAGGCCGGTGTCCAGGCGCGTCTCCGAGTAGCGCTCCACGTAGTCGAGGCACTCCCCCATCCTCTCCCGGGCGAAGTCCTCGCCGACCAGCATGGACTCGGTGTGGGACAGGATGGCCTCCCGCCCCAGCGGCATGAGGATCATCTCCCCCATGGCCACGCCGATGGAGGGGCCGGTGTTTTCATACATCCGCGCGTCGTTCTCCTCCCCGGCGGTGCCGTAGACGGAGACGCGCACCCCGTCCTCCGCCTTGTCCGCCGTGATGGTGCGGACCAGCTCGATATTTTCGATGCGCCGGTAGTTGGAAAATATGGTAAGGCCGGAGGAGCAGCCGGTGAGGGCCAGGGAAAGGGCCAGCGCGGCGAGGATCGTTTTTTTCACAGCTTCGCCTCCCCGCCGTCTCCGGTCTTCAGCTCCGGCTCCCTGTCCCGCTTGACGGTCATGCTCCGGCGCAGCAGGGCCCTGGAAAGGTGCCTGCCCTCGCTGCCGGCGAAGGGGGTCATATAGGGCACGCCGAAGCTCTCCAGGGTGGAGAGGTGATAGGTCAGGAGCGCACAGCCGATGGCCACGCCGAACATGCCCAGGAAGATGGCGGCGAGGACCAGAAAAAAGCGACAGATCCTCAGGGCCGAGCCCATGTCCAGATTGGGCATGGTGTAGCCGGCGATGCCGGCCAGGGCGATGACCACCACCACCACGGGGGAGACGACGCTGGCCTCCACGGCCGACTGGCCCACGATGAGGGCGCCGATGATGGATACCGTCTCGCCGATGGGACTGGGCAGGCGGATCCCGGCCTCCTGCAAAAGCTCAAAGGCCAGGAGCATCATGATGACCTCCAGCGCCGTGGGGAAGGGCACGGAGGCGCGGGCCTCGATCATGGATTGCAGAAGGCGGGTGGGGATCATCTCCTGGTGGTACATGGCCACCGCCACGTAAAAGGCGGGGGCCAGGAGCGTCAGCGCCACGGAGAGGTAGCGCAAAAGGGTCAGGGCCGAGGCGATGATAAAGTGGCCGGAGTGGTCCTCCGGCACCTTCATGAACTGGGAGAACGTACCAGGCACCAGAAATCCCAGGGGCAGGCCGTCCACTAAGATCCCCACGCGCCCCTCCAGGATATTCATGCAGAACTTGTCCGACCGCTCGGTGGAGATGACCTGCGGGAACGGGGAGCGGTAGTTGTCCACCATGTTCTCCTCGATGACCGCGCTGGTCAGCGCCCCCTCCGCCCGGATCCTTCCCAGCCGCCGGGAGGCCTCCGCCACGATGCCCTCGTTGGTGAAGCCCTCAATATACACCAGGGCCGCGGAGGTCCGGGCCCGCTCCCCCAGGGGGAACTCCCGGATCTTCAGGTGGGGATTGCGGAGCTTCCGGCGCACCAGGGTGGTGTTGATCTTCATGGTCTCCACAAAGGCGTCCTTGGCGCCCTTGACCACCTTCTCCTCCTTGGGCGCCTCCACGCTCCGGCGCTGGGGGCTCTTGACCTCGAAGGTCACGGCGGTCCGCTCCGCGTCGAAGATCAGGGCGCAGAAGCCGTTCAGCAGGTCCCCCGCCGCGTCCCCCAGCTTGTCCCGGCTCTTGGCGGTGTAGACATAGACGGAGCCGCCCAGGAGCATGGCGATGGCCGCGGGGCCCCGGACATCTGAAAAGCGCTCCGGGTCGGTCAGAGGCCGGATGACCTGCTCGGCCACGTCGGAGCCGGAGACAAGCCCATCGATGAAGCACAGGCGCACCCGGTTGGCCGCGTCCCCGCCGATGTGCAGCTCCCGGGACTCGAAATCGTAGCAGTCCCGGAATACCGCCTCCATGGCGGCGACCGTCACCGGCGCGTCCTCCCCGATTTTCGGCGGCTCGGGGCTCTTGTTCCTTTCTCTCAGCATCATATCACCCCACTTTTCGTTGTGCTTCTATTGTTGCCAGGTCAGACTCCGAATAGTTTTGAAAATTTTTCAAGATCCTCCCCCGCAGGCCCTTGACGGGGGGCGGGCGGAATGGTAATATGATGTGAAATATGAAACAATCGGACGGGAGGTGAACCGGTGTATCTTGAAACGGAGCGTCTGACCATACGCCACATGACGGAGGAGGATTTTCCGGACTGGACGGAGTACTCCATGGACCCGGAGCTCTGCCGGATGATGGGGACCTGGTGCCCCGCGGATGAGGCGGAGGCCCGGGAGGCCTTCGAGTGGCTGATGGTCCACGAAAAGCGCTTTTACGCCATCGTTCTGCGGGAGGAGGGCAGGTGCGTGGGCCATATCATCGTATATAATTTCCCGCCCATCTCCGATCTGCCGGAGCTGGCGGGCCTGACGGGCCGGGCGCTGAGCTTTTGCGTCTCCGGGGCGTATCAGCGCCGGGGCATCGCCACCGAGGCCCTGTCCGCCGTGCTGGATCACCTGTTCATCACCCGCGGGGTGGATTATGTAAACTCCGGCTTCTTTGACTTCAACCTCCCCTCCCGCCGTCTCCACGAAAAGCTGGGCTTCACGCCGGTGTCGGAGGAGTCGGTGGCGCTGCCGGAAGGCGGGACGGCCAGGGGCATCGAGACGATCCTCTATAACCCCGCGCCCTCCCGGGCCGGGACCGAATGTGTGGAGAACACCCAATGACACGGATCCTTTTTATCTGCCACGGCAACATATGCCGCTCCCCCATGGCGGAGTTCGTCATGAAAAAAATCGTCCGGGACGCCGGACTGGAGCGGGATTTTCATATCGAGTCCGCCGCCACGAGCCGGGAGGAGCTGGGGAACCCGGTCTATCCCCCGGCGCGGCGGGAGCTGGAGAAGCACGGCCTCTCCTGCGCCGGCAAGACCGCCCGACAGCTCACGGCGGAGGACTGCGGGCGCTTCGACCTGCTCGTCTGCATGGACGGGGCCAACGTCCGCAATGTCCGGCGCGTCGCCGGCCCCGGCGGCGAGGGGAAGATCCGGCTGCTCCTGGAGTACACCGGGCACCCCCGGGACGTGGCGGATCCCTGGTATACCGGGGATTTTACCGCCGCCTGGCGGGACATCGCCGCCGGCTGCGAGGGGCTTTTCCGGGCGCTGACAAAGCAAAGCGCACGGACAGATCCGGGATCTGTCCGTGCCGATGGCTCTTCCTCCCCGGCCTGAGGCCGGTCATTTCTCCCCGTACACCAGGACGCCCAGCATCTCCCTGGCCACGTCCCACCAGGTGAGCCGCTCCACGCTGTCCCCGGCGACGAGGGGGACCTCCCGGAGGACCTGGCCGTTCAGCGTGACGGTCATGGTGCCCACGCGCTGTCCGGCCTCCACCGGGGCCTGCAAGGTCTCGTCCAGCTCCACGGCCGTCTCAACGCTGCCGGCGTCGGTCTTGCGGACGAGGAGCTTGCCGCCCTCCCCCGGCACCGGCTGGACATAGCCGCACTTGCCCAGCTTCACCGGGATCGCGGGCAGGACCTGGGCGGGGGCGGGCGTCACCAGGGTATAGGCCCCGAAGGCATAGCTCAGGAGCGTCTTGGCGCTCTCGAACCGGTCGGCGCTGGAGGCGCAGTGGAGCACGACCGCGATGTACTCCACCCCGTCCCGACAGGCCGTGGCGGAGATGCAGTGGCCGGCGGAGGAGGTGTAGCCGGTCTTCAGACCCGTGGCGCCCTTGTAAAAGCGCACCAGCTTGTTGGTGTTGGAAAGGCCGAACTGTCCGTTCCGGATGGTGTCCATCCAGATGGTGGTGTACTCGCGGATCCACTCGTGCCGGATGAGCTCCCGGCTCATCAGGGCGATGTCACGGGCCGTGGTCAGGTGCTCCGGGTCGTCCATGAGCCCGGTGCAGTTGGTGAAATGGGTGTTCGCCATGCCCAGCTCCTGCGCCCGCTCGTTCATCCGCGCGGCGAAGGCCTGCTCGCTCCCCGCCATGTGCTCGGCCACCGCCACGGCGGCGTCGTTGGCCGAGGCCACCACGATGCACTTGAGCATCTCCCGGAGGGACATCTGCTCCCCCTCCTCCAGGAACACCTGGCTCCCGCCCATCCCGGCGGCATAGGCCGAGCAGGTGATGGGCTCGTCGAGGCTCAGCGCCCCGGAGTCCACGGCCTCCACGATGAGCAGGATGGTCATGACCTTCGTGACGGAGGCGGGCCTGAGCCTCTCGTCGGCGTTCTTTTCCCACAGCACCGTGCCCGTCTCCTTCTCCATGAGGATGGCCGAGGGCGCGGGGACGTCCAGCCCGTCCGCGCCGGTGGGGATGGCGGTGTCGTCAAAGACGCTCTCGTCCACCTCCTCGTCCGGTTCGGACTCCATCTCCATGTCGGCTCTCGCCGTCACGCTCAGCAGCATCAGGGCGGCCAGGATCCCGGCCAGTTTTTTCATAGTGACCCCTCCTTTTTTCGCTACAAGAGAATATGTGGTCAAGTTTCAAATATTCCTCTTGAATTTTTCTGACGGATATGTTATATTGATAGTCGCGCGGATATAGTTCATCGGTAGAACGACGGCTTCCCAAGCCGTAGAGGTGGGTTCGATTCCCATTATCCGCTCCATGAAAACGGCCCGCGGACAAATGTGTCCGCGGGCCGTTTCCGACTGTCGGAAAAGGCCTGCGGCCTTTCCCAACAGAGGGGGGACGTGCGGAAAACCCGGCTTGAATTCTGCGGAATTCAAGCCGGGTTTTCCTTCTGTTGCCCTGCGCGCGCTGGGGTCCCCGCGCAAGCAACGCTTGCGTGGGGAAAGGAGGCGCCAAGCCAGCGCCTGAGCCCTGGCGCTTGCACCGGGGCGAGGTCAAGCGGCTTGCGCGACGACGCGGGCACACTTGGGCAACAAAAGGGATTTTTTCCGACGTACATGCCGCCGGAAAAAATATTAAACTGAGTTTTTTGACAAGTTGACGGCCCGTTTCAGCCGGCGGGGGCGGCAAACTGCCTGCCCGTGTGGTCGATGGTGTAGTCGCCCGTCAGGATGAGTTGGGAGATGGGCACCAGCTCATACCCTTCGGAGATGAGGAATTTCACGATGTCCTCCAGCGCCTCCGGCGTATGGAGGGCGGCGTTGTGGAAGAGGATGATGGACCCGGGCCGCACCTTCTCCGTCACCCTCTTGTAGATCTCCGCCGCCGACAGGTCCTTCCAGTCCAGGGAATCCACGTCCCACTGGATGGGCTCCACGCCCATGGAGCGGACGGCGGCGATGACGTGGTCGTCATACTCGCCGTAAGGCGGCCGGAAAAGCGTGGGCCGCACGCCGGTCACGGCCTCGATCTTGTCGGAGCAGGCGTTGATGTTGGCCACGATCTGGTCGGAGCCCAGCTTGTTGAAGTGGGCGTGGTCGTTGGAGTGGTTCATCACCTCGTGCCCGGCCTCCGACAGGGCCCGGACGGACTCGGGGTACTTATCCACCCACGCGCCGACCACGAAGAACGTGGCCTTCACGTCATATTTCCCCAGGATATCGATGAGCGTCTGGGTGTCTTCGTTGCCCCAGGCCGCGTCGAAGGAGAGGGCCGCCATCTTCTGGTCCCGCTCCACGCTGTAAATGGGCAAAAGGCGCGTGTTCGCCGCGGTCACCGCCTCCGGGGAGTACACCGCCGTAAAGATCCCCGCCGCGGCCGCGGCTCCCAGAAGGGCCAGCAGGAGCTTTTGCCTTCCGCCCGTTTTTCCCCATGTGCTTTTGAGCTTGTCAAGCATGTTCATCACCCCGGAAAAGGGTATGAGCGGGCGGACCCGGATATGCCACCGGCGGGCGGGGCCCGATATGTACGGGAACGGGGCCCGTTCCCGTCCGCCCTCAAAGGCCCATGGCGTCGGAGATGTTCTCCACGATGTGGCCGGCGGTCTTGAGCATCCGCCCCATGGCGGAGCCGCGCTTTTTCGGCATGGCGGCCAGCGCCCCCACGGCCGCTCCCGCGACCATGCCGATGGCGATGCCCTTGGCAAGTTCAGTCATAAAAATATCCCCTTTTTCAAGAAATCAGCTTTAGATTTCCCGAAAAAGGGGGAGATATGCAAGGACCCCGGCCGCCCTCAGGAGCGGCAAAGCGGATACCACTCGCAGTCCGCGCAGATCCTTTCGAAGTTTTCGGTCCCGAATATTTTTTCCCTTGCCTGACGCGACAGCTCCGACCAGCTCACCGTCCCGCCCGGGACCAGGCCCAGGGCGAGACGGACGGCCGCGTCCATGTCCGCCACCTTTTCAAGCGTGGAACAGACGCCGTCCCGCCCGTGGGGACACCAGGCGCAAAGCTCGTCGCAGCCTTCAGTTATGTAAACTATTGTTTCTCGCTCGTTGCGGAGCTTTTCGCATATTTCTGTCATATGTTCTGTAAACCGCTCGTCGTATCCGTGGCCGGTGAATTTCTGGATACAAAGGGCGTGGTGCGGTCGAAGTCTCACAGCGCGCCTCCCGCGGGGCGCAGGGTGATCTCCCCGTCCGTCAGGGTCTCCTCCGTCCCGTCGGGGCGGCGGACCCGCAGGCCGCACCGGCTGTCCGCGCCCAGGACAAGGGCCTCGCCCGCGCCGTCCGGGCGTATCACCGTCACCTTTTCGCCCACGTAGAGGAGGCGGCGGCGGTACTCCCGGGAAAAGCCTGTCCCCGGCAGCTCCGGCAGCAGCGCGAAGAAGCGCCGCAGGATCCCGGCGGCCAGCCGCTCCCGGGCGTCCGGCTCCCACCGGTCCAGGAGGCTCCCGGCCACGCCGGCCAGCTCCTCCGGCCAGCCGCCCTCCGGCGGGCAGACGTTGACGCCGATGCCCACCACGGCGTATTCGGGGCCTCCGGGCCCGATGGCCGATTCCGTCAGGATGCCGCAGACCTTTTTCCCGCGGACGTAAAGATCGTTGACCCACTTGATGCCCGTCTCAACGCCGAAAAGCTCCTCCGCCGCGCCCGCCACGGCCACCGCGGCGGCGGGGGTGAGGAGCGGCAGGTCCGCCGTGTCCAGACGGGGCCTCAGGAGCAGGCTCATGTATAGGCCCGTCCCCCCGGGGGAATAGAAGCCGCGGCCCAGCCTCCCCCGGCCGCCGGTCTGGCGGTCCGCGATCAGCACGAAGGGGGCGGCAAGGCCCGCCGCGCCGGCCTTCAGCGCATCGTTGGTGGAGGCGCACCGGTCCACGATCTCCAGCGCGAATCCCCCGCCCGCGGCGGCAAGGATGGCGTCACGGTTCAATGGAAAAGTCCTCCCCGGAGAATTTCGACCCGTCGATGGCCGCCGGCACGGGCGGCTCCCGCTTCAGGGGGTCGTATTTGAATCGGCGGCACGCCCCGGCGGAGGAGACGACCCCGCGCTTCAGGCAGGCGACCTCCGTTTCGCTGATCCTGACGCCGCTCCTGCACCAGGCGCAGCAGGGCTCCATATGTCTGTCAAACAGCATGTACATCACCTCCGGCACGTCTATTATATACCCTTCCCTCCCTTTTTTCCACTGATTTTTTCACAAAGGCGGCCGGAAAGGAGAAAAATGAGAAGGACCCCCGCCGACAGGAGCGCCGACGCCCCCAGGGCGGCGGAGAAATCCAGGGCGGCGAGCCGGTCGATCTGGGAGGTGAGATAGGCCCCCACCGGCGTCTTCACCGGCACGAAGGGGACGATCACGGCGGCCAGGCCCGCGGAGAAGAGGCCGTGGAGGAGCTTCCCCAGGATATACGTCCTGGCCTTGAGGCCCGTGGAGCCCAGGAACGACAGGACCTGACAGTGGACGGACAGTCCGGCCCAGCCCAGCATGAAGGCCGCCAGCGCCGCCCGGGCGGTGATACTCCCCGCCTCGCCCCGGAGGCCCCAGACGCCGCTGGTCAGCTCCACAAGGCCCGTGAGGAACCGGGAGGCCAGCGAGGGGTCCAGACCGACCATCCGAAAGACGCCCCCCAGCACCCGGGAGGCCCCGGCCATGACGCCGGACAGGAGCAGGAGCCGCAGCAGGACCGTGAAGAAGATGACGAACCCGCAGATGCCCAGGCACCCGGAGAAGGCGGAGGAGACGGACCGGACGAAGGCCCCGGCAAAGGCCGGCCGCTCCGTCTCCGGGCGCTTTTCCGGCCGCCGGGCCAGCGCCGGGCCCCAGGAGCGGAAGACCAGGCCCACCAGGACGGAGGAGACGGCGTGGATCAGATAGAGCGCCGCCCCCAGGGCGGAGCTGGAGAAGATGCCCGCGCCCACCACGCCGAAGATGAACGCCGGGCCGGAGTTGTTGCAGAAGGCCAGCAGCCGCTCGGCCTCGGCCTTGGTGCACCGGCCGGAGGTGTAGAGGTTGATGACCGTCCGGGCGCCCACGGGATAGCCCCCCACGAGGCCCAGGATCAGCGCCGGGGCGCACTGGCCGCCCACGTTGAAAAGCGGCTCCATCACCGGCGCCAGCGCGTCGCCGAGCCGGTCGGCCAGTCCCAGCTCCACCGTGAGATTGGAGATGACGAAAAACGGAAAGAGCGACGGGATCAGCACGTTGAAGCACATCTCCACCCCCTCCCCCGCCGCGGCCACCATCTGGGACGGCAGGGCCAGCAGCCCCGCGGTGACGGCCAGCAGTCCGGCCAGCGTCAGGATATCGTAAGCTCTTTGGCGAAGGGTCGTGAGATCCACGCCGATGCCCCCCTTGCGTCGTGATAGTCAAGTCTATGAGCCGGGAGGGCTAAAATTGCCCGTCCGCACATAAGCTTTGAGGAACAAGCTATGAAAGGCGGTCAGGACATGAAAAAGCGCGGCGAAAAGCTGCTTCGTCTGACGGAGCTCTTCGACGTCCCGGGCGAGGCGGCGCTGGGCGTCCCGCGGGTCACCGTCACCGGCGGACATAAGGCGCATATCGAGAACCACCGGGGCCTTCTGGAATACGAGACGGACCGGATCACCGTCAACGCCGCAGGCCTGCTGGTGCGGGTGCGCGGGGACGGGCTGGAAATCTCCGCCATGAGCGACATGGAGCTGGTGATCACGGGCACTATCCTCTCGGTGGAGCTGGTGAGGTGAGCGGATGGAAGGTGTGCTGGATCTTCTGAGAGGCTCCGTCCGGGTGGAGCTGGACGGCAAATACGCCGAGCGGGCCGTGAATATCTGCGCCCGGAACCATGTGGATTTCCGGGACCTGGTCCGCGCCCCCGGCGGGGAGACGCGGATGACCGTGAGCCTGCCGGGGTATATTAAGCTCCGGGAGGTGGCCCGGGAGAGCGGCGCCTTCACGGTGCGGATCGTCCGCCGCCGGGGCGCCCCCTTTTTCCTCTGGCGGCTCAGGCGGCGCTACGCCCTGATCGCGGGGCTCCTCCTCTGCCTGTTCCTCGTGGGCCTCTCCTCCCTCTATGTCTGGCAGATCGACGTGGTGGGCAACGAGACGGTCTCCTCCTCCCGGATCCTGGCCGCCCTGCGGGAGGAGGGCGTGGACATCGGCACCTGTATCCTGGACATATCGAACAAATGGATCTCCAACAGTATGCTCCTGCGCATCCCCGAGCTTTCCTTCATCACGCTCAACACCCACGGAAGCCGCATCGAGGTGGTGGTCCGGGAGGAGATCCCCCGGCCGGAGCTGATAGACCCGGACGCCGCCGTCTCGGTGGTGGCGGGGAAGGCGGGCGTCATCACCCTCATGGAGGTGGACGAGGGCTGGGCCGTGCGCGCTCCGGGGGACACGGTGATCCCCGGCGACGAGCTGGTGTCCCCCTATGTCCCCCTGGGCACGGGGCGGATGACCCACGCCCGGGCCAGGGTCTGGGCCCGGACCTGGTACGAGCTGACCATGAAAATGCCGCTGGAGACGGTGCGCAAGACCTACACCGGCCGGGAAAAAACAAGATTTTCCGTGATTTTGGGCGGGAAAAGAATAAATTTCTATTTTTCAGGTGGAAATCCGTATAGCGAATGTGATAAAATGACTTCGTACAGGCGTCTGAAGCTCCCCGGCGGCGCCATGCTGCCCGTGACCGTCGTCCGGGACAGATTCGAGGAATTTACCACCCGCTCCGACGTCCTCACCCGGGAGGCCGCCGGGGCCATCCTGTCCGCCAGGCTCCTGGCCGAGCTGGAGGAGCAGATCGGCGACGGCCATATCGTCTACACGGACTACACCGAGGACCTGACGGACGGTATGCTCACCGTGACCCTCACCGCCGAGTGCGTCGAGCAGATCGCCGCCGAGCGGGCCCTGACGGACGGGGAGGCCGCGCGCCTGCGGGACGCGCCCGCCGGGCAACCCTGAAGGCCAGCGCCCATTCCCACACCAAAGAGAGGTATCGATATGACAGAACAGATCATGTCCATCGACCGCATGGAGAACATCATCAACGTCTTCGGCTCCTTTGACGAGAACCTGCGGCTCATCGAGGCGGAGCTGGGCGTCCGCGTGACGGACCGGGAGTCGGAGCTGAAGATCTCCGGCGAGGCCGAGAGCGTCATGTACGCCCAGCGGGCCATCGAGGGGCTCATGCGCCTGGCTGCCAAGGGGGAGAACATCGACGAGCAGAACGTCCGCTATATCCTGGCCCTGGTCAAGGCCGGCCAGGACGACAAGATCGGGGAGCTCTCCCGAGACGTCATCTGCGTCACCGCCAAGGGCAAGCCCATCAAGGCCAAGACCCTGGGCCAGAAGAAGTATGTGGACGCCATACTTAAAAACACCGTCACACTGGGCATCGGCCCCGCCGGCACCGGCAAGACCTATCTGGCCGTGGCCGCCGCCGTGGCGGCCTTCCGGGCCAAGACCGTGAACCGCATCATCCTCACCCGCCCCGCGGTGGAGGCGGGCGAGCGCCTGGGCTTCCTCCCCGGCGACCTGCAGTCCAAGGTGGACCCGTACCTCCGGCCCCTCTATGACGCGCTTTTTGATATGCTGGGGGCGGAGACGTACCAGAAATATTTAGAGCGGGGCGACATCGAGGTGGCGCCGCTGGCCTATATGCGCGGGCGGACGCTGGACGACAGCTTCATCATCCTGGACGAAGCCCAGAACACCAGCCGGGAGCAGATGAAGATGTTCCTGACGCGTCTGGGCTTCGGCTCCAAGATCGTCATCACCGGCGACGAGACCCAGATCGATCTGCCCGCCGACAAGGTCTCCGGCCTTAGGGAGGCGGTGCGGGTCCTGGACGGCGTGGAGGACATCGCCATCATGCGCTTAAGCTCCGCCGACGTGGTGCGCCACGTGCTGGTCCAGCGCATCGTGGAGGCGTATGACCGGTATGAAAGATCCCGGCAGAGCGGGAACAATACAAACAGACAACCCAGGAAAGGAGACAGAAAATGAACGTACAGGAAGCTGTTGAAAAGCTCAACGAGCTGGAGCTTCAGGAATTTGCCTACGGCCACGCCATGGGCATCCTCTCCTACGACGACGAGACCGTGGCCCCCAGGGGCTCCGTCATCCCCAGAGGCAAGACCATGGGGGTCTTATCCGAGCTTTCCTATAAGCTCTCCACCGGCGACGGCGCCCGGGAAATTTTGGACGCCCTGAAGGAGCACTACGACGAGCTCTCCCCGGAGGACAAGCGCCGCGCGGACATCAGAGAGAAGAATATGCGGGAGCTGCGGGCCATCCCCATGGAGGAGTATGTGGGCTACTCCCAGCTTTTGAACGACGCCTCCAACGTCTGGCGGGAGGCGAAAAACAAGTCCGATTACAAGCTCTTCGAGCCGTATCTGGGGAGGATCATCGAGACGCAAAAGCGCTTTGCGGGGCTGGTGCGCCCGGACATGGACCCCTATGACTACTGTCTGGACCGGTATGAGGAGGGGCTGACGCGGGAGAAGTGCGAGGCGTTTTTCAAGACCCTCCGGGAGCATATCGTGCCCCTCATCGAGAAGGTCAAGGCAGCCCGGCCCATCGACGACGCCTTTGTCCGGGAGCGCTTCCCCCTGGCCGACCAGCGGGAGCTGTCCGGGAAGCTCATGGAGATCCTGGGCCTGCCAAAGGACAACTGCATCCTGGGCGAGGTGGAGCACCCCTTTACCACCGGCTTTTCCAAGCACGACGTGCGCATCACCACCCACTACTATGAGGACAACTTCCTCTCCTCCATGTACTCCGTGATCCACGAGGGGGGACACGCCCTCTACGACCTGCACTCCGACGATAAGTTCTGCTTCACCTGCCTGGAGGGCGGCGTCTCCATGGGCGTCCACGAGAGCCAGTCCCGGTTTTACGAGAACATCATCGGCCGCAGCCGGGAGTTCGTGGGCCTTGTCTACCCCGAGCTCATCAGGCTGCGCCCGAAGCTCGCCGCCCACAGCGCGGAGGAGCTTTGGAGGGCCGCCAACGTGGCCCTGCCCAGCCTCATCCGCACCGAGGCGGACGAGCTCACCTATCCCCTGCACATCATGGTCCGCTATGAGATGGAGAAGGCTATGATCGGGGGCGACGTCAAGACCTCGGAGCTTCCCGGGATGTGGAACGCCCTCTATAAGGAGTATCTGGGCATCGACGTGCCGGACGACCGGAGCGGCATTTTGCAGGACTCCCACTGGTCCGGCGGCGGCATCGGCTACTTCCCCTCCTACGCCCTGGGCAGCGCCTACGGGGCCCAGCTCCTCCACAAAATGCGGGAGAGCTTCGACGTCGCCGGGGCGGTAAAAGCCGGGGATCTTGCGAAGGTCAACGGGTGGCTGGAGGACAGGATCTGGAAATACGGCTGTCTCTATAAGCCCGGGGAGCTGATGGAGCGGGCCTTTGGCGGGCCCTTCGACCCCACCTATTACACCGACTATCTGGAGCGGAAATTCACGGAGGTGTACGGCCTGTGACAACGGTGACTGTCACCCGGGACAAGCCCAATTTGGGGCATCCGGAAACGGCGGGCCTGGTGAAAAAGGCCGTGGCCGCCGTTCTGAGGGCCGAGGGGATAGAGCCCCCCTGCCATGTGGACGTGCTCCTCACCGACGACGGGGGCATCCACGCCATCAACCTTACGCACCGGGGCGTGGACGCGCCCACGGACGTGCTGAGCTTCCCCCTGAACGAGCTGACGCCGGGGGCCTTTGACCCGGAGGGGTGCGAGCTGGACTACGACACCGGGGAGATCCTGCTGGGCGACATGGTCATCAGCATCCCCCGCTGTCAGGCCCAGGCCGCGGAGTACGGCCACGGCTACCGGCGGGAGGCGATGTATCTGGCGGTCCACTCCACCCTCCATCTGCTGGGCTACGATCACCTGGACGAGGGGGCGCAGAAGGCCCGGATGCGGGCCCGGGAGGAGGCCGTCATGGCCGATCTCGGGGTCCCCCGCTGACGGTTGACAGGTCCCTTTTTGTCTGCTATACTTGTTTCGGCCCGAAAAGGGCAAATTCCCGGAAAAACGAATACTTCCCAATACAAGGGTCAGGCTGTTGCCGGTCCGTTTCCGGGCCGGTGTCAATTCAGGAAAGCCGGGTGAGAATCCCGCACGGTCCCGCCACTGTGATACGCCGGCGCGCCAAGGCGCTCCGCGCGTTCAGCCAGAATGCTGAGTCTGTCCTGCATGAGCTTGCGATGAATGAGCTCATGCCTGTTTTTGCGCCGCCGCGCGGGGATGCCCGCGGGGCCGGTTTCTGACGGCAAAAACACCCCTTCGTCTTGGAGGGGTGTTCTTTTTTGCCGGGCAGAAAGGAATGGTAAACATGAAAACACACGCAAAGCTTCTCTGCCTGCTCCTTGCCGTCGCACTGGCATTGAGCGCGGCCGCCTGCGGGAAAAAGGACGCGTCAGATCCCTCCCCCCGCACCCTCACCGACCCCAGCGGCGTGGAGATCACCGTCCCGGAGAGCATCGACACCCTGGCCGTCCTGGCCCCGTCTCTCGTGGAGATGGTGACGGCCCTGGGCCACGGCGACGGCATCGTCGCCTGCGACACCACCAGCGTGGGGCTGGAGGGCGTAAAGGACGACGCGGTGGTGCTGGACCTGTCGAACCCCGACATGGAGAGCCTGGTGGCCCTCCGGCCCGACGTCCTGCTCGTCACCAACATGTCCCTCTACGACCAGGAGGATCCGTACAGGCCCCTGATCGATCTGGGCGTCTGCGTGGCCTGCGTCCCCAACGCCGAATCCATCTCCGGGATCGAGGGCGACATCACCTTTGTGGCCTCGCTTTTGGGCGAGGAGGAAAAGGGCCGGGAGCTCGTGGACGGGATGCGGGCCGAGGTGGACCGGATCGCCGCCATCGGCAAGACCGTCACGGAGCGCAAGTCCGTCTACTTTGAGATCTCCGCCGCGCCCTATCTTTACAGCTTCGGCCAGGGCGTGTTCCTCCATGAGATGCTGGAGCTCATCGGCGCGGACAACATCCTCGCCGGCGAGACCGGCTGGCTGGGCGTGACGGAGGAGGCGGTGGTGGCCGCCGACCCGGACGTGATCCTCACCAACGTCAACTACTTAGACGACCCCGTGGGCGAGATCCTGTCCCGCCCCGGCTGGGACGCCGTCACCGCCGTCCGGGAGGGCGCGGTCTACGCCGTGGACAACATGTCCTCCTCTCTGCCGAATCAGAACATCGTTAAGGCCCTGCGGGAAATGGCCGAGGCCGTCTATCCGGAGCTCTACCGTGAGTAAGCCGGCCGGAAAAACCGCGGGTCTGGCGGTCTTCACCGTCCTGTCCCTCCTGCTCGGAGTGGGGGTGGGCAGCGTCAGCATCTCCCCGGCGGAGCTCCTGGCCGCCCTGGCGGGCGGCGGGGACCGGGGCACGCGCGCCCTGGTCCTCAGCCTCCGTCTGCCCCGGGTGGCGCTGGCCTTCCTCACAGGCGCGGCGCTGTCCGTGGGCGGGACGGTGATGCAGTCGGCCCTTGAAAATCCCCTGGCCTCCCCCTTCGGCCTCGGCGTCTCCGCCGGGGCCGGCCTCGGGGCCTCCGCCGTCATGGTCCTCGGCGCGGCCGGGGCCGCGGGGGCGTTTTTGCTCCCCCTGTCCGGCTTTCTGGGCGGGATCGCCGCGGTCCTGCTGGCGCTGGCCCTGGCCCGGGCCTTCGATCCCCGGCTCTCCGGCGTGACGGTGGTGCTGACGGGTATGGTCCTGTCCCTCTTTTTCTCCGCCGTCATGGACCTGATGGCCGCCATGAACCCCCAATACGCCCAGCGCATCGGCCTGTGGCAGATGGGCAGCTTCGCCTCCCGGGGCTGGACGCCCGTCTGCGTCCTCGCTCCGGTGCTGCTGATCTGCTTCGTCCTGTTCCTGATCCGGGCGCCGGAGCTGGACCTTCTCACCTTCGGCGACGAGCAGGCCCAGACCGTGGGCCTGGATCCCCGGCGGTCCCGGCGCTCTCTGATCGCCCTGGTGGCGGTGCTGACCGGCACGGCGGTGGCCTTCTCCGGCATCATCGGCTTTATCGACCTGGTCGCGCCCCATGTGGCCCGCCGGCTCTTCGGCGCCCGCCACCGGCGGACCCTCCCCGCCGCGGCCCTGCTCGGCGGGAGCTTCCTGGTGCTGTGCGATCTGGCCGCCCGGACGCTGGCCTCCCCCCGGGAGATCCCCATCGGCGCGGTCACGGCCCTGCTCGGCGCGCCCTTTTTCATGTTCGTATTCTTCAAAAGGAGGGAGCGCTGACATGCTGAAGGTCAAGTCACTCACCTGCGGCTATGGCGCCGCGCCCGTGGTCCGGGACGTGTCCTTCACCCTCGCCGAGGGCCGGCGTCTTGTGATCCTCGGGCCCAACGGCTGCGGGAAGACCACCCTGCTGCGGGCCCTCATGGGCATCCTCCCCTTCACGGGGAGCGTTGATCTGGACGGCCGGGACCTGGCGGCCCTCTCCCCCCGGGAGCGGAGCCGGGAGCTGGCTATGCTCACCCAGATGAACGCCGCGGCCTTTTCCTACACCGTCCTCGATACCGTCCTCATGGGCCGCTATGCCCACCGCCGGTCCGGCCTTTTTTCCGGCCCCTCCGGGGAGGACCGGAGGATCGCGGAGGACTGCCTCCGGCGCCTCGGCCTCTGGGAGGAGCGGGACCGGCCCATCACCCGGCTCTCCGGCGGCCAGCTCCAGCGAGTCATGCTCGCCCGGGCCTTCGCCCAGTCGCCGAAGGTCATCCTCCTGGACGAGCCCGCCAACCATTTGGACCTCAAATACCGGCTCGAGCTCACGGAGGAGCTGAAAAGCTGGACCTCCCGGCCGGGAAGGGCCGCCGTCGGCGTCTTTCACGACCTGGATCTGGCCCTCGACTTCGCCGATACCGCCCTTTTGATGGACGGCGGCCGGGCCGTCTTCCTGGGGCCCGTCGAAGAGCTGGACCCGGCGGAGCTGAGCCGCGTCTTCGGCCTCGATGTCCCCGCCTACATCCGCGCCTCCCGCGAGCGCTGGGAGAGATTAGGAGGATAAAATGGAGCTGTACAGAAGTCCCTATGAGGCATACCCCTTTTTGAGCGACGCGCCCGACGACCTGCGGTGCGACTTCGAGCTGATGACGGACGGCCTTGCCAGTCTCACGGGCCTGCTGCGCTCCAGGGTGGAGGACGCCGGGCTCCGGGAGGAGCTGCTTTGGCTGTGCGAGCTGATCTATCACATGAACCCCGCCCTGCGCACGCCCCTCCGGGTGACGGAGGCCGAAAAAGAGCGCCTTCACGCCGCCGTGGAGCGCCTCCGGGGCGAGACCCGCGGCCGCTGCCATCGGTTCGTGCTCTGTCAGGGCTGTGAGGCGGCGTGCGTCGCCCACGTCCTGCGCGTGCGCGCCAAGGAGACCGTCCGTCTCCTGTACCGCCATCTCCACCAGGGCCGCCCGGTGGAGCCGCTGCTGCTGGACCTGGTCAACCTCCTCTCCGATTATTTCTTCCATCTCGCCCTCCGCCTCAACGCCGAGGCCGGAGTGGACGAGGTGGACTTTATCAGCCGCAGCTACTGACAGGACCGTCCCGCCCCGAGCGGGAGCGCGTCCCCACAAAAAATAAAGAACCGCCAAGCGGTTCTTTATTTTTTGGCCGGCGGGGGGAGCTTCTCTTCTATCGCGTCCAGGTAAGCCAAAAGAAGCCCTTCGTCGAAGTTGTCCTCCGTTATCAGGCTGAACTCCCAAAGAAATCCAAACATCAGCTCCTCGATGTCCCACCCCTTTAATTCCTCGCGGACTTCCTCATACCCTGTCGCCATTTGTATCCCCCCATAATTTATATGGTTGAAACTGCTTTCTTTGCAATATGATGATTGCATATGACATGATAATTGTATAATTGCTAAGTAAATTAGTCAATAGCTATCTTAAGCCTGACTGAGACTTTTTTCTGTACATACTATAATGTGTTCAGAAAAGGTGGCGCGGAGATATGGCAATCAGCTTCAAAAATAGAGACAGAGTAATCCAGCTTGGCATAGCGATCGGGATGCTCCGAAGGATGCGCGGAATGTCTCAGGAACAGCTTGCGGAAAAGGCGGGAATGAGCCGCGGGCATCTGAGCACAATCGAAGCCCCAAACATGGCCACCGGTATGTCCATGGAAACCTTCTTCAACATTGCGGACGCCCTGGATGTAAATCCCGCCGACCTCATCAACGCCGCCATGTTCCCGGACAGCATCATCAAACCCGCCGGGGAAAAGCAGTGAAAGAGGGATCGTGTCCCCACAACAAAAAAACGACTTGCGAAAGCAAGTCGTTTTTTTGTGGAGTAAATTGATTCAATTTTCTCGTTTATAATGGGGCTGCGGCTCGTACTTTTCTCTTTGGTATTTCGCGTATTTTTCACTGGCGGCATCGACAGTCGCCGGAGCGTCCAAAGATTCAACAGAGTATTCGATCGGTTCCTCGCATATGGCGTCAGACAGGATTTTTTCCAGATGCTCATACTCCGAATATTTGTCAAGGGAAGCCATAACGAAGGCGTCCCTCACATACCCGGCGCAGGAGGCCAGGAGCTCCTGATCCATAAAATAGCCGTAATGCTCCACAAAAAACGTGAGCATCATCACGACCGTCCGCGTGTTTCCCTCTCTGAAAGGGTGTATCCGCCACAGCTTGGGAAATTCCGCGGTCACAGCCTTCACGAACTCATCGTGGGTCATGCCGGACCAATCATGGGCGTTCATGTCCCGAAAGGCATCGGCCAACCTCTGCGGTATGTCCTCGTCGTTACTGTACCACACGCTGCGGCCGGCAAGGAGCTTTTCCCGTTTCTCGATGTTGATGATCCTGTACTGTCCGGCCCATTCGTAGACCTTCCCGAATAGGAACCGGTGGATCTCACACAGCCCCGCAGGAGAGAAATCATCAAAACCCCGCTTATAGAGGATGGCCATGTTCTGCCGGGACTGCTCCGCCTCGATCAGCTCCAGGACCTTGTCATCTTTGATGCCCAGCTTGTTTTTGAGGACAGGCGCATCGTCATAGAGATACGGGTCAGGCATGGCCGTTCACCCGCTCCGCGATCTGCTGATGGTAGATCCAGAGAGCGTCCTGCACCTGCTCGTCTGTCAGCTCCCCCTTGGCCCAGCTGTTGGAGAGCGTTCTCGCGAAGTCGGATATGGGAGCGCCCTCAATGGCGTTGATGGCATCCGCAGTCTTTATGGCGGCGACCCGCCTTTTCTGCTCGGCTGTTGTCATCCACAATCACCTCACGGATTCATTAAAGAAAAGACCGCCGTTTGGCGGTCTTTCTTTTTGGTGGAGACGGTCGGGATCGAACCGATGACCTCCTGAATGCCATTCAGGCGCTCTCCCAGCTGAGCTACGCCCCCAGGGTGCCGTTCATCACAGCGTTAGAGATAATACCATATGGGGAGGGGCTTGTCAAGGGGTTTTTTCATTTTTTCTGTCAGGGGCGGAAGGTCCCCGTCCCCGGCGGTGAAGGTATAGACCCGGTCGCAGAAGCGGCAGCGGACCTCGATCTTTCCGTCCTCCTCCAGCATTTTGGAGAGCTCCTGGGCGGTGACGCCGGACAGGGCCGTCAGGACGCGCTCACGGGAGCAGTCGCACCTGTACCCCACCTCGTCCGTCTCCACGATCGTCGGGTCAAAGCCCTCCAGGACCCGGAGAGCCATGTCCTCCACGGATCCGGCCGTCAGCTGGCTCGTGGCCGGCCCCGCCTTCCGGACGGACGCCTCCAGCCCGGCCGCCGTCTCCTCCCCCGCGCCGGGCATGAGCTGGGCAATATACCCGCCGGCGCGCAGCACATGCTGGTCCCGGTCCACCAGCACCCCCAGGGCGCAGGCGGTGGGGACCTGGTCGCTCTCCACAAAATACCTGGCGAAGTCCTCGGCGATCTCGCCGGAGACCAGCTCCACGGAGCCGCTGACCGGTTCGCCGAAGCCCAGGTCCCGGATGACGGTGAGCATCCCGTCCCTGCCCACGGCGCCGCCCACGTCCAGCTTGCCGTCGGGCCTCAGGGGCAGCTCCACGGCCGGATTCTGGGCGTACCCCCGCACGTTCCCGCGGCTGTCGGACACCACGAGGATCGTGCCCACGGGGCCGCCGCCGTTGATGCGGACGGTGAGGCTGTCGCCCTCGCTCTTCAGGGCGTTCCCCATCATGGAGGCCGCGCACATGGCGCGCCCCAGCGCCGCGGTGACCACGGGCAGGGTGCGGTGGATGGTCCTCGCCCGCTCCACGGCGTCCGTCAGGTCCACGGCGGTTATTTTTACAAGCCCATCCGCGCTGAGGGCTCTCACGATCTTTCCCATAAATCCTCCGTTACAGCTTTTTCAGGCGGGCCGCGGGCCCGCCCCCGTACCCGGTATTATTCCCGCCTGGCGGCTATAAAAATACGCTGCTCATCCTCCGCCGGCGGCCCGTCCCGGAGCTCGGCAAAGACGCGGATCTCCCCGAAGCCGTGGGCCGCCAGCTCGCTTGTCAGGCGCTCCGGTGAGTGGATATACTCTGTATGCTCCTCAAAGGAGCGCTCCCAGAGGCCGCCGTCCGTCCGGGTGAAGAGATCCATCCCGTATTTCAGCGCCCCTCCGCCGTCGTCGAGCTCGGCCCGCCAGACGCAGTAGACGTCATCCGTCTCGTCCAGGAACACCTGGCCGTCCAGGGCCCTGAGCTTTTGGGGGGTGTTGATGTCGAAGATAAAAAGTCCCCCCGGCTCCACAAAGAGCCGAAGGCGCTCCAAAACCGTCCCCAGATGCTCCGGGGGCAGATAGTTGATCCCGTCCAGCGAGCACACGGCCGCCGACACCGTGCCGTAGAGGTCCAGCTCCTCCATGGCCTGGTTGAGGAAAATGGGCCGGACGGGGGCGTCCGTCTCCTCCGCCTTTTCCATGGCCTCCGCCAGCATGTCGGCGGAGGCGTCCACCCCGATCATCTCATAGCCCCTGCGGGCAAGCTCGGCGGTAAGCGTCCCGGTCCCGCAGGCGAGGTCCAGCACAAGGGTGGGACGGGCGGCGTATTTCCGGAAGATCAGCTCATAGAAGTCGGCGAATCTTCGGTACGGCACGTCGCCCGTCAGGCTGTCATAAAAGGGCGCCAGGGATTCATAAGAGCTCACGCGGGCTTGTCCTCCCCGGCCTCCTGCTCGGCCAGGCGCTTGAAGACCACCTCATAGCCGTCGTTGCCGTACCGGAGGGAACGGTTGACACGGCTGATGGTGGCGCTGGAGGCGCCCGTAAGCTCAAGGATATCGTTGTAGATAAGGCCGCGGTCCAAAAGCTCCGCCACGTAGTAGCGCTGCTCCATAGCGCGCAGCTCCGAAACGCTGCACAGGTCGTCGAAGAACATCTGGCACTCCTCCGGAGTCCTCAGCGTGGCGATGGCCTTGTACAGGTCGTCATTCTTGGGCTGATAGGTGCGTTTACTCATTTGGATCCTCTCCTTCATTTTTTTCTGAAAAGCGCGGAGGCCTCACTGTTTCTCCGATCCCTGGGCCTCCCGGGCCTCCTCTTCCTCCTCCAGGACCCGGTAGGCCACCTTGCCCACCAGCGTTTTGGGAAGCTCGTCCCGGAACTCGATCTCCCGGGGCATGGCGTACTTGGCGATGTTCTTCCGGCAGTGGGCCAGGATCGTCTCCTTCGTCTCCTCGTTTTTGGGGACGCCGGGCCGCAGCATGACGAAGGCCTTGACCCTCTGCATCCTGTAAGGATCCTTGACGCCGATGACGCAGCTCATCTGCACCAGCTCGCAGGCGTCGATGATGTTCTCAAGCTGCGCGGGGTAGACGTTGTAGCCGGAGGTGATGATCATGCGCTTGGAGCGGCCCTTGAAGTAGACGAAGCCCTCGTCGTCCATGGTCCCCAGGTCCCCGGTGTAGACCCAGGTGAGGCCGTCGGCGTGGGTCCGCAGGGTCTGGGCCGTCTCCTCCGGGTGCCCCACATACTCCCGCATGACGGTGGGGCCGGAAAGCAGGATCTCCCCCTCCTGTCCGTAGGGCAGCTCCTCCTCAGTGCCGGGCTTGACGATCTTGATATACGTATCCGGGAAGGGCAGGCCGATGGAGCCCTCCTTGTAGATGTGGGGAGGCGTCAGGCAGCAGGCGGTGACGGTCTCGGTGGTGCCGTATCCCTCGCGCACCTGGATGGCGCAGCGGTGATCGTAAAGGAACTTGTCCATCTTCTTTTTCAGCTCGATGGAGAGGGAGTCTCCGCCGGAGAAAACGCCCTTCAGGCTGGAGAGGTCCGCCTTCTCCATGCTGGGGAGCCGGAGCAGCGCCTCAAAGAGCGTGGGCACGCCGGCGATGAAGTTGCACTTCTCCCGGACGATGAGCTTGCCGTAGCTCTTGGGGGTGAAGCGGGGCACCAGCAGGCACCGGCCGCCGGAGGCGAGCATGGTGTGGATGCACACGCCCAGTCCGAAGCCGTGGAAGACCGGCATGGCCGCCAGCATCTTGTCCCCGGGCCGGAACATGGGGTTGACGGCGATGACCTGGGCGGCCAGCGCGTTGAAATTGTAGTTGGTGAGCAGGATGCCCTTGGTGGTGCCGGTGGTGCCGCCGGAATAGAGGATGACGGCGGGGTCGTCGGCCTTCTTCTCCACGGTATAATTCCAGAAGCAGGCCCGGCCAAGCCTGATGAAGTCGTTCCAGCGGATCACCGGCGCGTCGTCGGGGATCCGGGCGATCTTCCGGCCCTCGGTGAGCATGTAGCCGGTCTTCAGCGGCTGGACCAGCTCGTCGCGGATCCGGGCGATGATGACGTTCACGATGCCGGTGTTCTGCCGGATCGCCTCGATCTTGTGGTAGAACTGATCCAGGGTGATGACCGTGACGGACCGGGACTCGTTGAGATAGAATTGGATCTCGTTCTCGCTGGACAGGGGGTGGATCATGTTGGCGATGGCGCCGATGCGGTTCACCGCGTAGAACATGTAGATGGCCTGGGGGCAGTTGGGCAGGGCGATGGTGACCTTGTCCCCCTCCCGCACGCCGATGGTCCGCAGGGCCTTGGCGCACTGGTCGATCATCTCCAGCATACGCTTATAGGTGGTGGACCGGCCCATAAAGTCAAAGGCCACGTTGTCGGGATACCGCGCGGCCACGCCCGCCACCATCTCATAGAGCGAGCCTTGGAAATATTCAAGATGCGCGGGCATGTCCCCCAGGCTCTTGATCCACGGGGTCTTAACAGTCACTTCGCCCATCAGTAATCGACCTCCTCCGTCATGGGCCTTTCCAGCAGCTCCGGGTTTTCAAGGAGATGCTTCAGCAATTTGATGGATTTAGAGTAATAGTACCCGTCGGCCAGGCGCTCGTCGATGGTGATGCCCAGGTCCAGCGTCTCACGCATCTCATAGGAGCCGTCGGGGGCGAAAACGGGGTTCAGCCCCTTCTCCCCGATGATGCAGAAAAGCGAGCAGGTCCCCCAGTTGGTCAGGTGGTGATACCCGCTGTGGAGCCGGATGGAGCCCAAATTGGAGATGACCACGCTGGCGTAATAGGGGTCCGTGGCGATCAGGACCTTCGGGCACCAGCCGTGGCGGTCCAGGAAGGTCACGAAATGCACCGCCGTCTTGCTGACGAACCGCGGGAGACGGGTAAAAAACTCCATGGAGTCGGTGCTGCGGTCCTTTTTGTCGGAGCGGCAGAACATCACCTGGCTCCTGATGTAGTCGTGGATCGTGTCCAGCGTGTCCTCGTCTTTGGAGTGGACGAAGGCCAGCGCCTCCTCCCCGTGGTCGGAGAATTTCTTCTTCACCACAAAGGACGCGGAGACCTCGTTGCGCTGGTACATGTTCTTGTTCTGGATGAACCGGTTGAGCTTGGGACGGAGGGTGATGGTCTTGACCAGCGCCGCCAGGATCACGTGGAACATGGTGTAGGGGAACTCTGTTTCCGTCTCATTGCGCCGCCGGAGATAGGCGTTCATGTTCGTAAGGTCGATCCTCTCGGAGATGTACGCCTCGTTGTCGCACCGGTTGGGGTACAAAAGCGGCACGATGAAATGCATCGCGTCCATGTCCCTGATCAGATACCCGTCCTTGCGGTCTCCCAGTCTTCTTTTCTTTTTTTCCATATGGAGATCCTCCCCGGAAAAACCCGGTAAAATCTGTCTCTTTACCTTCTTATAGTATCACCGCGTGAACGAAAAATCAAGCCGTTTTTGGACGGCGCCCGGCTTTTTTCGTCATTTTTCGTTTTTCCCCTCCGGCCGGCGCGAAGACCCGGCCGCCCCGCCGCGCGAAAGCTCCCCCGCCCTGTGGGCGGGGGAGCCTGGTCTTTTGACAAAGGCGCGGCCTGAGTCAACGGGGTAATCTCCTTATATATAAGCAAGATCCGGCGTACAGGCCGCCGGATCTTGCTGCGATATTTTTCGTGTCCGCGGGCGCGGGGCCCTGCCGGACCGTTCAGCGCGTATAGAACTCGTAGACCGTGGTGGATCTGAGGGCCGCGCCCTCCATGACCACGGGGGAGGCGAACTCAGGCAGGTTCACCGCGTTGGGCACGAAGCCCGTCTCCAGGCAGATGCCGCAGTAGGCCCCCAGCTCGCGGCCGTTCTTGCCGGTCTCCGTTTTGGTGCCGGGGTCGGTATAGAGGACCATGGCGGGCATGTCGGTGTAGGTCCTCATGCCGCGTCCCACGTTGTAGCTGTATAGGTCGGCCACGGGCTTCCCGGACTCCTGCCTGTCCAGAAGGTAAAACTCGTCGTAGGAGACGGGGCCGTTCCCGAAATAGTCCCCGCTGTACTTCATGGCCTCCCGGACGCAGCGCAGATAGGTGAAGTCCGCCGCGGTCCCCTTGACGGGCACCAGCCCGCCGTCGGGGATGCCCTCCTCGTCCCGGTGGACCCGGTAGGCGGCGCCGATCCAGAGGTCGTGGTCACGCACGTCCCCGGTGCCGGAGAGGTCGAAATAGGCGTGGTTGGTGGGGTTGATGACCGTGTCGCCCTGGGCGGTGAACTCATACTCGATGGTCAGCCTCGACATGTCGTCAAAGCGGTATCTCACCTGGGCCGCCACGCCGCAGCCGAAGCCCACGGTGTCGTTGTCCATATAGGTGAGGACGACGCTCTCGCCCTCGATACGGCCGGACCAGAGCTTCTTGCCGTAGTCGTCGTCGGCGCCGTGGAGGAAATTCCTGCCCTCGTTGCACTTGAGCTTGAACTTCCTGTCGCCGATGGTGAACCGGCCCCGCTTGATGCGGTTGGCCACACGGCCGATGACCCGGCCCGCCCGGCCGAAGCCCTCGATGCGCTCACCGCTGGCGCACCCCAGGCACACGTCGTCCAGGCGCCCGTCCCGGTCCAGCACCACGATGGAGTGGATGATGGCGCCGTACTCCAGGATCTGCACATATTCGCCCTTCTTGTTGGCGATGGTGAAGCGCCGCACCTCCCGGCCGTCTTCAAGCTTGCCGTAAATATCCGATGTGATCATGTCCGCTACCTCACTTTAAGGAAAAAAGTGTAACCGTCATGGGTCCGGCCCTGACCGCTGATCCCTCCAACGGCTGGAAAAATCCTGTCAGGCAGTCCGGCTTCCGCGACCAAACGCATACTGATTCGTTTTCCAAATCAGTATTATAGCACGGCTTTTTAAAATTTCCACCCCTTTTGGTAACTTTTCAGAGAATTTCCAATTTCGCACGAAAGGCAATGGCTCTGGGGGTATCGATTCCGTCAAATTTGATAATATTGGCACCCATCCCGGTGTCCGCCGCCGTCACGGTCCCCTCGCCGAAGACGACATGGCGGACCCTTGTGCCCGCGGGAAGGCCCTCCGACGGCTCCCCGCCGGAAAGTCTCGCCTCGCTGGAGCGCACGTAGTCCCGGGCCTCCCGGATCAGCCCCTCCCGCGGCGGGGCCGTATACTCCAGAAGCTCCGGGGAGATGTCCAGCACGAAGCGGGAGGGATACCGGGGCGCGCCGTCCAGCCCCCGCCCCTGGGCCAGCGTGAGAAACAGCCGCTTCTCCGCCCGGGTCATGGCCACGAAGGCGAGCCTGCGCTCCTCCTCCATCCCGGGCCTCGTTTTGGTCTTGCCGGAGGGGAAGATTCCCTCGTTCATGGCCGCCAGGAAGACATAGGGGAACTCCAGCCCCTTGGCCGCGTGGACGGTCATGAGCTTCACCTTGTCCCCGGTGTCCCCGGCGTCCTGGTTGGTGAAGAGGGCGATATAGGCAAGGTAGCTCTCCAGCGTCCCCTCCTCGCCGCCGGTGACCTCAAAATCGTACACGGACTGCTTGAGCTCCGCCAGATTGTCAAGCCTCTCCTGGCTCCCCTCGGTCCTGAGCATCCGCTCGTATCCGGAATCGTTGAGGATGGCCGACAAAAGCTCCGAGATGGGCCGGGTCCCGCACTGGGCGGAATACGTCTCGATCAAGGAGATGAACTTCCCCGCCCCGGTGCCGCGCATGAGCGGGTGATCCGCGTTTCGCCGGAGCGCCTCATAGAGGGAGCAGGCGTTTTCCGCCGCGTAAAGGCGCAAAAACTCCATGCGCCGCCGGCCCAGATCGCGTCTGGGCGTATTGGCCACCCGCATGAAGGACAGGTCGTCCCTGTACGCCGCCATCCTCAGGTAGGACAGCGCGTCCTTGATCTCCCGCCTTTCAAAAAACTGCACGCCGCTGTAAATGGCGTAGGGGATCTTCGCCTGCCGGAAGGCCTCCTCCAGGGGCCGGGTCACAAAATGGGAGCGGTAGAGGACCGCCATGTCCCGGTAGGGGACCCCCTCCCCGTGGAGCCGCGCCGTTTCCTCCGCGATCCAGCCGGCCTCCTCGCCGGCGGTCCCGGCGCAGTGGACCAGGACGCTTTCCCCCGCTGGCAGCATGGCGGTCAGGTCCTTTTTGATGCGGAGCTCGTTCCTGTCGATCAGGGAATTGGCGGCCGCCAGGATCTCCGGCGTGGAGCGGTAATTCTCCGTCATCAGGATGGTCCTGGTGCCGGGGAACCTCTTGTCGAAGTCCAGCAGATACCGGACGTCCGCCCCCCGCCAGGTGTAGATGGTCTGGTCCGGGTCGCCCACGATGAACAGGTTCCCGTGATAGCCCGTCAGCGCCTCCATCAGCTCGTACTGGAGCGAGTCGATGTCCTGGAACTCGTCGATCATGATGTACTCAAGGCGCTTTTGCCATTTGAGCCTGATCTCCTCCCGGGTCCGGAATATGTGGAGCGTGAACCTGATGAGGTCGTTGTAGTCGAGGGCGAAGCATTTTTTCTCCTGATAGAGATAGCCGTAAAAAATGATGTCCCGGGCGGAGGCGGCGCTTTCGTATTTCTCCCGGAGCGTGTCCAGGGACAGGTTGATCATGTCCTCATAATAGTCGGGCCGCTTGAAGACCTTCTGGATCTCGATCATATCCCGGGCGTCCGCGAAGGTCATGTCCCGCAGGGTGAGCCCCCGCTCGTCGTAGATGATCCGGAGCATCTCGTTGATGTCCGCGTTGTCCAGCACCAGGAAGCTCCTGGGGTAGCCCACGGCGCTGATGTCCTCCTGCAGGACCGAGACGCAGAAGCCGTGGAAGGTGTTGATGCGGCCCGTGTCGTTGTCCCCGGTGAGGTTGTGGATGCGCTGGCGCATCTCGGAGGCCGCCTTGTTCGTGAAGGTGACGCACAGGATGCTGGAGGGCAGGATGCCCAGGTCGTTCACAAGATAGGCGAACCTGTGGGTCAGCGCCCGGGTCTTGCCCGTCCCGGCGCCGGCGATGACCCGCACAGGCCCCTCGGTGGTGGTCACGGCCCTGCGCTGGGCCTCGTTCAGCCCGTTCAGAATGTCGGACATATGGTCGCCTCCTTTTTTACCATGTCCTCCGGGGACCCCGTCCCCTCCCGGCAAAGCCGCCGGGCACGAAGCGGGCGGCCCGGTCCCGGATAAAGAATAATCCCCGCCGCCCGAACATACAGTTTACTGTTCAGTGCTTTTTCGGGAGTGGTGATATTGCGATCGAACATCGAGGAGAGGGCCGTTGAGCTGGCCCGATACATCATCGAAAACCGCGCCACCGTCCGCGCCGCGGCCAGACACTTCGGGATATCCAAGAGCACCGTACACAAGGACCTGAGCGAACGTCTTCAGCGGGTGGATGAGGGGCTTTACCTGCAGGTCAAGGAGATCCTGGACTACAACAAATCCCAGCGCCATATCCGCGGCGGCCTTGCCACCAGGAAAAAATACAAAGGTCAGTAAAAAAGACTCCGCGCTCCCGCGCGTCCGCCGGGGCGCGGAGTCCTTTTATGACCGCTTCAGCGTCCCCAGATACCCCTCCAGGATGAGCGCGGCGGCCACGGCGTCCACCGTCTCCTTCCGGCGCCTGCCGCGGCGGTCGTTGGCGGAGAGGATGCCGTGGGCCTCCACCGTGGTGCGGCGCTCGTCCCACAGGACCACGGGGATCCGGACCCGCTCCCGCAGAAGGCCGGCAAAGGCCGCGGCCTTCCCGGATCTGGGGCCGGCGGTGCCGTCCATGTTGAGGGGGTTCCCCAGCACGAGCGTCTCCACGCCCCGGGCCTCCGCCTCCGCGGCGATCCGGGCGGCCAGCGCCTCCGGGTCCCACTCCCTGATGACGAAAGCCTCCCCCGCCAGCGTGCCGGTCAGGTCCGAGACGGCAATGCCCGTGCGCTGGTCGCCGTAGTCCACCGCCATGATGCGCATACGTGTCACCTCATCCGCTCCGTAAAATTCCGTCTCCTATTATAGCGGCTTTTTTCCTGTTTTCAATGTATTTTCCGAAAAAAATGTTGACTTCCTCCCGCGGGGGTGCTATAATTTCTTCACCTGTCGGCTGAGAGGTCTTATTTTTGTGCGCCCGCGCGGAAAAAAGCCCCGCGTCAGCCAATTCAAAGCAGGGAGGCAATTATTTAGGAGGTGCCGAAAACAAATGGCCGCAGAGAACAGAGTCAAGGTCGTCCTTCGCTGCTCGGAATGCAAGCAGCGCAACTACAACACGACCAAGAACAAGCGCAACACGCCCGACAAGCTGGAGCTCAAGAAGTACTGCCGTTTCTGCCGTAAGCACACGGTCCACACCGAGACGAAGTAAGCGGAAGGAGAACACGAATGGCAAAGTCTGAAAAGAAGTTCTTCACCCGCATCGCCGACTGGTTCCGCGGCATGAAGAGCGAGCTCAAAAAGGTCGTATGGCCCACCGCCAAGCAGACGATCAACAACACAGGCGTCGTCCTGGCCGTGTGCGCCGCTTCCGCCCTGGTCCTGGGCGGCTTCGACTGGCTGGCCAACAGTCTTGTCGAGGTGCTCATCAACCTCTTCGGTTAAGGAGAGCCCATGGCGCAGGAAGCGAAATGGTATGTGGTCCATACCTACTCCGGCTACGAAAACGCCGTAGCCGACACGGTGGTGAAAGCCGCCGAGAACCGGAACATGACCGACCTCATCCAGGAGGTCAACATTCCCCTTGAAACTGTCACAGAGACCGTTGACGGCGTTGAAAAGGCCGTGGAGCGCAAGGTCTTCCCCGGCTATGTGCTGGTGAAGATGATCCTGACGGACGAAAGCTGGCACCTGGTGCGCAACGTCCGCGGCTGCACGGGCTTTGTGGGCACCGGCAACAAGGCCATCCCCCTCTCGGACGCCGAGATCGCCTCGCTGGGCGTGGAGCGTCACGAATTCCACGTGGATTTCGAGGTGGGCGGCCGCGTGAAGGTCTCCGACGGACCGCTGGAGGGCTTCTTCGGCACCGTGGAGGAGATCGACATGGGCAGAAAGATCGTCCGCGTAGTCGTCTCCATGTTCGGCCGGGAGACCCCCGTCGAGCTGGATTTTGACCAGGTCGAGCCCGTCCGGGACTGACAGTTCGCAGCGACCCCGCCCGAAAGGGCATGAGCGCCGTTTGGCGCTGTGGGAGGAGCGGAGATCCCCGATCCGCCGCCCCGCCTGACCACATCTATATTATGGAGGTTCACGAAAGTGGCACAGAAAGTTACAGGAATCATCAAGCTTCAGATCCCCGCCGGCCGCGCGACTCCCGCGCCCCCGGTAGGTCCCGCCCTTGGCCAGCACGGCGTCAACATCGGCGCCTTCACCAAGGAATTCAACGAGCGCACCAAGGCCGATATGGGCATGATCACCCCCGTGGTCATCACCGTCTACTCCGACCGCAGCTTCACCTTCGTCACCAAGTCCGCCCCCGCCGCCGTGCTTCTCAAGAAGTACTGCAACATCGAGAAGGGCTCCGGCGTCCCCCAGCGCGACAAGGTCGCCAAGATCAGCCGGGAGGACATCCGCAAGATCGCCGAGACGAAGATGAACGACCTGAACGCCGGTTCCATCGAGGCCGCCATGAGCATGATCGCCGGCACCGCCCGCAGCATGGGCATCGTAGTAGAGGAGGGCTGAGATTATGTTCAGAGGCAAGCATTATCAGGACAGCGCCAAGCTCATCGACCGCTCCGTGCAGTATGAGCCCCAGGACGCTTTCGATTTGATCACCAAGACGAGCAAGGCCAAATTCGACGAGACCGTCGAGCTCCACGTGAAGCTGGGCGTGGATTCCCGCCACGCCGACCAGCAGGTCCGCGGCGCGGTCGTCCTCCCCCACGGCACCGGCAAGACCCGCAGGGTCCTGGTGTTCTGCAAGGACGAGCGGAAGGAAGAGGCTCTGGCCGCCGGCGCCGACTTCGTGGGCGCCATGGATATGGTGGAGAAGATCCAGAAGGAAAACTGGTTCGACTTTGACGTGGTCATCGCCACTCCCGATATGATGGGCGTGGTGGGCCGTCTCGGTAAGACCCTGGGTCCCAAGGGCCTGATGCCCTCCCCCAAGGCCGGCACCGTCACCCCCAACCTGACCCAGGCCATCTCCGAGGTGAAGGCCGGCAAGATCGAGTACCGTCTCGACCGCACCAACATCATCCACTGCCCCATCGGCAAGGTCAGCTTCGGCCCCGAGAAGCTCACGGAGAACTACAACGCTCTGATGAACGCCCTCCTGCGCGCCAAGCCCGCCGCCGCCAAGGGCCAGTACATTCGCTCCTGCGTGACCGCGTCCACCATGGGCCCCGGCATCAGGATCAATGCCCAGAAGACCCTGTAAAACCTATCATAAGGACCGCGCCGACCGGCGCGGTCCTTCAATTTGTCCTACGTCAAAAAGGGACCATGACCGCCTGACGCGCGTCATGGTCCCTTTTTTTAAGGTGACGGGATCGACCCCGCATCATCTTATGCAAGCGGCGACAGGTCGCTGTCCGGGGACAGCTCAAAGGGCGTGTCGAAGGTCGCGTACTCCTCCCCCGGCCCAAGCTGGCGCTTAGAGATCAGCGTCTCCGTGACCTCCGTGCCGTCAAACCCGATCCGGTCGATCTGCTCGTAGCCCATGTGGCCCATGAGGCGCAGGAGCTCACCGTCCGCCACGTAGAGCAGGGAGTGGCCCATGCCGAAGACGCCGATTTTGCGCATTTTCCCGGTGTCCATGCTCCACACCCCGGCCTCAAAGTCGGCCTCGCAGGTGCCGTAGGTGGCGATGAGCTCCTGGGTCCCGTCGCCCGTCAGGTCAAAGAGCCCGTAGGTGAGCCAGTATTCGTCGGTGTATTGGCTTTGAAGGTACTTGAGCATCCCCTCGTAGTCGTTGGCCTCCACCCAGTCGCCGTACTTCTCCACCCTCGTGTCCACCAGCCGGAGCATCCCGTTCTCGTCCGGCTCATAGGTCTTGTAGGTGTACGCGCTGCCGGCTCCGCCGGACTGAAAGCATTCGACCACCTGCCGTCTCTCCCCGTCCGGCTCCGCGCCCTGGAGCGTGACGGCGTACTCGAACCTCCCGGCGTCCTTGTTCCAGAACCAGTAGTAATAGGGGATGGTGTTGTTGGGCGTCCAGCCGTACACACCAAGGTCCGGACAGCCGTCGAAGTTCATGTCCTGCACCGTCATGACGCCCTCCTTTTCCGGACACTCGGTGTACCCGGCGTAGAGACCGTCCACGAAGTCCTCCCCGGCGTCCTCGATGCGGATCACCTGAACAGGCTCCGCCAGGGGCTTTCCCTGGTCGCCGTAAGGATACACCCGGATCTCCCGGATTCCCCAGCGGTCGTCATACATGGATCTCTTGCCGACAGCCTCAAGATAATAGCTCTTTCCGCCCTCCTCTACGGTGAGGGAGGCCACCACCTGGTCTTGCGTCTCGGCTTTGTCCTTCCCGCCCTGGCCCGTCTCAAAATACTCCTTGCAGAACCGGCGCACCGACGCCACGTCGATCCCGTCCTCCGGGATGGAGAGGGCGGCGTTCTCGCCCAGGGCCCAGTCCAGCTCGTACTCCCCGTCCCCGTCGCAGGTGAAGATGCGGATGTCCCGGAACCGGCGGCCCGCGGCCGTCACGTAGTCCACCAGCGCCAGCACGTCGGCGTTCCCGTCCGCGGTCAGATCCTCAAAGCTCACCGCCGCCACCTTGGCGGACTCGTTGTCGTTGAATACCGGGTGGAACTCGTAGTCCGACACCTTCCCGTCGGCGGAGAGGAAGAACCGCACATCGCCAAATTCCGGCGTGGGCATGTAGGTGATGAAGTGGGTCCGGCCGTAGTCGCGCAGGGTCACCTCGAAGCTCTGGGCCTCGTCGATATAGGTGGGCAGAAGCTCCACCCCGGCGCCAAACTGCACCTCCGGCTCGGGAGGGGAAAGCTCCGGCCTCACCACCCGGGACAGCACGTCCCAGTTCATGGACTTTGCCAGCTTCTCCAGCGTCTCCCGGGTGATGGGCCCGCCGAAGGTGGGATCGGCCCGCTTGCCGGAGAGCACGTTGACCGCGAAGAAGCAGTCGCCCAGGTCTGCGATGAGGAGGGACCTGTCGCCGCTCCCCAGCACCAGCCCCACCTCCTGCTTGCCGATCTTCAGGTCCCACTCCTCAGAGTCCTCCCCGAAGGCGTCGGTCCTCAGAGATACCTCGGTGAGGCTCCCCTTGACGGCGCGGTACATCTGATAGCTCACCGTCGTCCCGTCGGAGGCGGTGAACTCCTGGTCGGCGCTGAAGGTGCCGTCCTCGTAGAGGATGAAGTCCCAGCGCGTGTTGCGCTCATCCGTCAGCTCCCCGCCCAGGAGCTCCTTCATCCCGTCGTAGGTATATATCTCGCACCGCTCCGGCACCGTCAGGCCGTACTTCTCCGCCGCCTCCTCCAGCGTCAGCCCCCCGTAGTAGTAGTCATGGAGCGCCTGCCCCTCCGGGGAGTCGGCGAACCCCTGCATGGAGATGAGCCCGCCGTCCCCGTCCTCCCCGGGGATGGCCACGGAGCTCAGGCCGAAGAAGTCCGTGGCCGCCGCCGAGATCCCAAAGGCCGCCAGCACCGCCGCCACGGCGGCGATGAGCACGATCTTTTTCACGGGCACCGTTCTCTTTTTCGTTTTCATCTCAAAATCCTCCACGTTGACCTCATAGGAGGAGCGCACGTGGGAAAAGGTCTCCTTGAACAAGTTTTCAGCCATCACACTCTCTCCTCCGAAAGCTCAGATTTCAGCATGGCCCTGGCGCGGGAGAGCCGGGTCGTCACATTGGACTCCGTCAGCTCCATGATCCGCGCGATCTCCCGAACGGAATACTCCTCGTAGTAGAAGAGATACAGGGGCACACGGTATCGTTCAGGCAGCGCCATGACGGCGGTGAAAAGGGCGATCTGCTCCTCCGCCTCGAAGGGGATGGACAGCGCCAGCTCCTCCGGCGGCGTGGGGATCCGCCTTTTTGCCGCCCGGGCGGCGTTTTTGCAGAGGTTCAGCGTGACCCGGATGAGCCAGCGCTTCACGTGCTCCTCCCCCTCGAACTGGTCCCGGGAGAGGTAGAGCTTCAGCAGGGCCTCCTGCACCGCGTCCTCGGCGTCCTGAGCGTTCCCCATGAAATTCAGGGCCACCCTGTACACCGTGTCCTTATATTTTTCGGCGTAGAAGCCGAATTCAGTCCTGTTCATTCCCTCACTGTCCTTTGAAAGCTTTCACCTATTAGACACCCGGGAGGGCCCGTTTGTCACAGCGAAAATGAAAAAAATGTCGAAAAGCGGCCCGGTCCCCTTCCGGGTCCCGGGCCGCTGCCGTTTCTGCCGGCGGCGCTATTTGTTGGGGATGAGCCCCGCCTTGTCCAGGGCCATGACGATCAGGGGGATCAGGACGATGTGGAGGATGATCCCCGGCACGGCGTCCAGCACGGCGCCGGCCAGAAAAGCGGAGAACGGGAAGGAGGTGTGCCCCAGGCCCGCGAACACGAACCGGACTGCTCCCCAGACGAGCCTTCCCGCGACCATGGCCGTCACCAAGGAAGCGTAGATCGCCCATATCTTTTTGGGGAGGAGCCTAAAAAGGGCCCCCGCCACGGCCCCGTAGGCCGCCATTTCAAAGGCCATAAAGGCCGCCCCCGGCATCATGGGCATCCCGAAAACGGCGTTGCGCAGAAGCGGCGCGACGAACCCCACCGCCAGCCCCCAGGGCCACCCGCACACGAACCCGCAAAGCAGCGCCGGGATGTGCATCGGCGAGAGGGCCGCGCCGATCTCGGGGATCTGCCCGGTGAGGAAGGGCAGGACCATGGCCAGCGCCAGAAAGAGCGCCGAGTAGATCAGCTTTAAGATCCGCAGCCTCGATCGGCTCATATTATCTATTTTCATCTTTTGCCTCCTTAAATTGTCCGTTTTCATCCTGTGCCTCCTTATACCGTGCAAAGGGGTTCACTCCCCCTTTTCCTCCCCCTCTATACTCTTCCTCTCCCTCTCTATCCCCCTGACCCCCCGCTCCGCTTTTACCCGGGTCGTCATGATCTCCCGGCCGCAGCCCAGGCACTTCAGCCTGAAATCCGCGCCGATCCTCAACACCTGCCACCTGTTCGAGCCGCAGGGGTGGGGCTTTTTCATGGTCAGGATATCGCCCACCTTAATGTCCATTGTTCTCCCCCTTTATGGCGTCCCAGTACTTTTTGGCCTGCTGCTCCACCTTGTTGTCGCCGTACTCATAGTAGCGGGCGTCCTTTATCCCGTCGGGCAGATACTGCTGGCGCACCCAGTGATTGGGGAAGCTGTGGGGGTAGAGATACCCCTGCTCCCGCTCAAAGCCCGTGCCGTCGGCGTGGACGTTCTGCAGCTCCCGGGGGATCGGCCCGGCCTTCCCCGCCTCCACATCGGCAAAGGCCCGGTCGATGGCCTCCACCACGGAATTGGACTTGGGGGCGGTGGCAAGGAGGATGACCGCCTGGGCCAGGGGCAGCTTGGCCTCCGGCATCCCCAGCTGGAGGGCCGAGTCCACGCAGGCCTTGACGATGGCCGCCGCCTGGGGGTAGGCCATGCCGATGTCCTCACTGGCCGAGCAGAGGATCCGCCGGCAGGCCCCCGCCATGTCCCCGGCGGAGAGGGCCCGCGCCAGATAGTGCAGGGCCGCGTTCACGTCCGAGCCCCGCAGGGACTTCATGAGGGCGGACACGGAGTCAAAGTGCTGGTCCCCGTCCCGGTCATAGCGCAGGGCGTTTTTCTGGGCCACGGTTTTGGCGTCCTCCAGGGTTATTTTGAGCTTCCCGTCCTTGCCCCTGGCCGCCGCCGTGAAGAGGAGCTCCACGGCGTTGACGCTCTTGCGCACGTCTCCCCCGGAGGAGGCGGCGATGTGCTCCAGGGTGCCCTCCTCGATATCCGCCTCGCCGAAGCGGCTTTCCGCGATCCCGGCGGCGCGCTTCACGGCGCAGAGGACGTCCCCGGCGGTGAGCTCCTTGAACTCAAAGACGGTGGAACGGGAGAGGACCGCGTTGTACACGTAAAAATAGGGGTTCTCCGTGGTGGAGGCGATGAGGGTGATCTTCCCGTTCTCAATGAACTCCAAAAGGCTCTGCTGCTGCTTTTTGTTGAAATACTGGATCTCGTCAAGGTACAGCAAAACGCCGTTGGGCACCAGAAAGGTGTCAAGCTCCGCGATGATGTCCTTGATGTCCTGTAAGGACGCGGTGGTCGCGTTCAGACGCCGAAGCTCCCGCTTCGTCTCCTTCGCGATGATGTTGGCCACCGTGGTCTTGCCCGAGCCGGAGGGGCCGTAGAAGATCATGTTGGGGATCTGCCCGGAGGCGATGATCCGCCTGAGGAGGCCGTTTTCGCCTAAAATATGCTTCTGGCCGTAGACCTCGTCCAGGGTCTGGGGCCGTATTTCGTCGGCAAGGGGTCTGTACATGCGCTCCCTCCTCACACTTCCTCCCCCACCGGGGGGAGGTAATATTGGCGCTGAAAAGCCCGGATGTCCGTGCCCCGGCCCAGCTCGTCCAGCAGCAGGACCGCCGCCGCGTGGGCGTCGCTCCCGGCCCGGTGGTGGTCAAGGGCTATATCCAGATAATCACAGAGCGTATCCAGCTTTTTGTTAGGCAAAAACGGGTAGCACCTTCTTGCCATCTGGCAGGTGCAGGCGTAGGGCGCGGAGTGCTTCCAAAAGATCCCGTAATGCCCCAGGCACTTGGAGAGCACCCCCATGTCGAAGGGGGCGTTGTGGGCGATGAGGATCCCGCCGTCAAAGACGGGCCGCAGCTCCCGCCACACCTCCGGGAAGGCGGGGGCCTCCGCCGCCGCGGCGGGGGTGATGCCGGTGAGGCGGACGTTGAAATCGCTGAAAAAGGTCTCCGGGTTCACCAGCGTGTCAAAATCCCAGACGATCCGGCCGTTCTCCACCACCGAGACGCCGATGGCGCTCATCCGGTCGTTCCTGAAATTCGGCGTCTCCACGTCGAAGACGATAAATCGGTCCACATCCTCACCCTCTCTCTATGTGGGCAATTATAGCATTTTCTCCCGAATGTTGCAAGAGACCGGAAAAAGTGATATACTGTCCGCGTAAAGGATGTGATACCATGGACAAAGCCACATCGGATGAGATCGTCGCCCGTTTGGAGCGGGAATATCCCCTGGCGGAGTGTACCCTGGACTACGACGACGCCTATCACCTGCTGGTCAGCGTGCGCCTGGCCGCCCAGTGTACCGACGCCCGGGTAAACCAGGTCACCCCCGCCCTCTTCCAAAGGTTCCCCACCGTGAAGGACATGGCCCAGGCGGATATCGCGGAGGTGGAGGAGTACATACGCCCCTGCGGGTTTTACCACGGCAAGGCCCGGGACATCGTGAACGCCGCCATTATGATCGAGACTCAGTTTTCAGGCCGGGTCCCGGACAACATGGAGGACCTCCTGAAGCTCCCGGGCGTTGGGCGCAAGAGCGCCAACCTCATTCTGGGGGACGTCTACAACATTCCGGGCTGCGTGGTGGTGGACACCCACTGCATCCGTATCACGAACCTCCTGGGCTATGTGGACACCAAAGACCCGGCCAAGATCGAGCCTGTTTTGAGAAGCATCCTGCCGCCGGAGAAGTCCAACGACTTTTGCCACCGCATGGTCCTCCACGGCCGCGCCGTCTGCGTGGCGCGAAAACCCCTGTGCGAAAGGTGCGTCCTCCGGGACCTGTGCCGGCACGCCGCGGGGGAAGGATGAAGCCGCCCTTTCGCCGGGAGCCGGCGGGGGCGCCCCGCTTTTACGCTCCGCCCCGGATCGCCCCCCTTTTCGGGGCGCATCCGGGGCCTCTGCTTTTTATTTCACCCGAAGTCTCTCCACCAGGGCCTCGTCCGGGGCGGCCATGACGGTGCGGTAGGTGTGATAGATCACCGACCCCGGCCTTCCCCCGGACGGTTTTTTGATCTGTCTGACCTCAGTTATGTCAACCGGCACCCTGGTCGCCCCCCGTCCCTGGGAATAGAAGGCGGCGATGGCGGCGGCCTCGGCCACGGACCGGCTGTCCGGGGGCCCGCCCTGGCAGGAGACGACCACATGGGCGCCGTGGAGCTTGCTGGCGTGGAGCCACAGGTCGGTCTTGGCGCTGTCCCGGAGGGTCAGGGCGTCGTTTTGCGTGTTGTTGCGGCCCGCCCGGATGAGCAGGCCGGCGCTGGAGCAAAAGCGCATGGGCTGTGCGGGCCGGCGGGCCGGGCGTCTCCCCTGCTTCTGCGGGCGCAGATAACCGGACTGCTCCAGCTCGGCGCGGATCTCCACAAGGTCCTGCTCCGTCTCCGCCCGGTCGATCTCCTCCAGGACGCTCTCCAGATACGCAAGCTCGCTCTCGCCGGAGGCGATCTGGTCCGTCAGGTGGGCCGAGGCGCTTTTGGCCCTGGTATAGTCCTTATAATAGGCGGCCGCGTTCTGCTGGGGCGATTTGAGCGGGTCCAGCGGGATCGTCCTGGTCCCGCCGTCCTCGCGGTAAAAATCCTCCGCCGTAAGCTCCCGCTGGCCCTTTTTCATGGTGTGGAGGTTGGCGGTGATGATGTCCCCGCACTGGCGGAGCCAGTCCCTGTTTTGCGTATCGAGAAGTTCCTGACGCTGGGCCTCCAGCCGGCGGGACACCCGGTTTTTCGCGCTCCCCGCGGCCTTTCGCAGCTCCCCGGAGCGCCGGCGCCGCCGCTCGGCGGCGTCCTTTTTCGCGTAAAAGGCGTCCAACAGCGCGGAGAAGCTTTCAAATTTCGTCAGTCCGAACCCCCGCCCGTACTGGAGGAGGGGGATATAGGAAAATTCAAGGGGGGCTCCGTCCTCGCCCGAAAGAAGATAGGGCTCCCCGCCCGCCAGGACGGTGTCCCGGAGCCACCGGAGCTGCGCGGCGACGCCGCCCCCGGCGGACCTGTACGCCAGCTCCCGGGCCACCGGCGGCGAGATACCCAGGAAGCTCTCCAGCACCTGCCTGTCCGTGGGTCTTCCCGGGTCAAAGGCGGCCGCCGCGGCGTCGATCTCCCCGTCCGTCATGGTCAGCAGGTCGCGCTTGTCCTGCATGGGCGGCAGGCGGTAGCGCATCCCGGGCTGGAGCGCCCGGCTGTCCTCCGCCGAGCCGGTCCGATAGAGGCAGTCGGTGATGATCCCGCCGCCGTCGGTGAGGATCGCGTTGGCGGCGTGGCCGATAAACTCCAGCGCCAGGCCCCGTTCCTCCCCCTCGCCGAACATCCCCGGCGCGGCAAGGCGCAAGAGCAGGACCCGGTCCGTGGCCGGCATGGTCACCTCCAGGATCCTGGCCCCCGTCAGGTGCTTGCGCAGGAGCATACAGAACATGGGCGGCTCCTGGGGCTTTTCAAAATCGGCGTCGGTGAAATGGATCCGCGGCGCGCCGGAGGAGCCGCCGATGAGCAGCTCCCGCCGCCCCCGGCCCCTGACGGTCAGCACCACCGTGCCGCGGGCGGGCTGTCCGATCTTCTCGATCCTCGCCCCCGCCAGCTCTTCGGAGAGCTCCCGGACGAGGCACCTTAAAAAAAGCGCGTCAAATCCCATGCTCATCCCCCACGATCGCCCCGAAGAGCAGGTTCAGCCGCTCACGCCGGCCGCTGAGCCACAGATAGCCGAACAGCGCCTCCAGCGCCGTGGCGGCGTGGTACTCCCCCACGGTGGCCCCATGGGGCACCGCGTGGACCTTGGCGTTGCGCCCGCGCTTGTAGACCGCCAGCTCCTCCCCGGTAAACAGCGGCGCGATCCTCCCGGCCGCCGCGGCCTGGGCCGGCGCGGCCACCATGGCCACCGTGGCCCTGTGCAGGGAGCGGTTCGTCTCCTTGCCCCGCAGGACAAGATACGAGCGCGCCATCAGCTCATACACCGCGTCCCCCACATGGGCCAGGGCCAGCGGCGACAGGGTGCTCATCTGCGTTTCCGTAAGCTCAACTGTAAAAAGATCCATCTGCTTCACGCTCCCTGTCAATCTTACCATATCCGTTCCCCAATTTCCACTGTTTCTTTCCTCTTTTGCACTTGACCGCCTTAAAAAAAGTCCCTATAATAGGACGCATACGACGTAATTTGGAGGTGAGCCCAACGGACAAACCCGAGCAATACGACCGGATCGGCCCGAAGGCGAAGGTGATCGCCAACAGCTTCCGGCGCATAGCCGACGAATCCACGCATGAGCTGGGCATAACCGGCGTCCAGTCCTTTCTTCTGGGGTATCTTCACTGCCACCGGGATCAGCCCCCCTGCCAGCACGACATCGAGGTGCGCTTCAATATCAAGCACCCCACGGCCGCGGGCCTTTTGGAGCGCATGGCCGAGCGCGGGCTGGTGGTTTTCGAGGAGGACGAGACCGACCGGCGCCGGAAGCGGATCCTGCTCACGAAGAAGGGCGCGGAGGCGGCTCAGCACACCAAGGACAGTCTGGATGAGCTGGACGCCCGCCTGTGCCAGGGCTTCACCCCCGAGGAGCTTTCCACCCTCAACGCCCTTTTGGACCGGGTGGTGGAAAACGCCAAATCAGCCGGCGGCCGGTGCCGCCACCAGGAAGGAGACTGACAAGCTTTGATAAGAAGACTCGCCCGGTGCGTCCGGGAATACACCGCCGCCGCCATTTTGGCGCCGCTGACTATGATCGGCGAGGTGGCCATGGAGGTCACCATCCCCAAGGTGATGGCCTCTCTCTATGACAAGGGCATCGTCCTGCAGGATATGCAGGTGGTCCTGACCCGCTCCCTGGAGCTGGTGCTGTGCGCCCTGTGCTCCCTGGCCTTCGGCGTGGCCTCCGCGGCCTTCGCCACAAAGGCCGGCACCGGCTTTGCCCGGAATCTGCGCCACGATATGTACTACCGCGTCCAGGATTTCGGCTTTTCCAACATCGACAAATTTTCCACCGCCTCCATCGTCACGCGTCTGACCTCCGACGTGGCCAACCTCCAGATGACCTTCCAGATGATGATCCGTATGGCCATCCGGGCGCCCATGACCATGATCCTGGCCTTTGCCTCCGCCATGACTATCTCCGTGAAGCTCTCTTTGGTCTACTGTGTGGCCATGCCGATCCTCATTGTGGCCCTGGTGTGCCTGGTGCCGCTGGTGCACAGCATCTTCGACCGGGTCTTCCGGACCTACGACAGGCTCAACAACGCCGTCCAGGAGAACGTCCACGGCATCCGGGTGGTGAAGAGCTTCGTGCGCGAGGACAAGGAGGTGGAGAAGTTCACCTCCATTTCCGAGTCCATCTACCGGGACTTCTGCAAGGCCGAGAAGATCCTGGCCCTCAATAACCCGGTGATGCAGACCTGCGTCTACGGGTGCATCCTGGCCATCTCCTGGATGGGCGCAAAGCTTGTCGTGGCCTCCGGCAACATCCCGGAAAACGGCCTCACAACGGGCGATCTCAGCGCCATGTTCACCTACACCACCCAGGTCCTCTCCTCCCTCATGATGCTCTCCATGGTCTACGTCATGATGATCATGTCCCGCGCGCCCCTGCGGCGTACCTATGAGGTCCTCACCGAGGAGCCGGACCTTGTGAGTCCCCCGGAGGCCGTCACCCAGGTCCCCGACGGCTCCATCGACTTTGAGGGTGTCAGCTTCAAATACTCCGCCAAGGCCAGGAACATGGCCCTCCGGGATATAAACCTCCACATCCCCTCCGGGGCCACCGTAGGGATCCTGGGCGGCACCGGCTCTTCAAAATCCACCCTGGTCCAGCTGATCCCCCGGCTCTACGACGTGACCGAGGGCACCCTCCGGGTGGGGGGCATCGACGTGCGGGACTACGATCTGAAGGCCCTGCGGGACAGCGTAGCCATGGTGCTTCAGAAAAACGAGCTCTTCTCCGGCACCATCAAGGAGAACCTGCGCTGGGGCGACCCGGACGCCACGGACGAGGAGCTGGAGCACGCGTGTCGGCTCGCCTGCGCCGACGAGTTCATCCAGGGCTTCCCGGACAAGTACAACACCCACATCGAGCAGGGCGGCACCAACGTCTCCGGCGGCCAGAAGCAGAGGCTTTGCATCGCCCGAGCCTTACTTAAAAAGCCCAGGATACTCATACTCGACGACTCCACCTCCGCCGTGGACACCAAGACCGACGCCCAGATACGCCGGGCCTTCGCCGAGGAGATACCCGGCACCACAAAGCTCATCATCGCCCAGCGCGTGGCCAGCGTCCAGGACGCGGACATGATCATCATCATGGACGGCGGCGCCATAGCGGCGGTGGGCACCCACGAGGAGCTTTTGAGGACCTCCACCATCTATCAGGAGGTCTACTATTCCCAGGTGAAAGGAGATGAGGACTGATGCCCCCAGTAAGACCGAGAGGCGACGGCCGTAAGGCCAGAAACCCGAAAAAGACGCTTACGCGCCTGCTTGGCTACATGAAAAAGTATATCCCCGTCCTTATCATCGTCCTTGTGTGCATCACCGTTACCTCCTACGCCCAGACCCGCATGTCAACGGCCCTGGGGGATCTGGTGGACGACTACATCAAGCCCATGATCGCGGAGGGCTCCACGGATTTTGGGCCCCTCGCCAAATTCCTTCTCAGGGTGGCCCTCGTGATGCTGGCCGGCATCTTCTGCGCCTGGCTTTTTAACTTCCTGATGGTCTCCGTTGCCCAGGGCACCCAGAAGGTCATAAGGGACGAGATGTTCACAAAGATGCAGAAGCTCCCCCTGCGGTATTTCGACTCCAACACCGCGGGCAACATCATGTCCCGGTACACCAGCGATATCGACACCCTTCGCCAGATGGTCTCCCAGTCCATCCCCCAGTGTGCCGCGTCCATCATATCCCTGGTCGTCATATCCGTAAACCTCATACTCAAATCCTGGATACTGTGCATCGTCATGGTGTTCACCGTATTCGCCATCGTTTTGGTGACGAAGGTGGTGGTGGGCCGCTCCGGCAAGTACTTCCTGGAACAGCAGCGGGCTCTCGGCCGTGTCAACGGCTACGTGGAGGAGATGATCAACGGCCAGCGTGTGGTGAAGGTATTCAACCACGAGGAGACATGCAAAAAGGAGTTCGACACCCTCAACGACGACCTCTGCCAGAACGCCTATATTGCCGGAGCCTACGCCAACGCCATGGGCCCCATCAACAATAACTTAGGCTACGTCCAGTACGCCGTCCTGGCCGTGGTGGGCGGTATCCTGGCCGTGACCTCCGGCGGCAAGGCCCTGGAGCTGGGGGCGCTGATGTCCTTCATGCTTCTCAGCCGCCAGTTCAACATGCCCATCGCCCAGATCTCCAACCAGCTCAACGCCATCGTCCTGGCCCTGGCCGGCGCGGAGCGGATCTTCGATCTGATGGACGAGAAGCCCGAAGTGGACGACGGCTACGTCACCCTGGTGAACGCCGAGATCGGCCCCGACGGCGCCATCCGGGAGTCCCACAAGCGCACGGGCCACTGGGCCTGGAAGCACCCCCATCAGGCCGACGGCACCGTGACCTACACCGAGCTCCGGGGCGACATCACCATGGACAGCGTGGACTTCAGCTACGTGCCGGATAAACAGATCCTCTACGACATCTCCCTCTACGCCAAGCCCGGCCAGAAGCTGGCCTTCGTGGGGGCCACCGGCGCGGGGAAGACCACCATCACCAACCTCATCAACCGCTTCTACGACATCGAGGACGGCAAGATCCGCTACGACGGCATCAACATCAACAAGATCCGCAAGGCCGATCTGCGCCGCTCCCTGGGCATGGTTTTGCAGGACGTGAACCTCTTCACCGGCACGGTGATGGACAACATCCGCTACGGCAAGCTGGACGCCACCGACGAGGAGTGCATCGAGGCGGCCAAGCTGGCCAACGCCCACGACTTCATCACCCGCCTGCCCGAGGGGTATGACACCATGCTCACCAACAACGGCGCGCGCCTGAGCCAGGGCCAGCGGCAGCTCATCTCCATCGCCCGGGCCGCCGTGGCCGATCCGCCGGTGATGATCCTGGACGAGGCCACCAGCTCCATCGACACCCGCACCGAGGCCCTCGTGCAGCGGGGCATGGACCGGCTCATGGAGGGCAGGACGGTGTTCGTCATCGCCCACCGTCTCTCCACCGTCATGAATTCCGACGCCATCATGGTCCTGGACCACGGCCACATCATCGAGCGCGGCACCCACGACCAGCTCATCGCCCAGAAGGGCACCTACTACCAGCTCTACACCGGCGCCTTTGAGCTGGAATAGTCCTCCCTCCCCCCGGCAAGGGGTCTCCTCTCCCCCGGCACTCCATGCCGGGGGACTTTTCACAGGCGGTTTACAACCGGCCCGGGGCGTGCTATAATATCCGCATACGCGGATATTATATTTGATTTCATGCCGTCCCGCTCCCGCCCTGCGGGCGGAACCGCGGGACATGGCGATTATACTCGAATTCATCCGCGGGAACCGAATAGCATGGGCATGATACGGTCCCATGGCCGATCAAGGAGCGGGGTATGTTTGAAAAGCTGGCCGATATAGAAGCAAAATACGAATCCCTGCGCGGGAAGCTGGAGCTCCCCCAGGTCTACTCCGACCCGGAGTCCTACGCGCGTATCGCCCGGGAGCTCAAGGAGCTGACGCCGGTGGTGGAGACCTACCGGCTCTGGCGGGAGTCCGACCGGCGGGCCGGGGAGGCCCGGCTCCTGCTGTCCGACCCGGAGCTGGCCGACATGGCCCGGGAGGAGCTGGACGAGGCGAAGTCCGCCCGGGAAAAGGCGGAAAAGGATCTGAAGCTCCTTCTCCTCCCCCGGGACCCCAACGACGAGCGGGGCGTCATCATCGAGATCCGCGGCGGCGTGGGCGGCGAGGAGTCGGCCCTTTTCGCGGCCGATCTCTACCGGATGTATTCCATGTACGCCGAGGCGCGGGGCTGGAGGACGGAGATCGCCTATATCAACGAGACGGAGCTTGGCGGCATCCGGGAGATCAGCTTTCTCATCGACGGCGAGGGGGCCTGGTCCCGGCTGAAATTCGAGTCCGGCGTCCATCGGGTCCAGCGTGTGCCGGTCACCGAGTCCTCCGGACGCATCCAGACCAGCGCCGCCACCGTGGCGGTCCTGCCGGAGATGGAGGAGGTGGAGTTCGCCATCAACCCCGCCGATCTCCAGATCGACACCTTCCGCTCCACCGGCGCCGGCGGCCAGAAGGTCAACAAGACCGAATCCGCCATCCGCATCACCCACATCCCCACCGGCACGGTGGTGGAATGTCAGGATGAGCGAAGTCAATACAAAAACAAGGACCGGGCCATGAAGATCCTGACCTCCCGTCTGGCCGACGCCGAGAGGCGGAAGAGGGACGCGGACATCGCCGCCGAGCGAAAAAGCCAGGTGGGCTCGGGGGACCGCTCCGAGCGCATCCGCACCTACAACTTTCCCCAGGGGCGGGTCACGGACCACCGGATCGGCCTGACGGTATACAGGATCGACGCCGTGATGAACGGCGCGCTGGACGAGATCATCGACGCTCTCATCACCGCCGACCAGGCGGAAAAACTAAAGGGCGGGGACCAATAAAGGGGCGCGCCATGAACACTCAACTTCTCAGAAAAACCGATATACGCCCGGCCGCGGACCTTCTCCGATCCGGCGGCCTCGCGGCGCTGCCCACGGAGACGGTGTATGCCCTGGCGGCCAACGCCCTGGACAGGCGGGCCGTCCTGAAGCTCTTCGCCGCCAAGGGCCGCCCGGAGACGAAGCCCATCAGCCTTTTTGTCCCGGATTTCGACGCCGCGGACCGGTTCTGCCATGTGACCGACAGGGCCAGGGCCCTCTCCCCGCTGTGGCCCGGCCCGCTGACGGTGATCCTGCGGCGGCGGCCCTGCGTTCCCGACGCGATCACCGCCGGGGGCGAGGGGGTGGGCATCCGCGTCCCGGACGACGAGGCGGTCCTCTCCCTTCTGCGGCTTTTGGATTTCCCGCTCACAGGCACCAGCGCCAATCTCTCGGGCGAAGCGCCCGCCATGTCGGGGGCGGAGGCCCTGCGGATCTTTGACGGCCGGATCGACGCGGTCATGGACGGCGTCGCCCCCGGCGGCGTGCCCTCCACGGTGGTGGATCTCACCGGGGACGTCCCCAGGCTCCTGCGGCCGGGCGCCGTTTCCAGGGAGGCCCTTGAAGCTCTTCTCGGGACGGTGGTAAAATGAACGTGATCGGCCTGACCGGTCCCACAGGCGCCGGCAAGACCACGGCGCTGCGGGCCATCGAGTCCCTGGGCGGCGCGGTCATCGACTGCGACGCCGTCTACGGGGAGCTTTTGAAAACGGACACGGAGATGCTGGACGCCATCGACCGGCGCTTTCCCGGCGTCGTTAAGGACGGGGCTCTCGACCGCGGGGCTCTGGGCGCTCTGGTCTTTTCCGATCCCGCCGCCCTGGAGGACCTGTCCTCCATCACCCATCCGCGGGTCATCGCCGAGGCGGCCCGGCGGCTGGAAAAGGCCCGGTCCGAGGGGCGGGCCCTTGCCGCGGTGGACGCCGTCGGACTTTTTGAGAGCGGCGCGGACAGACTGTGCGACGAGACGGTCTTCGTCACCGCCCCCCCGGAGCTCCGGGCCGCCCGGATCATGGCCAGGGACGGCATCGACCGCTCCGCCGCCATGGCCCGCATCAACGCCCAGCGGGGGGATCTGTACTTCGAGTCCCTCTGCACCCGCAAGCTCGTTAATACTTTCCCGGACAGCCAGGGATTTTTCGCCTACTGCCGGGATTATTTCAGGAGGTTCATACATGAGCGAACTTAAAGACAAGCTGTTTTACACGCAGAAGCACATCCATGACGTCATTGACGAGGCGGAGAGGAAGCTTTCCGAGGAATACTGCGCCAGATACATGGATTACCTTCAGAAGGCCCGGACCGAGCGGCTGGCCTGCTCCGAGGCCATCGCCCTGGCCGAGTCCCGCGGCTTCCGCCGGCTCGACCGGAACGCCCCGCTCAAGGCCGGCGACAAGGTCTACCGCGCCATTCAGGGCAAGATGCTCCTGCTGGCCGTCCTGGGCGCCGACTCCCTGGAGAAGGGCGTCAATCTCTGCGCGGCCCACATCGACTCCCCGCGTCTTGACCTCAAGCAGGTCCCCCTCTACGAGGACCACGAGATCGCCTATCTCAAGACCCACTACTACGGCGGCATCCGCAAGTACCAGTGGGTGACCATCCCGCTGGAGCTCCGGGGCGTGGCGGCCCTCAAGTCCGGCGAGACGGTGGAGATCAACATCGGCGCCGACCCCGGGGACCCCGTCGTCTATGTCTCCGATCTGCTGCCCCACCTGGCGGCCAAGCAGTCCGAGCAGCCCCTGGGAAAGGCGATCCCGGCCGAAAAGCTGAACATCATCGTGGGCTCCTGCCCCCTGAAGGGCGAGGAGGGCGCCGACCGGGTCAAGCTCGGCGTCATGAAGCTCCTCAACGAAAAATACGGCATCACCGAGGAGGATTTCCTCTCCGCCGAGATCGAGGCCGTACCCTCCATCCCCGTGCGGGAGGCCGGACTGGACCGCTCGCTGATCGCGGGCTACGGCCAGGACGACCGGGTCTGCGCCTTTGCCGAGCTCCAGGCCATCCTCGAAGTGGAAGCCCCCGCCAAAACGGCGGTCTGCATCCTGGCCGACAAGGAGGAGATCGGCTCCGTCGGCGTGACCGGCATGATCAGCGAGGCCTTTGAGTGCTTCATGGGCGACCTGTGCGACAGCCAGGGCGTCAAGCTCTCCCACTGCTTTGAGAATTCCTTCTGCGTATCCGCCGACGTCACCGCCGCCTTCGACCCCACCTGGCCCGAGGTGAGCGAGCTGCGCAACACCTCCAAGCTCAACTACGGCGTGGCCATCTCCAAGTTCACGGGCCGCGGCGGCAAATCCGGCTCCAACGACGCCTCCGCCGAGACGATGGGCAGGATCCGCCGCATCCTCTCCGAGGGCGGCGTCGTCTGGCAGTATGCCGAGCTTGGAAAGGTGGACGAGGGCGGCGGCGGGACCGTGGCCTGCTATATGGGCAACCGGGGCATCACCACCGTGGACGCCGGGACCCCCGTGCTGGCCATGCACTCCCCCTACGAGCTGACCGCCAAGTACGACTGCTACATGACCTACAAGGCCATGAAGGCCGTCTACGCCTCCAAGTGACGACCCTCCTCTGTATAATCCTTCCCCCTCCGGGTACACTACCCGAAGGGGGAATTTTTTATGAACGACAACCAAAGCATGACCGCGCCCGCGCCTTCCGGCACCGATACACAGCCGAAAAAGCCGGAGGAGATCTATCAAAAGGACCAGATCGAGGACATGGGCTCCACCACGGTCCGGTCCGATCGAGGCACCATCCACTGTCTCACCATCGCGGGGCAGATCGAGGGCCACCAGCTCCTGCCGGCGGACAACAAGACCACGAAATACGAGCACGTCATGCCGCAGCTGGCCGCCATCGAGGAGAGCGAGGACATCGACGGCCTGCTCATCCTGCTCAACACCCAGGGCGGCGACGTGGAGGCCGGTCTGGCCATCGCCGAGCTGATCGCCGGCATGTCCAAGCCCACCGTCTCCCTGGTCCTCGGCGGCGGCCACTCCATCGGGGTCCCGCTGGCCGTGGCGGCGAAGATGAGCATGATCGCCCCCTCGGCGGCCATGACCATCCACCCGGTGCGGCTCACCGGAGTGGTCATCGGCGTTCCCCAGACCTATAACTACTTCGGCAAGATCCAGGAGCGCATCGTCCGCTTCGTCACCGAGAATTCCCACATCACCCGGGAAAAATTCACCGAGCTCATGCTCAGGACCGGGGAGCTTGCCGCCGACGTGGGCACCGTCATCTACGGCGACGAGGCCGTCTCCACGGGCCTCATCGACCGCATCGGCACCCTTTCCGACGCGCTCACATACCTGCACGGCGAGATCGCCAAGCGCAGGGACAGCTGAGGCGTCCATCCGCGGTCCGGCGTTTTCCCTCTTTTCCGGGAAAACGCCCTTTTCAGCGCCGCCCCATCAGCGTTGACCGTTCGCCCGGCCTTTTCGCTCCGGAGCCCCTGACCCGACGTCCTCGGGTTTGGCGCCCGGGGCGTTTTTTCACAGGCCCTCTTTACATATGTGACGAATTATTACTCAAATTCCTTTATTTTCTGGTTTGCAAAAAAAGCCGCTGTTTTCAAGGAGTTTGGGCGTTTTTTCCGCCGGGAATAATACTTTTTTTGGGAAACTGATGTGTTTTTTGCATGAATTATTGCGTATTATGAAGTTTTGTGATATAGTTTGTCTGGAATAAAATTCAATGACCCTGCGGGCGCCCAACGGAGGACTCCGCAAGAAACATAAAAAGAGGGTAGAAAAATTTGAAACTTCACCATATTCGCGAGTTCCTTGTGCTGTCTCAGTACAAGAACTACAATGTGGCCGCGAAGCATCTCTTCATGTCGCAGCCAACGCTCTCACGTCATATCAAGGAGATGGAGGAGGAGCTGGGCGTATCCCTTTTTGACCGCTCCACACGCCGCGTCGAGCTGACCGAGTGCGGTGTCTTTCTTGTTCCCTACGCCAAACGCATCGTCTCGGCGGAAAACCAGTATCTTGAGGGGATCGCCGCCCGCCGCAAAAACGCAGAGCGCGACTGAAAAACCGCCGCGCCCGCATTTCCTATCCGCCGACAGGGGCCGTCCCCTGTCGGCTTTTCCTTTTTCGCGCCCGGCCGGCCGTCCCTTTGGGAAAGCGCGCCGGGCCCGCATGTCAGTCCGCGAGCCCCCTGTTGTAGTCGCTGATATAGTCCGCCACGGCCCGCTCCACCTGCCGGATCTCCTCCTCAAAGGCGGCGGCCGGGACCCGGAGGGCTCCGTTCCCCAGAATGATCATCTGCTCGGCGCCGTCCGAGGTGGCGACGCGGACGTGGTGGCGCTTGGAGAGGTCGTAGGTCGCCCTCTCGATATACATGTCGGCCGTCTCCGCCTCCTTGGTATACACCACGGAAACGCCCCCCAGATGCTGGACGCTTCCCGGGTTATTCTTCACCTTGTAGGCGTCGAAAACGACGATGACGGCGTTCTGCATGAAGCCCTGGTAATTGCGCAAACGTTCGATGAGCTTCTCCCGGGCCAGGTCCAGGCTCCCGGCGGCCAGCTTTTTCAGGTCGTCCCAGGCGAAGATGATGTTGTACCCGTCCACCAGCACGAACTCCAGCCCGTCCTTTTGGGGCTGGGGCTTTCTTTTTTGGGGGGCGGGCGCGGGGTGCGGCTCTCTGGGCGCCGGGCGCATGGCCTCCCCTCCCCTTTGGAGCTTGCCGTAGGTGCGCTCGAAGATGTCCATGAGCTCCCGGTCCGTTGCCGCCAGCTTCACATACCGCGCGGCCGCCTCCCGGACCGGGTCCGGGGGCTTGGGCGGCTCCAGGGTGCTGGGAAGGTGCATACGCGACGGCACCTCATACCAGGGCACTGCAAAGCCCGCCCCGTGGGCGCAGAAAACGCTGTAACAGGGGTTGTCCGGGTCCCCGTCCGGGTCATATCCCGCGGCCTTCACCACCGCGTCCTGATCGGCACAGGGCTCGTAGCCGTGAAAGACGAAGCTCACCCGGCCCTGCCCCTTCGTATAGGCCGCCACCTCCGCCGGGTATTCCCGCAGGGCGCTGACAGGCCCCGATCCGGCCAGCACCGCCAGCTCCCCCGCCTCCCCCTTTTGCTCAAAGGCGGCGCCCATGCGCTGAAGGTCCGTCATGGCCCTGCCCACGTTGGGCCTGGGGAGCTCCAGACGGAAGTCGTACCACGGCTCCAGCAGGATGCTCCTGGCCTGCATCAGCCCCTGCCGCACGGCGCGGTAGGTGGCCTCCCGGAAGTCGCCGCCCTCGGTGTGCTTCAGGTGCGCTCTCCCGGCGGTGAGGGTGATCCTGACGTCCGTCAGCGGCGCCCCGGTGAGCACGCCCACGTGCTCCTTCTCGCGCAGATGAGTGAGGATGAGCCTCTGCCAGCTTCCCGCCAGCGTGTCCTCCGGCACGTTGGCGGCGATCTTCACGCCGCTGCCCCGCTCCCCCGGCTCTATGATGAGATGGACCTCGGCGTAATGCCGCAGCGGCTCGTAGTGGCCCACGCCCTCCACCCGGTTCCCCACGGTCTCCCGGTAGATGATGGCGCCGGGGCCGAAGTCCACGGCAAGGTCGAAGCGGTCCTTCATCTGCCGCTTGATGACCTCCATCTGGACCTTCCCCATGATCTGGGCGTTGATCCTCCCCGTGCGCCGGTCCCAGACGAGCTTGAGCTCGGGGTTCTCCTCCCGGAGCTCCCGGAGCTGGGCCAGGGCCCGGTGGATATCGGTCCCAGAGGGGAGAAGCACCTCGTAATTCAGCACCGGCTCCAGCGCCGGGGCGCGCCCGTCGCTCTCCGCGCCCAGGCCCTGCCCGGCGCAGGTGGCGGACAGGCCCGTCACAGCCACCACCTCCCCGGCGGCGGCCTGGTCCACGGGGGTGTATCTGGCGCCGGAGCAGATCCTGATCTGGGTGACCTTCTCCTCCCAGCCGGGGCCGGAGACGGTATCCCGGACCTTCAGCGTCCCCCCGGTTATCTTCATATGGGTGACGCGCTTTCCGTCGGCGTCCCGGGAGATCTTGAACACCCGTGCGCCGAACTCCTCCCCGCCGCCGAGGACCGGGGCAAAGCGGTCCAGGCCCGCCAGCAGCTCCTCCACCCCCTCCAGTCTCAGCGCCGCGCCGAAATAGCAGGGGTAGACGCGGCCCCGCCGGAAGGCGGCGTCCAGCGCGCCGTCCGAAAGGGCGTTTTTCTCCAGATGCTCCTCCAGAAGCTCCTCGTCGCACAGCGCGAGGGCCTCGGAATCCACCCGCTCCGGCTCAAAAAAGCCGTCCCCCAGCTCATTTTTCAGATCCTCAAGGGCCTTTTCCCGGTCCGCGCCGGGGAGGTCCATCTTGTTCACAAAGATCACCGTGGGCACGTTCCGCCCGCGCAGAAGGGCCCACAGCGTCCGCGTGTGGCTCTGCACGCCCTCGGACGCGGAGATCACCAGGACGGCGCAGTCCAGCACATCCAGGGTCCGCTCCGTCTCCGCGGAAAAATCCACGTGCCCCGGCGTATCCAGGAGCGTGGCCGTCTTGCTCCCCAGCGTCAGGCGGGCCTCCTTGGAAAAGATGGTAATGCCCCGCTCCCGCTCCAGGGCGAAATTGTCAAGGAAGGCGTCGGCGTGATCGACTCTCCCCAGTCTGCGGATGTCCCCCGCGCAATATAAAAGCCCCTCGGAGAGGGTGGTCTTCCCCGCGTCCACGTGGGCCAGTATGCCGATGACCGTATTCGCCATACGCCGTGCCTCCTTTCTCCCCCATGGGGCAGTGATACGCCCTTTTTCGACAGTCTAAAACCGCCCCGCTTGAAGCGGGGCGGTTCAACGCTCTTAGGGGCTTACTTTTTGGGTCCGCGGGCTATGAAGGTGTAGCTCTGGCCGTCAATGGTGACGGTGATCTTGGCGTTGCCCTTGCCCACGCAGGTGACCACGGCCTTCAGGCCCGTCTCATCCGTGGGGACGACCTCCATGACGTCGGTGTTGCTGCTGGACCAGACGGGGACGCCGGTGGCGTTGGAGGGCGTGACGATGGCGGTGACCTCCACCGTTTGCCCGATCTTGCTGCAGGTGAAGTCCTCAACGGGGTTATAATTGCGGGTCTTGGCGGTGATCCTGGTGGCCAGGATCTCGGTGGGCGGCACGGTGCCCGTGCCGGAGCCGGCCTCGCTGCAGGTCACGGCGATCTCATATTTCGTCTCGCCCACTGTGGCGGTGACGGTGGCGGTGCCGGCGGCCACGCCGCTGATCCGGATCTTGAGGCCCGTGTCGTCCAGTGTCTCCACCGTCGCGACGGCCTCGTTGCTGCTGGTCCAGACGGGCTTGTCGGTGATGGTCTCGGGGGTGACGGCGGCGGTGAGATCCGCGGCCTGACCGGCCTCCACGGTCAGCGTGCTGACGGTGGTGCCGTCCGCGGCGGTGACGGTGATCTGGGCGACGGTGGAGGTGCCGGGGTTATTGCCCGGCTGGGAGTCCACGCCCTCCTGTTCGCCGCTGGGCGTTTTGCCGCCCTCCCCGTCGTTCGGGTCCTTGTCCGCGTCCGAAGAGCTGGTGACGAGGATGACGATGACCGCGGCCACGAGGACCACGATGAGCAGTATGCCGATTATGAGCTTCCAGGTGGCGTTGTCGCCGTCGGAGACTCTCTTTCCCTTTTTATTCCGATGCGCCCCGCAGTAAGGGCAGCGGCTGCGCAGGCTCGAGTAGGTCCTGTCGCACCTTCCGCATTTGGTCTGAGGTATGAGTCCCACTTTACTCCCTCCTGTATCAAGAAACTGAAAATCAGGAATCACCCAATTTACATAATATTTTACTTCATTCTTTTCGATTCGTCAAGAGAGAATTGTAATTTATTCTGTGATTTCCCTTTCAAAGGACCCTGTCAAGAAAATCCGTCAGCGCCCGCTGGCATTTGGGCATATCCACCACGTAGCTCAGGCCGTGTCCGGCGCCGGGGACAGTGACCAGCTCCTTCGGTCCGGCGTAGGCCTCATAATTGGACCGGCCCATGTCACAGGGGACAAAGTCGTCGGCCTCGCCGTGAATGAAAAGGGCGGGGACGGAGGCCCTTTTCGCCGCCTCGACGGCGGAGCACTCCTCGCAGTCGAACATGCCGAAGACCCGTCCGGCCAGGCGCACCAGGGGATAGAAGACCTTCACCGGCAGGTGACAGCTCCTGATGACCGAGGAGATGATCTCCTTCGGGGAGGTGTAGCCGCAGTCGGCGATCAGGCCCCGGACGGACGGGGGGAACCCCTCCCCCGCAGCCATGACCACGGTGGCCGCGCCCATGGACAGGCCCTCCACGATGATCTTCTCCCCGGGGAAGCGCTTCTCCACGTAGCTCACCCAGTCAAGGAGATCCCAGCGCTCCCGGATGCCGAAGGTCATCACGAAGCCGCCGCTTTTCCCGTGGGCCCGCTGGTCCGCGAGCAGCATGGCGAAGCCCCGGTCGTGGACGTACTCCGAGGAGCAGGAAAAATCGTTCTCCGCCATGGAGCGGTAGCCGTGCATCATGATGACGATGCCGCGCCTGTCCTCCCGGTCGTAGAACCGGCCGAAGAGCCGGACCCCGTCCCGGCTTTTGATGACCACGTCCTCGTGGGGCGTCTCCACCACGTAGCGCTTGCCGGCCAGGATCAGGTCCGCGTAGGGGCGCAGCTCCTTTTTCAGCATGAAATCGTGCCTGGTGAAGTCCGCGCCGGTCCTGCCCTGAAAGGCCAGCAGGTAAAGGAGGAACTCCATAAGAATGAAAAGCAAAATAAGGATGGATATTATGTAAACTAAAGTCATCGATCTCTCCTCCGAAAGCGGAAGCCGCTGGCTTTCCGGCGGCTTTAGAGTCTGTCCCCGTCCTTCACGTCCTTCACGGGCACGGTGACATCCAGGCCCTTGAAGCCCTCGCCGATCACCTCGTTGGCGTGGAGCATCACGGCAAAGGAGCCGGGGGCGGCGGTGTGGATGAGGTCCTTGACCTCGTATATCTGTTTGGGGCTCACGGCCACCATCAGCATGTTCCGGTCCCGGCGCTCATACATGCCCACGGCGGGGATGAGCGTCACGCCCCGGTCCAGCTTCTCCATGATGATCCGGGAAAGCCCGTCGGCGGTGTCCCCGTCCGGGGTGATGATCTCGAAGACCACGGCCGTGTTGAAGCCGTGGATGACCTTGTCCATGGTAAAGGAGCACACGGCGATGGCGCTGCCGGCGTAGATGCCCGACTCGATATCCCCGAAGGCAAAGACGGAGGCCAGGACCACCGCGGCGTCACAGAGGAACACGAAGGTGCCCAGGGAGATGTGGCGGAAGCGGGTGACCAGGAGCCGCGCCAGGAGGTCCGTTCCGCTCCCCGCCACGTAGCCCCGGACCAGAATGGCGCCGGAGACGCCGTAGATCGCCCCGCCGCAGACGGAGGCCAGGAGTCTGTTCTCCGTGAGGGCGGGCAGGAAGGCGAAAAGGTCGGAAAAGACGGAGAAGGCCGCGGTGGACAAGAGCGCCGACAGGGTATACGCCCAGCCCTGGACAAAATAGGACCAGATGAACACCGGGACGGAAATGACAAAGACCACCGTGCCCACGCTGACCGGCAGGAGGGCGTTGACGATGATGCCGATGCCGCCGAAGCCCCCCGCGGCGATCTCGTTGGGCGTGAAAAAGCAGTCCAGCGCCAGGGCAAGCCCCAGATTGCCCACGACGAGATAAAGAAGCGATTTTAAGGTGATGCCTTTAAGCTTCATAGTTCCTCCGAAAGAATTCGCTCAAAACGCCCGGAAAAGCCAGGAGACGCCGTAGAGCACAAAGCCCAGGACGATGTAAAAGCCCAGCGCCATGAGGATGTTTTTTGTCCAGTTTTTGATGCCCTGCTCGTCCAGGTCCATAAAGCTGTAAGGGTAACGGTACACGCCGCTTTTCGGCTCCGGCCCCAGGATCATGGCCCGGCCCATGGCAAAGCCCAGATAGCACAGGGGGATGAGGAGCCATGCGAACACGGCGCCGAAGGGCACCTCCTTGTCGGCGCAAACGAGCCACTGCAAAAGCGCCAGCAGAGGCACCGCGTAGTGGACGGTCAGGTTGTCAAAGCTCCGCCACTCCTGGGCGAAGACCTCCCCCTTGCGCTTTTTGAAGTCCGGCACGAGCAGGAAGTGGTAGATCAGATGGGTCACCCAGATCATCAGCGTCAGGGAATAGCGCAGGCCGGGGGCGGTGAGGCTGTCATAAAAGCTCCCCCCCGCAAAGCAGGTGACGAAGATCAGCAGCTGATAAAGGCCGGTAATGAGATTGGAGAGGTTCGTATAGTAGGAGAAGGTCCCCAGCTTGTAGGTCCCCTTGTGAAGACCCGCCTGCATGAAGATGCCCACGAACGCGAGGGCGGCGATGGCCAGAGAGGAGATGATTTCAAAAAGATGGATCATGGTGATACCTCCCATTTATTATTCTACTGAATAGAATAAATCCTTCAGCCAACTTTTGCAAGACATTTTTAACCGATTCTTAACAACAGCTGCCCGCGTGCTGTGTTATAATATCCGCAGAGACGGATATTATATTGATTTCAAGCCGTTTTTCTCCCGCCCTCCGGGCGGAACCGAAAAACATGGCAAATATAGAGAAACGACGACTGATTTTGAGGTGCTTCATGGCTTTTATCGAATTTCACGACGTGAGGAAGATCTACCGCTCGGGCGAGGTGTCCATTGAGGCACTCCGCGGCATGAGCTTTGAGGTGGAGCGCGGGGAGATCTGCGTCATCGTCGGCCCCTCCGGCGCCGGCAAGACCACCCTTTTGAACATCCTCGGCGGCATGGACTCCCTCACGGAGGGCAGGATCATCCTGGACGGCGAGGATATCTCCGCCTACTCCCCCCGGAAGCTCATCAGCTACCGCCGGCGGGACGTGGGCTTCGTCTTTCAGTTCTACAACCTGATCGAAAACCTGACGGCCCTTGAGAATGTGGAGCTGGCCGCCCAGATCTGCCCCGACCCCCTGGACGCCGCGGAGACGCTCAGGGCCGTGGGACTGGGGGACCGGCTGAAGAATTTCCCCTCCCAGCTCTCCGGCGGCGAGCAGCAGCGGGTGGCCATCGCCCGGGCTCTGGCCAAAAATCCCAAGCTCCTGCTCTGCGACGAGCCCACCGGGGCGCTGGACTACAACACCGGCAAGCAGATCCTGCAGCTTTTGGAGGACACCAGCCGCAAAAACGGCATGACCGTCCTCATCATCACCCACAACTCCGCCCTCACCGCCATGGCGGACCGGGTCATCACCGTCCGCAGCGGCGGCGTCCGGGACATGCGTCTGAACCCGACTCCCACACCCATCTCGGAGATCGAGTGGTAAGGGCCCGCCCCAACCGGCGGCCCGGAAACTACTGATCCGATCGGAGACAGCTATGAGTTCACTTTCCAAAAATACCTGCCGCGAGATCCTGCGCTCGCCGGGGCGGTTTTTGGCGATCCTCGCCATCATCGTCCTGGGGAGCGGATTTTTCGTGGGCCTGCGGGTCTCCCAGAAGGCCATGAAGGCCACGGCGGATACATATCTTCAGAAGACCGGCTTTTACGATTTTTCCGCGGCCACCACGCTGGGGCTGACCGGGGAGGACGTGGAGGCGCTGCTGGCCGATCCGGACATCCAGGACGCCGAGGGGAGCTTTGAGACGGACGCCCTGGTCAATCTGGGCGGAAAGGCCGATCAGGTCTTCGCCTTCCACTCCCTGCCCGAGCGGATCAACACCCCGGATCTTCTGGAGGGGCGGCTCCCCGTCTCCCCCGGCGAGTGTCTGGCCGACTCCTGGACGAACCTCAGCGTGGGCGACCGGGTGATCGTCTCCGGGGACAACGACCCGGAGACGCTGGAGCTCTTCACCGTCCGGGAGCTGACGGTCACGGGCATCGCCACCTCCCCCCTCTACCTCAACTTTGAGCGCGGCAGCACGTCCCTCGGCACCGGGTCCGTCACCGCCTTCTGCTACGTGCCGGTGGGCACCTTTGACGTGGATTACTTCACCACGGTCTATCTGCGCTGTCCCCATATGCCCGCGGCCTACTCGGAGGAATACGACCGGCGCGCCGAAGCGCTGGAGGAGCGCCTTACCGGGCTGGTCGAGGAGCGGGCCGAGGCCCGGTACGCCTCCGTCATCGCGGAGGCCGAGGCACAGCTGGCCGACGGGCAGGCGGAATATGACGACGCCCGCCGCGAGTACCTGGACCGCCGGGCCGACGGGGAAAGGGATCTGGCCGACGCGGAGGAAAAGCTGGCCGACGCCCTCCGGGAGCTGGAGGACGGGGAAGCGGAATACAGCGACAGTCTGGTCCTTTACGAGGACGGAAAGCGCGAGCTGGCCGACGGGGAGACGCGCCTGGCCGACGCCAGGGCGGTCCTGGAGGACGGCGAGCGCTCCTATGAGGACGGGCAGGCGGAATACAGTTCCTCCCTCGACCGGTATAACGCCGGGGCGGCGGAGCTGGCGGAGAGGCAGGCGGAGCTTGAGGCCGGCAGGGCCGCCTTTGACGCCCAGGCCCCGGCGGCTCTGGCCGCGGTCAACGGGGCGCTGGCAGGGCTTGGCCTTCCCTACCGCTATGACACCGTCCAGACCCTGGCCGCGGCGGCGGAGGCGGACCCGGTCCTCGCCTCCCTTCCCGGGGTGGGGACTCTTCTGGAAACATATCAAGTCCTTGAAAGCGGCTCCCGAGAGCTGGAGGACGCGGCCCTCCGGCTGGGGAGCGCCAAGGCCTCTCTTGACAGCGCCGCCCAGGTCCTTTCCGACACCCGCCGGGAGCTGGACGACGGCTGGCGGGAATACCGGGACGGTATGGCCGAGCTGGAGGACGCCCGGGCGGAGCTGGAGGACGCGGCGCGGGAGCTGGAGGACGGCCGCCGGGAGCTGGACGAGGGCTGGCAGGAATACCGGGACGGCTTAGACGAGCTGGAGGACGCCCGGGCGGAGTTTGAGGCCTCCGTCTCCGACACCGAGGCCGAGCTTGCGGACGCCCAGGCGGAGCTGGAGGACGCCCGCAGGGAGATCGGAGAGATCGAATATCCCGACGCCTATCTTCTGGGCCGGTGGTCGAATCTGGGCTATGTCTGCTTTGAGAACGACACCTCCATCGTGCGCAGCATCTCCGCGGTTTTCCCCGTATTCTTCTTCCTGGTGGCGGCGCTCATCTGCATCACCACCGTCTCCCGCATGGTGGAGGAGCAGCGCTCGCAGCTGGGTGTGCTGATGGCCCTGGGCTATTCGCGGCTGAAGGTCATGGGCAAATTCCTCATATATTCCGGCACCGCCACGGTGGTGGGGGGCGTGACGGGCATTCTGCTGGGCTCAAAGCTGATTCCGCTGGTGATCTGGCAGGCCTACAAGATCATGTACTCCTTTTCCGACCGCATCGAGTTTACCGTCGATCTTCCTCTCTTCGGGATCACCTTCGCGTTATATCTGGTCGCCATGATGTCGGTGACCTGGCTCTCCTGCCGGCGGGAGGTGAGCGATGTGCCCGCCAACGTCATCCGTCCCCGCCCCCCTAAGGCCGGGAAACGGGTGATCCTGGAGCGGGTGCCCGTTATCTGGAACCGCCTCAGCTTCCTCTGGAAGGTCACGGTGAGGAACATCTTCCGCTACAAGCTGCGGGTGCTCATGATGATCCTGGGCGTGGCCGGCTGCACGGCCCTGATGCTCACGGGCATGGGGATCAACGACTCCGTCAGGAACGTGGTGGACTATCAGTTCACCGAGATCAGCCTCTATGACTACTCCGTCACCTTCGCGGATCCCCTGACGGATGAAACAAAAGCGGATTTTCTGACGCAGACCTCCGGGCTTACCGAAAGCGTCCTGTTCCTCCATCAGGCCTCCGTCACGGCCTCCGCGGGGCACAGCGAAAAGGAGGTCCAGCTCTCCGCCGTGGACCCCCGCGATGTGCCGGGGATTTCAGAGTTCATGGACTTCCACCGGGGCTCCAAAAAGCTTCCCTTCCCCGGCGCGGGTCAGGCCCTCATCAACCGGGGCCTCGCCGACGCTCTGGACGTGGGACCCGGCGACGTCATCGAGCTCCGGCCGGACGGCTCCCCCGCCGTTTCCCTCACCGTGTCGGGCGTCTTTGACAACTACATCTACAACACCGTCTACATAAGCTCCGGGACGATCCCGGGCGACACGGAGCAAAACTACGCGCTGGTGCTGAAAAACGCCTCCGCGGACGCGGGAGAGGCCCTGGCGGGCCTGCTCGGCGCAGACAACGTCCTGACGGCGACCTCCAGTCTGGATCTGCGCGCCCGCATCGGGAACATGATGGCAAGCCTCATCTATATCGTCCTGCTGACGGTGATCTGCGCCGCGGCGCTGGCCTTTGTGGTCATCTACAACCTGACGAATATCAACATCCAGGAGCGGCTCCGGGAGATCGCCACCGTAAAGGTGCTGGGCTTTTACAATTTTGAATCCGCCCTCTATGTCCTCCGGGAGAACCTGCTCCTCACCCTGCTGGGCGCCGCCGCCGGGATCCCCATGGGGATCGCGCTCAACGCCTTTGTGGTGGGGAAGGTCGAGCTGGATATGATCCACTTTGTCCCGCGGATCGCGCCGGTCAGCTATCTTTGCAGCGTCGCGCTGACCATCCTGTTCTCTCTCCTGGTCGATCTGTTCATGCTCCGCCGTCTCAACTCCATCGACACCGCCGCCGCTCTGAAGGCCGCGGAATGACGGCTCAAAATACTCCTCTGTATCCTATCCGTATCCAAGAGAAGAACCTGGCTTTCCCTGAGCGTATCGAGGGCCGGACACAAAAAAAGACAAGCCTTTCGGCTTGTCTTTTTTGTGTTGGCGTCTACCTATTTTCCCGGGCCGTTGCCAGCCAAGTATTTTCGGCGCCAGTGAGCTTAACTTCTGTGTTCGGAATGGGAACAGGTGGACCCTCACCGCAATCAACACCAACTATGGTACACCTTCAGGGACTCGAACCCTGGACACCCTGATTAAGAGTCAGGTGCTCTACCAACTGAGCTAAAGGTGCGTCTGGTGACCCGAGGGAGAGTCGAACTCCCGATTGGGGCGTGAGAGGCCCCCGTCTTGACCACTTGACCATCGGGCCATCGGCTCTATCAGAGCCAAAGGCTTGCGCCCTGAGAACTGAACAAATGGAGGAGAGGGAACGAAGCATAGAGCCTGCCATTCTTCAGGTCAAGCC
>CANQPU010000008.1 GCA_947625815.1 uncultured Oscillospiraceae bacterium
AGCGGCGCGAAAAAGAGATTCAATCTCACCAAGACCGGCAAGGTCAAGCGCGCCCACGCATACAAGAGCCACATTCTGAACAAGAAGACAACCAAGCGCAAGAGAGGCCTCCGCAAGGGAACCTATGCCGACGTCACCAACGAAGCGGCGATCAAGCGCATGATCCTGTATAAATAAGGAGGTCACCGAAGATGGCAAGAATCAAGGGCGCGATGATGACGCGCAAGAGAAGAAATAAAGTCCTCAAGCTGGCCAAGGGCTACTGGGGAGCCAAGTCCAAGCATTTCAAAATGGCCAATCAGGCCGTGATGAAGAGCCTGACTTACGCCTATATCGGCCGCAAGCAGAAAAAGCGGGACTACCGCAAGCTCTGGATCACCCGTATCTCCGCCGGCTGCAAGGCCAACGGCATGAACTACTCCACCTTTATGCACGGCCTGAAGAAGGCGGGCATCGACATGAACCGCAAGATGCTCTCCGAGACCGCCATCCACAACCCCGAGGCGTTCACCCAGCTGGTGAGCACCGCGAAGGCGGCCCTTTAAAAAACCAGATCCCCGCCGGGACACCGGCGGGGATCTTTTTGTGTATCAGGCCGGGGATCATTTGAGATCCTCGCCGTTTAGGAGCTTGGCCACGGGCTTGATCTGATAGAGGAGGACGAAGGCCACGACGGCAAAGACGATGCAGCCGCCGGCCCAGGCGCCGTTGTAGAGGAGGGAGTAGAACCAGGGGGAGGTCATGGTCATGCCGAAGAACATATCCGGCATGTACTCGCCCCAGATGTAAACGCCCACGATGTAGTTGGAGAGGAACATCAGAAAGCCGCCCACGATGGAGCCCCAGACGGCGGAGAGCTTCACCTTTTTCATAAGTCCCGCGCCGAAGCCCAGGAGGGTGAAGGAGATGAAGTAGTCAAAGAGAATGCTTGTCCAGTCGATTGCCTTGGGGAAACCCAAAAAGTAGTCGGCCAGGCCGAAAACGAAGCCCATCAGCGCCCCCCAGCCGCAGCCGTAGCGGACGCAGAAGAAGACGATGGGCACGAGCTTCAGGGAGACGGTGCCGCCGTTGGGCAGGTTCAGGAAGGGGATGAACCCCATCACGGTGTCCAGCGCCCAGGCCAGGGCGATCATCATGGCGCCCTCCACGATCATTTTTGTTTTCTTGTTGAGTTTCATACGGATCCCTCCAATAAAATTTCCGCCCGGGCAAAGCCGGGCGGAAAGACGAAAGGCGCGATCGTCGCCTGACTATTTCCCTACGCTGGCATTACCCAGATCAGGTGATAGGTCATGGGAAGTTACCCAACTCTCAGCCCTTCGTTTCGGGCCCCCTGTTACAGGTGGATTCTACCACGGATCCGTCCGCGTGTCAAGACGGATCCTTAAAATCAGTCGTCAAAGTCGCGCTCATGCTCCAGGACGGCGCCGGTGGCGGCGTCGATCTTGTACTCGTACTCATAGCCGTTGGACTTGAACTCCACCTCGTAGACGGTCCTGCCGTCGTCCCGGTCCTTTTCGCATTTGAGGCGCGTGACCTGGCTCTCGGTAAGGCCCGCGTGCCGGAGGGCGGCCTCCTTGGCTGCCTCGGCGCCGATGTCGCCGGACTGGGCCGCCCCGGTGCCGCTCCCGCCGTGGTCGTGGAGGCGGTTGTCGCAGGGCTTGGACTCGAACTTCACCACGTCGCCGGTGGCGGCGTCCACGTCGCAGTCATAGACCGTGGCGTCAAATTCAAACTCCAGCTCGTAGTAGTGGCGGCCGTTGTCGTAGTCGTGCTCCACCCTCAGCCAATCCACGGCGGCCGTGATCCCGGCGCGCTTCAGGGCGGCCTCCCTGGCGGCGGCCTCGCCGATATCCGTGGTGGAGGGGGTATTGGGGGTCGCGCCGGGGCGCTTTTCCACCTCGCTCTTGAGGACCGCGCCGGTGGCGGCGTCGATCTCGTAGTCGTACTCCGCCTTGTCGGTGTAGAAATCCACGTCGTAGACGAGCTTTCCGTTCTCGTAGTCCTGGCGGGCGTGGAGGAAGGTGACCTCCCCGGCGGTGAGGCCGGCGTGGCTCAAAGCCGCGTCCTTGGCCGCTTCCGCGCCGATGTCAGCGGGCGCGGGGGGATCGTCGGGCTGCGTGGCGGGGGTGTAGCGGTAGTCCGTCTCCTCCCGGAGGACCTGGCCGGTCTGACCGTCCACGTCGTAGTCAAATTCGTATCCGGCGTACCAGAACTCCACGTCGTAATGCCCGTCGTCCTGGTCGTATTCCGTCTTGATGTTCAGGAAATTATAGCCTGCAAGCTCCGGGTGCTTCTCTCCGAAATTTTTCGCGGCGGCGATAAATGCCTCTTCGGCGGTGACGGCGGGGGTGGTCCCACCGGCAGAGGCGTTGACGGCGTCCTTCAGGCCGGAGAGGACCTGGCCGGTGAAGGCGTCCACCGTGTACTCGTACTGGTTGCGGCGCCCCCCCCAGGTAAGCTCCACCTCGTAGTGGGGCACAGGGTCGTCCAGCTCCGGGTCCACATCGGGGATCACGCTGTCCAGCGCCAGCACCCCGGCGTACTCCGAGGCGGCCAGCATGGCCCGTTCCTTGCCAATGGGCATGGCGGGCGCGCCGATCTTGATGAGATCCCGCAGCTCCTCCACGGAGAGGGCGGCCAGACCCGCGTAGTCGAGATCGGGGTTCAGGGCCAGGACCTGCTCGATGAGGGCGGCCTTGCCGGTGGAGATGTTGTTCTGCTGGGCCTTGTCGGTGAGGTCCCGGTCGGCGGTGAAGTTCTGACTGATGACATTGGCGGCGTTGGCGGCGGTCCTGAGGACATCGTCCACCTCGGCCACCAGCTGGGCCTGGAGGCGCGCGCCCCGGTCGGCGTCCTTGTCCTCCACGGAGATGAGGATGGCGGAGCTGAGACTGTCCAGATACCCCGCCTTCACAATGGCGCCCACAATGGCGTTCACCGCCACGTTGAGCTTGGCCCCCTCCAGGTCGGCGCCGCCGTCCATGGAGGAGAGGATGTCCCGCCCCTCGCTGTTGAGGCCCGCGCAGGCGATCACCCTCTCCGCCCGGCTGACCTTCAGCTCAATGCTGGGGTTCACGTCCAGGGAGACCGTGGTGGCCACGGCATAGTTTTGCCCGTAGTAGAATCCGCCGAAGCCGGCGAAAACCGCGATAACGAGGCAGGCGGCGATGAGGCCCGCCCAGTGAAATTTCCTTTTTTTGCGCTGTTCCATCCTGATGACTCCTTTCTCACGTTCAACGTCCGAGAGGAGCCGCCCGAGCCCGTCGGGAGACGCGTGTTCCACGGCGGTTTTCAGCCTCATTTCGATGTCCCTGTCGGTCATGGGGCTCACTCTCCTTTCATCCCGGCGCGAAGCTTGGCCATCGCGCGATTGTACTTCGACAGGACCGTGCCCAGGGGGAGGGCCAGCAGACCGGCGATCTCCCGGTGCTTAAGGCCGGACGCGGCGTGGAGGAGGACGATCTGTCGCTCATCCGGGGCGAGGGCGGCCAGAGCGTCCTGCAGGACGGCCCGGTCCTCGGGGGTGACGGCCTCGGCCCTGGCCGGTATGGCGTCCCACTCCTGATCGGAGAGGTCGGCCCGTTTGCTCCGGCGGCGCAGCTCCATCAGGCACAGGTTGCGGGTGACGGTGAGCATCCACGCCATGGGCGTGCCCCGGGCCTTGTAGCGCGGCGCCGCCTCCCAGATGCGCAGGTAGGCGTCGTGGGTGAGCTCCTCGGCGTCATGGGCGTTGGCCATGACCGAGAGGGCCGCGGCGTAGAGGCCGGCGTGGGTGAGATTGTAAAGCTCGGCCAGGGCCCCGGTGTCGCCGCGCCCCATGCGCCCAAGCAGCCGCTCGAGTTCGGCCGCCCGGGAGGCCGTTTCCGAAAGCTCCTCGGTGTCCTCCATCGTGTTCTTCAACTCCTGTCGATCAAGGAATGTGTGAGAAAGGGATTTTATTGCGAGGAAAAGGGAAAATTTTTATTTTTATAATTGGACTCCGTTGACCACGTTTTCCGGGCGGCCGGCCAGGAACGCCCGGGCGTTTTTTACGGCGATGTCCATGACCCGCTCCCGGCAGGTCCTGGGCGTCCAGGCGATGTGGGGGGTGATGAGGCAGTTTTCGCAGGCGAGCAGCGGGTTGTCCGGCAGGATCGGCTCCACGGACACCACGTCCACCCCGGCGGCATAGAGCTTGCCGGAGCGGAGGGCCTCCGCCAGGGCCTGCTCGTCCACCAGCCCCCCGCGCCCCGTATTGAGGAGGATGGCGCCGTCCTTCATCGCCCCGATGGTCCGGGCGTTGATGAGTTTTCGGGTGCTGTCCTTCAGGGGACAGTGGAGGGAGACCACGTCGGACTCCCGGAGGAGCGTGTCAAGGTCCGTGTACGTCCCGATCGCCTCCCCCTCGGGGCAGGGACGGGAGCCGGCGGCCAGAACGCGCATCCCCAGGGCCCGGGCGATCCGCCCCGCGGCCCGGCCGATCTGACCGAAGCCGACGACGCCGAAGGTTCGGCCCGAAAGCTCTATGAGCGGCGCCTCCCAGAAGCAGAAGTCCTCGCTGCGCTGCCAGTCCCCGGCGTGGACGGCGGCGGAGTGGACGCCCACCTTGGAGCAGATCTCCAGCAGGAGCGCGATGGTGTGCTGGGCCACGGCCATGGTGGAGTAGGCCGGGATATTGCTGACGGGGATGCCCTTTTCGGCGGCGCGGGCGCAGTCGCACACGTCCGTGCCCGTGGAGAGGAGCCCCACGTAGCGGATCGAGGGGCAGGCGTCCAGCGCCGCGGCCCGTACCGGCGTCTTGTTGGTGATGACGAGCTGCGCGTCCCCGATGCGGCGGATGATCTCCCGGTCGTCGGATTTCGGGGTGCGGTCATAGACCGTAAGCTCCCCCAGGGCCTCAAAGCCCTCCCAGCTCAGGTCGCCGGGGTTTTCCGTGTGGGCGTCCAGAATGACGATCCTCATCTGCGTCCTCCTTGACAAGTGTATTTTCAGATATTATAGTACGGTAAAGAGGAAAAATCAATGAGGGAGGCGGGAAAATGCCGTTTTATTGCAGGCTCTGCCCCAGAAGCTGCGGGAGCCTCCGGACGCCGGAGACGGGCGGGGGCGTCTGCGGCCAGGGACTGACGGCCAGGGTGGCCAGGGCCGCGCCCCACATGTGGGAGGAGCCGCCGATCTCGGGGGAGAGGGGCAGCGGGGCGGTCTTCTTCACCGGATGCGCGCTGAAGTGCGTCTATTGCCAGAATTACGCCCTGTCCCGGGGCGAAATGGGGGCCCCGGTCAGCCCGGAAAAGCTCCGGGAGATCTACCTCAGGCTCGTCGGGCGCGGCGTACACAATATAAACCTCGTCACCGCGGGCCACTTTTTGCCGGCGGTGCTGGAGAGCCTCCGGGAGCCCCTCCCCGTGCCGGTGGTGTGGAATTCCTCGGGCTATGAGACGGTGGAGCAGGTGCGCAGTCTTAAAGGCAAGGTCCAGGTGTACCTCCCGGATATGAAGTACATGGACGCCGCCCTCGCCCGGAGATATTCCGCCGCCCCGGACTACCCGGAGACGGCGAAAAGGGCCGTTTTGGAGATGTTCCGGCAGACGGGTCCCTATGTGATGGGGGAGGACGGGCTTTTGCGGTCGGGGGTCATGATCCGTCATCTGGTGCTCCCGGGCGCCCTTGAAAATACCAGGCGCGTCATCGACTGGGTGGCCGGGACCTTCGATGCGGGGGACGTCCTGTTCTCCCTCATGAGCCAGTATACCCCCATGGGGCGGGCCTGTGACTACCCGGAGCTGGACCGCCGGCTGACGGAGGACGAGTACAGGCAGGCCCTTGGATACATGGAGGAGAGGGGTATCGTGGACGGGTTCTATCAGGAGCTGGACTCCGCCGGGGAGGAGTACACCCCGGATTTCGATTTGACGGGCGTGGAGGGATAATTTGCGTTTGGGGCTTGCAATCGGGCGCAGGAAAAGATATAATTGATTAACCTGTGTATGGGAGGCGGTCTTATGGACGAGAAAACGCTGGCGTATATCAACCTCTTCGCCGTTCTGGGAGGACTGTCAAAGCTCTGCGAGCTGGACGGGGACTGTCACAAGCTGATCGAGGGCCGGGACGTGGCCATCGGCATCACCGTAAAGGACGGGCCCGAGGGGACCATCCACTTCCATGACGGCGTCTGCGACGTGACGCCCGGAGTGGACAAATGCGACATCAAGCTCCCCTTCTCCTCCTGCAAAAAGTTCAACGGCCTCATTGACGGGACCGTGACGCCCATCCCCTCCAAGGGCTTTACGAAGATCGGCTTCCTGCTGAAGCAGTTCACCCGCCTTACGGACAAGCTCACCGCCTATCTGCGGCCCGACCCGGAGGCCCTGAAGGACGAGGAGTTTTTCACCGTCAGCACCACCATCATGTTCCACCTGATCCTGGACGCGGTGGCGCAGATCGGCAGCGTGGACAAAATCGGAAAGGCCAGCGCCTCATACATCGTGGACGGGGACGTGCGCGTGGCCATCGAGGGCGGCCCGGAGGGGCATATCCACGCCCGGAACCACGTCCTCACCGCCGTCCACGCCCCGGTGGAGCACCCCACCAGCTACATGGTCTTTTCCTCCATGCGCGACGCCCGGGACCTCTTTGACGGGAAGGTCAACGCCGTGGTGTGCGTGGGGCTGGGCAAGGTCCGCATCGGCGGTATGATCTCCATGGTGGACAATGTGAACCGGATCCTGGACCGCGTGTCCCTGTACCTGGCGTGAGAGGTGAAAAGCATGAGAAAGGTTTATGAATATCCCAAGTCCCGGGCCGCCTTTGAGCGGGCCTGCAAGGTCATCCCCTCCGGCATCTACGGCCACCAGGGCCCCGCGGAGGGCTGTTACGTCCCCGTGGAGGCGTTTCCCCTCTACTCCTCCCGTGCCCGGGGCAGCTACCTGTGGGATCTGGACGGCAACAGGTTCATCGACTACATGTGCGCTTACGGCCCCAATGTCCTGGGGTACAACGACCCGGAGGTGGACGAGGCCGCCGAGTGCCAGCGGAGGATCTCCGACTGCACGACCCTCCCCAACCCGGTGATGATCGACTTCGCGGATCTTCTCGTGGAGACGGTGGCCTGCGCCGACTGGGCCTTCTTCGCCAAAAACGGCAACGACGTGACCACCTGCGCCGTGATGACCGCCCGCGCCTACACCCACCGGAAGAAGCTGGTCTTCTTCAAGGGCTACTACCACGGCGTCTCCCCCTGGACCCAGAAGATCGACTACGCCGGCGTCCTGGAGGAGGACGTGGCCAACAACCTCTATGTCACCTGGAACGATTTTGATGAGCTTTCCGAGGTCTTTGAGCAGAACCGGGGCGAGATCGCGGCCATCATCGCCCAGCCCTATATGCACGGCAACTTCGCGGACAACGAGCTGCCGGCGGAGGGCTTCTGGCAGAAGGTCCGGAAGCTGTGCGACGACACCGGGACCGTGCTCATCATCGACGACGTGCGCGCCGGGTTCCGGCTGGACCTGGCCGGGTCCGACCACTACTTCGGCTTCAAGGCCGACCTCATCTGCTTCTGCAAGGCCCTGGCCAACGGCTACAATGTCTCGGCCCTGTGCGGCCGGGAGTTCCTGAAAAATTCCGTGTCCTCCCTGAGCTTCACCGGCTCCTACTGGATGAGCGCCGTCCCCTTCGCCGCGGGCATCGCCTGCATCAACAAGATGAAGCGCCTGGGCTGTCCCCAGCTTTTGATCGACAAGGGCACAAAGCTGAAAAACGGCCTTGTGACCACGGCCCTCAAATACGGCTACGACCTGCACGTCTCCGGCGTGCCCAGCCTCTTCTATCTGCGCATCGCCGACGACCCCACGCTGATGCTCCATCAGGAGTGGATCGCCGAGTGCGTCAAGCGCGGCGTCTTCTTCACCAACCACCACAACCACTTCATCAACGCCAGCCTGACCGACGAGGACATCGCGGAGACGCTGGAGATCGCGGATGAGGCGTTCGCGGTGGTGAAGGACAGACATTCCTGATTTGATCTGACGCGGGGGCCGCCGTGGGCGGCCCCCGGACACAACGCCCCCACAAAGACGGAGGTTTTATGAAATTCCTTTTAAAGAATCTGCGGGTTTTCTATGCCGGCGCCTTTCAGCCGGCGGATATCTTGATTGTTGATGGCATCGTTGCCGCCATGGGCCAGGGCCTTTTTGTTGGCGGTGACGCTGCCGTTTTTGATTTTCAGGGCGCGACTGCCCTGCCGGGGCTCGTCGATCCCCACGTCCATCTGCGGGAGCCGGGCTTTGCCTACAAGGAAACTATCCGATCAGGCACCCTGGCGGCGGCCCGGGGCGGGTACACGGCGGTGTGCTCCATGCCGAACCTGAGGCCCGTGCCGGACACCCTGGACAACCTGAACATACAGCTCGGTATCATCTCCCGGGACGCCGCCGTCACCGTGTGCCCCTACGGCGCCATCACCAGGGGCGAGCGGGGCGCGGAGCTTGCGGATATGGCGGAGCTGGCCCCCTTCGTGGCCGGATTTTCCGACGACGGGCGGGGCGTGCAGTCGGAGGAGCTGATGCGGGCCGCCATGGAGCGGGCGAAAAGCCTGGGAAAGCCCATCGTGGCCCACGCGGAGGACGAGAGCCTCCGCAAAAAGGGCTGGGCCGTCCATGACGGCGCCTACGCCCGGGCCCACGGCCTTATTGGCAACGACCCGGAGAGCGAGTGGCGCCAGGTGGAGCGGGACCTGGAGCTGGTGCGGGAGACGGGGTGTAAATACCACGTCTGCCACGTCTCCACTAAAGAGACCGTGAGCCTTGTGCGCCTTGCCAAGTTCGAGGGGCTGGACGTGACCTGCGAGACGGGCCCCCACTACCTGACCCTGACGGACGGGGACCTTCAGGACGACGGGCGCTTCCGGATGAACCCGCCCATCCGCTCCGCGGCCGACCGGGACGCCCTCATCGAGGGGCTTTGCGACGGGACGGTGGACATGATCGCCACGGACCACGCCCCCCACTCCCGGGAGGAGAAGTCCGGGGGCTTAGAGGGCAGCCTCAACGGCATCGTGGGCCTGGAGTGCGCCTTCCCGGTGCTCTACACAAAGCTGGTCCGGGGGCAGATCACGAGCCTTGAGCGGCTGGTGGAGCTTATGAGCGCCGCCCCCGCCCGCCGCTTCGGCCTTTCCGGCGGGCGCATCGAGCCGGGGGAGCCGGCCGATCTGGCTGTCTTCGACCTGGAGCATGAATTTACCATAGACTCTGCCCATTTCCTCTCCCTGGGCCGCGCCACTCCCTTCGACGGGTGGCGGGTGTTCGGAAAGTGCCTTATGACCGTGGCCGGCGGGAGGATCGCCTGGAGGGACGACAATGCTTGACGTGAAATTTGAGCTTCTGGAGAACGTAGAGATCGCCAGAAATACCTATAAAATGGTCCTCCGGGGCGACACCGCCGGCATCCGGCCGGGGCAGTTCGTCAATTTGAAGCTCCCGGGCTTCTACCTGCGCCGCCCCATCTCCGTGTGCGACTTTGCGCCGGGAGCGCTCACCCTCATCTACAAGGTGGTGGGCCACGGCACCGCATATATGGCGGAGCTCACGCCCGGGGCGGAGCTGGACGTCCTCACCGGCCTTGGCAACGGCTACGACACCGCCCCTTCCGGGGAGCACCCCCTGCTCATCGGCGGCGGCGCGGGGGTCCCTCCCCTCTTCGCCCTGGCCAAAAAGCTCCTGGCGGAGGGGAAAAAGCCCGCGGTGATCCTGGGGTTCAATACGAAGGACGAGGTCTTTTACGAGGCGCAATTCCGGGCGCTGGGGGCGGAGGCCCTCGTCACCACGGCGGACGGCTCCTACGGCATAAAGGGCTTCGTTACCGACGCCATGGACAGGCCCTACACCTACTTTTACACCTGCGGCCCGGAGCCCATGCTGAAGGCCGTCTATGAAAAGTCCCGGACCTCCGGCCAGTTCAGCCTGGAGGAGCGGATGGGCTGCGGCTTCGGGGCCTGCATGGGCTGTACGTGCAAAACGACCGGGGGCCACAAGCGCGTCTGCAAGGACGGGCCGGTCTTTGAAAAGGAGGAGCTTGTATGGTGAATACGAAAGTCTCCCTCTCCGGCCTTGCGCTGGATAACCCCGTGATCCCCGCCAGCGGCACCTTCGGCTACGGGTACGAGTTCGCGGAAATCTACGACATCAACCTCCTGGGCTCCTTCTCCTTCAAGGGCACCACCCGGGAACCCAGATTCGGCAACGAGCCGCCGCGCATCGCGGAGACGGCCTCCGGGATGCTCAACGCCGTGGGGCTTCAAAATCCCGGCATCGACAAGGTGATCTCGGAGGAGCTCCCCAGGCTCCGGCGGGTCTTCCATAAGCCTGTGGTGGCCAACATCTCCGGCTTTTCCATCGACGAATACGCCGAATGCTGCGCCCGCATCGACCGCGAGGAGGGCGTGGGCCTCATCGAGGTCAACATCTCCTGCCCCAACGTCCACAATGGCGGCATGAGCTTCGGCACAAGCCCGGAGTCGGCGGCGGAGGTGACCCGGGCCGTCAAGGCCGTCACCACCAAGCCCGTCTACATGAAGCTCTCCCCCAACGTCACGGACATCGCCGCCATCGCCCGGGCCTGCGAGGACGCCGGGGCCGACGGCATCAGCCTCATCAACACCCTCATGGGTATGCGCATCGACCTTAAGCGCCGCGCCCCGGTCATCCGCAACGTCACCGGGGGCCTCTCCGGCCCCGCGGTGTTCCCGGTGGCCCTCCGGATGGTGTGGCAGGTCTACGAGGCCGTCGGCGTCCCCATCATCGGCATGGGCGGCGTCGCATGCGCGGAGGACGTCCTTGAGATGATGCTGGCCGGGGCCACGGCGGTGGAGGTGGGAGCCGCCAATCTGGTGGACCCCTTCGCGTCCAAAAAAATCGTGGAGGAGCTGCCCGCCGTCTGCGAGCGGCTGCACATAGAAAATCTCACAGATATCATTGGAGGTGCCCACCATGGGTAAAGACGTGATCGTGGCCTGCGACTTCGCCGGCGCCAGGCAGACCTTTGACTTTCTGGACAAATTCGGCACGGCCCGCCCCTTTGTGAAGATCGGCATGGAGCTCTACTACGCCGAGGGGCCGGACATCGTGCGCAAGATCAAGGAGCGGGGCCACAAGATCTTCCTGGACCTGAAGCTCCACGACATCCCCAACACCGTGAAGAAGGCCATGGCGGTGCTCTCCGGCCTCAACGTGGACATGACCAACCTCCACGCCGGCGGGGGCATCGAGATGATGAAGTACGCCCTGGAGGGCCTGACGCGCCCGGACGGCACCCGGCCCCTGCTCATCGCCGTCACCATGCTGACCAGCATCTCTCAGGACGTGATGACGGGGGAGCTGGGCATCAGCGGCCAGCTTCCGGACACCGTTATCAAGTACGCCAAAAACGCCGCCGCGGCCGGCCTGGACGGGGTGGTCTGCTCCCCCCTGGAGGCCCGGGTGGTCCACGAAAGCTGCGGCGCGGGCTTCGTCACCGTCACCCCCGGCGTGCGCTTTGCCGGCGGGGACGCGGGGGACCAGAAGCGCGTCATGACCCCCGCCGAGGCCAAAAAGATCGGCTCGGACTACATCGTGGTGGGCCGGCCCATTACCGCCGCCCCCGACCCGGAGGAGGCGTATCTTCGGTGCGTCCGGGAGTTCGTGGACTGATGGCCATCGACTACGCCCTTTTCGACCTGGACGGCACCCTCACCGACCCCAGGGAGGGCATCACCCGCTCCGCCGCCCACGCCCTCCGGCGCTTCGGCATCGAGGCGGACCCGGACAAGCTCACCCACTTCATCGGCCCGCCGCTTATCGAGTCCTTTGAGCGGTATGCCATCCCGGAGGAGCGGATGGGCGAGGCGGTCGCGGCCTTCCGGGAGTATTTCGAGCCCCGGGGCTGGCTGGAAAACGTGCCCTACCCCGGCATCGAGGGGACGCTGGAGCGCCTCCAAAACGCGGGCCTCACGCTGATTTTGGCCACCTCCAAGCCGGAGGCCTTCGCCCGGCGCATCATGGAGCGATTCGATTTTGCAAAATACTTCACCCTCCTTTGCGGCGCGCCCATGGACGAGCGCAAGGCGGCCAAATCCGCCATCGTGGCCCGTGCCGTCCGGGAGGCGGGCATCACCGATCTGAGCCGCGCCCTCATGGTGGGCGATAAGCGACATGACGTGGAGGGCGCGAGAGCCAACGGCCTGGATACCGTGGGCGTCCTCTGGGGCTACGGCACCCGCGAGGAGCTGGAAACGGCGGGGGCGAAGTACCTGGCCGCGGATCTTGCGGAATTGGAGAAAATCATTTTACGATGACCCCATCAACGTCGGCTCCCCCCCTGGACTGTCGCTGCGGCGGGACGGGGGTTCGGGAGGGTTTGGAACCCTCCCCTACGAGGATATTTGAGAGCTTACTCATTAAAACGGGACCATTTCAAATCATTTCGTAGGGGCGGGTTCTAAACCCGCCCTCGTACCCTTGAAACCGTTTCGGGAGAAAACACACAGTAAATACCCTATGGGAGGATAACATATGGAAACCTACAAGCACGAATTTATCGAATTTCTGGAATCGGCGGGCGTTTTGAAGTTCGGCGACTTCACGGCGAAATCCGGGCGGAAGATCCCCTACTTCATCAACGCCGGGGACATCAAGACCGGGGAGCAGATCATGCGCCTGGGGGAGTTTTACGCGCGGGCGTATTTAGAGCACCTGGGCAGGAAAAAGACCGTCCTCTTCGGGCCGGCCTACAAGGGCATCCCCATCGCCGTCTCCGCCGCCGCAGCCCTGGCGAGGGAGGGATTGGATATCCCCTTCTGCTTTAACCGCAAGGAGGCCAAGGACCACGGCGAGGGCGGCACCATCGTGGGCTGGAAGCCCCAAGCCGGGGAGGAGATCGTCATCACCGAGGACGTGATTACCGCCGGCACCGCCATCCGGGAGAGCATGGAGATTTTATCCGGGCTTGAGGGCACCAAGGTCGCCGCCTGTCTCATCATGGTCAACCGGGGCGAGAAGGGCCGGACCGATAAGGGCGCCATGGAGGAGATCGAGGAGGAGTTTGGCTTCCCGGTCTATTCCGTGGTGGACGTCTGGGACATCATCGAGTATCTGGAGGAAAAGCCGGAGAACGCCGAACACGTACAGCGCATCCGCGGCTATCTGGCGGTGAACGGAGCGAAGAAATGAGAAGTCTTATCGATATCGCGGACCTCTCCGTTGAGGAGATCGACGGTCTCATCGCCACGGCCGAGGACATCATCGCAAACCCCGACAAGTACGCCGAGAAGTGCCGCAGGCGCAAGCTGGCCACCCTCTTTTATGAGCCCTCCACCCGCACGCGCCTGAGCTTTGAGTCGGCCATGCTGGAGCTGGGCGGCCAGGTCATCGGCTTTTCCGAGGCCCAGTCCAGCTCGGCCTCCAAGGGCGAGAGCGTGGCGGACACCGCCCGGGTCATCAGCTGCTTTGCGGACATCATCGCCATGCGCCACCCCATGGAGGGTGCGCCCCGGGTGGCGGCCATGAACGCCTCCATCCCCGTGATCAACGCCGGCGACGGCGGCCACAACCACCCCACCCAGACCCTCACGGACCTTCTCACCATCAAGCGGGAGAAGGGCCGGCTCGACCACATGACCGTGGGCTGCTGCGGGGACCTGAAGTTCGGCCGCACCGTCCACAGCCTCCTCGGGGCCATGAGCCGCTATGAGGGCGTGGACTTTGTGCTCATCTCTCCCGAGGAATTGAAGGTGCCGGAGCATGTGCGCGCGGACATCCTGAACGCCTCCGGCGTCCAATACCGGGAGACGGAGTCACTTTTAGAGGCCATGCCCCAGCTGGACATCCTCTACATGACCAGGGTCCAGCGGGAGCGGTTCATCAGCGAGGCCGACTACGTGCGCCTGAAGGACACCTATATCCTGACGCCGGACAAGCTGACAAACGCCAAGCCCGACCTTTCCATCCTCCACCCCCTGCCCCGGGTCAACGAGATCTCCGTGGCCATCGACGCGGACCCCCGGGCCTGCTATTTCAAGCAGGTCCTGAACGGGAAATTCATCCGCATGGCCCTTATCCTGATGCTTTTGGAGGTGCAGTGAGATGCTTATAGGGACCATCGTGGACGGCATCGTCATCGACCACATCCCCGCTGGGCGCGGCATGGAGCTCTATGGCTATCTGGGGCTCGACAAGCTGGACTGTGAGGTCGCCCTCATCAAAAACGCCGCCAGCGGGAAGCTGGGGAAGAAGGATATTCTGAAGGTCAACGAGGTCATCGACCTCAACTTTGACCTTCTGGGCTACATCGACCCCCACATCACCGTCAACATCATCCGCGGGGGCGAGCGGGTGGAGAAGCGCCACCCCGGCCTCCCCCGGGAGATCCACGGCATCATCAAGTGCAAAAATCCCCGGTGTATCACGAGCACCGAGCAGGAGATCGAGCACGTTTTCAGGCTGACCGACCGGGAAAACCGGGTCTACCGGTGCATCTACTGCGACACAAAAGCAAAATGACTGGCTTTCGAGCCAGCGAAGCGGGGCCTCAAAGCCCGGGGGAACGTGCGGAAACGCCCCCTCGAATTTAAGCAGAATTCGAGGGGGCGTTTCCTTTTGCCGCCCTGCGCGCCGCCGAAGGCGGCACTTGGGCGGCAAAAAATATTGAATATTGAGTTTTTTGGGGGCCGGGGGCTGGATAAGGCGTTTTTTCGGTGGCGCAACTGTTGGTTGCGTGATTTCCAAGCGCGGGTTTGCAGACAGGTTGGGGATTTTGTGGTATGATTTGAGCGAAAGGGGGGCCTTAAATGAGCCTTGGAACAAATATCGCCGACCTGCGCCAGCGGGCGGGCATGAGCCAGGACGCCCTGGCCGAGCGGCTGGATGTTTCCCGCCAGTCGGTGAGCAAGTGGGAGACGGATGCCTCGGTGCCGGAGCTGGAAAAGCTTGTCAAGCTGGCGGAGATGTTCGAAGTGAGCCTGGACGAGCTCATTCTGGATAAGCCGCCGGCGTGTACGCCGGAGAGAGCGGAGCCCGCGCCGGTCCCGCCGGAGCCGGTTTTCAACGGGAGCCGGCCCATGACCGGGGCAAGGCTGGCGGGAACCATTATCCTGAGTATGGCCGGCGTGGCCACGCTGCTGGGGCTGTTTCTGGTGGGGTTCGGGGCCCTGTTTTTCACCGCGCCTTTGTGCCTGCCGGGCATTTTGTGCCTCACCTGCAAAAAGCGCCCGGCCCTGTGGGCGGTGTGGAGCGTGGTGCTGATGGTGGAGGTGTATCTGGCCTCCGCCACCGGCATCTCCTCCGGGAGCGTCATTGCCTATCTCTGGCACCCGGAGCTTGCGGAGATGGTCACAAGAACCGTCGTCGCCCTTCTGCTGCTCAGCGCGGACATGCTGATGATCACATGGACCGTCCTCTCCTTTCGGAAAACGGTCCTGCCCCGAAACGCCAAAACGATCTCCCTCGCGGTGGGCTTGTGGCTCCTGCGCCTCGTTATCCTGCCCGCGATCTCGCGGCTTGCCATCCGCAAGCTGTTGATCCTGCCCGCCGACGTCTATCAGGACCTCGGCCGGTACGAGATCGTCACGGGTATCCTCAACGTCGTCACCAGCCTCACCTCCCTCCCCCTCCTGGCCGCCGCCGTCACCGTGACGGTACTGCTCCTAAAAAGGCGGCCGACGGAACCCCCGGAGTGATCCCCGCCTCCGCGAAAACGAAAACTCCCTTGCGAAGTCCGCAAGGGAGTTTTTGCCGTGTGATGTAAAGATTTCAGGGGGACGGGAGAGGCGCGGGCTCAATTCCCGCCGCCCTTTAAGAGCTCCTCCACCAGGGCAAGCTCGGCTGGGGTGTTCACGCCGATGAGCTGGTCGTCCATGGGCAGGGAGCAGACCCCCACCTTCTCGCCCCGGGCCTTCAGGATCACGGGCAGATCGGTGAGATAATATTCGTGCTGGGCGTTGTCGGTCCGAAGCTCCCGGAGGGCGGAGGCCATCTTGCGAAAATCGGCGCAGAGGATGCCGGAGTTGAGCTCCCGGATCTTCTTCTGCTCGGGGGTGCAGTCCCGGTCCTCCACGATCCGGTCAAAGCCGCCCTCCCCGTCCCGCAGGACGCGGCCGAAGGACATGGGCCTGTCGGTGACGCCGGAGAGGACGGTGCAGGCCGCGCCGCTCCTTTCATGCGCGGCCGCCAGGGCCGCGTAGGTCTCCGCCCGCACCAGGGGCATGTCGCCGCAGCAGATCAGCACGTCCCCGTCGTAATCCCCGAGGACGGGCACGGCGCACAGGGCGGCGTGGCCGGTGCCCAGCTGCTCCGTCTGCTCGGCAAAGGAGTAGGCCGGAAAGGCGGCGGTGATGTATTCCTTCTTGTACCCCACCACGATGACGGTGTCCTCCGGGCCCGTGGGCAGGGCGTCCAGAACATAGCCGAGAAGAGGCTTGCCCCGCGCGAGGCGCATGGCCTTGGGGCGGTCTACGCCCTCCTGGGCAAGGCGGGTGCCCTTCCCGGCGGCCAGAACGATGGATCTCATAGCGTTTCCTCCTTATCGCAGATATAGGCGTGCCAGTTGTCCCGGCTCCGGTGCTCCCGGACGCGAAGTCCGGCGGCCTCCAGGGCCCGGCGGACCTGCGCCTCCCGGCCGTCGATGATCCCGGAGCAGATAAAGATCCCGTCCCCGGCCAGAAGCTCCGGGAGCTTGGGCGCCAGGGCGATGATCACGTCGGAGACGATGTTCATGAGGATAAGTCCGTATCTCTCCCCGGAGAGCCTCCGGAAAAGCCGCCTGTCGGCGAGGATGTCCCCGGCATAGACGGTGAGCCTGTCGGGCCCTATCCCGTTGAAGCCCGCGTTCTCCATCACCACCGCCGGGGCCTTGTCGTCGATGTCCACGCCCACGGCCCGCTCAGCGCCCAGCAGGAGGGCGGCGATGGCCAGGATCCCGCTTCCGCAGCCCAGATCCAAAACGTTCCGGCCGGCGGCGTATTTTTCGATCTCCCCGAGACACAGCTGTGTGGTGGCGTGAGCGCCGGTGCCGAAGATGAGGCCGGGATCCAGCCGCAGCGCCAGCCGCCCCGATTCCGGGACAGCCAGCCACCGGGGGACGATGACCAGACGCTCGCCCACCTCGATGGGCGTATAATACGCCTTCCAGTTGTTCTCCCAGTCCTCGTCCTTCACCGGCCGGTCCGTGAGCTCAAAGTCCGAAAGCGCCGCGGACAGCCGGGCCAGCTCCTGCCGCCCGGCCGGCGAGTCCTCCAGATAAAACTTGAGCCGGCACACGCCGGACATACTCTGCATGAAGTCCTCGTCCACGTAGTCCCAATATTTTTTGTTGTTTTCCAGAAATTCCCGCACATCCGCCTCGTCCTCGGTGATGAAGCCCTCCACGCCCAGGGCGGTGAGCCGCGCGGCCAGCGTTTCGAGGGCCTCGTGGGAGGTGTTGACCGTGATCTCAAGCCAGTTCATATTTACCTCTCCGCTTTGAGTTTAATCGCCCCTATCATATCACAAACTAATGGCGATTACAACGAGAGGAGAATGAAAATGGCGGAAAATAATGTGGATATCGCGGTGTTGAACTCCGTTTACCGGAACGCGAAGACCGGCTCCCAGTCCATCTCCGACCTGCTGCCAAAGGCGGGCGACGCGGCCTTTGCCTCCGACCTGGAGACGCAAAAGCGGGAATACGACGCCATCGGCGGCGAGGCCGCGGCGCGGATCGTGGGCCTGGGCGGCGAGCCGGAGAGCGTCAGCGAGATGCAGAAGCTGGGCATGAAGATGGGCGTCACCATGAACACCATGATGAACGACGAGACGGAGCACCTGGCGGAGCTGATGATCAAGGGCTCCAACATGGGCATCATCCAGATGACCAAGGTGGTGAACGGCCACCAGGACGCCTCCCCGGAGACCCTGGGCCTGGCCCAGAAGCTCATCACCTGCGAGCACGACAACATCTCCCGGCTCAAGACCTATCTGAAATGACGGCGCCCCCGGCCAAGGCCGGGGGTACATATCCTTTCAGATGTGGGGGACGGGCAGGATCTCCGACGGCAGCTCCCCCTCGGCGCAGACGGCGGCCACCCAGGGGCCGAGGGGGTAGAGACGGGCGTGGAGCAGGGGGTCGGGGGTGAGGACCGCCCCTCCGGCCCTGGAGAAGCGGGCCTCATAAAAGGGATAGGGGAGGGTGCCGCGGACCTTGAAAAAGCTCTCCTTCAGCGTCCACAGCTCAAGAAAAGAGAACTCCGCCAGCTCCTCCCGGGTACAGACCCGGGCCGCGACGGAGGGCCGGACGGGGCGGGCGAGGGGCTCCGCGTCACAGCCGCAGGGCCTGTCGCCCACCACGGCCAGGACGAGCCCGGCGGTATGACTGAGGGAAAAATGAATCTCCGGCCGGGCGGGGAAACGGGGCTTGCCGTGCTCGTCCTTTTCGATTTCCGGGCAGGGCACGCCGTAGACGTCCTCCACGGCGCGGGCAAGCAGCCGGTAAGCGGCCTCTCTCCCGCTCTTTTCAGAGAAAAAGGCGCGTATCACATCCCCACCTCCTTGTTTTTTTACAGTATAACACAGAAATCAAAAATAAAACACTACCAAAAATCGCGGATGTGTGGTATAATATTTGCGCAAGGTGCGCAAAGCGCACCTGCCTGCCTTTGGCAGGCGCACTTTTGTGGCACAAAAGTGCCGGCGCAAATGTTACACCATAGCAAACCGGCTTTGCCGGTTTAGCGCCGCTTTAGCGGCGCGCAAGCCGTTGCAAGGCTTGCGGCTATGGTATAATATCTGCGAATGCAGATATTATATTTGATTTCAAGCCGTTTTTCTCCCCGGCTGCGCCGGGAACCGAAAAACATGGCGAATATACCACAAAATCAGAGATTTTGTGGTATAATTTACTCTGTATCAATGTGCAGGGAGGCGCCGCGATGAAAAAATACATACTGTCCGTGCTGGCCGCGGCGCTGGCTCTGCTGCTTTCCGGGTGCATGGAGATGTCGGCGGACGAGCTCTATTCCCTCCCCGAGCTTTCGGAGGGCTACCTGAAGCTCCAAAGCTCCATTGACGCCTTTCTCTCCTCCGGGGCGGAGTACGCCGCGCCCACCTCCGGCACCAACCGCCAGCCCATACAGCGGGAGGACCTGGACGGGGACGGCCAGCGCGAGGTACTGGCCTTTTTCAACGTGGCCGGCGCGGACAGGCCCCTGAAGATCGTGATCTTCCGGGACACGGACGACGGATACGCCGAGATCGCCCGCATCGAGGGCGAGGGCACGGGCATCGACAGCGTGGCCTATCTCGACATGGACAGCGACGGCGTCCGCGAGGTGGCCGTGGGCTGGCAGATGGCCGCGGGCATCAACATGCTCTCCGTCTACTCCGTGAAGGGCTGGCGCGTCAACCGGATCGTGAACACGAACTACACGGAGTTTGCCGTCTGCGACCTGACGAATGACGGCGGCAGCGAGATCCTGGCCTTCCGGCTGAGCCAGTCCGACCTCACCGGCGAGGCGGAGCACTACATCCTCACCGGCGACGGGGAGATCGTCAGCTCCACCGCCCGCATCTCCTCCGGCTCGGAGGCGCTGGAGCGGGTCCGCTCCACGCAGCTTCTGGGCGGGAGCAGCGCGGTGCTCCTGGAGAATACCTATAACGGCAGCGGCCTGATCACGGACATCTTCGCCTACCGGGGGGACAGGCTCGTGAACATCACCCTGGACGACGCCGTGGCCATGAGCGAGGCCACGGTCAGGAGCTACAAATCCTATTGCCGGGACATAAACGGCGACGGGATCCTGGACGTCCCCCGCCCCGTGATCCTGCCCGCCACGTCGGAGAACACCACCTACTTCATGCTGGAGTGGTATTCCTATTACAGCTACGGCGGGCGGCGGCTCATGTGCACCACCTACAACAACTACGCCGACTCCTGGTATCTGGAGCTCCCGCAGGAGTGGCTCGGCCGCATCTGCGTCAGCCGTGACGACGGCGCGGCGGGGGAGAGGACCATCGTGTTCTCGGTCCTCGATGAGGACGGAGGGCGGGGCCGGGACTTCCTGGCCATTTACACCCTGACCGGCTCCAACAGAGCCGAACGGGGCGAATTTGACGGCCGCTTTATCCTCTACGAGGAGGAGGAGACGGTGTACGCGGCCAAGATCCTGGCCGACGCCGGCGAAACGTCGCTCCCCGTGAGCGCGGAGATCCTGCGCGAGAATTTCGGACGGCTTTATTCCGAGTGGGTAACGGGTGAAACATAAGGAGGGGTGCGGATGAAGAAAATACTTGTACTTGAGGACGAGACGAGCATCAGGAGCTTCGTCGTCATCAACCTCAAGCGCTCCGGCTACGATCCCATAGAGGCCGGCACCGGCGCCGAGGCGCTCAAAGCACTGGAGGAGAACCCGGATATCAAGGTGGCCCTGCTGGATATCATGCTCCCGGACATGGACGGCTTTGAGGTGTGCCGCCAGATCCGGGCGGTGAACTCCAAAATGGGCATCATCATGCTGACGGCCAGGACCCAGGAGATGGACAAGGTCACCGGCCTGATGACGGGGGCGGACGACTATGTGACGAAGCCCTTCTCCCCGGCGGAGCTGACGGCGCGCATCGACGCCCTGTTCCGCCGCGTGGGCGAGGCCGACGACTCCCCGGCGGACGAGGTGGTCCACGGCCCCTTCCGCCTGAACACCAGGAACAGGACCCTGGAAAAAAACGGGGAGCGCGTGAAGCTGACGCAGGTGGAGTATTCCATCGTGAAGCTCTTCATGGACAACCCGGGCCGGGCCCTCTCCCGGGAGGATATCCTCAACGCCGTCTGGGGCCGGGACTATTTCGGAGAGCTGAAGATCGTGGACGTGAACATCAGGAGACTGCGCATCAAGATCGAGGACGACCCCACCAACCCCACCTACATCACGACCGTGTGGGGATACGGCTACAAGTGGGGCTTCTGAGGAAGTAGCCCCGCGGAATCGGAGATTCCGTGGGGAGAGGAGGAGCGAAGCCGGCGCCTGAGGGGGACCGAAGGGAGCCCGAGGTAAAGCGGCTTCTGCGACGACGACGAGGAGGTGATGAGCATGGTCAAACGGGATCCCCGCAGGCATCCGCTGAAGATCGGAGGACTGCGCAAGCGCTATATGCTGACGACCATGCTCGTCATGGTCCTGGCGGTCGTGGTGGTCGTGGCGGCCTACTCCCTGTCCGTGATGAGCTCGGTGTACCTCAACATGCAGGAGGGGCTCCACACGAAGGCCCGGACGGCGGCGGAGTTCTTCGCCAATTACATAACGCGCACCTACGCGGAGTACTATGACAGCGCGTACATGTACATCGACAACTTTGATGACGTGAACCGGCTGGAGCTGCAATTCATCAACACCTCCGGCCGCATCGAGCTCAGCTCCCACTCCATGACCGCCGGCAGCTTTCCGGGGACGCAGGACATCACCGACGCCCTGACCACCGGAAAGATCTCCGCCTGGAACGGACGCTCGGAGTCCACCGGGGAGCATCTGATGAGCGTCTCGGCGCCCATGAAATATTCCAACGGCCAGATCATCGGCGTCATGCGGTATGTGACGAGCCTGAAGGTGGCGGACCGGCTGATATGGACCAACGTGCTGGTGGCGTCGGCCATGGGTCTGGCGCTGCTGCTCATCGTGGCCATCATCAGCATGGTCTTCCTCCGCTCGGTGGTGGAGCCCATGCGGGAGATCACCGCGGCGGCCAGGCAGATCTCCGGGGGCAGCTACGGCATCCAGATCGGCAACCACTATCGGGACGAGATGGGCGACATGGTGAAGGCCATCAATGAGATGTCCCTGAAGATCAGCCAGTCCGAGAAGGCCCAGACGGAGTTTATCTCCTCCGTCTCCCACGAGCTGCGCACGCCCCTGACGGCCATCACCGGCTGGGCGGAGACGATCATCTACGACGAGGACCTGGACGAGGACACCAAGCGCGGCATCGGCATCATCATCCAGGAGGCCCGGCGCCTCACCAAGATGGTGGAGGAGCTGCTGGAATTCACCCGGATGCAGGACGGGCGCTTTACCCTGAACGCCCAGCCCTGCGACATCGCCGCGGAGCTGGAGGACACCATTTTCGCCTACCGGGAGCTTCTGCGGCAGGACGACATGAGCGTGGAATATGACCCCTGCGACGAGGAGCTCCCGCTCATCAATGGCGACCCGGCCCGGCTCAGACAGGTCTTTTATAACATCTTTGACAACGCCGCCAAATACGCCCGGGACGGCAAGCGCATCACCGTCAGCACCCGGACCGACGGGGAGAACGTGTTTTTGTGCTTCCGCGACTACGGCCCCGGCATCCCCGAGGACGAGCTGGAGCGGGTGAAGCTCAAATTCTACAAGGGCAGCTCCAAGGAGCGGGGCAGCGGGATCGGGCTGGCCGTCTGCGACGAGATCATCCGATACCACGGCGGCGACCTGACGCTCAGCAACGCCGAGGGCGGCGGGACGATGGTGACCATCCGGATACCCATCGAACCCACCTTTGAATAAAGGACCGCGGCGGCGCGCCGCGGGGAGAGTACATCATTGGAGGCTGTAAATTGGCAAAAGACAACGTAAAATTCCGAACCTCCATCGGCGGACAGGCGCTGATGGAGGGGATCCTGATGCGGGGCGTGGACAGGCAGTCCATCGTCATCCGCCGCCCCGACGGGGAGCTGGAGACCAAGGTGGAGCCCATACACGCTCTGCGGCAGAGGTTCCCGATTTTGGGCTGGCCCTTCATCCGCGGGTCGGTGAATTTTGTGGAGACCATGGTCAACGGCGTGAAGGCCCTCACCTACTCGGCGGAGTTTCTCCCCGAGGAGGAGGTGGAGGAGCCGGGCAAGCTGGACCGGTGGCTTGAAAAGCACCTCTCCGGCGAAAAGGCGGAGAAGGCCGTCATCGGCTTTTCCGTCTTTCTGGGGATCGTGCTGGCCGTGGGGCTGTTCTTCATGCTGCCCACGGTCATCGCGGGGCTGTTCACGGGATTTGTGAAAAGCCGGATCCTCCGGAACCTCATCGAGGGGATCGTCCGGATCGCCCTGTTCCTGGCCTACATCATCCTGGCCTCAAAAATGAAGGAGATCAAAAGAGTCTGGATGTACCACGGGGCGGAGCACAAGACCATCTTCTGCTACGAGAGGGGCCTTGAGCTCACCGTGGAGAACGCCCGCGTCCAGCCCCGGCTCCATCCCCGGTGCGGCACCAGCTTCCTGTTCATCGTCATGATCGTGAGCATCCTGGTGACCACGGTGGTGAGCTGGTCCAACGTGTGGATACGGCTGGCGCTGAGGCTGGCGCTCCTGCCCGTCATCGTGGGCATCAGCTATGAGCTCATCAAATACGCCGGACGCCACGACAACGTCCTCACCCGGATCATCTCCGCCCCCGGCAAGGCTTTGCAGAGAGTCACCACCGCCGAGCCGGACGACAGTATGCTGGAGGTGGCCATTGAAGCCTTGAAGCTGGTGCTCCCGGACGAGGCGGGCGCGGACAGGTGGTAAGAGAAAGAGGGTCTTGGGGATAAAAACATATAACGACATCTATCTGGACCTGCGCCGGGCCCTGAAGGCCGGGGGGATCGAGGACTTCAACCTGGAGGCCAGGCTCATCCTGGGCACCGCCGCCGGCAAGCGCCGGGAGGAGCTGATACGGGACATGAACCTCTACGCGCTGGACGACGTGGAGGAGCGAGTGAAGGCCATGACCGCCCGGCGGGTGGACGGCGAGCCCATCGCCTACGTCCTGGGGGAGTGGGAATTCATGGGTCTGCCCTTCACCGTGGACAGGCAGGTCCTGATCCCCCGGTCCGACACGGAGCTTCTGGCGGAGCTGGCCATCGAGCGCGCCAGACGCTTCGACGCCGGCTGCCGCGTGCTGGATCTGTGCTGCGGCACCGGATGCATCGGGATCAGCATCGCGCGGACGGTGCCGAGCTGCCGGGTGGTGCTGGTGGACAACTCCATGGCCGCGCTCCGGCTCTCCCACCGGAACATCATGAGGAACGGCGTGGCCCGCAACACCGTCTGCATGGAGGCGGACGCGAAAAAAGCGCCGCCGGCCCTTTTGGGCAAATATGACCTGATCGTCTGCAACCCGCCCTACGTGCCGCGGGGCGAGATCGGCGGCCTGGACCGGGGCGTCCGGGACTTTGAGCCGCGGGCGGCCCTGGACGGGGGCGAGGACGGGCTGGACTTCTACCGGGCCATCATCCCCGCCTGGAAGGGGATCCTGAAGGAGGGCGGCGCCTTCATGTTCGAGTGCGGCGAGGACCAGGCCCCGGCGATCATGGATATGCTCACGGCCGCGGGATTTGCCCGGACCGGGGCGGTACGGGATCACGGCGGCGTGGAGAGAGTCGTCGTGGCGGCTTTATGAAAAAAACAGATCACAATATGAGGAGGATATGACCATGGCAACAAAGAAGGCCGCTCCGGCGGCGGTGGAGATACCGGCGGACAAGGACGCCAGGAGGAAGGCGCTGGAGACGGCGATCTCCCAGATAGAGCGCAGCTACGGCAAGGGCTCCATCATGCGCCTGGGCGACGGGATGCAGGTGAACGTGGAGGCGCTGCCTACCGGATCCCTGGCGCTGGACTTTGCCCTCGGCATCGGCGGCGTGCCCCGGGGGCGCATCATCGAGATCTACGGCCCCGAGTCCTGCGGCAAGACCACGCTGGCCCTCCATATCGTGGGGCAGGCCCAGAAGCGGGGCGGCGAGGCGGCGTACATCGACGTGGAGCACGCCCTGGAGCCGGCCTATGCCCGGGCCCTGGGCGTCAATATCGAGAACCTCCTCATCTCCCAGCCGGACACCGGCGAGGATGCCCTGGCCATCACCGAGACGCTGGTCCGCTCCGGCGCCGTGGACGTGGTGGTGGTGGACTCCGTGGCCGCCCTGGTGCCGCGGACGGAGATCGAGGGCGAGATGGGGGACTCCTCTGTGGGCGTGGTGGCCCGTCTCATGAGCCAGGCCCTCCGGAAGCTGGCCGGCGTCATCTCCAAGACCAACTGCATCGTCATCTTCATCAATCAGCTCCGGGAGAAGATCGGCGTCATGTACGGCAACCCGGAGACCACCCCCGGCGGGCGGGCGCTCAAATACTTCGCCTCCGTGCGCATCGACATGCGCCGGGTGGAGACGCTGAAAAACGGCTCCGAGGTGGTGGGCAACCGCACCAGAGCCAAGATCGTGAAGAACAAGGTGGCCCCGCCCTTCCGCGAGGCGGAGTTCGACATCATGTACGGCGAGGGGATCTCCCGCTACGGCGAGCTGGTGGATTTGGGCGTAAAGCTGGAGCTCATCGAGAAGGGCGGCGCCTGGTTCACTTACGGGGACGTGAGGATCCAGGGCCGGGACAGCATGAAGCAGTACCTGGCCGACAACCCCGACGCCGCGGACGAGCTGGAGCAGAAGATACGGGACAATTCCTTCAAGCTCCTCTCCCCCCAGGCCCAGGTGGCGGCCAGAGCCGCCGGCCGGGCCGTGGACATCAGCGCGGAGGACTTTGAGGGCTGATGGCGCATACCGTCACAAAGCTCACGCCGTCCGAGAGGAACCGGGACCGCTGGTACGCGCAGCTCGACACCGGGGAGACGCTGAGCCTCTCCCTTGCCCTGATCGCGGACTTCTCCGTTTTCACCGGCCGGGAGCTGACGGACGGGGAGCTGGAGGCCCTCCGATCGGCGGCGGCCCGGCTGAACACCCGGACCCTGGCCCTGAGGATGCTGGACGCCCGCGCCATGTCCCGCCGGGAGCTCATCGACCGGCTCACCGGGAAGGGCGAGAGCGCGGAGGACGCGGAGGCCGCGGCGGACTACCTGGAGTCCGTGGGGTATCTGGACGACGCCCGGTACGCCGCGGGCCTTGCGCGCCACTATTCCCAAAAGGGCTACGGCCCCGGGCGGGTGCGGCAGGAGCTGTATGCCCGCGGCGTGCCCCGGGAGCTGTGGGAGGACGCCCTGGGGGAGCTGCCCCGGGACAACGACGCCATCGACGCCCTCATCGACCGGCGTCTGCGGGGCGCCCGGCCCGACAAAAAGGAGCTCAAACGGCTGACCGACATGCTCCTGCGGCGGGGCTTTTCCTGGGGGGACATCAGGGCCGCCCTGGCAAGATACGATTTTACGGAGGGAATGGAAGATGAGTAAGGTCTGCCTGATCTCCCTTGGCTGTGCCAAGAACCTTATCGATTCGGAGCAGATGCTGTCGCTCCTGGACGACGCCGGCTACACCCTTACGGACGACCCGGAGGAGGCGGACGCGGCCGTCGTCAACACCTGCGCCTTCATCGAGAGCGCCAGGGAGGAGGCGATCGACCAGATCCTCGCCATGGGGCGGCTCAAGGAGACGGGCAGGCTCCGCCGGCTGATCGTCACCGGATGCCTGGCCCAGCGGTACGGGGAGGAGCTTCTGCGCGAGATGCCGGAGATCGACGCGCTCCTCGGCACCGGGAGCGTGAGCCGGATCGTGAACGCCCTCCGGGAAGCCGGGGGCGGCCGAAAGCCCCAGTATTACGGGGACATCAACGCGCCCCTGGACGAGGCGGGACGCGTCGTCTCCACCGGTCCGGGCTGGGCATACATCAAGATCGCCGAGGGCTGCTCCAACAACTGCGCCTACTGCGTGATCCCGTCCATCCGGGGGCGCTTCCGGTCAAGACCCATGGAGAGCATCCTCTCCGAGGCCGGGGCGCTGGCGAAAACGGGCATCCGTGAGCTCATCGTGGTGGCGCAGGACCCCACCATGTACGGGATGGACCTCTATCACAGGCGGGCGCTGGCGGAGCTCACCCGGGAGCTTGCCAAAATCGAGGGCATCGAGTGGATACGCCTCCATTACCTCTATCCCGACGGGATGACGGAGGAGCTCATCGACACCATCGCCTCGGAGCCCAAGGTCCTGAAATATCTGGACATCCCCATCCAGCACATCAACAACAAGATCCTGAAGGACATGCGCCGGCGGGGCACCGGGGACGAGATCCGGGCCCTGCTGCCCAGGCTCCGGGAGCGCATCCCCGGCGTTGTCCTGCGCACCAGCGTCATCACGGGCCTGCCCGGCGAGGGGGAGGCGGAGTTTGAGGAGCTGTGCGATTTTCTGCGGCAGGCGAAGATCGAGCGGGCGGGGGTCTTCCCCTTCTCCCCGGAGGAGGGCACGCCGGCCTTCGATATGCCCCACGTGGACACCGACGAGGCGGAGAGAAGAGCCGGACTCGTGCGTCAGATCCAGGCGGGGATCATGGAGGAATTCAACGCCTCCCGGGTGGGCTCCACCGTCCGCGTCCTCTGCGAGGGCTTTGACCGGGACGTGGGCCTCTACGTGGGCCGGAGCTTTGCCGAGAGCCCCGACGTGGACGGGTATATTTACTTCGGGAGCCCCGACGAGGCCCGGGCCGGGGAGATGTACGACGTGATCATCCGGGGCGATCTGGACGGCGACCCCGCCGGCGAGGTCGTCTCCGCGGAACGCGCCTGAGCCCCCGCGGGCCCCATTTGAAAGGAGATACGCATGAATCTGCCTAACAAATTAACGGTTTTGAGAATGATCCTCGTCCCCGTCTTTATGGCGGTGTTGCTCCTGTGGAACCGGTGGGTGGCGCTGGGGATCTTCATTTTCGCGTCCCTGACGGACTTTGTGGACGGGAAGATCGCCCGTTCCAGGGGGCTTGTCACCAACTTCGGCAAGTTCATGGACCCCCTGGCCGACAAGCTCCTGGTCCTCTCCGCCATGGTCATCTTCGTGGAGCAGGGCCGTATGCCCGCCTGGGTCTGCATGGTGGTCATCGCCCGGGAGCTGGCCGTCTCGGGGCTTCGGATGGTGGCCGCGTCCAACGGCGTGGTGATGGCCGCCGGGTGGAGCGGGAAGATCAAGACCGCCTGCACCATGGTGGGCCTTTGCGTCATGATGGTCCCCGACGTGGCGGACATCGCCATCGCCGGGTCCTTCACGGTCAATATGCTCATGTGGATCGCCATCCTGGTCACCACCGTGGTCTCCGGCGTTGAGTATTTCGCCAAAAACGGCGCCGTGCTGGTGAAGGAGAAGCTTTAAGTGAAGGCTGGAAAAAGCCGGACAGACCTTGTTCTGAACATCCTCTGCCTGCTCCTTATCATCGGCGTGGCGGCCTTTCTGGCCGCCGCCTGGGGGCACATCCCGGAGCAGGTGGCGTCCCACTACAGCTTTTCCGGGGAGACGGACCGCTTCGGGTCCAAGAGCGGGCTCGTCACGGTCTGGGTCATCGTTACGGCGGCCTGCGTTCTCCTCACGGCCATCGAGCGGATCCCCAAGTCCGCCTGGAACACCGCCTTTGCCGTCACCGGGGAGGAGCGAGGACGCGTGTACGCGCTGACGGTCCGGTGCCTCAACTCCGTCAAGCTCTGGCTGGCGCTGCTCTTTGCCTACTGCGTTGTCACCTCCGCCCTGTGTGCGGGCTTTTCTGTGTGGCTGGCGCTGGCGCTGACGGGAGCGGAGCTGGGGACGGTGTTTTATTTCTTGGGCAGGATCATACAGGTGGGAAAAAAGAGCTGACCCGCCCTCAAAAGCGGGAGCGGGAGGGTTTAGAACCCTCCCCTACGGCAAACCTGAAGGCCCTCGTTTCTACGGGAAAATGTCCGTATTTCTCGTAGGGGCGGGTTCCAAACCCGCCCGTTTTGCCTCCGAACTAAGCTCAAAAAACTGTTGACGAATTGCACACCATCTGCTAAACTGACATACGATAGGATACCGCGAGGAACGGGAAGAGTACCGGCGGGGAAGTCCCAGAGAGGGCGCGCGGCGGCTGGAAGCGCGCCTGACGGAACCGGCGGGAAGTGCGCCCGGGAGCGGGAGGGCAGGAAACGGCCCTCCGTCACGCCGCGTTAAGGCGGGAGCCGGTGAGAAGCCGGTCGAGTGAAAACGGGAGTGGAACCGCGCGTTGAGCGCCTCCTATGGGGGAACCCATAGCGGGGCGTTTTCGTTTTGCCCCCGGAAAGGAAAGAGCTATGTTTGAGAGAACCCGCGAGACGGTAAACGCCTATAAGGCCAGGGACCCGGCGGCCCGGTCCGCCCTGGAGATCCTGCTGCTCTATCCCGGCCCCCGGGCCGAGAGGGCTTACAGAAGAGCCAATTTCTGGTGGAGGCACGGCCACAGGCTCATCGCCCGGGCCATCTCCGAGCACGCCAAGCGCCGCACCGGCATCGAGATCCACCCCGGCGCCTCCATCGGCCGGCGGCTGGTGATCGACCACGGCGCCGGCATCGTCATCGGAGAGACGGCCCGGATCGGCGACGACGTGCTCCTCTATCAGGGAGTGACCCTGGGAGGGACCGGCAAGGACCACGGAAAGCGGCACCCCACCATCGGCAACAACGTGCTCATCGGCGCCGGGGCCAAGATCCTGGGCCCCTTTGAGGTGGGGGACAACGCCCGGGTGGCCGCGGGGGCGGTGGTGCTCTCCGCCGTGCCCCCGGATTCCACCGCGGTGGGCGTCCCGGCCCGCGTGGTGCGCATCGCCGGGGAAAAGGTCCGATACGCCGACGACGTGGACCAGGTCAGCGTCACGGACCCCGTGAAGGCGGAGCTCTGCGCCCTCCGGTCCCGCGTCGCCGAGCTTGAACAGAAGATAACCGAAAAAGGAGACTGAATCCCATGTTCCTCTACAACTCAGCCACCCACAAAAAGGCCCCCTTTGAGACCCACACCCCCGGCCATGTGGAGATGTATACCTGCGGCCCCACGGTCTACCACTTCGCCCACATCGGCAACCTGCGCTCCTATATCATGGAGGACGTGCTGGAAAAATATCTGCGCTACGAGGGTTACGACGTGAACCGGGTCATGAACATCACTGACGTGGGCCACCTCACCGGCGACAGCGACGAGGGCGAGGACAAGATGCTCAAGGGCGCCAGACGCGAGCACAAGACCGTCATGGAGATCGCCCGGTACTATACCGACGCTTTCTTTGACGACTGTAAAAAGCTCAACATCAAAAGGCCTGACACCGTCCAGCCCGCCACGGGCCTGATCCCGGAGTTCATCGCCATGGTGGAGGGACTCCTGGAGCGGGGCTATGCCTACGTGGCCGGGGGCAACGTCTATTTCGACACCTCCAGGCTTCAGCGCTACCACATCTTCTTTGACCACGACGAGGCCGACCTGCAGGTGGGCGTCCGGGAGGGCGTGGAGGAGGACACGAACAAGAGGAACAAGAACGACTTTGTTCTGTGGTTCACCAAATCCAAATTCGAGGACCAGGCCCTGAAGTGGGACTCCCCCTGGGGCGTGGGCTACCCCGGCTGGCACATCGAGTGCTCCGCCATCTCCCTAAAATATAACGGCGAGTACCTGGACCTGCACTGCGGCGGCATCGACAACGCCTTCCCCCACCACACCAACGAGATCGCCCAGTCCGAGGCGTATCTGGGCCACCCCTGGTGCGGCTGCTGGTTCCATGTCCACCACCTGAACACAGGCGACGGCAAGATGTCCAAGTCCAAAGGCGAGTTCCTCACCGTCTCCCTGCTGGAGGAGCGGGGCTATGACCCCCTGGCCTACCGGTTCTTCTGCCTCCAGAGCCACTACCGCAAGACGCTGGTGTTCACCTGGGAGAACCTGGACAACGCCCAGGGCGCTTACAAGAAGCTGATCGCCCGGGTCGCGGCCCTGGTCCCCGGGGACGGGGAGGCGGACGGGGCCGTTCTGGCCGCCCAGCGGGAGAAATTCCGGAACGCCGTGGGGAACGACCTCAACACCTCCCTGGGGATCACGGCGGTGTACGACGCCCTGAAGCTCCCGACGAACGACGCCACGAAGCTGGCGGTGCTGGAGGACTTCGACAGCGTTCTCGGCCTTGACCTGGTGAAAAAGGCCGCCCGCAAGCGGGAGGAGGACGCCAAAATGGCGGCGAGCGCCAAAACCGGGGCCGGCATCACCGTCACCGGCGAGGGCGACCCGGAGATCGACGCCCTCGTGCTCGCCCGGGCCCAGGCCAAGAGGGCCAAAAACTTCGCCGAGGCCGACCGCATCCGCGACGAGCTGAAGGCCAGAGGCATCGAGCTCACCGACCTTGCCGCCGGCGTCATCTGGAAAAGAATATGACCCTATCCTCCCTCCCCTTCGGAGGGAGTTTTTTTGCTTTCAGGCCGCGACGCGGGCCGGGCTTTGGTGAGTATAGAGGTGAGGGCCCTTGAATCATACTGAAGAAAGAAGGTGATGCCGTGGAGGACAGGGAGATCGTAGAGCTCTATTGGGCGCGGGACGAGCGGGCCGTTGGAGAGACACAGACGAAGTATGGCCCCTACTGCATGGCCGTGGCGCGGCGGATCGTGACCGACGGGGAGGACGCCGCCGAGTGCGTCAACGACGCGCTCCTGGCGGCCTGGAGGAGCATACCGCCCCAGAGGCCCGCGGCGCTGGCGGCCTATCTGGGCAAGCTCACGAGGCGGATCGCGCTGAACCGCCTGCGGGACGGGAACCGGGAGAAACGGGGCGGCGGCCGGGTCACTTTGGCGCTGGAGGAGCTGGGCGAGTGCGTCCCCGGGGGGACGGACGCCGGGGCGGAGGCGGAGCTTTCCGAGCTCACCGGCGCCATTGACCGCTTTCTCGGGACGCTCCCCGGGACAGAACGGGACGTTTTCGTGTGCCGCTACTGGTTCCTGGCGTCCGTGGAGGAGATCTGCGGCCAATTCGGCTTCGGGGAGAGCCGCGTCAAGTCCATGCTTTCACGAACCCGAAAAAAGCTGAAAAGGCATCTGAAAGAAGAGGGCATGATATGAACATAAAGGAATATGAGCTGCTTATGGCCATGGAGGGCATAAGCGACGGGTATATCACGTCGGCGGGCGGGCGGCTCGCCGCGAAGAAGGCCCCGCCGCGCCGGAGACCGGTCCGGCGGACGCTGGCGGCGCTGGCGGCGGCGCTGGCGCTGGCCGTCTCGACCTTCACCGCGGCTATGGCCGCCAGCCCGGAATTCCGGGAGGCGGTGCTGACCTTTTTCCGCGTGGGCGAGAGGGAGAAGGTCCCGGAGCCGGGCCGGACGGAGGGCGGCGCGCCGGAGGAGTCCGGCGCCCTGATCGGTGGGGCCGTGAAGGTCCGGTATGTGCGTCTGGACGAGGGCTATTACGTCCGGAGCGGCGACCTGCTGTACAGGCTGGAGTTTGACGAGACCGTGCGGGACAACAGGCCCGTGGAGTTCTGGGCGCTGGACGTGGACGGTGTCAGGCCGGTGGAGATCCAGCCGGACCGGCGGTGGGTGTCCGTCCGCTGGCGGGGCGAGACCTACGAGGCGGTCTTTGACTGGTTCGAGTGGGAGGGGGAGATCCGGGTGGACTTCACCTCCATCGAGGGGTGCTCCGAGGCCGAGGGCGTGGATCTGAACATGGACGTGAACGCCATCCCGGGCCGCACGGACCAGGTGCTGCTGACACTCCGCTATGACGCCCAGATGAGCCAGAGCGTGTGGTATATGCTCTACGACCTCACGACCGGGGAGACCCGGGACTTTATGGCGGGCACCCAGGCGGAGAGCTTCACCCGGGAGGACAGGCTCCACGACGCCGTATGGAACGACGAGATGACCGGAGCCGTGCTGATCAGCGGCCGGCGCGGCGAGGACACAGGCTGGTATCTGGACGTGGGGAGCGGGGAGCTGACGAAGCTGTCCGAGCTCACCGGCGTGGACGCCAACGGCTTTTTCTTCGCCGACGAGCGGACGCTGCTGCTCTACAAGTGGGATGAGCCCCTTGAGAGCCCGGGGCCGGACTCAGTGACCTGCTGGGCCTGCGACCTGGACACCGGAAAAACGAGGAAGACATTGGACAGGACCCCGGAGCTTTCCGAGCTCGATGATCCGCCCTACGGCGTGATCATCAGCTACGGCAACGGTAAGCCCTGGTGCGTCCTGGTGGAGAAGGACGGCGCCGCGAGGCTCAGAAATCTTGTGGACGGCGGAGAGATCGCCATCGAGGACTTCATCTTTGCCCCCGGCGGGGACGTGCTCGCAAGCCCCGACGGCGCGAAGTATCTCTACTTTGTCCGGGATCTTGACGCGAAGCCCTGGATCCAGTGGGCGGAGCTGGGCGTCATCGATATGGAGCGCGGCACCTTCATCGCCCTCGGCCGGGACGTCCCCGCCGCGGCGGAGGAGGGGATATTCTGGCTCAATGACACCTGCGTGGGCGTGGAGAGCAGCGGGACCGGGGAGGATACGATCTACGGGCCCGGCGGATATACGCTCTATGAGTTTGGGTTGTCGGAATGAAAGAACGTTTTTCCGGAGGATACGCGTGACGCGCGCCCTCCCCGGCCGGGAAAAGCCCCTTCGGGCTTTTCCCGGTAGCCGTTCCCGGGCGGGCCTATAAAGGCCCGCCCGGGTTTTTGTCGCGGCGGACTTGCATAACCTCCGATGTAGTGGTAAAATAAAATGATATCATGGGGAGGTGCGGGTATGAAGCTTGTGGCCATCGACGGGAACAGCATCGTGAACCGGGCGTTTTTCGGGGTACGGATGCTCAACGCCCCCGACGGGACGCCCACCAACGCCGTTTTCGGGTTTTTGAATATCCTCCGGCGCATCGAGACCGAGGAGGAGCCTGACGCCCTGTGCGTCACCTTCGACCTGCCCGCGCCCACCTTCCGGCATGAGCAGTACGAGGGCTACAAGGCCACCCGCCACGCCATGCCCGAGGAGCTGGCCGTCCAGATGCCCATCCTGAAGGAGACACTGGACGCCATGAACATAAAGCGCTACGAGCTGGCCGGCTGGGAGGCGGACGACCTGCTGGGCACCATCTCCAGGCGGTGCGCCGACGCCGGGTGGGAGTGCGTGGTCTGCACCGGGGACAAGGACTCTTTGCAGCTGGTCTCCGACACTGTCACCGTGCGTCTCGTGACCACCCGCATGGGACAGACCACCACCCGCGCCGTGACGCCGGAGTCGTTCCGGGAGGAGTACGGCTTTGATCCCATCCACATGATCGACCTGAAGGCCCTGATGGGCGACGCCTCCGACAACATCCCCGGCGTCCGGGGCGTGGGGGAAAAGACCGCCCTGGGCCTGGTGCGGCTCTACAATACGGTGGAGCGGCTCTACGACCACATGCCGGACATCTGTCAGGCCCCGGACAAGCCGGCCAGCCCCGGACTCATCAAAAAGCTCACGGAGGGCCGGGAGCAGGCCATGATGTCCAAGGACCTGGCCACCATCCGCCGCACGGCCCCGGTGACCTTCACGCCGGAGGAGAATCTGGTCCGGCCCGTGGACAACGACGCCCTCTACCGCGTCTTCGACCGTCTGGGCTTTGCCCGGCTCATGGAGCAGTACAGGCTCACCCCGCCGGTCCAGGAGGCGGAGGGAGAGGCCCCGGCCTTTGAGGTGGAGTGCGTCACCGTGGAGGTGACGGACGAGGAGACCCTGGCGGAATTTCAAAAAGCGATCGGCGCCGCCCCCGTGGCGGTGCGGTTTTCGGAGGATATGGCCCTGTGCTGTGTGAGCGTGGATTCCGACGGCCCCGACGCCTCGGGGTTCATCCTGCGGGAGGGATCCCCGGTGTGGCGCAAGGCCCTGGAGGCGCTGTGCGCCCAGGACGTGCAAAAGGAGGGCCACGACGTAAAGGACACCCTCCGCAGTCTTATGGACCTGGGCTTAGAGGCCGGCGGCTGGATCTTCGACGCCGCCCTGGCGGCCTATCTCATCGACCCCACAGCGGGGCATTTTGAGCTGGGGGCCCTCTGCAAGCGCTGGTGCGGCTTTGCCCTCCCGGACGGCGCGGAGGAGGACGGGCAGTTCTCGCTCCTGGACGACGGCACGAAGACCGCGGCGCGGCTTCTCTCCGAGGCCGCGGGCGTGGCGGCTCTGCGGGAGGCGCTGGAGCCCAGGCTTCAGGAATACGGCCTCACCTACCTCTTCCGGGAGGTGGAGCTTCCCCTGTGCCCGGTGCTGGCGCGGATGGAGCGGGCCGGCTTCCTGGTGGACCGGCAGGCGCTGGCGGATTTCGGGGCGATCCTCGGCGCGCAGATCGACACCCTGACGGGGGAGATCTACAAGGCCGCGGGAAAGGAATTCAACATCAACTCCCCCAAGCAGCTGGGCGAGGTGCTTTTTGAGGATCTGGGCCTGCCCGCGCCCAAGAAGACGGCGCGGGGATACTCCACCGGCGCGGACGTGCTGGAAAAGCTCCGGCCCCGGCATCCCGTGGTGGGCCTGGTGCTGGAGTACCGGGAGCTTTCCAAGCTCAAATCCACCTACGCCGACGGGCTTACCAGGGTCATCGGGCCCGACGGGCGCATCCACACCCGCTTTCAGATGACGGCCACGGCCACGGGCCGCCTCTCCTCCACCGAGCCGAACCTCCAGAACATCCCCATCCGGCGGGAGCTGGGCGGGGAGATCCGGAAAATGTTCGTCGCCCCCCAGGGGAGGACCCTGGTGGACGCGGATTACAGCCAGATCGAGCTGCGCATCCTGGCCCACGTCTCCGGGGACGAGCATATGAAAAACGCCTTCCTCTCCGGGGCGGACATCCACCGCATGACGGCGGCCCAGGTGCTGGGCATCGCGCCGGAGGAGGTCACCCACGAGCAGCGGGGCCGGGCCAAGGCCGTCAATTTCGGCATCGTCTACGGCATTTCGGCCTTCTCGCTGTCTGAGGACATCCATGTCTCGGTGGCGGAGGCCCGGGAATACATCAACACCTACATGGCCACGTACAGCGGCGTGTCGGACTATATGGAGCGGGTGGTGAAGGAGGCCCGTCAGACGGGTGTGGCGGTCACCGCCTACGGGCGGCGCCGGCCCATGCCGGAGCTGAAGGCGTCCAACTTCAACCTGCGCTCCTTCGGGGAGCGGGTGGCCAGGAACATGCCCATCCAGGGCACCGCGGCGGACATCATGAAGATCGCCATGGTCAGCGTAGACAGAGCCCTGCGCCGGTCGGGACTGGACGCGAAGCTCCTCCTTCAGGTCCACGATGAGCTCATCGTGGAGTGCGCCGAGGCCGACGCCCCGGCGGTGCAGGAGATCCTGCGGCGGGAGATGGAGGGCGCGGCCAGTCTTACGGTGCCCCTCACGGTGGAGGCCAGGTCCGGGCGCAACTGGTATGAGGCGAAGTGATGGAGATCGTTCGGGCAAAAGCGGAACATCTGGACGGGATCATGGAGATCGAGCGCCAGAGCTTCCCCGACCCCTGGAGCCGGGGCGGGGTGGAGGTGTACCTCACCGACCCCTCCGGCGAGATCCTCGCCGTCCTGGAGGGGCAGGAGGTGGTGGGCTTCGCCATCTACCACGTCTCCTATGACGAGAGCGAGCTTTTCACCATCGCCGTCCGGGCGGACAGCCGCGGCCGCGGCGTCGGCAGGGCCCTCCTGGACGCCGTCCTGAGCGGGGCGGGAGCCAGGGGCGCGCGGAAGATGTACCTGGAGGTGCGCCGGTCCAATACCGCCGCCAGGACGCTGTATAAGAGCGCGGGCTTTACCGTGTGCGGCGAGCGCCGCAACTACTACGAGGCGCCCAGAGAGGACGCCATCCTGATGGATAGGGAGCTTGAGGAGAGGAAATGAACATTCTTGCCATTGAGTCCTCCTGCGACGAGACGGCCGCCGCCGTGGTGCGCGACGGGCGGACCGTCCTTTCCAATGAGGTCTTCTCACAGGCGGATATGCACGCCATTTACGGCGGCGTGGTGCCGGAGATCGCCTCCCGGAACCACATAACGGTCATCTCCCGCCTGGCGGGGGAGGCCCTGCGGAAGGCCGGACTTCAGAAAACCGACCTGGACGCCATCGCCGTCACGGCGGCGCCGGGACTCATCGGCGCGCTGCTGGTGGGCGTCAACTTCGCCAAGGGCGCGGCGCTGGCGCTGGAGCTTCCCCTCGTGCCGGTGCACCACGTCCGCGGGCATATCGCCGCCAACTATATAGCCTTCCCGGAGCTGGAGCCGCCCTTTCTCTGCCTGGCCGTCTCCGGCGGCAACACCGCCATCGTGGATGTGCGGGACTATACCCACATGTCCATCGTCGGATGCACCGTGGACGACGCGGCGGGGGAGTGCTTCGACAAGGCCGCGAGAGTGCTGGGCCTGCCCTATCCCGGCGGCCTCCCCCTGCAAAGGCTGGCGGAGGGCGGGGACGATACCGCCTTCAAGCTGCCCCACGCCCGGGTGGAGGGGCACCCCTACGACATGTCCTTCTCGGGCCTCAAGACCGCCGTGGTCAACGCGGCCCATCAGGCCGCCCAGAGAGGCGTCGGCCTGGACCGGGCGGGGCTGGCGGCCTCGTTCCAGCGGGCCGTCAGCGAGACGCTGGTGCCCCGGACCATGGACGCGGCCCGGGACCTGGGATACGACACCGTGGTGGTCGCCGGCGGCGTGGCCGCCAACAGCCGCATCCGGGCCGACTTCGAGGCGGCCTGCTCCCGCGAGGGCAAGCGCCTTTTCGTGCCGCCCCTGCGCTTCTGCGGTGATAACGCCGCCATGATCGGCTGCCAGGGCTACTACGAATACCTGGCCGGCGCGCGGGCCGGACAGGAGCTGAACGCCTACGCCACCATGGACATCGACAAGGTCCGTTTCTGACAGAATTTTCTGCCCGCCGGGGCTTCAAAAATGGCGGAAAAACGGGACCGGACACGCGAAAGCTGTTGTTATGTCAAGCCCGCGACCGGATCGGCGAATTTCCTTTTTGCGGGTTCGGGATTAGTAAATAACTGGGAAAAACACCCCTTTTGTTAGGGATCTGCGGGATTTTGACGGTGGAAAACTATGTGGAAAATGTGCATAACTATATGTAAAGTGCCCTTCAGCGCGGCATTTACGTTAACCTCCGCGCCGTCGGCGGCGCGGCCCGCCCCAGTGAGAAAAGGGCGGGGCCCGTGGGGATTCGACCGCCGGACGGCGGCGGATCCGGGGGCCTGGGACACGGAGCCGGAGGGAAATTTTGCAGGATGAGATTCATGATTACGATTTGTTATCACCGGCGCGGGAGGAGGAAGAGCCGTGGAATTTAAGCTGCACGCCCCCTATAAGCCCATGGGCGACCAGCCGGAGGCCATTGACACCCTGTGCCGGGGGCTGGAGCTGGGGCTTGACGAGCAGGTGCTCCTGGGCGTCACGGGCTCGGGCAAGACCTTCACCATGGCCAACGTCATCGCCCGCATGGGCCGCCCCACCCTGGTGCTGGCCCACAACAAGACGCTGGCGGCCCAGCTTTTCGAGGAATTCAAGGAGTTCTTCCCGGAGAACGCCGTGGAGTATTTCGTCTCCTACTATGACTACTATCAGCCGGAGGCGTACATCCCCCACACGGACACCTACATCGAGAAGGACAGCTCGGTCAACGACGAGATCGACCGTCTGCGCCTGTCCGCCACCGCCTCGCTCTTAGAGCGCCGGGACGTGATCGTGGTCAGCTCCGTCAGCTGTATCTACGGCCTTGGCGAGCCGGACGACTTTGAGGCCATGATGGTCCCCATCCGGGTGGGCATGGAGATCAAAATACCCGACCTCCTCAAAAAATTCGCGGACATCCGCTATGAGCGCAACGACCTGGCCTTTGAGCGCAACATGTTCCGGGTCCGGGGCGACACGGTGGAGGTGTGGCCGGCCTACTGGAAGGACACGGCCCTCAGGATCGAGTTTTTCGGGGACGAGATCGACCGGATCAGCGAGATCAATACCGTCACCGGCGCCGCCGTGCGCCGCCTCACCAACATCCCCATCTGGCCCGCCACCCATTATGTGACGCCCCGGGAAAAGATGGACCGGGCCATCCAGGAGATCCTCCGGGAGATGGGCGACCGGGTCGCCTGGTTCAAGGAGCACGACAAGCTCATCGAGGCCCAGAGAATCTATCAGCGCACCATGTACGACGTGGAGATGCTCCAGGAGCTGGGCTACTGCTCCGGCATCGAGAATTACTCCCGCATCATCTCCGGCCGGCCGGAGGGCAGCGCCCCCATGACCCTGCTCGACTACTTCCCCAAGGACTTCATCCTCTTCGTGGACGAGAGCCACGTCACCCTTCCCCAGGTCCGGGCCATGTACCGGGGGGACCGGGCCAGGAAGGAGGCGCTGGTGCAGTACGGCTTCCGCCTCCCCTCGGCCTTTGACAACCGGCCCCTCAAATTCGATGAGTTCAACGAGCGCATCCACCAGGCCGTTTATGTCTCCGCCACCCCGGCGGAGTATGAGCGCCAGCGCGCCGGCCAGATCGCGGAGCAGATCATCCGGCCCACGGGCCTTCTGGATCCCCGGGTGGAGGTGCGGCCCGTCAGCGGCCAGATCGACGACCTCATTGGCGAGATCAACGCCCGCACCGCCAAAAGGGAGCGGGTGCTCGTCACCACTCTCACCAAGCGCATGGCGGAGGACCTGACCGCCTATCTCCAGAAGGCGGGCATCAAGGTCCGGTACATGCACCACGACATCGACGCCATCGAGCGCATGGAGATCATCCGGGATCTGAGGCTGGGGACCTTTGACGTGCTGGTGGGCATCAACCTCCTGCGGGAGGGGCTGGACCTGCCGGAGGTCAGCCTCGTGGCCATCCTGGACGCGGACAAGGAGGGCTTCCTCCGGTCGGAGACCAGCCTCATCCAGACCATCGGCCGGGCCGCCCGGAACGCGGAGGGCCTGGTCATCCTCTACGCCGACACCGTGACCCCCTCCATGAAGGCGGCCATGGACGAGACGGACAGGCGCCGGAAAAAGCAGGACGCCTACAATCGCGCCAACGGCATCGTGCCCAAAACCGTCGTCAAGGATATCCGCTCGGTGCTGGAGCACGAGGAGGAGAGCCCCGCCCGGGGCGTCACCGACGACGACGGGAAATACCTGACAAAGCGGGAGCGCGAGGAGGCCATCGCCAAGCTGGAGCGGGAAATGCGCAAGGCCAGCCAGATGCTGGAATTCGAGTACGCGGCGCTGCTGCGCGACCGGATCATCAAGCTCCGGGGGCAGAAATAGCCCGGGGCCATCGGAGCCCCGGCGTTATGAGGGATAAACGCTGACATTTTCGCCCCTTCGGCATATGCTGTCTTGAGGGGGTGCGAATATGATCGTTGAGACATTGCTGGGGCTGGCCCTGGCGGCGGGCGTCATCGGGATCATTTTGGTGGTCAAGGTCCTTGTCTCCCACGCGGAGCCTGTCTCCCCGGGGGTGGAGCGCGTCACCGTGCTGTGCGGCCAGGGGGACGCCCCGGGGCTGGAGTGGGCCGTCCGGGACGCCGTGTCCCGGCGGGGCGCTGTCTACATAGTCAGCGGCGGCCTGAGCCGGGAGGCTCTGCGCCGGGCGGAGATATTGGCGCTGAGATACGGCGCGGAGCTTACGGATGTCAAAGATCTTACGGAGGAACTGAGGAGGCTTCATGGAAGAGAAAGTGCTTGCGGCGATCGAGGGGACGGTCAGAGCCGTGGTGTTCCAGAACCCTGAAAACGGCTACACCGTGCTGCGCCTGGGCGTGGGGGAGGAGACGGTCACCTGCGTGGGGACCCTCCCCGGCGTGGCGCCGGGGGAGGGCCTGCGCCTCTACGGCGGCTGGACCAGCCACGCCGCCTACGGCCAGCAGTTCAAGGCCGAGCACGCCGAGCGCTTCCTCCCCGAGGGCAGCGCCGCCATCTACGATTATCTGGCCTCCGGCGCCATCCGGGGCGTGGGGGCCAAAATGGCCCGGCTCATCGTGGAGGCCTTCGGCGCCAGGAGCCTGGACGTCATCGAAAATTCCCCGGAGGAGCTGGCCGGGATCCGCGGCATCACCGAAAAAAAGGCCGCGGCCATCTCCCAGCGGTTCCGGGAGCAGACGGGGATGCGCCGGCTCATGGAGTTTCTGGTGGACAACGGGGTGAAGCCCGTGGCCGCCGTGCGCCTCTGGCGCCTCTACGGCGACGAGGCGGAGAGTGAGATCATCCGCAATCCCTACCTCCTCGCCGGCGAGGAGCTGGGCCTTGACTTTTTCACCGCCGACGCCCTCGCCCGCAAGCTGGGCTTTGCCGCGGACGCCTCCGAGCGGGTCCGGGCGGCCATCGTCTTTGAGCTGCGGCACAACGAGGGCAACGGCCACGTCTTTCTGCCCGGGGACAAGCTCTGCGCCGCCGCGGCGCAGCTGCTGGAGATCGACCCCGACCCCGTGGAGCGGACGGCGGAGGACATGATAGCCCTGGGGGAGCTGGTGTCGGAGCGGGTCACCACCGTGGAGGCGGTCTACATGCGGGATATGTACGAGGCCGAGGAGAGCGTGGCCGGCCGGATCCTGCGGATGGTGAGGACCCCCGTGGATCAGGTCCCGGGGCTGAAGGCCCTGGTGGAGCGGTGTGAGCGGGCCTGCGGCCTGCGCTTCGCGGACAAGCAGCGCATGGCCCTGGAGCTGGCCGCCTCCGGCCGGGTGACGGTGCTCACCGGCGGCCCGGGCACGGGCAAGACCACCACGGTGCGGGGGATATTGGAGCTCTACGACCGGATGGGCCTGGCCACGCTGCTCACGGCCCCCACGGGCCGGGCGGCCAAGCGCCTCTCCGAGCTGACGGGCCGCGAGGCCCAGACCGTCCACCGCCTGCTGGGCGCGGGGATGCCGGAGGCCGGGGAGCGGGAATTTGAAAAGTGCGCCGCGGATCCCCTGGAATGTGACGCCGTCATACTGGACGAGACGAGCATGGTGGATATAAAGCTCATGGCGGCGCTGCTGGACGCCATGCCCCCGGACTGCCGGCTGGTGCTGGTGGGCGACGCCGACCAGCTGCCCAGCGTGGGGCCGGGGAACGTCTTCGGGGACATCATCCGCAGCGGCGTGGCGCCGGTGGTGGCCCTGACGGACATCTTCCGCCAGGCCAAGTGCAGCGACATCGTGAAAAACGCCCACAGCATCAACTCCGGCCAGGTGCCGCCCCTGAAAAACGAGGGCGGGGACTTCTTCTTCCTGAAGCGCGCGGAGGCCGAGAGCATCACCGCCACCGTGACGGAGCTGGTCTCCCGGAGACTGCCCCAAAACATGGGCATCCCGGCCCGGGAGATCCAGATCCTCTCCCCCTCCCGCAAGTACGGCGGCGGGACCTGGGCGCTGAACCTGGCCGTTCAGGAGGCCCTGAACCCCGCCGCGCCGGGGAAAAAGGAGAAGACCGTGGGGCCGGTCACCTTCAGAGTGGGCGACCGGGTGATGCAGACACGGAACAATTATGACATCATGTGGACAAGACAGCCGCCCGAAGCCCCCCCAAAGGCGGGGGGGAGCGAGGGTAGAGGCCAGGGGGAGCCGGGCCTTCCCCATAGCGGCGGAGACGGGTGGCCGGACGGCCCCGGAGGCGGCGGAGACGGGGAAGGATCCGGCCCGCGGGAGCCGGGGTACGGCATCTACAACGGCGACGTGGGCTACATAGAGGACATGGACGAGGGCGCCCAGGTGGCGGCCATACGCTTTGACGAGCGGCTGGTGCTCTACCCCTTCGACTCCATGACCGAGCTGGAGCTGGCCTACGCCGTCACCGTCCACAAGGCCCAGGGCAGCGAGTACCGGGCGGTGGTCCTGGCCCTGCCCAGGTGCCCCCCGGGGCTGGTGACCAGGAGCGTGCTGTACACCGCCGTCACAAGGGCCCGGGAGCTCCTGGTGGTGGCCGGAGGGCCGGATGTGTTCTCCGCCATGGTGGCCAATGACCGGCGTGCCAGAAGATATTCGGGGCTTCGCGCCCGCCTGTGCGGGGAGGTAGGCTGATGGGCCTCCCCGGCCGCGTCGCGTCCCTCCTGTTCCCGCCCCGGTGCATGTTCTGCCGGAGGATCCTGGACGAGGGATGGATCTGCCCCTCCTGCCGGGAGGGACTGCCCCGGTGTGGGGAGATCCGCGGACACGGGGAGTTTTTCTCAAGGTGCGTCGCGCCGCTCTATTATACGGGCACCGTCCGCTCCGCCCTGCTGGGCTTCAAGTTCCGGGGAAAGCGCGGACGCGCCGTGGGCCTGGGGGAGCTCATGGCCCAGACGGTCCGGGAGGAGCTGGCCGGGGAATTCGACACCGTCACCTGGGTGCCGATCAGCGCCAGAAGGCTGAGGGCGCGGGGCTTCGACCAGTCGGAGCTGCTTTGCCGGGAGACGGCGGGGAGGCTGGGCGTGACGCCTGTACGCGCCCTGCGGAAGATCCGCCACACGCCGGCCAATTCCACCGTCCGGACGCCCGAGGGCCGCGCCGCCAACGTGCTGGGCGCGTACGCGGTCACGGATCCGGGCCTTGTGCGGGGCAGGCGTGTCCTGCTCATCGACGACATCCGCACCACCGGCGCTACTCTTTCCGAGTGCGCCAGGACCCTCCTGATGGCCGGGGCGGCGGAGGTGGTCTGCGCCGTCGCGGCGGCGGCCCCCTCGGCAAACAGGTGGAAAAAGGACCGGTAAAATTGGGTATACTATCCATAAACACGGATGGAATATGGATATAACGGAAAAAACGGCGCCGGGCCGTCCCCCTTGCGGGCACGGCGGGCCCGTGTGATACAGACTTTTGACTCGGAGGTCAGACAAAATGCTTTTTGGACGTGATATCGGGATAGACCTGGGCACCGCCACGGTGGCCGTGGCCGTCAGGGGCAAGGGCATCGTGACCCGGGAGCCCTCGGTGGTGGCCATGGACAAGAATACCGGCCGGCTTCTGAAGGTGGGGGCGGCGGCCCAGAGGATGCTGGGGCGCACCCCCGGGAACATCGTGGCCATCCACCCCCTGCAGGGGGGCGTCATCTCGGACTTCGACATGACGGAGAGGATGATCAGGGAGCTTTTGCGCAACGTCATCTCCTTCAGCCTCTTCAAGCCCCGGCTGCTCATCTCCGTCCCCTCCGGGATCACGGAGGTGGAGGAGCGCGCCGTCATCGACGCGGGAATCCGGGCCGGCGCCAGGAAGGTGTACCTCCTGGAGTCCCCCGTGGCGGCGGCTCTCGGCGCGGGGGTGGACATCTCCAAGGCGGAGGGCCATATGGTGGTGGAAGTGGGCGCGGGGACCACGGACATCGCCGTCATCTCCCTGTCGGGCGTGGTGCAGTCGGAGTCCATCAAGACCGCCGGCGACGCCTTTGACGAGGCCATCATCAAGTATATCCGGAAAAAGCACAACCTGCTCATCGGCAAGAACACCGCCGAGGAGCTGAAAAAGTCCATCGGCTGTGTGTTCCCGCGCTCCGACGAGATGAGCGTGGAGGTGAAGGGCCGCTGCCTGATGACCGGGCTTCCCCGGATGGTGTCCATCAGCTCCACGGAGACCATCGAGGCCTTTGACGAGGTGTCCCAGCAGATCCTGGAGGCCATCCACAACGTGCTGGAGAACACGCCCCCGGAGCTGGTGGCGGACATCTCCGAAAACGGCATCGTGGTCACCGGCGGCGGGGCCCTGATCTGGGGCTTTGACCGGCTCATCGAGAGCTCCACCAGCATCGGGACGCGCATCGCCGACGACGCGGACATGTGCGTGGCCCACGGCCTGGGCAAGTCGCTGGATGTCATCGGCCAGATGCAGGAGGGACCGCTGAACCTTTCGCGCAGGAGACAGCTTCGATGACGGCCCTCATTTGGGACCTGGACGGGACCCTGCTGGACTCCTACGGCGTGATCCTGGACGGCACCTCCCGGGCGCTGGCCGAGGCCGGGGTGCAGGTGGACCGCCGGGAGCTCCACCGCCGCCTGATCGCGGGCTCGGTGCTGAGCGTGCTCCGGGAGATCGGCGCGGAGCGGGGGCTGGACCCGGAGGCTCTGTGGCGCCGGGTGGACAGCCTGGACACGGCGCGTTACGGCGAGCTGGAGCTTACGGACGGCGCGGCGGAGACGCTGAGGGCACTGCATGAGGCGGGATACATGAACCTGGTCTACACCCACAACAACCGGGCCTCTCTGGACGTGCTCCGGCGCCACGGCGTCCTGGGCTATTTCACCGACGCGCTCACCTCCGAGGCGGGACTTCCCCGCAAGCCCGCCCCGGACGGGATCGACTGGCTCGTGGAGCTCCACGGGCTGGACAGACGTGATACCTTTTACATCGGCGACCGGCCCATCGACATGGAGTGCGCCGGAAACGCCGGCGTCCGGGGGATCCTGTTTCTCCCGCCCGCCAGTCCGGCCGTGCCCACGGGCCGGGAGGAACATATCGTGGGAGATCTCAGGCAGATCGTGAAGATCGTTTCAGAACATCATTTCAGGGAGGTATAAAAATGGGCGAGCTCACAGGAAAAACAGTCATCATCACCGGAGGAGGCCGCGCGGCCCTGAAGGACGGCTCGGCCGGCTCCATCGGCTACGGCATAGCCATCGCCTTCGCCAAGGAGGGGGCCAACCTGGTCCTCACGGGCCGGAACGTGAAAAAGCTCACGGACGCCAAGGAGGAGCTGGAGAGGCTCTACGCCGTCCGCGTCCTGCCGGTCCAGGCGGACATCAGCGCCGGGGCGGACAATGAGGCCACGGTGAAGCGGGTGGTGGACGGGACAGTCGCGCAGTTCGGCCGCATCGACGTGCTCATCAACAACGCCCAGGCCTCGGCCTCCGGCGTGACGCTGGCCGACCACACCACCGAGCAGTTCGATCTGGCCCTCTACTCCGGGCTTTACAGCGCCTTCTATTACATGAGGGCCTGCTATCCGTTTTTGAAGGAGACCCGGGGGAGCGTCATCAACTTCGCCTCCGGCGCGGGGCTCTTCGGCAATTACGGCCAGTGCGCCTACGCCGCCGCCAAGGAGGGCATCCGGGGCCTGTCCCGGGTGGCCGCCACCGAGTGGGGAAAGGACGGCATCAACGTCAACGTCATCTGCCCGCTGGCCTGGACGGCCCAGCTGGAGAGCTTCCGGGACTCCTACCCCGATGCCTTCAAGGCCAACGTCCACATGCCGCCCATGGGCCACTACGGCGACCCCGAGACGGAGATCGGCCGGGTGTGCGTTCGGCTCGCCACCGAGGATTTCAAATACCTCTCGGGCGAGACGCTCACCCTGGAGGGCGGCATGGGCTTAAGACCGTAAAAAAACCTTCCGGGGGCCGAGGCCATAAAAAATCTTCCGGGGGCCGAGGCCCCCGGAAGGGATCTGATTCAACGCATTCGCAGGTTCTCCGAGATCTGGGTCAGCGCCCGACCGGACTCGTCGTTCAGCAGGGCCACCTTCGCCATATCCCCGAGGCTCACGATGCCCACCAGCCGGCCGCCCTCCGTGACAGGGAGCCTCCGCACCTGGGCGGAGCCCATGAGCTCGCCGGCCCGTCCGGCGTCGTCGCCGGGGTTCACGGTGACCAGGCTGCGGGTCATGATCTCCCCCACGCTGGTCTCCCGGGGACTCCTGTCGGTGGCCACACACCGGAGAACGATGTCCCGGTCCGTGACCATCCCCCTCAGGGCCCCGGACCCGTCGCAGACGGGCAGGGAGCCCACATTGTGGCGGCTCAGGAGACGCGAGGCCAGGGCCACGGACTCGTCCTCGGAGATGGACACCACGGAATCGTTCATAATGTCGGATACCTTCATTGCAACCCCTCCCGGTTTCGTTTGAAGGTATTATCGCCCAAGGACAGGGATTTTATACCGCAAAGGAGGATCCATGACCCGGGAATTTTACATGCGCGAGGCGCTGGAGCTCGCCCGTCAGGCCGCCGAGGCCGGCGAAACGCCGGTGGGGGCTGTGGTGGTGGACGGCGCCGGGAACATCGTGGGCCGGGGCCGCAACCGCACCGAGGAGAGGGACGCCACGGCCCACGCCGAGGTGGAGGCCATCCGGGACGCTTCCCGAAATCTGGGCGCCCGGAGGCTGGACGGGTGCGCCCTTTTTGTCACCATGGAGCCCTGCCCCATGTGCGCCGGGGCGGTCTACAACGCGCGCCTCTCCGCCGTCTGCTACGGCGTGAAGGACCCCCGGGCCGGCGCCTGCGGGGGTCTCTTCAACCTCTTCATGGAGCCGCTGGACCGAAAGGTAAAGGTCTACGGCGGCGTGCTGGAGGGGGAGTGCCGGCAGATCCTGACGGATTTCTTTCAGGAAAAACGGTAAAGAGCGGACTTTTGAAAAAAGAAAAAGAGGAAGCCGCGGGGCTTCCTCTTTTTTTCGCTGTCAGATGAGGTTCTCCCTCGACCGGGTCTTGATCTCCTCCATGAGCTTTGCGGTGAAGTCGTCGAAGGGCATGGCGCCCTTGTCGCCGTCCAAAGTGCGGACGGCCACGGCACCGGTCTCAGCCTCCTTGTCGCCGACGACCAGCAGATACGGGATCTTCTGGGCCCGGGCCTCCACGATCTTCTTGCCCAGCTTCTCGTTGCGCAGGTCGGCCTCGGCCCGGACGCCCAGGGCGTCCAGCCTGCGCGAGAGCTGGGTGGCGTATTCGTCGGTGCGGCCGGTGATGGTGAGGATCCGCACCTGCACGGGGGCCAGCCACGTGGGGAAGGCGCCGGCGAAGTGCTCGGTGATGACGCCGATGAAGCGCTCGATGGAGCCCAGGACGACCCGGTGGATCATGACGGGGCGGTGCTTCGCGCCGTCCTCGCCGGTGTACTCCAGCTCAAACCGCTCGGGGAGCTGGGAGTCCAGCTGGATGGTGCCGCACTGCCAGGTCCGGCCCAGGGAGTCGGCCAGGTGGAAGTCCAGCTTGGGGCCGTAGAAGGCGCCGTCGCCCTCGTTAACGGTGAAGGTCTTGCCCATGGCGGTGATGGCGGCCTTCAAAATCTCCTGGTTGCGCTCCCACTCCTCCACGGAGCCGATGTGGTCCTCCGGCATGGTACTGAGCTCGATCTCATAGGAGAGGCCGAAGACGGAATAGACCTCGTCAAAGAGCCGCACCGTCTCCTGGATGACGTCCTGCATCTGCTCCCGGGTCATGAAGACGTGGGCGTCGTCCTGGGTGAAGCAGCGGACCCGGAAAAGGCCGTGGAGCGCGCCGGAGAGCTCGTGGCGGTGGACCAGACCCAGCTCGCCCACCCGCAGGGGCAGATCCCGGTAGGAGTGGGGCTCGGACTTGTAGACCAGCATCCCGCCGGGGCAGTTCATGGGCTTGATGGCGTAGTCCTCGTCGTCGATGACGGTGGTGTACATGTTCTGCTTGTAGTGGTCCCAGTGGCCGGAGCGCTCCCAGAGCTTGCGGTTGAGGATAATGGGGGTGGAGATCTCCACGTAGCCGTATTTCTTGTGGACCTCCCGCCAATATTCCAGAAGCGTGTTGCGCAGGACCATGCCCTTTGGAAGGAAGAAGGGGAAGCCGGGGCCCTCGTCCCGGAGCATGAAGAGACCCAGCTCTTTTCCTAATTTCCGGTGGTCCCGGCGCTTGGCCTCCTCGATGCGGGCAAGGTACGCGTCCAGCTCCTCCTTTTTGGGGAAGGCCACGCCGTAGATGCGCTGCAAGGTCTCCCGGTTGGAGTCGCCCCGCCAGTAGGCGGCGTTGCAGGCGGTGAGCTTCAAAGCGTTGCCCTTGACCCGGCCGGTGGAGTCCAGGTGGGGCCCGGCGCACAGGTCTGTGAACTCGCCCTGCTTATAAAAGCTGATGACGGCGTCCGCGGGCAGGTCGTTGATGAGCTCGATCTTGTAGGGCTCGCCGGCCATGAGCGCCAAAGCCTCCTCCCGGGGCAGCTCGAAGCGCTCGATCTTCAGCTTCTCCTTGCAGATCTTGCGCATCTCCGCCTCGATCTGCTCTAAATGCTCCGGGGTGAAGGCGAAGGGGGCGTCCAGATCGTAGTACCAGCCCTCGTCGATGGCGGGGCCGATGGCCAGCTTCACCTCCGGCCACAGGCGCTTGACGGCCTGGGCCATGATGTGGGAGCAGGAGTGCCAGTAGGTGTGGCGGTATTCGGGGTTTTCAAAGGTGTACAGATTTTCTTCGGACATGGTTTTTCCTCCTGTTCGTTTTGGGGGAGGGCAAAGAAAAAGGCCCCGCCCCTGGGATTCAGGGGTGAGGCGCGATACGCTCCACGGTTCCACCCTGCTTACGGAATGATCCGTCGCTTTGTGTCCGCTGTAACGGGCTGCCCGTCCCGGTCCTCCCGGGCGGCTCCGGAGCGGTCTCCCCGTCCTCCCCGCAGGGCGCTTCCACCAAACGCGCCCCTCTCTGCGCGGCCTGAACGGTTCGTTCTCCATCATCGCCGATTTGAGGACAGTGTATCACCGGGACATCCCGTTGTCAAGGAGAAATTGCGTTTTCCCAAAATTCCCGGCGGGCCCGGCGTTTTCACAAAAAATTTCCTTTTCGTGTATAAGCTCCCTTAAACGCGGGCATCATACCCCCGTAAAGGAACGCGGGGCGACCCGCGGATGGGAGGATATTGATGCACGAGAAGAAAAGCTTTTCGACGCGTGTTGACGAGTTCCTCGGCGGAAAGGGCTTTTACATAGTCCTTTTCCTGTGTATCGCCGTGATCGGCGTATCGGCGTGGCTGCTGCTGTTTTCGCGGTTCTCGCCGCTGGCGCCCGACGATGAGGGGGACTATGTGAACACCATGAGCGGCACGGTGACGCCGCAGACATCGCAGACGCCGGAGGATCCCGGCCCTGCGGACACCGACCCGGGGTCCGAGCACATCCCGCCCGAGGACGGGCTGACGCCCGCGCCCAACGAGCCCAAGAAGGATGCCGGGGCCCTGACCGTACAGGATCCGCCCGGGAAAGCGGACGTCACGCCCGAGCAGGAGGAGCCCGACAAGTCCGACGGGGACGAGCCCGCGCCGGGCGCGGCGATGAGCCCGGGGGACCTGACCTTCGTATGGCCCGTCAGCGGAGAGGTGACGGCGGAGTATTCGCCCCGGGACCTGATCTACAACCGCACAATGGGCGACTGGCGCACCCATGACGGCATCGACATCGCCGCCCGCAAGGGGACGAAGGTCCTGAGCTGCGCCAACGGCACGGTGGTCAGGGTCTACACCGACGACCTCTACGGCACCACGGTGGTGATCGACCACGGCGCCGGGGTGGTCAGCACCTGCTCCAATCTGGCCGGGGAGCCCACCGTCAAGGAGGGCGACGCCGTGACCATGAGCTCCGTCATCGGCTCCGTGGGCAGCACGGCCCTGGGCGAGACCAACGAGGCGCCCCACCTGCACTTTTCCATGACCGTGAACGGCGAGACCGCCGATCCGACCCAGTATCTGCCAAGAAGATAAAGGATGCCGGCCGGGGCCCTTTGGCCCCGACCGGCAAAGTCTTTATAGGGGGGTCCCGCCGTTTCCGCGGGGAGGTCAGCCGATGGTCACCGAGATGGATACATAGTTGATGATCATATGGAGGAACACCGGCGCCCAGACGGTGCGGGAGTGGGAGTAGACCCAGCCCAGGACGATGCCCGCGGGGGCGTATTGCAAGAGGTAGAGGAGCATGGAGGGGGAGAAGTTGAGGACGATGTCCTGCCAGAGGTGGTAGAAGGAGAAGAAGAGGGTGGACACCAGGTAGGCCAGCAGGACATTTTTGCGGTGGAGCGTCCCGAAGACCACGCCGCGGAACAGAGTCTCCTCCACCACCGGGGCCAGCAGGACGCCGATGACCACCATCCTGTTGGGGTTGAGCTTTGTGATCTGATTGACGGCGGCGGTGTTGGGGTTGGTCAGGTCGCTGAGGAAGAAGCTCAGGAGAAAATTCACCAGCCCCGACAGGAAGATATACGCCACAAAGCCCACCAGCACGGCGACCACCGTGTCCATGAAGCTCCCGCACATATCGGCGAAGGACTCCTTTAAAAAGTGGAAGAGGAAGCCCAGCAGGAAGAAGAAGCCCACGGCGTAGTAGAGCAGATTGAGCCACGTGGAGCCGAGCTGAAAGCCCAGCGCCGGGAAGACGTGGACGTTGAGGGCGGAGAGGATGAAGGGCATGGCGAAGACGTGGACGAACACATACATCCAGCCCACGATGCACTCCACCTGATTCATGGGGTGGCGGAAACCGCCGGTTCTTTTCGCTGTCATTGGTCAACCTTCTTTTTCAGTTCAAATAGGAGGTTCAGCGCCTCCAGGGGGGTGATGGTGTTGAGATCCACGCTCCGCAGGGCCCGGGTGATCTCATCCCCGGCCATGGACTCGAGGGACACCTGCTCCATCCGGTCCTCCTCGGCCTGTACGGGCTTTACGGGCCCGCCGGACGGGGTCCCGGCCACAAGGCCGGCCAGGATGGCGCGGGCCCGGCGGATCACGTTCTCCGGGACGCCGGCCAGCTTGGCCACCTCCACCCCGTAGCTGTCGTCCGCGCCGCCGGGGACGATCTTCCGGAGGAAGATGATGTCGTCGCCCCGCTTCTTGGCAGTGATGTTGTAGTTTTTGACGCCGGGGATGGCGCCCTCCAGCTCCGTCAGCTCATGGTAGTGGGTGGCGAACATGGTCTTGGCCCCCAGCTTCCGCTTGTCGGCGCAGTGCTCCAGCACCGCCCGGGCCACGGCCAGGCCGTCGTAGGTGGAGGTGCCGCGGCCGATCTCGTCCAGGATCAGCAGGGACCGGTTCGTGGCGTTTTTCAGGATGTCCGCCACCTCGCTCATCTCCACCATGAAGGTGGACATGCCGCCCGAGAGGTCGTCGGAGGCGCCGATGCGGGTGAAGACCCGGTCCACGATGCCGATGCGGGCCGACCTGGCCGGCACGAAGGAGCCCATCTGGGCCATGAGGACGATGAGCGCCGTCTGGCGCATGTAGGTGGACTTGCCGGCCATGTTGGGGCCGGTGATGATGGCGGTGGCGGCGTCCGCGGTGTCCAGGTGCGTGTCGTTGGGGACGAAGAGGGTGCCCTTCTGCATCTTTTCCACCACCGGGTGGCGGCCGTCCACGATGTCGATGCGGCCGTCCGCGGTGATCTCCGGCCTTGTCCAGCCGCTGTCCACCGCGCACTGGGCCAGGGAGCAGAGGACGTCAAGCTCCGCGATGGCGGAGGCCGTCTCCTGCACTCGGGACACGGCCGCGGCGATCTTTTCGCGAAGCTCGGTGAAGAGCCGGAATTCCAGATCGTTCACCCGCTCCCGGGCGCTGAGCAGCTCGGACTCCAGGTTCTTGAGCTCCTCGGTGATGAAGCGCTCACAGTTGACCAGCGTCTGCTTGCGGATATAGTCCTCCGGGACGTCCTCAGACTGGGAGCGGGGGATCTCGATATAGTAGCCGAAGACCTTGTTGTAGCTGACCCGGAGCTTTTTGCCGGTGCGGGCCTTTTCCCGGGCCTCGATGTCCGCCAGGGCCTGCCGGCTGCCCCCCAGGAGGGAGCGGAGCCGGTCCACCTCCCGGTCAAAGCCGGGGCGGAGGATGCCGCCTTCGCGGATGAGGATGGGAGGGTCGTCGCAGACGGTCCTGTCGATCAGGTCCCGCAGATCCGCCAGGCCGTCCATGTCCCGCAGGGCGGAGAGCATGGCCGAGCTCTTGCCGGCCAGGAGCTCCTTCAGGGCCGGGATGGCGGCGATGGAAACGGACAGGGACAGCAGATCCCGGGGGCTTGCCGTGCCGTAAACGGCCTTGCCGATGATGCGCTCCATGTCGCCCACGGGCTTTAAGGCCTCCGCCAGCTCCGGGCGGCCCACATTGTCCTCAAAAAGCTCGTTGACGGCGGAGAGCCGCCGGTTGATGGCCGCGGGGGAGAGGAGCGGGCGCGCCACCCAGGAGCGGATGAGCCGCGCGCCCATGGGGGTGCGGGTCCGGTCCATGGTCCAGAGCAGGCTCCCGCGCTTCTCCTGGGTCCGCAGGGAACGGATGAGCTCCAGGTTCCGGAAGGTCTGGGGGTCCAGCTCCATATAGCGCCCCCCGGTGTAGAAATCCAGCTCCCGGATATAGGACATGTCCGTGCGCTGAGTGTCCAGGATGTAGGAGAGGAGGCCGCCCACCGCCATGACCGTCTGGGGCTCCCCGGCAAGGCCCAGCTCCTCCAGGGAGCCGGCCTTGAACTGCTGGAGGACCCTGGTGACGCAGGGGGCGTACTCAAAGTGGCTGCCCTCCCCGGCGATGAGGCACTCATAGACCGTCCTGAGCCGGGTCACCAGCTCCTCGTCCTCCAGCGCCGCGGGGCAGAGAAGGGCCTCCACGGGCAGGTAGCGGGCGATCTCGTTGTAGATGCCGGCGTTCTCGCCGTTGGGCAGGGACCGGGCGGTCATGTAGCCGGTGGAGACATCGCAGAAGCACACCGCCGCGCCGGCGTGGTCCCGGTAGACGGAGCATATGTAGTTGGCCTGATCGGTGTAGAGCATCTCCGCGTCCGTCACCGTGCCGGGGGTGATGATGCGCACCACGCCCCGCTGCACCAGCCCCTTGGCGGTGGCGGGGTCCTCCATCTGCTCGCAGATGGCCACCTTGTAGCCCCGCTGTATGAGCCGCCCGATATAGGCGGCGGAGGAGTGGTAGGGGATGCCGCACATGGGCTCCCGGTCCTCCGGGTTCTCCTTGGAGCGGTCACGGCTGGTGAGGGCCAGATCCAGCTCCTTCGAGACCGTCCGGGCATCCGCGCCGAACATCTCATAAAAATCGCCCAGACGGAAGAAGAGGATGCAGTCCTGATGACCCGTTTTGATGTCGTAATACTGGCGCATCATGGGGGTCATGTCCTCAAATTTCTGGTCGTTCCTGATGACGTAAAGATCCTTGCCGCCGTCCGCCACGGTCAATCCTCCTCTCGCAGCTCTCCGTAAAGAGCCCAGGTATTGCTGCCGGTGATCTCCACGGACCGGAACGTGCCGATGAGCTTATCGCCGCCGCGGAGCCTGACGAGCCGCCCGCCGGAGGTGCGGGAGGTGAGGTACTCCCCCTCCCGCCCGTCAACGAGCACCCGCTGAACGGAGCCCACATAGGCGGCGTGGCGCTTTTCGGAGACGGCGTTCTGAAGTGCGACGAGCCGGTCGAAGCGCCGCTGCTTCTCCTCGCGGGTGAAGGGGTCGGGCATGGACGCCGCCGGGGTCCCCACACGGGGGGAGAAGATGAAGGTGAAGAGGGCGTCAAAGCCCACCTCGGAGACGAGGGAGAGGGTGTCCTCAAATTCCTCCTCCGTCTCCCCGGGGAAGCCCACGATCACGTCGCTGGTCAGCACCAGGTCCGGCATATACTGCCGCGCCATACGGACAAGCGCCAGGTAGTCCTCCCGCGTGTAGTGCCGGTTCATGGCCGAGAGGACCCGGTCGGAGCCGGACTGGAAGGGGAGGTGGATGTGCCGGGCGCATTTTTCGCACCGGGCCATGGTGGAAAAGAGCTTCTCCCCGGCGTCCCGGGGGTGGCTCGTCATAAAGCGGATGAGGAAATCGCCGGGGATGGCGTTGATCCTCTCCAAAAGGTCGGAGAAGTCCACAGTTTCCGGGAGGCCCTTCCCGTAGGAGTTGACGTTCTGGCCCAGGAGCGTCAGGTCCTTGTACCCGGCCTCCACGAGCCTGCGGGCCTCCGCCAGGACGTCCCCGGGGGCCCGGGAGCGCTCCCGCCCGCGGACGTGGGGGACGATGCAGTAGGAGCAGAAGTTGTTGCACCCGTACATAATGGGCAGCCACGCCTTGACGGCGCTGTCCCGCACCGAGGGGAGGCCCTCGGCGATGACGCCGTCGGAGGCGTCCGTGGCGAAGATACGCCCGCCGTCCCGCAGGAGCTTCAGAAGGTACTCCGGGAACCGCCACAGGACGTGGGGCCCGAAGACCAGGGAGACGTGGCGGTAGGACGCTTTGATCTTCTCCGCCATGCCGGCCTGCTGCATCATGCACCCGCAAAGGCAGATGATCTGATCGGGCTTTGCTTTTTTGGTGTGGGTCAGGGCGCCCACGTTGCCCAGGACCCGCTGCTCGGCGTGCTCCCGGACGGCGCAGGTGTTGATGACGATGACGTCCGCCTCCGCCGCGTCCCGGGTGAGGGTGTAGCCCATCCTCACCAGCATCCCCCGGAGCTTTTCGCTGTCCGCCTCGTTCTGCTGGCACCCGTAGGTGTCCACCAGGGCGTAGGCGGGGGACTCCCGGGAGGCGATGAGCTCGGCGGCCTCCTCCATGAAGCGTTCCTGACGGGCGATCTCCCCGTCGGATATGACAGTTCTTGAAATGCTCACGGCGTTACTCTCCGATGTACAAAATATACAGGTATTTTATCAAATAATTCTGGAATTTACAAGCCGCATATTGTATAATAAATCGTGTAGGAAAAATCAGGCTCTTTGCCGTTCAGGGGGTGCAGACATGAAGAACCTTGTCATAGACAAGAAAGCCATAAAGGCGAACCTGGCCGCCGTCAAGACCCGGGCCCGGGGGGCGCAGATCTGGGCCGACCTAACCGGGGACGCCTTCGGGATGGGGCTGGTGACCACGGCAAAGCTCCTCCGGGAGGAGGGGGTGCGCTGCTTCGCCGTTTCCGATCCCCGGGACGCCGACGCCCTCCGGGCCGCGGGCTTCACCGAGGAGACGCTGATGATGCTCCGCTCCACCGCCGACGAGAAGGAGCTGGGGGAGCTTATGGACCTGGGCGTGGTGTGCACCGTCGGCTCCTATGAGGCCGCGGTAGTCCTGAACGCCCTGGCCGAGGCCCGCAAGACCGTCTGCGAGGTGCAGATCAAGATCGACACGGGCCTGGGCCGCTACGGCTTTATCGCCACGGAGACGGAGAAGATCGCCTCCATCTACCGCTACATGCCCAATCTGGCCGTGGTGGGGGTCTTTTCCACCTACGCCCAGTCCTGGAAGAGCAAAAAGACGACCCTCCAGCAGCTGGAGAGCTTCAAGTCCGTCCTCTCGACCCTCCACTCCATGGGGTATGAGACGGGCCTGGCCTCCATCAGCGACTCGGCGGCCCTGTTCCGCTACGACTTTGACCTGATGGACGCGGTCCGCGTCGGCACCGCGTTCTCCGGCCGGGTGGCGGGGGGCGCGGCCCCGGGGCTGACACGGGTCGGCGCCATCGAGGCCGGTCTGGAGGAGGTGGGCTGGTTCCCCAAGGGCCACCGGGTGGGGAACGTGGTCCTCAAAAAGCCGGCCCGGCTGGCCGTGGTGTCCGTGGGATATTACCACGGCTTCAACATCGCCCGCCGGGAGCAGGGGCAGAGCCTTCTGGACCTCATCCGCTCCCGGAAAAAGCATCCCACGGTGAAGATGGGCGACCAGAAGCTCAAGATCGTGGGCGAGGTGGGGATGATGCACACCATCCTGGACGTCACGGACCTCAAGTGCCAGGTGGGCGATGTGGTCACCATGGACGTGGACCCCGTGAACGTCAAGGGGATCCCCCGGATATACCGCTGAGCGCTTTTTACCGATACACCCGAAAGAGATGATCACCCATGCCGAAAATCATTGAAATGTCCCAGCACCTGGCCGACCTCATTGCCGCCGGCGAGGTGGTGGAAAGACCGGCCTCCGTCGTCAAGGAGCTCACGGAAAACAGCGTGGATGCCGGCGCGAAGAGCATCACGGTGGAGATCGAGTCCGGCGGCATGACCATGATACGGGTCACCGACGACGGCTGCGGCATCGCCCGGGAGGACGTGGAGACGGCCTTTCTGCGCCACGCCACGTCTAAGCTGCGCACGGAGGAGGATCTGGCAGCCATCGGCACGCTGGGCTTCCGGGGCGAGGCCCTGGCGGCCATTGCCAGCGTCTCCCGGATCGAGATCCGCACCCGGGAGCGGGGGGAGGACGAGGGCGTGCGTCTTTTGCTGGAGGCCGGCGTCCGGACGGGTCGATCCCCGGTGGGCACGCCGGAGGGGACGACCATCATCGTCCGGGATCTCTTCTTCAACACGCCGGCCCGGCAGAAATTCATGAAAAACGACAGGGCCGAGGCCAGCGCCGTGGCCACCGCCGTGGTGCGGCTGGCCCTCTCCCACCCGGAGGTGTCCGTCCGGTACATCCGGGACGGCCGGGAGGAATACCACACCCCCGGCGATGGCCGGCTCCAGTCCGCGGCCTACTGCACCCTGGGCCGGGACTTCGCCAGGGGCCTTCTGGAGGTGCGCAACAGGGCCGACGCCCTTGAGGTGTCCGGGTACGTCTCCACCCCCGCCGCGGCCCGGGGCAACCGTTCCTGGCAGTTTTTCTTCATCAACGGGCGCTTCATCAAATCCAAGCTCCTCCAGGCCGCCGTGGAGCAGGCCTACAAGAACTCCCTTTTCACCGGGCGCTTCCCCGTCTGCCTCATCGACGTGCGGATGCCCGCGGGCGCGGTGGACGTGAACGTCCACCCCACCAAGCTGGAGGTGCGTTTTTCTGACGAGCGTCAGATCTTTGACGCGGTCTACTGGGCCGTCCGGGGCGCGCTGGAGCGGGAGGAGGGGCCGAAGGAGCTGACCATCTCCAAAAGCACCGACCAGGTCACCCGCGGCCACGCCTCCGGGGAGACCCGGTGGGACCGGCCCTCCGGGCCGGACGGAGCGGGCTTTTCCACCGGGAAGGCCGCCCCCTCCGGCGGTTTTTTCCGCCATGTCTCCGCCGGATCGGCCGTGTCCGCCGGCTGGGAGCGGGCCGGCGGCGTGGAGCTGCGCGAGAGCGTCCGGGTCCCGGACCAGACCCGCATCCCCATGCCCCCGGCGCCCATGCCCGAGCCAGGGCCCGCCCCTGCCCCCGCCCCCCGGCGGGACTGGCGGTACGTGGGGGAGGCCCTGGACACCTATGTCATCGTGGAGCGGGGGGACAGCCTTTTCCTCATCGACAAGCACGCCGCCCACGAGCGGATCCTCTTTGACAGACTCAGGAGCCAGAAGCGGGAGACGACCGGCCAGATGCTCCTGAGCCCCGTCATCTGCGACCTGACCGGCGAGACGGCGGATATCCTGGAGGAGAACGCGGAGGTCCTTTCAGAACTGGGCTTTGAGCTGGAGGACTTCGGCGGCGGGAGCCTGGCCATCCGCCAGGTTCCCATTGACATGGACCTGAGCGACCCGGCCGGGATGCTGGAGGAGATCGCCTCCAAGCTCAGGACCGGGGGCCGGCGGGACGTGGAGGCCATGCGGGACGATATCCTGCACACCGTGGCCTGCAAGGCGGCCATCAAGGCGGGCAGACGCTCCGAGCCGGAGGAGCTGACGGGCCTCATCGACCGGGTCCTCTCCGGCGAGGTGAAATACTGCCCCCACGGCCGCCCCGTGAGCGTGGAGCTTACGAAGAATCAGCTGGACAGGAGCTTTAAACGCGCATGAGCGGAAGGATATTGGTCATAACCGGCCCCACGGCCACGGGCAAGACGCGCCTGGGCGTGGAGCTGTGCAGGCGGATCGGCGGAGAGGTGGTCTCCGCCGATTCCATGCAGGTCTATCGGTATATGGACGTGGGCACGGCCAAGCCCACCCCCGACGAGAGGGGAGGGATCCCCCACCACATGCTGGACGTGGCCAGCCCCTTTGAGCCCTACTCCGTGTCGCTGTACGTGCGGGAGGCCGCGCGGGTCTGCGGGGAGATTCTGGCCCGGGGCCGGCTGCCCGTGGTGGTGGGGGGCACGGGGCTCTATATCGAGTCGCTGATCTCCGGCCGGGACTTCGCGCCGAGACCGGAGGACGGGGCGCTGCGGGCCCGGATCGGGGCGCGCTTTGACGCGCTGGGCGGGCAGGCCCTGCTGGAGGAGCTGGCCCGGACCGATCCGGAGAGAGCCGGCAAGCTCCACCCCAACGACAAAAAACGCATCGTCCGGGCCCTTGAGATCGCCGCCCAGGGCGGGAGCATCTCGGCCCACGATGAGGCCACCCGGTCGGCCCCGCCCCGGTTCGACGCGAGGATCATCGTCCTCAACTACGCCGACCGGGCCGCGCTCTATGAGCGGATCGACCGGCGGGTGGACGAGATGATGGAGCGCGGCCTCCTGGAGGAGGTCAGGACGCTCCTCTCCCGAGGCCTCACCCCGGAGCACACGGCCATGCAGGCTATCGGCTACAAGGAGCTGTGCGCCGCCGTCCGGGGGGACGTGTCCGTCCGGGAGGCGGTGGAGACGATCAAGCGGGAGTCGCGGCGCTACGCCAAGCGCCAGATCAGCTGGTGCAGGCGCTACGAGGGGGCCCTGAGGATCGACCTGGAGGAACCGCCGGATTTTGAGAGGGCCCTTGCGCTTTCGACGGATTTTGCGGAGGGACTGGTATAAACTGTAAGCCTAAATAAGGGGCGCGACCCCGAAGAAAGGCGGCTTACATATGATAAAAGCACTAAATCTACAGGATTCCTTTTTAAACGAGGCGCGGCGCCGGCGCGCGCCGCTCACGGTGTTCCTGGTGAATGGGTTCCAGATGCGCGGCACAGTGCTGGGCTACGACAACTTTACGGTCCTGCTGGAAAGCGAGGGCAAGCAGCAGATGGTATACAAGCACGCCATCTCCACCATCGCCCCCGCCAGGGCCATAGCCATCCCCGGACTGGAGGAGGCGGACGTCCCCGAGGCCGGCCGGGAGCTGGCGGTGAGATAAAAACAAAAATATCGGGCCGGGAGTTGATCCCGGCCCGATGCTTTGTATCAGTTGGCCACGATGATCCGGATCTTGCCGCCGGTCTCGGGGCTGCGGTCATACCAGACGGAGAAGGAGTTGGAGGACATCAGGCACTCCGTAAGGCTGCTGAACCATTTGCCGGTGGCGGCGTTGTAGCATTTCACATCTGGCGCGATGGCCAGCTCCACGTCGCCCCGGACAAAGCGGAGGGCGGAGGCGTTGAAGCAGGCCTGGGAGACGGAGGCGATCTCGGTCATGGAGGCGATGGCCGCGCAGCCCTTATAGGAGCCCACGGAATCCTTGGAGACGGCCACGCCGCCGAAGCTCCCGTTGGGCATGACGGCGGAGCCAACCACCTCGACCCGGTCGTTCTCCCCCTCGCCGTAGAGGACGGTGATCACGTTGTTGCTGACGGCGCCGCCCCCGAAGGAGTCGGTCTGCCGGATCTCGTTGCGGATCAGGCCGTAGACGTACCGGTCGCCGGTGACGTCGTCGAGGATCAGGATATCGACCTTCCCCCCGTTGTTCCGGTGGGTGTAGGCGACCTTCCCGGCGGGGACCGAGGCGGCGGTGATGTCGGCCAGGGAGATGGGGGTAAGGCCGCTGGTGCCCACTCTTTCATAGATGAGCGCGCCGCTGGCAATGGCGGCCCCGCCCACGGTCCGGGCGGAGAGATCAAGCTCGCCGGAGCCGGCCCCGGTATCCCGGGTGATGTAGAGAATCTCCTCGTCTCCGCCCGCGCGCCGCTCAAGGCCTGTGTTGAAAAACACGGGCCAGCTCTCAAAGAGCTCGGGCTTATAGCTGGAGGTGAGGGTGCCGCTGACGGAGGTGAGGCCGTCGGGGGCGTTGATCAGGTCGATGGTGACCTTCTGGCCCTCGGCGCCGGGGTGAATGAAGCCCATGGCGGTGGCGCGCACCGTGTTCATGGGCAGCAGCGCCGCCACCCGGCCGTCGGGGGTAAAGAGGGCGGTGACGAGGGCGCCGAGCTTCACGTCCTCCAGCCCCGCCTGGGCGCTCTCCAAAAGCTCGAACTCATGGCCCATCAGAGTGACCTTAGTGGGGGCCAGGACGTTGGGCCAGGCGTCGGAGTAAACGCAGGTCATGCGGAAATCCGAGACATACAGGGTGTCGGAGCCGGCGGAATACATGCCCACGTCGTAGGACCTCAGGTCCGCGAGCGACGCCAGGGAGCCGTTCCTCAAAACGGTGCAGGTCCGGGAGCCGCCGGTGATGTCGTCAAAGGCGGAGGCGCCGGAGATCTCAGCGATCATGGGCTTGCCGGCCTCGGCGGCCGTCCTGCCGGTCACGTAGACAAAGTCCACCGCACCGGAGACGGTGTAGTAGACCGTGACGACCAGGCCGGCCCGGATGCCCGGATACACCTGGCCGTAGACGGCCTCCTCGCCGTCCCGGACGACCTTGGCGTCGGAGGGGATGGCCAGCTTCGTGCCGTCGGTGCCGGTGATGGAGGTGGGAGCGGCCAGCTCCACGGTGACGGTCCGGCTGGAGCCGCCGCGCTCGGGGATGAAGGTGAGGAAGCGCCCGCTGCTGTCCAGGACGGAGATGCCGCGCTTGCCCACCATGAAGGAGGCGGGCAGGTTGGCCGCGGGCTTGACGGGGCCGGAGCCGGAGGAGAGGGTCACGGCGGGGGAGCCGTCCCCGGCCCTCCCGCCCACGGAGACCAGGATGTCGTTCTCGTTGATCTTGCCCAGACTGCCGGCGTAGATCTCCCCGGAGGCGGTGGGGGTGAGGAGAAGGTTCCGGAAGAGGAGCGCCGCCTGGGCGCGGGTGATGGGACCGCCGCCGGTGAAGGCGCCCAGGCCCGCGTTCAGGTCAAGCTTGGCGGCCAGGGCGCGGGCGTCCGCGGGCCAGATGGACTCGATCCGGCTGCCGTAGCCCAGCATCCGCAGGAGGATGGTCACGGCCTGATCGTAGGATATGGGGGCGTCGGGGAGAAAGAGGCCCTGGCCCATGCCCGAGATGAGCCGCGTCTTGTCCACCTCGGTCTGGGAGGCCAGGTTCACATAGCCCCGGGCCCAGTGGGAGGAGGCCACGTCGGTGAAGATGGTCCGCGCCTCATAGGAGGCGACGTCATCGCCCCTGCCCATGACCAGGACCGCCATTTTGCAGAATTCCGCCCGGGTCAGGCTGCCCTCGGGGCAATACAGGCTGCCGCTCACGCCGGAGATGACGCCCATGATGCGCAGGGTCTCCACGGCCTCGCCCACGGCGGGGTCGGAGACGTCCGAAAAGGTGGACACGTCCTCCGCCGCCGCGGCGGGGAGGGCCGCAAGGCCCGATAAAAGCGTCACGGCCAGAAGAGCCGCAAGGAGTTTTTTGCCGAAGTGTTTCATAATCTGTCTCCTTTCATCAGTCTGCGCGGAGCGCCTCCACCGGCTGAAGGCGGGAGGCCTTGGCGGCGGGGTACAGGCCGAAGATGAGCCCCAGCGCCACGGAGATGGCGAAGGCCCCCACGGTGATCCCGGCGCCGGGGATGAGGACGATCTTGAAGGCGAGCTTGCCCACGATCAGCGTGCCCAGATACCCCACAAGGATGCCGATGATCCCGCCGATGCCGCAGATCATGGCGGCCTCGATGAGGAACTGGGTGATGATGCTCTTCCGCTCCGCGCCGATGGCTTTGCGGATGCCGATCTCGCGGGTGCGCTCGGTGACGGTGACGAGCATGATGTTCATGATGCCCACGCCGCCGACGATCAGGGATATGGCGGCGATGCCGCCCAGGAAATACTGCTGGAGCTTGTTGGCCTCGTCCTCCTCCTCCTGATAGACCGTCTGGTTATATACGTCCACATAGCCGTTGTCGCCCAGGACGCCCTCCATGAAGCTCTTGATGAGGGTGGCGGCCATCCTGGTGGACTGGGAGTCCCTGGCCTTCACGGTGTATTCGTCGATGGACTGATTTTCGTTGAGGATACGGGTCAGGGTGTGGGGGAAGACCACGATGTTGTCCATGCGGCTCATGGCCACCTCCTGCCAGTTGTCCCCGCTCTCGTTGTATTCGGTGACGCCGTTGCCCTTGGGGGCGTAGAGGCCGATGACGGTGAAGGGCATCCCGTTGACCGTCACCGTCTCGCCGATGGGGTCGATCATGCCGAAAAGGCTCTGGGCCACGGAGGCCCCCAGGACGCAGACCTGATTCAGCCGCTCGATGTCCATGTAGCTGATGTCCCGGCCCCTGGCCAGGGTGTAGTTGTTGCACACGGAGAACTGGTCGTTGCCCAGGTAGAAGGTGGGCGGCTCCACGTAGTTTCCGCCGCCTCCGCCTATCATGATCCCGCCCCCGCCTATCATGATCCCGCCGCCGTAGCTGTTGCCTTCCCCCAGCGTCTGGACGCCGTAGGAGATGGACACGCCCCAGGCCCGGCCGTTGGGGGTGACGCCGGCGACATAATCGGAGATGCGCTGGCAGTAATTGTAGAGCTCCTCGTTCACGTCCACGCTGCCGTCCCAGCTGTAAGCGTAGACGTCCAGCGTGTTCTCGCCCATGCTCTCATAGTATTTCCGCATGGCGAGATTCTGCCCCTGGGCGTAGGAGACCAGGATGATGACGGCCGCAAGGCCGATGATGACGCCGAGCATGGTGAGGGCCGAGCGGCCCTTGTTGGCGGAGATGGACTTGGCGGCCATTTTCAGGGCCTGTGTGAGCTTCATGAGCCCGCTCCCCCTTCCCGGGCGACCTCCGCCTGGAGGTCCCCGCCGTTTTTGGAATCCGCCACGATCTTCCCGTCGGAGATGCGCACGATGCGGTGGGCGGTGGCGGCGATGGAGTTGTCGTGGGTGATGAGGATGATCGTGGTGCCCTCCTCCTCGTGGAGGGTGTGGAGGATCTCCAGCACGTGCCGGCCGGTCCTTGAATCCAAAGCGCCTGTGGGCTCGTCGGCCATGATGATGGGGGGCCTGGCGGCGATGGCCCGGGCGATGGCCACGCGCTGCTGCTGCCCGCCGGACATCTCCGCGGGCCTGTGTTTGGCCCGGTCGGCCATTTTCACCCGCTCCAGGGCGTCCATGACCAGGTCCTCCCGCTTCAGGATGCTTATGCCCTGATAAATCAGGGGCAGCTCCACGTTCTCGTAGGCGTTCAGGGCGGAGATGAGGTTGTAGCCCTGGAAGATGAAGCCGATCTCCCGGTTGCGGATCCTGGCCAGCTCCCGGTCCGTCAGCTCCGTCACGTCCGTCCCGTCCAGCGAATAGTCGCCGTAGGAGGGGATGTCGAGACAGCCCAGGATGTTCATGAGGGTGGATTTCCCGGAGCCGGAGGCGCCGATGATGGCCACGAACTCCCCCCGGTCGATCTGGAGGGAGACGCCGTCCAGCGCCCGGACCTCGCTCTCAAGGCCCTCGTTGTAGATCTTGTAGATGTTTTTGATATCAATGAGCATGGCGTGGTCCTCAATAGGAGTAGGCGCCCGTCATCATGTAGGCGTTGAAGATCTCCGCCCCGGGCTCGAGCCCGGAGGTGATCTCCAGGTTGTACCGGTCGGAGAGGCCGGTCTCCACGGGCACGGGCCAGTAGCCCTCCTCCGCGGAGGGATAGGGGGGATACTCGCCGTAATACTCGGGCATTTCGAACTCCACCGCGTTCTCCGGCTTCTCGTCGGCCTTGATGAACACCACCTTGTGGGGGTTGCCGTCGGGGTCCACGATGTTTTTGACGCACTGGATGGGCACGGTGACGCAGTCCACGGACTGGCTGGTGACGAAGGAGTAGTTGAGCCCCATGCCCTGCTGCAGGAGCCCCATCATGTTCTCCACCGACAGCGTCACGGGATAGGTGGACATGCCGGAGCCCATCTGGGCGCCCTCGATGTCGATCTTGGTGACCACGCCGATATAGCTGTTGCCGTTCCAGTCGGTGAGCTCTATTTCCATGCCCGGGCTTATGTAGGAGATGTTCCGGTCGTCCACGGTGATCTGAACGGTCATGACGGAGGTGTCGGAGATGGTGATGACGGTGGTGCCGGCCTCCACCTCCTGATCGGGGACGATGGAGCAGGAGGTGACCGTGCCGGCAATGGGGGCCGTCACCTCGGTGTTCTGCTCGGCCGCCTGGGCGTTGACAAGGACCTCCTCAAGCTTGGCAAGCTGGGCGGCGCTGTCCTCCACCTGCTTTTCGGCCGCCTCCACATCGGACTCCAGGGCGGCAAGCCGCTCCTCGTAGACGTCCCTGTCCTGGGTGAGGAGAATGTCCCCGGCCTCCACGTCCATGTAGTTGCGCAGATCCCCCACGGACAGCACGGTGCCGCCCAGGACTGCCGTCAGCTCCCGGGTCCCGTAATACGCCAGCTGCCCGCCGCTGTACGGGGTGACCTCCTCGCCGTTGACCAGGGCGGTGGCGGACGCCGCCATGCCCTCCGTGAGGGTCCCGGGGTTGTCCAGGACGATGTCCGCCTCAAAGCAGACGCCTCCCTCGGGTGTCTTGTATTTCACCTTGTAGATCGCCTCCACCGTGCCGTCGGTGACCAGCATGAGGCCGGGCACGGAGACGTCAACGTGCTGGCCCACGGAGATGTCCTTCTCGTAGGCGTAGCTGAAATAGAGGACAAGGCGCATCTGCCGGTCGTTCACCAGCGTGGCGATCTTGGCGCCCGCCTCCAGCATCTGGCCGGGGACCAGCTCCACCACGCCCGTGAGGTTCCCCGAGAAGGGCGCCCGGACGGCCAGCTTGTCCTCGTTCCCGCGGTGCTCCTCCAGGGCCTTCCGGGCCATTTCCAGGCTCTTTTCGGCGGCGTCCAGGGTCTTCCGGGCGTTGTTCACGTCCTCCTGGGCCTTCTGGACCTGAGCCGCCGCGTCGGGACTGTAAATGGAGAAGAGGGGCATGCCCTCATAGATCACGTCCCCGGCGTTGACGTAGACCTCCTGTATGACGCCCTTGAGCGCCACGCTCACGGCCGCGTTGGCGCCGGCGCGGGAGGAGCCGTAGCCCTGGACGGCGCTTGTGATGGTGTTGACCGACGCCGTGGCGGTGACGATGGTCCCCTCGGCCTTCGTCTCCCGGAACACAAAATACCACACGGCAAAGCCGGCGGCGGCCAGCACCGCCAGAACGATCAATAGCGTTATGATCCGCTTGACGACGCGGCTCTTTTTCTTCTTCTTCCGGGCCGCCGCCGGAGCCCCGGAGGGAGCGGTGACGACTGCTTCTTCAGTTGCCATTGCGTTTCTCCTTCCCACCCGCGCACGTTGTCCCGCGGGTATTATAGAGTATAATCCAGTTGACTGGAAAATTCAAGGCCAGTTTACATAATGTTAAAAATTTTAAACATTTGATGCCGTTTTGTTACAATATCAAAAGCCCCGCCCGACGGTCTGTCGGACGGGGCGCGGAGGCGGTGTTCCGGTCACTCTTTTTTCGTCTGGAAGGCGCTGCCGTCGCTGGAGAGGCCGTCCCGGCGGAGCATGGTCTCCAGCACGTCGATATCGGAGGAGATGTCCATGGCCTCCGTCTCATAGAGCTTGTCGAGCTGCTTGCGGAAGCCGTCCACCAGGGTGTCCAGGATCCGCTCGATCTCGGCCTTGGCGTTGCGGATGTTCTCCCCCTGGGCGCCGGATCTCTCAAAATCGGCGTAGGAGTGGAGCAGCTTCAGGGTGGTGGGCAGGTAATAGCTCATGAAGGACTTGATTTGCGGCTCCTTTTCGGGCTTTTCCCGGACGGCCGCGAAGATGCGGCCCGTAAGAGCCTCCATTTCGTCGATCCGGCGGGAGACGTCCTCGTCGGGGATCTCGTCGTTGAGCTTGCGGATCTCCTTCAGGATGGCCTTGTAGCGGTCCTCGTTGTCCTCCTCGGGCCTGGTGACGGGCTCGGCCTTGGCCTTGGGGGCGGCCCCGGGGGTCAGGATGAGGGCGCCCTCGCCGTTGTCGATATAGGCCGAGCCGGGCAGGAAGCCCTTTTCCAGCATGACCTCCAGCTCCCGGCGGCACTTGCGGGGGGAGATGCCCGCCTTTCGGGAGAGCTCCTCGAAGGTCACATAATCCCGCCCCACGCAGGCGGCCTCATAGAATTTGAAGCGGTTCTCCCGCTTTTTGAGATACCAGCGGAAGCCCAGCGCGCCCACGCCGCCCAGGGCCGTGAGGACGCCGGAGACGATGCCGAGCGCCGAGTCGGTCCCCAAGCGGAGGATGCCGAAGCCGATGAGGAGGATGCCGACGATGAGCAGGATGGTGCGCAGCCTGTCGTCCGATTTGTCCGACTCCACGCTCCTGCGGGGGGAGCCGTCCTTTTCCTTTTTGCCCGCCGCGGCGGAGGCGGCCTTCTTTTTGGCGTCGGACTCCGCGGCCCGGGAGACCATGTTGGACCCCTCCGCACCTCCGGAGGGGCGGCTTTTGGGGGCGGACCCGGCGGCGGGGCGGGCCCCGGAAACGGGGATCACTAAGGAGCGGTCCACATAGTTGATGTAGGCGTCTGGCCCGAAGCGCCCCTCGGAGACCATGACCTGAAGATCCCGGAGGGCCGTGTCGTAGCTGACGCCCACGGCGGAGGCCAGGTACTCGATGGACTCCACGTTCCGCCCCTCGGTCATGATGAGGTACTTCTCCGTGCGGGCGGCCTGCCTGGCGTCGGAGGAGATGTTCTTCCAGTCCTGGGAGGAGCCGGACTTCGCGTTCCGGAACACCACCCAGAAGACGGCCAGCGGCAGCAGCCACCACAGATAGGGGACGTTCGTGAGCACGATGAAGCCGATGAGCCAGCCCCACCACGGGAAATTCCCGTTTTTCCCGTTTTTCCTGCCTCCCGCCATTCCGCGGCCCCCTTCCCGTATATCTGCGAATACAATATTGCAATCCGGCCTATTTGTCAAGTATGAGATTTTCCACGCCGTTTTCGTCAAACTCGTCCAGGTACTCGTCCATCCGCTCGGTCAGCTCGTTGTAGTTGGCGTCGGTGATGGGGGCGAAGTCCATGTCCCGGCGGGCCAGCTCCTCGGCCAGGATATCGAAGAACACCTCGTCCTCATAGTCCATGATGGCCTCGTGGATGCCCCCCTCGGCGAAGGCCTCGGAGGGGACGATGACGCCGGAGTCCACGCCGTAGAGCTGCTCCATGCCCTTTTCCTGGAGGCACTGGGCAAAGACGAGGCTCTCCACCATGTCGTAATCCGGGATCCGGTCCTCGCCCCGCTGGGAGTTCAGGACCCAGTTGCCGATGTACACCAGATCCAGAAGCCGCCGGAATTGGGTGGTGGTCATGTCAAAGTGTATCATGAAAAGCACCTCCTTGAGTATGATGCCCAGGATGGCGGGGGCCTGATACGGACCGGCCGCCTGACTCATTATATCAAAAGTTGAAAAGAAATTCTACAATTTATACTTGTTTTATTCATCCCGATAGAATAAGATATAGGGAGAGCTCCAAAAACGTGTTTGCGCCTTCCGGCGCGGGAGGATCATATATGGATGCAAGACCCATCGGGGTGTTCGATTCGGGACTCGGCGGGCTCACGTGCGTCAAGCGCCTGATGGACGTGATGCCGGGGGAGGATATCATCTACCTGGGAGACACCGGGCGCGTCCCATACGGCGGGCGGAGCCGGGAGACCATCATCCGCTATGCCCGGCAGGACATCGCCTTTCTCAGGTCCTTTGACATAAAGGCCGTGGTGGCCGCCTGCGGGACGGTCAGCACCAACGGCCTGGAGGAGATCGCGGGGGACTACCCGATCCCCGTCTTCGGCGTGGCGGACGCGGCGGCCAGGGCCGCGGCGAAGGCCACAAAAAACGGCCGGATCGGCCTGATCGGCACCAGGGCCTCTATCCGGAGCAGTGCCTACGACGAAAAGATCCTGAAGCTCCTTCCGAGCGCCCGGATCTTCAAAAAGGCGTGCCCGCTCTTCGTGCCGCTGGTGGAGGAGGGGCGCGTGGGCGAGGACGACCGGGTCCTGCGCCTGGTGGCCGAGGGATATCTGACGCCGCTGCGGGACGCCGGGGTGGACACGCTGATTTTGGGCTGTACCCACTACCCCCTCATCGCCGGGACCGTGGCGGCCGTCATGGGCCCTGACGTGCGCCTCATCGACACCGGGGCCGAGACGGCGGAGATGCTCCGCCGGACGCTGGCGGGGTCGGACGCGCTGTCGGACCGGGCGCGCGGGCGCTGCTGCTATTATGTGACGGACAGTGCCGAGGATTTCGGCCGGGCGGCGTCGCTGTTCCTCGACTCCCACGTGGAGGGGGACGTGCGCCGGGTCACGCTGGAGGAGAAAATATGAAGGACGTCCACGGAAATTTTGATCCCGCGCTCACCAGGAACGTGCTCATCTCCATCAAGGGGCTGATGGGCACCGACGAGGACGGGGAGGACATCGAGCTCGTCACCGGCGGCCGGTACGGGTTTGAGGAGAAGAGAGCCGCCTTTGAGTATATGGAGAGCGAGCTCACCGGCATGAAGGGCACCAAGACCCGGGTCAGCGTGGAGCCGGACGAGGTGCTGATCACCCGGAGCGGCACCGTCAATATGCAGATGATCTTCGCCGAGGGGCGCAAGCACTATTTCAATTACGACACGCCCTACGGGTCCATGACCATGGGCCTTGCCACCCAGAGCATCAAAAACGAGCTGGGCCGCGACGGTGGGAGGCTGGAGGTCAACTACCTCATGGACCTGGACAGCGCCATGACCACCAGAAACAAGGTGGAGATCGAGATCAAAGCCTGAGCAAGGAGCGTACAAATGAACTATATAGACGAAGCGAAAAAAGAGATAGAGGCCCTGCTGGACAGGGCGTACAGGAGCGCGGTCCAAAAGGGGACCCTCCCCGGGGGCGCGGCCCTCGGCGGGACCGTGGAGATCCCCAAGGACGTGGTGTTCGGGGATTACGCCTCCTCCGCGGCCATGGCCGCCGCCCGGGCCATGCGCATGGCGCCCCGGAAGATCGCGGACGCCCTCATCTCCGAGACGGACCTCTCGGGCAGCTTTTTTGAGAGCGTCAGCGTGGCCGGCGCTGGGTTCATCAACTTCCGCTTGGGCCCCAAGTGGTACGGCGACGTCATCGGCTGCGTGGAGGCGGAGGGGAGGGACTACGGCTCCTCCGATATCGGGCGCGGAGAGCGCGTCATGGTGGAATTCGTCTCCGCCAACCCCACGGGCCCCATGCACATGGGCAACGCCCGGGGCGGCGTTTTGGGGGACACCCTGGCCAACGTGCTGAAGGCCGCCGGGTATGACGTCTGGAAGGAATTTTACGTCAACGACGCGGGCAATCAGGTCCACAAGTTCGCCGTCAGCATCTTCGCCCGGGCCATGCAGGCCAGATTCGGAGAGGACAGCTTCGCTTTTCCCGAGGACGGCTACCACGGCGAGGACATCAAGGAGCTGGCCCGCGGCTTTTTGGCGGAGCACCCCGGCTTCCCCGACGGCCGGAGCGAGGAGGAGTGGCAGGACGACATGGCCCGCTTCGGGCTGGACCGGAACATCCCCCGGATGAAGTCGGACCTGCTCAAATACGGCATCGAATACGACGAGTGGTTTTTGGAATCGAGCCTCCACCGGTCCGGGTACGTGGCCGCGACGGTGGAGCTCCTGACCGAAAACGGCTGGACCTATGAAAAGGAGGGGGCCCTGTGGCTCAGGACCGCAGACCTGCTCCGGAAGAAGTACATCGCCGAGGGCAAGACCCCCGAGGAGGCCGGGAAGCTGGATCTGAAGGACGACGTCCTCCGCCGCGCCAACGGCTTTTATACCTACTTCGCCGCGGACATCGCCTACCACCGCAACAAGCTGGAGGAGCGGGGCTTTGACCGGGTCATCAACGTCTGGGGCGCGGATCACCACGGCCACGTGGCCCGCCTGCAGGCCGCCGTGGACGGCCTGGGGCTGGACGGCTCCGGCCGCATCGTGATCGTTCTTATGCAGCTGGTAAATCTTTTACAGGACGGCCAGCCCGTGCGCATGTCCAAGCGGACCGGAAAGGCCATCGCCCTGGGCGATCTGCTTGATGAGATCAGCGTGGACGCCGCCCGGTACTATTTCAACAACCGTGCCTCCACGAGCCCGCTGGATTTTGACCTTGACCTGGCCGTCCGGCAGGACAGCGAGAACCCGGTCTACTATGTCCAGTATGCCCACGCCCGCATCTGCACGCTCCTGTCCATGCTGGCCTCCGAGGGCCATGAGGTGAAGCCCGCGAAGGAGCTGCGGTTCGAGCTTCTGACCGATGAGACGGAGAGGGCCCTGGTGAAGCAGCTGGCCGCCTGGCCGGAGGAGATCAAGCTGGCCGCCCGGGACTACGACCCCAGCCGCGTCAACCGGTATCTGGGCGAGCTGGCCGCCCGCTTCCACCGCTTCTACAACGCCTGCCGCATCAGGGGCGCGGAGCCCGAGCTGCTGGACGCCCGGCTGAAGCTGGCCGACACCGTCCGGGCCGTTCTGGAAAACGGTCTGGCCCTTCTCGGCGTCACCGCGCCGGAGAAGATGTGAAAGGTTTTTTTGAGCGTGTATACAAAACAGGTTTCAAGTGACGCTTACGGTGTTGAATCATCATCACGCTTCCGGATTTGTTCGTAGGGGCGGGTCCCGGACCCGCCCCTTTCCTGTGTATCGTCACGCTTTCTAACTTAATGACATTGGCCGTCCGGCCGGACGGCGGGGGTCATTCCCAGCTGCCCCGAAGACGCTTGATATTTTCTCCTGCCAATTTGCCGCTGAAATTTTCCGGCGGCTTCCCCGGGGGTTTCTCCAGTAGGGGGGCCTCAGCCCCCCTAACTGGTCGTTTTTAAAAGGGGTTTGCCAAGGGGGAAAACCGAAATCCCCCTTGGCCCGCTTTTTCTCCCTTTGCTGCTTTCCGGTCTTTTGGCGGGACAAAAGATGGGAAAGCAGGTTTGATTCGCCGCCTTTAGGCGGCAACCTTATTTCCCCCGCGCTTTTTTCTCGGAATTTTCCGCGTCAAACAAAACCCCCGGAGCTTTCGCTCCGGGGGTCGCTGCTGTTGAGGGAAAATTACTCGGCGTGGTCCACGGTGTACATGTACTCGATGAGGTCCACGACCTTGTTGCTGTAACCCCACTCGTTGTCGTACCAGGCGACGACCTTCACGAAGGTGTCAGTCAGATAGACGCCGGCATTGGCATCGAAGATGGAGGTGTGGGGATCATGGATGAAGTCGCTGGAGACGACGGCGTCCTCGGTGTAGCCCAGAACACCCTTGAGCTCGCCCTCGGCGGCCTCCTTCATGGCCTTGCAGATGTCGGCCTTGGTGGCGGGCTTCTCCAGATTGGCGGTCAGGTCAACGACGGACACATCCAGGGTGGGGACGCGCATGGAGATGCCGGTGAGCTTGCCGTTGAGGGAGGGGATGACCTTGCCCACAGCCTTGGCGGCGCCGGTGGTGCTGGGGATGATGTTGCCGGCGGCGGCACGGCCGCCGCGCCAGTCCTTGGAGGACACGCCGTCAACGGTCTTCTGGGTGGCGGTGGTGGAGTGGACGGTGGTCATAAGGCCTTCCTTGATGCCGAACTTGTCGTTCAGGACCTTGGCGATGGGGGCCAGGCAGTTGGTGGTGCAGGAGGCGTTGGAGACATAGTCCATGTCCTTGGTGTAGGTCTTGTTGTTGACGCCCATGACGAACATGGGGGTGTCGTCCTTGGAGGGGGCGGACATGACGACCTTCTTGGCGCCGCCCTTCAGGTGAGCGGAGGCCTTCTCCTTGGTCAGGAAGATGCCGGTGGACTCCACGACGTACTCAGCGCCCACCTTGCCCCAGGGCAGGTTGGCGGGATCCTTCTCGCAGAAGACGGCGATCTCCTTGCCGTTGACGATGATGGAGTGGTCGGTGTGATCAACGGTGCCCTCGAAACGGCCATGGATGGTGTCATACTTCAGCATGTACTCCATGTAGTCGGGGGTGATGAGGTCGTTGATGCCCACGACCTCAACATTGGGATGATCCAGGCTGGCGCGGAACACCAGGCGCCCGATGCGTCCGAAACCGTTGATGCCAATTTTGATGCTCATAGTGAAAACCTCCAATAAATAATATTTCACGGAATGTCAGGCGTGCCGTTTGTATTGACACACTTTTCACAATATCAATTATAAACTCTCCTCTTCAAAAAATAAAGTCTTTTTTCTCATTTCCGGTCAATTTTTCTTTCGGAGGCTGTTTTTTCCGAAAAGACGCCCCATCCGGGGCCCGTTTTCCCCTCCGGGCGGAAGAGAATTGAATTTTTCCGGGATTCCTGATATAATAATGGCAGACAGCAAACCCCGCGCGCAGAGTGCTTGGCGCGGGGCGCATCGATCCAATCCGTTTGCCGCGTCCCGGCGCGGAGAAAAAAGGGGGAGGCCCTCGGGCCGGTTGTGAGATGGAGCCAACAAAAAACGATATTTTCCGATATTTCGATTCCCTGCCCGAGGCCCGCGTCGCCGCGGAGGACGGGCGGATCGTCTACGTCAGCCCCGCGGCCGCCGCCATCGTGGGCAGCGTCCTGGGCCGGGAGACCTCCCAGGTATTTTCCGCCCTCCCGGAGGAGGGGGAGAGCCTGCCCTTTTCCGCCGGGGCCCGCACCGCGGAGCCCCTTGAGATCACCGCCTCCGGCATCGGGCCCCTGCGGGTCTTCCAAATCGCCCGCCGGAGCGCCGGGGAGGAGGATCCGGCGCTCATGGTGGTGAACGAAAAGCTCAAGTCGTCCCTCATCTCCCTGCTGAGCCAGGTGGATGAGCTCTCCCGCCACGTCCGGGAGACCGCGGACATCGAGTCCGTCCGGGGCCTGGCGGACATCGACCGGCGGATCCACTCCGTGTTCCGCACCGTGCGGAACCTGGACCGGGTCAACGGCTATGAGGACCTGATGTTCACCCCCCGGATCATCGACCTTTCCAAGCTTGCCGGGAACATCGCCGCCGTGGCCGGCCTCTTCACAAGGGGGAGCGGCAAGACCCTGGCCCTCACCGGCCCGGACCGGGAGGCGGAGTTTTACGGCGACGGGAGGCTGCTGGAGATCATGCTTTTGGAGATGGTCACGAACGCGGTGAAATATTCCCCCGAGGGCTGCACCGTGGGCATCGGCCTCACCCTCACGCCGGCCAACGCCGTTTTCAGGGTGACGAACCCCTCTTTGGACACGGGCGGCTATGAGGCCGCCCAGATCAAGTACGGGATCCCCGCCGCCATCATGGACCCCCGGGCCGGCGCGGGACTGGGCATGAAGCTGGTCCGGCTCATCGCCTCGCTCCACGGCGGCACGGTCATCTTCGAGACGCTCCCCGACGGCGCCGGCGTCGCCGTCACCGCCTCCCTGCCCGTCCGGCCCGCCCCGGACGGGACGGCTCACTCTTACGCTTTCGAGTACTGCAATCCCCCCTCGGCCTGCCTCGTGGAGCTGGCCGACATCGCCGACCTTGCCGTCTTTGAGAACAAGGACTCGTTCTGAACCTGTCGAAAAAGGCCGTTCGGCCTTTTTCGACAAGGGGAACGTGCGGAAAACCCGGCTTGAATTCTGCGGAATTCAAGCCGGGTTTTCCTTCTGTCGCCCTGCGCGCGCTGGGGCACACTTGGGCGACAAAAGGGATTTTTTCCGACGTACATGCCGCCGGAAAAAATAATGAAACTGAGTTTTTGACAAGCTGAAGCGGGCGCGGCCAATGGCCGCGCCCGCTTCGTATGTGCAAATAGTCTCTATTTCCGCACGATGCTTACCATCCGAAGCCCCCGAACGGCCAGTTGTAGCCGCCGGACTGCTGCTGTTGCTGTTGCTGCTGTTGGGTGGTGTTCTCCTCCACCAGCTCCTCAAAGGTGATGGTGAGGTCGAGGCTCTCCCCGTCGGAGAGGCCGTCGCCCATGCGGTAGACGGTGATGGTCCGGGTCTCGCCGGGGGAGTAGCGGTGCAGGGCCAGCTTCAGCTCGTTCATGGAGGTCACGGTTTTTCCGTCGAGCCCGGTGATGATGTCCCGGACGCGGATGCCCGCCGCCTCGGCGGCGGAGCCGGGGTTCACCGTGTCCACATATACGCCGTAGGGGATGTCGTAGTGCTCGATGGCCAGCTCATTCCAGACCTGGGTGACGTCCATGCCCCTGATGCCCAGGCCCGCGCCGGCCACATAGCCGTTTTCGATGAGCTGTCTGGCTATGGAGACCGCGTCGTTGATGGGGATGGCAAAGCCCAGCCCCTCGATGCCCTCGTCGGCGTATTTGGCGGTGACGACGCCGATGACCTCGCCGCGGGAGTTATACACGGGCCCGCCGGAGTTCCCGGCGTTGACGGCGGCGGTGATCTGGAACATGTTGATGGACGTCTGGGAGCCGGTGATGTCGTCCCGGGTGGTGATCATCCGGTCCTGGGCGGAGACGATGCCGTCGGTCATGGAGTACTCCAGCTCGCCCAGGGGGTTGCCGACGGCGTAGACGGCCTCGCCCACCAGCATGGAATCGGAGTCCCCCAGCGCCACGGGCTTCAGGCCGGAGGCGTCGATCTTGATGACGGCGATATCGTTGGACTCCAGAAAGCCCACCACGGTGGCGGGGTATTTGGTCCCGTCGTTCAGAAGGACCGTCAGGGTCCCGTCATAGACCACGGCGTAAGAGATGACGTGGTAATTGGTGAGGATATAGCCGTCCTCGCTGAGGATGAAGCCGGACCCCGAGACGGCGGAGGGCGTGCTCATGCCGAAGATGTTGTTGGTGGTAAAGCTGGTATTGACGCCCACCACCTGCTGGCAGGCCAGGTCGTAGATCTGGTTGCCGGTGAGGGAAGCGCCGGGGCGCGCCTGCTCCGCGGAGCCGCCGTCAGGGAGGTCCTGGACGGTGCTGGAAAGGGAGCTGCCCATGACCACCTGCCTGTTGTTGATGCCGCCCACGTTGTTGCGGATCATGTAGCTCATCACGGCCCAGCTGGTGACGCCGGCGGCCAGGGCGCAGACGATCACCAGGCACGCCGCCCGCAGGAAGCGGTGGGGCTTTTTCTCCTTCTTTTTCTTCCCGGACTCCTCCGGCTCCTCGCGGACGCTCTGGACGCCGTAGGCGTACCGGCCGGGGGTGTAGGCGTCGCTGTCTATGCCGGACGCCGGCTCATAGACAGGCTCGCTCCACGCCGGGCGGCCCTCCTCCGCGTCGTAGGGCTGGACCGGCCTGGACATATGGAGGATGCCGCCGTCCTCCGGCGGGGTCTCGTTCTCCCGCTCCGCGGGGACGTCCTCCGGCGCCGCGCCGTTTTCGATCCGTTCGTCGTTTTCAAATTCGTTGAAGCTCATATCAAAATCTCCTTTTCGCTCAACTGCCACCAAGTCTACCCCAACTTTATGTCCATTTCATGACAAAACTAAAAATAATATAAAAATTGGGGATTTAAATTTTGTGAATGAGCTGATATAATAAAGGGTACGCCACTTTATCTTTTATCGTGAGGAGTTCATTATGCGCGACAGCATCCACATCAGAGGAGCGAGGGAGAACAACCTTAAGAATATCGACCTGGAGCTTCCGCGGGACAAGCTCATTGTCCTCACGGGCCTCTCCGGCTCGGGCAAATCGAGCCTGGCCTTTGACACCGTCTACGCCGAGGGGCAAAGGCGCTATGTGGAGAGCCTGTCGGCCTACGCCCGCCAGTTCCTGGGGCAGAAGGAGAAGCCGGACGTGGACGCCATCGACGGCCTTTCCCCCGCCATCTCCATCGACCAGAAGACCACCAACAACAACCCGCGCTCCACCGTGGGGACGGTCACGGAAATATATGACTATCTCCGCCTCCTCTATGCCAACATCGGCATCCCCCACTGCCCCAAGTGCGGCCGGGAGATCCGCCAGCAGACCGTGGACCAGATGGTGGATCAGATCATGGCCCTGCCCGCGGACACGCGGGTCATGATCATGGCCCCCGTCATTCGGGGGAGAAAGGGCGAGCACGCCAAGGTCTTTGAGGACGCCAGAAAGAGCGGCTACGTCCGGGCCAGGGTGGACGGGGAGATGCACGAGCTGGAGGAGCAGATCGCCCTGGACAAGAACCGGAAGCACCGGATCGACGTGGTCATTGACCGCCTTGTGGTCCGGGACGGCATCCAGCAGCGCCTCACCGACTCCGTGGAGACGGCCCTGAACCTCTCCGGCGGCATCGTCACCGTGAACCTCCCCGGGGAGGACCGGGACGTCACCTTCTCCCAAAATTACGCCTGCGAGGAGTGCGGCATCTCCATCGAGGAGATGTCCCCGCGGTTTTTCTCCTTCAACGCCCCCCTGGGCGCCTGCCCGGAGTGCTCGGGCCTGGGCGTCCAGCGGCAGGTGGACCCCAGCATCATCATGCCCAACATGACCCTCTCCATCCTGGACGGCGGGATCCAGGCGTCGGGCTGGGGGAACATCAGGAACGACTCCATCGCCATGATGTACTTCAACGCCCTCTCCAAGCGCTATCACTTCAGGCTGGACACGCCCCTGCGGGACCTGCCCGACGAGGTCATCGACGTGCTCCTGTACGGCACGAAGGGGGAGGCGCTGACGCTCAATTACGTCACCGACCGGGGCCACACCACCATGAGCCGGCCCTTTGAGGGCATCATCTCCAACTTAGAGCGCCGTTACCGGGAGTCCAACTCCATTTACGCCAAGTGGGACCTGGAGCAGTATATGACCGACCACGACTGCCCGGCCTGCCACGGCAAGCGCCTCCGCCCGGAGGTGCTTGCCGTCACCGTGGGGGGCCGGAACATCGCGGACTTTTGCGACCTGTCCGTCACGGACGCGCTGGCGTTCTTAGACAGCATCCAGCCCACCCTCACCCAGAAGGAGCACATGATCGCCGACCGCATCTTCAAGGAGATCCGGGACCGGCTGGGCTTTTTGGAGAGCGTGGGGCTCCAGTATCTGACCATGTCCCGCTCGGCGGGGACCCTCTCCGGCGGCGAGAGCCAGCGCATACGCCTGGCCACCCAGATCGGCTCCTCCCTCATGGGGGTACTCTACATCCTGGACGAGCCCTCCATCGGCCTGCACCAGCGGGACAACGCCAAGCTCATCGCCACGCTCCAGCGCCTCCGGGACCTGGGCAACACCCTCTTGGTGGTGGAGCACGACGAGGACACCATGCTGGCCGCGGACTACATCGTGGACATCGGCCCCGGCGCCGGCATCCACGGCGGGGAGGTGGTGTTCGCCGGGACCCCGGAGGAGATCGTGAAAAGCGAGACCTCCGTCACCGGGGCGTACCTGTCGGGCCGGAAATATATCCCCATCCCCAAAAGCCACCGGAAGGGCAGCGGCCAGGTCCTGCGGATCACGGGCGCGGCGGAGAACAACCTTAAAGATATCGACGTGGACATCCCCCTGGGGGTCATGACCGTGGTCACCGGCGTCTCCGGCTCGGGCAAGTCAAGCCTGGTCACCGAGGTGCTCTATAAGACGCTGGCGGCGGAGCTGAACCGGGCGCGCATCCGGGCGGGGAAGCACACCGGCGTTTTCGGGCTGGAGCACCTGGACAAGGTCATCGACATCGACCAGTCCCCCATCGGCCGCTCCCCCCGTTCCAACCCCGCCACCTACACCGGCGTGTTCAACGACATCCGCGCCCTCTTCGCCCAGACCGCGGACGCCCGCGCCCGGGGCTACAACTCCGGCCGGTTCAGCTTCAACGTCCGGGGCGGCCGCTGCGAGGCGTGTCAGGGCGACGGCCTCATCAAGATCGAGATGCACTTTTTGCCCGACATCTACGTCCCCTGCGAGGTCTGCAAGGGCAAGCGCTACAACCGGGAGACGCTGGAGGTCCGCTACAAGGGCCGGAACATCTATGAGGTCCTGGAAATGACCGTGGACGAGGCCGTGGAGTTTTTTGAGAACGTCCCCAAGATCGCGGACCGGCTGCGCACCCTCCAGGACGTGGGCCTGGGCTACGTGAAGCTGGGCCAGCCCAGCACCACCCTCTCCGGCGGCGAGGCCCAGCGGGTGAAGCTGGCCGCGGAGCTCTCCAAAAAGAGCACCGGCGCCACCTTCTACGTGCTGGACGAGCCCACCACGGGCCTGCACACCGACGACGTGAGAAAGCTCATCGACGTCCTCAACCGTCTGGTGGACGCGGGCAACACCGTGGTGGTCATCGAGCACAACCTGGACGTGATCAAGGTGGCCGACCACCTGATCGACCTGGGACCGGAGGGCGGCGACGGCGGCGGACGGGTCGTCTTCACCGGCACGCCGGAGCAGTGCGCCGAATGTGCGGAGAGCTACACCGGCCAGGAGCTGAAGAAGTATTACGCCCATCACCCCGGCCAGAGGGCGGAATAAGGGCGCCGCCCGTTTCCCCCTGTCAAAAAACTCAAATTCAATATTTTTTCCGGCGACATGTGCGTCGGAAAAAATACCTTTTGTCGCCCAAGTGTGCCGCTTGAGGCGCGCGCAGGGCGACAGCAGGGCAATTTTCTCTGAATTTTGCAAAATTCAGAGAAAGTTGCCCGCACGTTCCCCCTGTCGGAAAAAGCCCGTCAGGGCTTTTTCGACAAACTTAGCGCCCGGTCCCAAAGGACCGGGCGCTTTTGAAGCTTCCCGTGGAGCAAGGGGCGGGCCCATTTATAACCTGCACAGCATATGCAGGTGGGTTGCTCCCTGGCGTCATCACTGCTTCCAACTTCCGGCCGCAAACGGCGGCCGGGAGGCCTGCAAACAGAAGCCAGAGGGTGGCATCCCTTATTAGAGATGTGGGTTTAAACAGACCCGCCCCTCACCCCGCGGGTGAGGATACGATATTCTATTCGCCGGGATCGGTTTTGTGCGTCGGCGGGGTCACTCCTCGTCCTCGAAAAGCTCCTTCATGAACTCCTCGTAGGCCCGGTCCGTCTCCTCGTCGGTGGGGATCACCAGGTAATCGTCCCCGTCCTCGCCCTTTTCGCTCTTGAGGATGACCATGCCCAGGTCCTCGTCGCCCTTGCCGTCGTTCACCGGGAGAAAGGCCAGATAATAAACGCCGTCCAGCTCGATGGTGTCCAGATGCTCCAGCTCATAGGAGTTTCCCTCCTCGTCGCTGATGGTGATGATGTCGCCGCCGTATTCTCCGTCCATCCTCCGACTCCCTCTCTTCCCCGGTACTACGGGTATTATAACGCATCTGCCGGCATAAATCAAGCCTTATGCGCCGAAATCCTCCAGCAAACCGAGAAGTTCCAGGTAGGACTCGGATCGGATCCCCCGGCGCACCAGCTCCCGGTCCGTCTCCCGCAGGGATTCCACGGCGATGCCCGAACGCAGGATCAGCTCCCCGCCCCTCAGAACGCCGATCTCCCCCTCGTACTCCGTGAGGATATAGCCGTCATAGGCTTCTTCCGCCGGGTCGGCGGTGTCCTCCCGGCGCTCCGGGACCGCCGCGGCCGCCGCCGCGCCCATCAGGGCCATGGCCAGGACCGCGGCCGTCAACAGGATCCAGAATCTTTTCTTCATGCCTGTCTCCACTCCTTTTTCAGGATTATCCCCGGTTTCCCCGGCGTCTATACGGCCCGCGTGGAGCGGTGCGGGTTCGATTCCCGTCACCTTAAAGAAAAATTCATATAATCGCTACAATTCTTGAATCTTCTGTGGTAAAATGCTATAATTATATGGATACGGCCAGGGGCCGGACGCTTTTCACGGAACTGCGAGGTGTTAACTTGACCTACAAGACAAAACTCAGGATCAAAAAAACGGTGAAGGCCGGATTCTACGGGGCGGCGGAGGCGCTTCGCCTGCTGCTCAAGACCGTCGGCGTTCTCCTTCTGATACTGATCACCACCGGGGCCATCTTCGCCTGCATCTTCGTCATATTCATCAAGACGAACCTGGTCACCGAGGATCTGGGCGTTTCCCTGGAGGAATATCAGCTCAACGAGACCAGCATCATCTATTATTATGACAAGACGCGGCAGGAGTGGGTGGAGTCCACCTCCATCCAGAGCGAGGAGGGCTACATGTACTGGGTGCCCTACGAGAAGATCCCCCGGGACATGGAGCACGCGCTGGTGGCCATCGAGGACCAGCGCTTCTACCGGCACCACGGCGTGGACTGGATCCGCACCGCCAGCGCCTTCGTCCACATGTTCGCCGGGATGGAGAACACCTTCGGCGGCTCCACCATCACCCAGCAGCTCCGGAAGAACGTGACCGGAGAAAACGAGGCCACCATCCGCCGGAAGCTCACCGAGATCTTCGCCGCCCTCCAGATGGAGAAGGAGTACGAGAAGTGGGAGATCGTGGAGTGGTATCTCAACGTGGTCAATTTCGGCCACGGCGATTCCAAGGGTATCGGGGACGCGGCCAGGTACTACTTCGACAAGGAGGTGGAGAACCTGTCGCTGGCCGAGATGTGCTCCATCATCGGCATCACGAACAACCCCTCCATGTACAACCCCTACTTCCACCCCGAGGCCAACAAGAGGCGCCAGGAGATCATCCTTTACGAGATGTACGACCAGGGATATATCAGCCGGGAGGAGTATGAGGACGCCTGCGCCGAGGAGCTGCACTTCATCTACGCCTCCACCGGCGGCGACACCCGCGCCATCTACTCCTGGTTCGACGAGACGGTTCGCCAGGACGCGGCGGAGTTCCTGGCCGAGCAGAGGGGCATCACCGTCACGGCGGCCAAGCGGCTGCTGGCCACCGGCGGCTTCAAGATCTACTCCACCATGGACCCGGACGTCCAGGCCGCGGTGGATGAGATCTACGGCTCCACGGACTTTATCAACAGCCTGGGCGCCAAGCCCGCCAAGGGCGGCCCCCTGCAGCTCCAGTCCTCCATCATCGTCATGGACCCCTACACCGGGAACATCGTGGCGCTGGCCGGGAGCGTGGGGGAGAAGAGGGCCAACCTCCTGCAAAACATGGCCACCGACACCCTCCGCCCGCCCGGATCCTCCTTCAAGCCCGTGGCCTCCTACGCGCCCGCCATGGATCTGGGCCTCATCACCCCCGACACCCTTTTTGACGACGCCGCCTACGTGTTTGAGGACAGGCCCAACTGGCCCTATAACGACGACCACAAGATCCACGGCATCGTCACCATAAAGGAGGCGATCCAGGAATCCTACAACCGGGTGGCCGTCCAGGTCCTGGACCAGCTGACGCTGGAGGCGTCCTACGATTTCCTGACCAACAAGCTCCACATGAATCTGACCTACCCGGACGACCTGAACTACGCGCCGCTGGGCCTGGGACAGCTGACGCGGGGCGTCACCGTCCGGGAGATGGCGAACGCCTTCTCCATCTTCCCCAACGGCGGGCTCTATATCGAGTCCCGGACCTTCTCGGAGATCTACGACTCCGACTGGAACCTCATCTACGAGAACAGGTCCGACTATGAGGGGGTCATCTCCGACACCACGGCCTACTGGATGACCGAGCTCCTCCGGAACGCCGCCACAAAGGGCACCGGCAAATCCGCCAATCTGGGCACCATGCCCACCGCCGGCAAGACCGGCACCTCCGACGACTTCAAGGACCGGTGGTTCGTGGGCTTCACCCCCTACTACTGCGCCGCCGTCTGGACAGGCTATGAGTACCCCGTCCACATCACCTCCTCCGGCAACCCGGCCTGCAAGATGTGGAAGGCCGTCATGTCCCAGGTCCACGAGAACCTGCCCAAGAAGGACTTCACCGTCCCCGCCAACACCTATCAGGAGCCCGTCCCCGGCGTGGAGCCCCTGGCCTACGGCTTCCGGTGCATGACCACCTCCGGCGGCTACTCGCTCCTCCTCTCGGAGGAGGTGGTTGGGACCGCCGCGGAGGGCCGCACGGTGACCGTCACCGCCCCCGCCATAGACGATTACACCCTGGTCGGCAGCGCCACCCAGACCGTCACGGTCACCGGCGACGAGGAAAACAACTACGCGGTGTTCTACTACACCTTCAACGCCCCGCCCCCGCCCGAAGACGACCCCGGGGATGATCCCGAGGATGACCCCGGAGAGGAGCCCGGAGACGACCCGGGGGACGATCCGGGGGAGGATCCCGGCGGAAATATGGGGGAGGACGCCGGGGGGAACCAGGGGGGAAGCCCGGGGGATGACCCGGGGGAGAACCAGGGAGAAGACACCGGAGGGGCCCCGCAGACCGGGGTATGACGCCGGAAGAAGATCGCGCTCCCGCCGCCCTTACCGGGCGGCGGTTTCCCCTTTTTGCACTTGCATTTTTCTCCCCGCTGTGGTATCTTAAAGCCGGAATCCTTCCTATCGCATTTTAATTTTACTTATGGAGGTAAAGCATATGAAAAAATGGGTCTGCCCTGTCTGCGGCTATGTGTATGAGGGGGAGAATCCCCCCGAGGCCTGCCCCGTCTGCAAGGTCCCCGGAAGCAAGTTCACCGAGATGAAGGACGATGCCAAGCTGGCCGCCGAGCACGAGTTCGGCGTCTACGCCAAGACCGTGAAGAATAACCCCGACATCTCCGACGAGGACAAAAAGTACATCCACGAGCAGCTGATGGCCAATTTCCAGGGCGAGTGCTCCGAGGTGGGCATGTACCTGTGCATGGCCCGCATCGCCCACCGGGAGGGCTATCCCGAGGTGGGCCTCTACTGGGAGAAGGCGGCCTTCGAGGAGGCCGAGCACGCCGCCAAGTTCGCGGAGCTCCTGGGATCCGAGCTGGAGCCCAACATGACCGCCAGCACCAAGAAGAACCTGGCCTGGCGCGTGGACTGCGAGTTCGGCGCCACCCAGGGCAAGTTCGACCTGGCCGCCTGCGCCAAGAAAAACGGCCTGGACGCCATCCACGACACCGTCCACGAGATGGCCCGTGACGAGGCCCGTCACGGCAAGGCTTTGAAGGGCCTTCTGGAGCGGTATTTCAAATAAGCCGTTATGGCTGAATAATCCTGTTTTTAAAAGCTCCAAACCCCTTGGGACCCAAGGGGTTTGGAGCTTTTTATCTCATGGGTGGGAGGAAATGGGACAAACTTGACATATGGGTAAAATCATAATATACTATCTTCAAACGTTCGTATGAATGGCAATTTATGATTTTTTAGTTTTAATAATTCAGGAGACACTAAAAATGGACAATATTTTTATATCCTCTGGAGAATTAACAACTTTTTCATGGATGTTGATATGTTCGATCCCAATGTTCATACTACAATTACTATTGTGCTTCAAAGCAAAGAAAATGGCGGTAAAGTTGATACCGTTGTATTTAGTTTTATTTGGTGCATTCCTTGGCGGAGGAGAATATATTGGTTTGTTTGGAACATATTCAGCGGGCGCGATTTCAGGAAACGGTTTAGTAGGACTGTTTATATTAGCGGTAGTAGGTACGGCTTTTATCGGTATGTTGTCAGCTTGGGTCGTTTATTGGTTATGCAGCTTGAAAGGGAGCAAGCCAAGCGTAAAAGAGAAAAATTGAGAAAAGAAATTCAAAATTCCGAAAAAGTATTGATTATAACTGGATAAACCAGTCCAACACAAATAAGTGGGTATATTAGTGGGATCCGGCTTTCGCCTCCCCGCGCCCAGGGCGCGGGGAGGTTTTTTCGCGTCCCGCGGCGGGTTTGCCTTGAAAGTGCCTCCGGAGTGTGGTATAATGATTATAACTGACCATGTTTTACGAAAGGAGGCGTCGTTTTGCCGATCGTTCCAGATTATACCGGCAGCAAGCGCCTGGCGGTGCTCATCGACGCGGACAACGTCCCCCGGGGGACCCTTGGGGGGATCATGCAGGAGGTGGCCATTTACGGCACGCCCACTGTCAAGCGCATCTACGGGGACTGGACGGGTCCCCACATCCAGGGGTGGAAGAATTCCCTTCTGGAAAACGCCGTCACGCCCATCCAGCAGTACAGCTACACCACCGGCAAGAACTCCACGGACTCGGCCATGATCATTGACGCCATGGACATCCTCTACACCGAGCGGGTGGACGGGTTCGTGCTGGTCTCCTCGGATTCGGACTTCACGCGCCTGGCCATCCGGCTGAGGGAGGAGGGCATGACCGTTTTCGGCATCGGCGAGCGCAAGACGCCGGCGCCCTTTATCGCGGCCTGCGACAAATTCATCTATATCGAGAACATCAAGCAGCCCGGGGACGCCGCGGCCCAGCCGGCGGAGGAGCCTCAGCCGGCGAAGAAGAAGGCCGCCCCGCCCCAGACGGGCCGGGAGGAAAAGCTCCCCAAAAGCCTGATACGCCTGATCGCCCAGTCGGTGGCCGACCTGACGGAAAACGACGGAGACGCCGTCTACATGGGGGAGCTGGGCACCCTCATCATGAAGAAAAAGCCGGACTTCGACTGCCGCAATTACGGCTTCAAGTCCCTGTCCGCGCTTATCAAATCCATCGACCGGTTCGAGGTGGACTTCCGCCAGACCGCGGACCCCAACGTGAAGCACCCCTACGTCCGGGACAAAGAGGCGTAGCATGAGGCGAAAAAGAGGGCTCAGGCGCTTTGCGGCGGCCGTGCTGATCCTGGCCGTCCTGCTGGGCGCCGCCCTTTACGACAGCCAGAACCGCATCGTCACCGAGGAATTTACCCTGGGAAATTCCACCCTCCCCCGGGAGTTTGAGGGGTTCCGGATCGTCCACCTCTCGGACCTGCACGCCAAAAGGTTCGGCGAAGAGAATAGCCGGCTCCTCACCGCCGTCCGGGACGCACGCCCCGACATCATCTGCGTCACCGGCGACATGGTTGACGGGCCGCGGGAGGAGCAGGAGGCCTATGTCACCGAGCTGATGGCCGGCCTCACCGCCATCGCGCCGGTCTATTTCGTCTCCGGCAATCACGAGTGGGCCTCGGGCTGGGCCCGGGAGCTCTTCTCCCTGCTGGAGGACATGGGAGTGACGGTGCTTCGCAACCGGTACGTCCTTCTGGAGCGGGACGGCGCCCGGATCGTCCTGGCCGGAGTGGACGACCCCAACGGGCTCCGGGACCAGAAGACCCCGGCGGAGTTGTCCGCCGAGATCCGGGAGGATCACCCCGGCGAGTACGTTCTGATGCTGGCCCACCGGGACACCCTGCTCGACACCTGGGCGGAGCTGGGCATCGACGCGGTGCTGTGCGGCCACGCCCACGGCGGGCTGGTGCGGCTCCCCTTTACCGACGGGCTCATCGCCCCGGGCCAGGGGTGGTTCCCCGGCTATACCGACGGGATCTACGAAAAGGACGCCGCCCAGATGCTGGTCTCCCGGGGCTTTACCGGCTCCCACGGTATGCCCAGACTTTTCAACAACCCTGAGGTCGTCGTGGCCGTTTTGAAAAAAAGCTGAATACTTCCCCCGCCGCGCGCATAGAATGATATGTATTTCCTTTTTGAAAGCGGGGGTGGAATATGGATAAGAAAAACGAAAGACCGGCGCCCAAGCCGGATATTGACGAGCTGATCTTCGGCCAGCACGAGGAGCGCCGGTCGGAGAGATAAGCTCAATACGGAAGAGGGACTGAAGAAAATGATCGTAGAATATGAAGACTATAAGACCAGGATCGGGGCCCTGAAGCCCCAGCTCGACACCATCCGCCGGGCCATGAAGCTGGACGAGGTCTCCGAGGAGATCGACAGACTCCAGAAAGAGTCCGAGGCCGACGGGTTCTGGAACGACCAGAAAAACTCTCAAAAGGTGCTCCAGCGCCTGAAGCAGCTGAAGAACAAGCGGGACAGCTTCCAGAAGATGGAGAGCCGCTATGAGGACCTGGGGACGCTGTGCGAGATGGCCATTGAGGAGGACGATATCTCGCTCCTCCCGGAGCTGGAGGCGGAATTCAGCTCCTTTGCCACGGATCTGGAGACGACGCGCCTGGCCACCATGCTCTCCGGCGAGTATGACAGCGCCAACGCCATTCTGAGCTTCCACCCCGGCGCCGGCGGGACGGAGGCCCAGGACTGGACGGAGATGCTCTACCGCATGTACACCCGCTGGGCCGAGCGCCACGGGTATAAGTACACCATCCTCGACTACTTGGACGGCGAGGAGGCGGGCATCAAGTCCGCCACCATCAGGATCGACGGCGAAAACGCCTACGGCTACTTAAAGAGCGAGAGCGGCGTCCACCGCCTGGTGCGCATCTCCCCCTTTGACGCCTCCGGACGCCGCCAGACCAGCTTCGCGGCGGTGGAGGTCATGCCGGAGATCACCGACACCAGCGAGATCGAGCTTCGGGACGAGGACATCGAAATGCAGGTCTACCGCTCCTCCGGCGCGGGCGGCCAGAAGGTCAACAAGACCAGCTCCGCCGTGCGCCTCATCCACAAGCCCACGGGTATCGTGGTCTCCAGCCAGGTGGAGCGGAGCCACTTCCAGAACCTGGAGAACTGCAAGGAGATGCTGCGCGCAAAGCTGGCGGAGATCAAGGAGCGGGAGCACCTGGAGAAGATCAGCGACATCAAGGGCGTGCAAATGAAGATCGACTTTGGCTCCGCCATCCGCAGCTACGTCTTCATGCCCTACACGCTGGCCAAGGATCAGCGCACGGGCTTTGAAAACGGCAACATCAGCGCCGTCATGGACGGCGACATCGACGGTTTCATCAACGCGTATCTGGCCATGAAGGCGGAGGCGTGACCCCCGCCGGTGCGGCCGTACCCGGCCATTACCTCAAAAAAGAGGACCTGCGGCCCGAAGATCGAGCGGCAGGTCCTCTTATTTTCGCATTTCCGGGTTTTCAGTGCGCCCGAGAAGATAATCCACGGAGACGTCATAGAAGTCTGCCAGCCTGATAAGAACACTGGTGGGGATATCGATGTCGCCGCGCTCATAGTTGCTGTAAACACGCTGACTGCAAAAAAGCAGCTTGCTCACCTGGCTTTGGGTCATGTCCCGGCTTTCCCTCAGCTCACGGATCCTTTTGTACATTCAGACCACCTCTACGGGAATTATACAGTAGCGGGAGATTCGCTATTGACTTTTAGCGAAAATTCCGCTATATTATCCTTAGCGGAAAATCCGCTAAAAATAACAGAAAGGTGATCAGTCATGGAAACTTCGAACGTGAAGGAAAGTCAATCAAATCCGTCCCCGGCGCCGCTCAAGGCGAATTTCGGCTTTGTCAAATTCCTTATCCTCTCGCTCCTGACCTTTGGCCTGTATGCTCTTTACACCTACGCGAGGGTGGGGGAGACCCTCAACACCGTTGCCGGAAGATACGACGGGAAGAAGACCATGAGCTATTGGCTGATGGCGCTTATCGTATCTCCGCTGACGCTGGGGATCGGGGGAATCGTCTGGTTCCATAATATGAGCGGGCGCGTGGGCCAGGAGCTGACCCGGAGAAAAATCGCTTTCTCTTTCGGCGCGGGGACCTTCTGGCTCTGGGACATCCTGGGAATTGTGATCGTCATAGGGCCGTTTGTCTACTGCTGGAAGCTCTTCAAGGCCATGAACCTTCTGATCGACGATTACAATGAGCGCGGGTGAGCTGCTGAGCATGATTGATCCGGGAAGGATCCCCTTCCCCGTCATTCTGGTGTTTCTGTTGAGCGTCGCCGGTGTGGTCGCCTCGGGGAAGCCGGCGGAGACCTTCGGGAGGATGGCCGCCTGTATCCTGACATACCTGCTGCTGTCGGCCGTGGCTCTGGGCGTGAACGGCCCGGACACGGAGGAATACATCCGGCGGGGGAAGGAAGGCGTCCCGTTTCTGAACGCGTTTTTTGGGAACGGCCAGTCCGTCAGGTCCCTGCTCGTGAAGGATTTTTCGGCCTTTTCCGGAGAATTTCTGAAGCTTTTCCTCTTCTGCGCGGTGGTGGACACGATGTTGACGGTCTTTGACCCCCTTGCCAGGTCCGTCGGGGGCGTCAACGTATACTGTCTGGGCCTGCTCCTGCCGTGGATCGTGAGATACCTCATATGCTGCGGGGCGGTCTTCGTGTATGCGGCCCTCTATGCCTATGCCATCTCCCCCCTGCCGGAGTGGCTGTGCGGAGGACTGGCGCTGGTCATCGTTGTCATGACCGCGCTGATGCTGCTGTCTCCGCTGGTCAATTTTCTGATCCTCTGGGCGGATCTCATGCCCAACAGGTTCATCCGCGCGATGAGCACCTTTGTCAAGGACCACAAGGTGGGCGGGGTCATGCAGGTATCTTTTTTCACGGCCTTCATGCTGCTTTCGGTCCTGATGGGCGTCCAGGAGGCCGCGCCGGCCCTGCCGGGGTATCTGATCTCCGGCTGAATCCAGCAGGGACCGCCTGCGGACCCCCGCCGGTGCGGCGAGAGAAAAATGACGGCCCCCGGACGAATGTCCGGGGGTTTTTGCTGTTTGGGGGTGACAGCCGGGGAAAACCGTTGTATAATAGAATACCGATTTAAAATGGGACTGCGGGAGGCGAGAATGTGGCCAAAACGGACATGACGCGCGGGTCCGTCACCCGGCATCTGCTCAGATACACCGTCCCCATGGTGCTGGGGAACATCCTGCAGCTCACCTACAACGCGGCGGATTCCCTCATCATCAGCAAGAACCTGGGGGACGAGGCGCTGGCGGCGGTGAGTGTCTCCGACCCCATCATGACCGTCATGGTGCTGGGGGCCTCCGGCATGGGCATCGGCGCCTCCGTGCTGATGAGCCGGTTTTACGGCCAGGGGGACCGGGAAAAGCTGCGGCGGGAGTTCTCCACCACCGTCATCTTCGGCGCGGTCTTCTCCTTTTTGGTGTTTATCCTGGGCTCCGTCTTTGCCGACAGGCTCTTGCGGCTCATCAGGACCCCGGCGGAGGCCTTCGATATGGCCCTGACCTATCTGCGCGTCATCCTGGTGGGGTTCCTGTTCACGTTCCAGTACAACATCCTCTCCTCGGCGCTCCGGGCGATCGGGGACTCCAGGACCTCCGTCTGGTTCCTGGGCCTCTCCTGCGGCCTCAACATCTGCCTGGACCTGCTCTTTGTGGCGGTCCTGCACATGGGCGTGGCGGGGGCGGGGCTGGCCACGGTGATCGCCGAGGCTGTCAGCGTGGTCCTCTGCGCCGCCTGGATCGTCCGGCGCGTCCCGGAGCTGTCCCTGACGCGCAAGGAGTTCAGGATCGACCGGCCCCTCCTGGCCGAGACTGTGAAAAACGGGGCGCTGACGGCCCTTCAGCAGGCCGCCCAGCCGGTGGGGAAGCTGCTGATCCAGCGGACCATCAACCTCCAGGGCGTGACGGCGGTGGACGCCTTCAACAACGCCTGCCGCATTGACGACTACGCCCGCATCCCCACCCAGAGCCTGGGCAGCGCCATCATGACCTGCACTGCCCAGAACCGGGGCGCCGGGGAGCGTGAGCGGGTGCGGGAGTCCTTCCGCCGGGGACTGCTCATCGCCCTGTGCTATTATCCCATCATTTTCGCGGTCGTCCAGCTCCTGAAGGCCCCGGCCATGCGGCTGCTCTCCCCGGACGGGAGCGAGGCCATCGTGGAGGCGGGCGTGGCGTATCTGGCCGTGAAGGCCTGGTTTTTCGTGATGCCGGGCCTCACCAACGCCATCCAGGGCTTTTTCCGGGGCCTGGGCTCCATGACCGTGGTGCTGATCTCCACCGTCATCCAGATCGGCGTCCGCACCGTCTGCGTCTTTCTGTGGGTGCCGGCCCTGGGCATCGTAGGCGAGGCCTACGCCTGCGCCGCCGGGTGGACCTGCATGATCGTCTTTGAATTTACGCTGTATTTTGTGAGAAGGAAAAAGGGCTTGATATAAAAAGCGGCGCTCCGGCTTGGAGCGCCGCTTTTTTCTAAATGTCCCTCCCGCGTCAGCCGATGCGTACCTCGGCGTCGGGGGCCTCCGCCTCCCGGAGGAAGGGGTCGCCGTCCCGGACCCCAATGTAATAAAAGTTGTCGGACCCATCGGACAGGTATACAAGGCCCTCCTGCGTCACCCGGAGACGGATATACGCCTCGTAGTCCTCCATGGTGCCGCCCACGTTCTGAAGGACGCCCTCGCTGACCTCCACCACAGTTCCGCCCACCAGGTGCTGGCGCTTCTCCGTGAGGGTGACTACGCCGTCAGAATACGTCCACGTCCCCATGCCGATGTGACTTGAGTAGATGGTCTCGTAGTACTGGAAGGTGTGGTCCTCATAGAGCCTGACGGTGAAGATGTTGGGACCGAACCGGTCCGGCAAGTCCCCGGCGAATTTGTAGCTGCCGAAAAGCTCCGAGACGGGCTCCTCCGCGGGCTCGGGGGCCTTCTCGTCGCGCGCGGGGTCCGTCAGGAAGCAGACGGCCAGTACGGCGCAGACCAGGAGCGACGCCAGGGTGATCCAGAGCGCCGGTTTTTTCCAGGAGAGGATGTTTTTGACGCGTCCGGTCAGCCGTCCCTCCCCGAAGGCCACAGGGCAGGCCGCCACGTGCCGGTGAAAGGTGACGGCGGCCAGGAGCGCCTGGGAATAGGGCTTTTTCGCGTCGGGCCCCAGCTGGGAGAGGACCTTTTCGTCGCAGGCCAGCTCGATGTCCCGGGAGAGGAGCCCGTAGGCCAGCCACAGGAGGGGATTGAACCAGTAGACCGCCAGCAGGAGGAAGGCCAGGGGCTTGATGAGATGGTCGCGCCGGCCGATGTGGGCCCGCTCATGGGCCAGCACATACTCCCGGACGGAGGGGTCCAGCCCATCCGGCAGGTAGATGACGGGCCGGAAAACGCCGAAAACGAAGGGCGAGGGCACCGCGGCGGACTCCCGGACGCCCTTTTCCGTCTCCGCGGCGCCCCGGACGCGGCGGCGGAGGAGCAGGGCGGAGAGGACGAAATACCCCGCCATGACCAGGAACCCCGCCAGCCACACCCACCCGGCGGCCCAGGTCAGCGCATGGAGAGGGTTGACGGAGTCGCCGGGATGGGGGGAGAATACCCGGGAGAAGGAGGGGTTCACGGCCCTGTCCAGAGGGGGTATGCCGGTGGTGAGCGAGGGGGAGGAGGCATAGCGGACGGTGGACAGGGAGAGGGTCTCGCGGGAGGGGACAAGGCTCAGGACGCTCTCCACGGAGAAGGGCAGTACCAGCCGAAGACCCACCAGCCCCCACATGAGCACCCGCACGGACTTGGGCACGCGTGTCCGGCCAAGCACGAGCCGGAGCGCCAGCACGGCCAGCACCAGCCAGCCGGCCTGGATGCTGATGTTCAGCAGCTTCAGAAAGACGGCGTCCACGCTTATCCCTCCTCCTCAAATTCGTCGATGAGGCGGCGGATGTCCTCCAGCTCCTTTTTGGTGACGCCCCGGTGGCGGGCGAAGGCCGCCACAAAGGCGGGGAGCGACCCCTCGAAGGCCCGGTCCATCAGCTCCTCCATCCGGGCGGACTGGGCCTCCTGCTTGCTGACCAGGGAGGTGACGGTGGCGCTCTCGTTTTTGAGGACCCCCCGCTCACAGAGCCGCCGGAGGACCGTGTAGGTGGTGGCCTTCGACCAGCCCAGCCGCTCCCGGCTCAGACGCACAAGCTCCGTGGAGTTCACCGGCTCCGTCTCCCAGACGATCAGGCACAGACGGTATTCGCTGTCAAAGATCTTTGGCGTGTCCACAGGGTTCACCTCGGGTTTAATGGGATAAACCAAGTTTAACAGATTAAACCTTAGCTGTCAAGAGGGAAGCCGTTGATTTTCCGGTTTTTTGTGGTATAATATCCGCAGTAGCGGATATTATATTTGTTTTACGCCGTTTTTCTCCCCGGCTGATGCCGGGAACCGAAAAACATGGCGAATATGCCACAAAATCAGAGATTTTGTGGCATATTGAAACAAAATGACCTGTGCGGAGGGATCGATATGCGCGATGGATTCATAAAGGTGGCGGCGGCCACGCCGAAGATCCGGGTGGCCGACTGCGCGTATAACGCCGGGGAGATCGTCAGGCTCTGCCGGGAGGCGGCGGCGCTGGGCGTGAAGATTCTCGCCTTCCCGGAGCTGTGCGTGACGGGCTACACCTGCGGGGACCTCTTTTTGCAGGACACGCTTATCGACGCCGCCGCCGGGGCCCTTACGCGGATCGCGGAGGAGACGGCGGGGCTCGATATGCTCATCGCCCTGGGGTGCCCGGTGCGGGACCAATGGAGCGGCAAGCTCTATAACTGCGCGGCCATACTCAACCGGGGAAAGCTGCGGGGACTGCGCCCGAAAAGGATGCTCCCCAACTACGGGGAGTTTTACGAGCAGCGCTGGTTCACCGCCGGCGGCGAGGGCTGGAGCGGCGATGTGAGGATCGGGGGACAGCGCTTTGACGCGCGGATCGACACCGACGGCTATTTCTCCTGCGAAGCCCTGCCGGAGCTCACCGTGGGCGTGGAGATCTGCGAGGACCTGTGGGCCCCGGACCCGCCCTCCACCGGCCTTGCCCGCGCCGGGGCCGCGGTGATCCTGAACCTGTCCGCCTCCAACGAGCTGGTGGGCAAGGCCGCCTACCGCCGGGAGCTGGTGAAAAACCAGTCCGCGCGGCTCCACTGCGCCTACATTTTTGCCGACGCCGGGGAGGGGGAGAGCTCCACCGACCTTGTGTTCGCCGGCCACAACCTCATCGCCGAGAACGGCGTGATCCTGGCGGAGAGCCGGTTCAGAACGGGCCTCACCGTCACGGAGATCGACATCCGGCGCCTTCTCTATGACCGCCGCCGCAACACCACCTTCACCAAGAAAAAGCTGGCGGAGGAGTTTTGGCGGGCACCCTTTGAGCTTGATATAACCGATACCGTCCTCACCAGGCCCGTGGGGCGCAATCCCTTCGTCCCCACGGAAAAGGACCAGCGGGAGGAGCGGTGCCGGGAGATCTTCGCCATCCAGACCCAGGGCCTCAAAAAGCGCCTGGAGCACACGGACTCCAAAAAGCTGGTCGTCGGCGTCTCCGGGGGGCTGGACTCCACCCTGGCTATGCTGGTCTCCGCCATGGCCGCCCGGGAGCTGGGGCTTTCCCCGGACGCCCTTGTGGCCGTCATCATGCCGTGCTTTGGCACCACGGAGCGCACCAAATCCAACGCCACGGTGCTGGCCGGGAAGCTGGGGGCGGAGCTGCGGGTGGTGGACATCACCAAATCCGTCCGCCAGCACTTTAAGGACATCGGGCACGACGAGCTTGACCGCTCCGTCACCTATGAGAACGCCCAGGCCCGGGAGCGGACCCAGGTGCTGATGGACATCGCCAATTCCGTAAACGGTCTGGTGGTGGGCACCGGGGACCTCAGTGAGCTGGCTCTGGGCTGGGCCACCTACAACGGCGACCACATGAGCATGTACGGCGTCAACGCCGGGGTGCCCAAGACCCTGGTGCGCTACGTGGTGGGCTGGTACGCCGACGCCTGCGGCGACGCCGGGCTCGCCGCCGTTTTGAACGACATCCTGGCCACCCCCGTGTCCCCGGAGCTTTTACCGGCGGAGAACGGGGAGATCTCCCAGAAAACCGAGGACCTGGTGGGGCCCTACGAGCTCCACGACTTCTTCCTCTACTACTTCGTCCGCTGGGGGATGGGGCCCGGGAAGATCTACCGCCTGGCCAAATACGCCTTCGCGGGGGTCTATGACGACGGGACGATCTTAAAGTGGCTGCGCACCTTCGTCCGCCGGTTCTTCGCCCAGCAGTTCAAGCGCTCCTGCCTGCCCGACGGGCCCAAGGTGGGCTCGGTGGCCCTCTCCCCCCGGGGCGACTGGCGGATGCCCTCGGACGCCGTGGCAAAAGCGTGGCTGGATGAGCTGGAGGGCCTCCATGAGTGACCTTATCGCGGCGGCCGCCACCGGGAATGTCCGCTCGGCCATCGGGATCATCCGGCTCTCCGGGGACGGCGCGGTGGAGTGCGCCGACCGGGTGTTCCGGGCGGGGAGCGGCCGGAAAATGGCGGACACGGCCTCCAACAGGCTGGTGTACGGCGGGGTATATGACGGCTCCGGGGCGCTTCTGGACACCTGCATGTGCACGGTCTCCCGCGCGCCCCACAGCTACACCGGGGAGGACACGGCGGAGATCCAGTGCCACGGCTCCCCCGCGGCCCTCTCGGCGATCCTGTCCGAGCTTTTCCGCCTCGGCGCCCGTCAGGCGCGGCCGGGGGAATTCACCAAGCGGGCCTTTTTGAACGGCAAGCTGGACCTGACCCAGGCCGAGGCGGTCATTGACCTCATCGACGCCGAGACCCGGGAGGCGGCGAGGAACGCCTCGGGCCAGCTCGGCGGCGCCGTCACGCGGAAGACCGACGCGGTGTACAGCCGGCTTCTGGACATCGCCGCCCATTTCCACGCGGTAGTGGACTGGCCCGACGAGGACGTGGAGGACTTCGAGACCAAAAATTATCTCGACACTCTGAATAACGCCGAAGATACCCTCTCCCGGCTCCTCGACACCTTTGAGCGGGGGCGCATCCTGCGGGACGGCGTGAGGACCGCCATCGTGGGCAGGCCCAATGTGGGCAAATCCTCCCTGCTCAACGCCCTTCTGGGCTTTGACCGGGCCATCGTCACCGACGTGCCCGGCACCACCCGGGATACGGTGGAGGAGAAGTGCGTCCTGGGCGGCGCGCTCCTGCGCCTCGTGGACACCGCCGGCATCCGCGAAAGCGCCGACGCGGTGGAGCGGCTGGGCGTGGAGCGGTCCGTGAGGGCCATGGAGTCGGCGGATCTGGTCATCGCCGTGCTGGACGCCTCCCGGCCCATAACGCCGGAGGACGCGGACATCGCCAAAAGGGCCTCGGTCATCGTGCTCAACAAATCGGACCTTCCCACGAAGGCCCTTCTGCCGCCGGAGCTTGCGGGCATCCCCGCCGTCCGGCTCAGCGCCAGAACGGGGGAGGGGATCCCCGACCTTGCCCGGGCCGTGGAGCGCCTTGTCCCCGGCGCCGCCGACGCGCCGGCGGGGGAGATCCTGACCAACGCCCGCCAGGCCGGCGAGGTGGCCGCGGCGCTGGAGAGCGTCCGGGCCGCCCGGGACGCCGTGGTGGACGGCGTCACGCCTGACGCGGTGCTGACGGAGCTGGAATCCGCCATGGAGGCGCTGGGGAGGCTCTCGGGGAAAACGCTGGCCTCCGACGTGACCGACCGCGTCTTTGAGCGCTTCTGCGTGGGGAAATGAGACGCGCGGGAATATCCCGATGGGACCGCTTTTTCGCCAAAAGGACGGCTTTTTGGTGAAAAAGCGGTTTTTCTTGACATTTTTGAGGGATTATGGTATGATGGCGCAGGTTTGGGCCAAAGGAGGGATGCTGTACCCATGCGGAAAAGAAACGAAAGAAACATTTGATCAAATCATGAAAGAAAGGAGACAGGAACATGTTTGACAGAAGAACATACGGTTTACGGCTGAGCTGTGACCTCGTTGGATGAGGCGATGATCTGAGCTTGCGCCGGTCGTCGCCTCATCTGTTTTTTGGAAAAACAGAAAGGATTGACCGGCAATGAAGGAAAAGAATACATTTTTTCAGAAAATCAAAAATATTTTGTGGCTTGTTAAGCCCTTTTGGACATACGGGCGCTGGGTGGTGCTCTACGGACTCATACACAACGGCATCATCTGGCCCCTCAGGGACCTGCTGGGGGTCTACACCCCCCAGATCGTGGTCAACGCCATGGACGCTGGCCGCCCCTTCGGCGCGGTCGCGGCCATCGCGGCGGCGCTGTGTCTGGTGTCCTTCGCCGCCTACGCGGCCTCCGACTACTACTGGGAGATGCTGGACAAGACCGGCACCGAGCGCGTGAAGCTCAAGATCCGCGGGCTTCTCTACGACAAGGCCGAGGCCACGGACTACGCGCGGATCGACGACCCGGATTTTTACGACAAGTATAAGTGGGCCCAGGACAACTACGCCGCCAAGTCCGAGGACGCGGTGAAGATGTGCAACAACCTTACCCGCGGCGTCATGTGCATCCTGACCCTGTCCTCCGTGATCGCCGCCGTCTCCCCCTGGGCCATCGTCATCGTGGCGGGGTACGCCTGCCTCAGGCTCCCCATCAACGCCAGGATGAACAGGTATGAGATCGCGAGAGACGAGGCCGTCGTCCCCCACGACAGGCGCCTTGACTACGTCCACCGGGTGTTTTACCTGAAGGACCACGCCGCGGACCTGCGCTCCACCCTCCTCCCGGCGCTCTGCCGCCGCCATTACGGGGAGGAGTCGGAGAAAAAGCTGGGGTTGATCAGGAAATACTCAAAAAAGGTGCTGGGGCTGGATATCCTGCTCTACGCCCTCTATGAGATTTCCCAGTTTTTGATCCTCCTCACCATCATCAGGTCCTTTTTCGTCGGCGGCATAACCGGCACCGCCATGCTCATCACCATGTTCGTGGCGGCGTCAGGTCTGGCGGATGACCTCTGGGACATCACCACGGTGGTGAAGGACTTTGACCGCCTCTCCGGCTACGCCCGGCGCGTCCGCGCCTTCTTCGACATGGACTCCCAAATCGAGACGAAGCGCGGCGGCGCCGTCCCGGAGGACGGGCCCATCTCCCTGGAGCTTCGCGACGTGGGCTTTAGGTATACCCCCGACGGCCCCTTTGTCCTGCGGCACCTGGACCTCAAGGCCGGGCCCGGGGAGCGGCTGGCCGTCGTCGGCGAGAACGGGGCGGGGAAGTCCACCCTGGTCAAGCTCCTCCTGCGCCTTTACGACGTCACCGAGGGGAGCATCCTCATAAACGGCCGGGATATCAGGGAGTACGACCCCCATGAGCTCCGGGCCAGGATCGGCGCGGCCTTCCAGGACCCCAATGTGTACGCCATGAGCCTTCGGGAGAACATCGGGCTTCTGCACGATGCCGGCGGCGGCCTGGGGGACATCCTGGCCTCAAAGGACATGCGGGGCATCATGACAAAAAACGGCGCCGACGCCGAGAGCGAGATGACCAGGGAATTTTCCGAAAAGGGCGTGATCGTCTCCCGGGGCGAGGCCCAGAAGCTGGCGCTGGCCAGACTGCGCACCTATCCCTTCGGGCTCTATCTGCTGGACGAGCCCTCCTCGGCGCTGGACCCGCTGGCGGAATATGAGATGACCAGGTCCATCGTGGACGGCGCGCGGGGGAAGACCACGATTTTGATCGCCCACAGGCTCTCCAGCGTGCGGGACATGGACCGCATCGTCGTGATCGACCGGGGGCGGATAGCCGAGTCCGGCACCCACGGGGAGCTGGTGGCCCGCGGGGGCCTTTACGCCAGGATGTTTGAAAAGCAGGCGGAGGGATACCGGGAGAGCCGCTGAGAGACAAAACGAGGGGCCGCCATTTTGGCGGCCCCACTTTTCGAATAGGGCCGCGGAGGAGGGGGAAAACCCGGTCCGCGGCGGGAGCGGGGACGGCTCCGCCGGGCCGATGGGCAGTAAAGAGGGCAAACGCGGAATTTTCCTGAATTTTTTCCGCGTGACGCTTGAAAAATCCCGGCGGCGCTGATATAATAATTACCGGTTTTTTTGAGACTCGAAAAATATAAAAATTTTAATATGAGGAAGGATAACACAAATGGCAAAAAAGTATGTCTATCTGTTCTCCGAGGGCAACGCCAACATGCGTGAGCTCCTGGGCGGCAAGGGCGCCAACCTTGCCGAGATGACCAACATCGGGCTCCCCGTGCCCCAGGGCTTCACCATCACCACCGAAGCCTGCACCCAGTACTACGAGGACGGCCGCACCATCAATGACGAGATCATGGCGGAGGTCAACGAGTACGTCAAGAAGATGGAGGAGATGAACGGCAAGAAGTTCGGGGACCTGAAGAACCCCCTGCTCGTCTCCGTCCGCTCCGGCGCCCGCGCCTCCATGCCCGGCATGATGGACACCATCCTGAACCTCGGCCTCAACGACGACGTGGTGGCCGCCATGATCGCCGGCAACCCCGATCCCAAGTTCGAGCGGTTCGTCTATGACTCCTACCGCCGCTTCATCCAGATGTTCTCCGACGTGGTCATGGAGGTCGGCAAGAAATATTTCGAGCAGCTCATCGACGAGATGAAGGAGCGCAAGGGCGTCAAGTACGACGTGGAGCTCACCGCCGCCGACCTCAAGGAGCTGGCCGAGGAGTTCAAGGCCGAGTATAA
>CANQPU010000009.1 GCA_947625815.1 uncultured Oscillospiraceae bacterium
AGGGGCTTCGTCTGTATTATGCCCTTTTAGGGCTATTCAAGCCTCCGGCTTAGCCGGAGGTTTTGACTTTGCCATGTATTTCGCTCCGGCGTTCCAGGCCTTGCCAATGAGCTCTCCCGTGGCGTAGTAGCCGTTTCGCATCTGGTCGAAGGAGAAGGCCCGGAGCTTTCCCGCGTCCACGCGGCCCTTCTCATCCAAAACGCTCTCGTCCGCCAGGACGTTGACGATCCTGCCCAGCACCCGAAGGCCGTAGGGCTCGTCCTCCATCCGCTCCACGGTGCACTCCAGCGTCAGGGGGTACTCCTCGATCACCGGGGCGTCCACCCGGGAGCTCTTTACGGCGTGAAGGCCCGAGCGCTCAAACTTGTCGGGGACCTTATTTGCCGAGGCGATGCCGAAATAGTCCGACTGCGCCAGGGTGTCCTCCCCGGGGACAGCCAGGGTAAAGGCCCCGCGGGCCCGCAGGTTCGCCACCGTCTTGTGGTCGGCCTCCAAATTCAAGGCCACCATGTCCTCGGCGCAGATACCGCCCCAGGCCATCATCATCTCGTCCACGGAGCCGTCCTCGTTATAGGTCCCGATCATGTAGGTGGGCATGGGGAAGAGATAGGGCTTTACCCCAAGATCCTTTTTCATAGCAAAAACTCCTTTCTGATTGAGAAATCAACTGTGAGACCATTTTACCAGCCTTTGGAGTGGATTGCAAGAGAAAAGGGCGGGTCTGGGACCCGCCCCTGCAAATAGGAATATGACTTTTCTGCTTTCGTACAAATTCAGCCCCGAAACACTGCCGAAGCGGAGGGACCGCGGTGAAGGTCCTGAAGATCCGCGGCGGGGATGTCGTTTTCAAGGTTGTCCCGGGCAAGGTCGTTGTCGATAACGGGGTAGAGTCCCGGCTCGATGGGGATCTCCAGGTCCCTCTTTTTGTCCTTTTTCTTTTCCATAATGATCCCCCCGTCAACCGTCGCCGCGGGTGAGGTTTTGGGCGTAATCCTTCAGACTCGCGAAGGAGTTGACGCCGTCCGCCCGCGTGCCGATCTGGTCCCTGACATAATCGGGGAGAGTGTCGAAATAGTGCTTTGCCTCCGCGTCGTTTTCAAGCAGCGCGAATAAGTCGGGATAAGTTCTCACGGTAAATACCTCCTGTGGGTTTCAGTCTCCACAGGTAGTATTTGAGCCGCCGCCCGGTTTATGCGCCGGGATCTATCCTCCGAGGAGACGAAGCGCGACATGTTCGAAGGAGGATCCTGAATAAGATCCGATCAAAAAGGGCGGAGCGGTCCATACCGCTCCGCCCGCAGATCATGTGAGGCACAAAAGGTCGATCTCCCGCGTGTCGATGTTGAGCTTTTTCGCCTGCCTGACGGTGGCGTAGGTCCCGCCGTGCAGCCTGCCGTCCCACATGGCGATGAGGCGGGAGGACTCGGTCAGCATCCACCGGTTGCGCTTATCATAGACGCCGGGATTGTAGCTCTCAGACAGGACCACCACCTGGTCGCACTGCTTCAGCAGCCTTTGAAAGCTCCCGCTTTTGGCGTTCAGCCGCCCGCGGTGGGATATCGCCGCGACGAGCTGGATCTCGGGCCGGTGCTTTTTGACGATCAGGACCATTTCCGCGAAAAGCTGGTCCGAGCCCTCGGCCAGTCCGGTTATGAACCGGGTGTAACCGTCGGCCACGGCGTCCAGGATCTCCTCGCACAGCCTCAGGCACCCGCAAACGGCCTGCTCGGGCGTTAGCTTCCTGTGACCGGTAAAGCAGCAGGTGCTTTGACGCATCGATCACGCCTCCTAATTAAGACTCCGGGATCCTCTCCACGGGACAGTATCCTCAACACCAAGAGCAAAGATCCCGGGATCGTCACGATCCGGAAGCTCCGCGACGGGCCGGAGATCAGCGCGAGGGAGCTTTTCGGCGGTCCCATCTTCGACGAGCCTGACCCGGGGATCCGATAGACGCACGAAAGCGGACAGCCCCGCGCCGGGAGATGACGCAGGGCTGCGTTTTTCATGGGGAACGGCGCCCACAGGCGGACCGTTTGCCGCGGGATCCGGGAAAGGGCGCCCCTGTCCGAAAGGCGCTTTCCATTTTAGCCCTTTTCCCCATGAAATGCAAGCCCCTCCGCCAAATATTTCCGGGGGAGTCGGTCCGTTTCCAGAGCGTTTTTTCCTTTTTGGGGGTGGAAACTTTTTGACAGCGGTGCTATAATACGCATATGATGCGAAGACCGATAGAAAAAACTCCCCGGGCGGCGAGAAAAAGGGCCGGCGCGGGGAGGGGAGCTTGAGCGGATACCCGTATTCTCTCATAAGGTGGGATGAGGTCATGGAGTCAAACAGAAACGTGACGGAGGAGAGCGGCTATTTTGCCAACCGGGAGCTCTCGTGGCTCAAATTCAACGAGCGCGTCCTGGAGGAGGCCGGGGACACCGGGAACCCGCTGGGGGAACGGCTCAACTTTCTCTCCATCTTCCAGTCGAATCTTGACGAGTTCTACATGGTGCGGGTGGGCACGCTGCTGGATACCCTGAAAAAGGGCGTGACGGACGACAAGACGGGCCTGACCTCCGCCCAGCAGATCAAGGCGATCCTCAACCGCACTGGGGAGCTCCTGGAGCGCCGGGACGCCGTTTTCCGGGACCTGTTCGTAAGTCTGCACGACTACGGCGTGGAGCTTGTGCGGTTCGTGAGCCTGCAGGATAAGGCCCGGGCATATCTGGAGAAGTATTTCCTCTCCGATGTGCTGCCCGTGCTGTCCCCGCTGGTCATCTCCCGCCGGCAGCCCTTCCCGTTTTTGAAAAACAAGACCACCTATGCCGTGGCCAAGCTCACCTCCCGCAAGGACGGAGAGGTGAGTCTGGGCGTGGTCCCCTGCGGGGACGGGGGGCTCAGGCGGCTCGTGCCCCTGCCTGGGGAGGGGCTGCGGTTCGTCCTCATGGAGGACCTGGTGCGTCACTTCCTGCCCCGGGTCTTTGAGCGCTACCGGGTGGAGGGCTCCGTCCTCATCAGGCTCGTGCGCAACGCCGACATCGACGTGGACGGGCCTGGCACGGACGCCGACTTCCAGTCCGCCGAGGACTACCGGAAGTCCATGGAGAAGCTGGTGCGCAGCCGTACCCGCCGGGAGCCGGTCCGGCTGGACTACAACGGCCGGCTCGACGACGACGTCCGGGCGGTCCTGCGGCGGTATCTGGGGCTCTCCAAGCGCCACCTGTTCCAGAGCTCCATCCCGCTGGATCTGAGCTTTGTCAGCTTCCTCCGGGATATCCTGCGGGACAAGACGGAGCTTTTTTACCCCAGGAGAGTGCCGCAGGCCAGTCCCTGCGTGGACGTCCACAAGCCCATCGTGCCCCAGATCCGGGACCACGACATTCTTTTGAGCTACCCCTACGAATCCATTCGCCCCTTCCAGCACCTGCTCAACGAGGCCGGGCAGGACCCGGAGGTCGTCTCCATCAAGATGACCCTTTACCGGGTCGCCCACAACAGCAAGATTGTGGAGGCGCTGTGCGACGCCGCCGAAAACGGCAAGGAGGTCGTGGTGCTGGTGGAGCTTCGCGCCCGCTTTGACGAGGAGAACAACATCGGCTGGTCCAGGGTCCTGGAACAGGCCGGTTGCCGGGTCATCTACGGGCTGGACCGGATGAAGGTCCACTCCAAGCTCCTGCTGATCACCCGCCGGCATGAGGGCGGCATCGAGTACATAACCCAGGTGGGGACCGGGAATTACAACGAGGACACGGTCCGGCTCTACACCGACTACGCGCTGATGACGGCCGACCGGGACATCGGCGCCGAGGCCGCCCGGGTCTTCAACTGCCTCTCCATGGGCGAGATCGTGGAGGACACCCGCTTCCTGCTGGTGGCCCCGGCGTGCCTCAGGACCCGGATCCTGGATATGATCGACGCGGAGATCCGGGAGGCCGGAGCGGGGCGGGAGGCGTATCTGGGCTTCAAGCTCAACGGCCTGACGGACAAGGGGCTGATCGAAAAGCTGGTCGAGGCGAGTCAGGCCGGCGTGAAGATCGACCTTCTGGTGCGGGGCATCTGCTGTCTGGTGTCCGGCATCCCGGGAGTCACCGACAATATCAGCGTCTACTCCATCGTGGGGCGGTTTTTGGAGCACGCCCGGGTCTATATCATCGGGACGGAGGGCCGCCGGAGGGTCTACATCTCCTCCGCCGACTTCATGACCCGCAACACCCAGCGCCGCGTGGAGGTGGCCGCGCCGGTGAACGACCCCGCCATCCGGGCGCGGATTGAGGGGATGTTCTTCACCCAGCTTTCCGATACGGTGAAGCTCCGCCGCCAGACGCCGGACGGCGCCTATGTGCATGTGGAGGGGGAGGGGGAGTCCCTGAACTCCCAGGAGCGGTTTTACGAGGAGGCCTATGAGAACGCGCGTCCCTCCGCCCCGGAGGCGGCCCCCAAAACGCCGGACCCGGTCCCGGAGACGCCCGCCCCGGAGGCGCCGAAAAAGCGGGTGGCGGGGCATATCACCGTGGAGGCCCCGCTCCAGCCGAAAAAACCGGAAAAGACCCGGCGGGAGGGTGGACGGTCCGTCCGCGATCTGCTCACAAGGGTCATCCGGATCAGAAAAAAATAACGCCCGTCCCGGCCGGAGCCGACCGGGGAAGCGGGCCTAAAAAAGCAGGAAGGAGAAGGTAAAATGAAAAGCAGGATCTTGAAAACCGTGTTGGCGGTCCTCCTGACCGCGGCCATGTGCCTTGGCCTTACGCAGTGCGGGCAGGAGGATACGCCGGAGAACGACGGGGGAGAGGACGTGGGGAAGACGGAAGAGACAGGGAAGGACGAGACGGGAAAGCAGGAGGAGACGGGGAAGACGGACGACGTCAGCACGCCGCTCCCCGAGCCCGTGAACGCCTCCATCTATGTGCCCTACGTCACGGACGACGAGGACTTCATCCGCGGAACGGACGTGTCCTCCCTGCTGGTGGTGCTCAACTCCGGCGCGCGCTTCAAGGACTGGGAGGGCAACTCCCTGGGCGAGAGCGTGGAGGAGAACGGCGCGGGCTTCATGAGGCTCCTTGCCGAGGCCGGCTGCAACTGGGTGCGCCTGCGGGTCTGGAACGACCCCTATGACGAAAACGGCCACGGCTACGGCGGCGGCAACAACGACCTTGCGTCCGCCGTGACCATGGGCAAGTGGGCCACGGACGCGGGGATGCGGGTGCTCATTGACTTCCACTACTCCGACTTCTGGGCGGACCCCTCGCGGCAGCTGGTGCCCAAGGCCTGGGTGGGCATGGACATCGACACCAAGGCCAAGGCCCTGGGCGACTTCACCACCGACTGCCTCAACACCCTGCTGGACGCGGGCGTGGACGTGGGCATGGTCCAGGTGGGCAACGAGACCACCGTGGGCATCTGCGGCGAGACGGAATGGCCCAACATGCTCAAGCTCTACAACGCCGGATGCGACGCCGTCCACGCGGCGGGCGACATCTTGACTTGCGTACATATGGAGGCGCCCCAGAGCGCGGATTTTGACAGCATCGCCCAGCATCTCACCGACGGCGGTGTTAAATTCGACGTGTTCGCCACCTCCTATTATCCCCAGTGGCACGGCACGAAGGAGAATATGGCCGCCAAGCTCAAGGGGATAGCGGAAAAATTCGGCGTGAAGGTGATGGTGGCCGAGACCAGGGCCCCCTACACCGCCGAGGACGGCGACGGCTCCAATTCCAACGCCCCCGCCGACTACGCCGTCAGCCCCCAGGGGCAGGCCCTTGAATATGCCGAGGTGGCAAAGGCCGTCCACGACATTGGCCCCGCCGGCATAGGGCTTTTCTACTGGGAGAACGCCTGGATCCCCGTGCGGAACATCTCTCAGCTCACCGGCACGGAGCGGGACGCCGCCATCGAGGAAAACAGGCGCATCTGGGATGAGTGCGGCTCCGGCTGGGCCTCCAGCTACGCCCAGAACTACGACCCCAACGCCGCCAACGGCGGCTACGGCGGGCCGGATATGAACAACAAGGCCATGTTCGACTTTGACGGCAAGCCTCTGGAGTCCCTGAACGTGTTCAAGTACATGATGACCGGCACCACGGGGTACAAGGACCACCTGGTACATGTCCCCGTCGCCATTGTGAACCTGACCGTGGGCGACGCGCTGGAGCTGCCCGCGACTGTGGACGCGGGGCATCTGAGCGGAAAGCCGGAGACCGCGGCGGTCCACTGGGAGGACACAAGCTTTGTCAACATGAACGAGCCCGGCTACTGGGAGATCAAGGGCTGGATCGACGACGGAGACGGGGAGAAGGTCTGGACCGTGGCGTATCTGACCATAGAGCGCCCGCCGCTGCCCTCGCTCCTTGACAACGGCGGCTTTGAGAAGGGCAATGAGAGCTACACCGTGGAGAACTGGCCCGGAGACGGCATCAACAACTTAAGCTCCAACGCCGGAAATGTCCATGCGGGCTCCTGGTGCCTGCACTTTTGGAAGAACGCCGCCTTTGAAAACGCCGTCACGAGTACGAAGATCACCCTGGAGCCGGGGACCTACACCTTCTTCCTCTACGGACAGGGCGGAGATATGGGCGAGCACAGGACCTACATCTTCGTCAGGACCCCGGACGGGGAGCTGACCCAGGACTTTGAGCTCAACGGCTACCTCAACTGGCAGCAGCCGGAGATCACCTTCACCCTTACCGAGCAGGCGGAGGTCACGCTGGGCGTGTCTGTCTCCGCCGGCGCAGGGGCCTGGGGCGCCTTTGACGACTGGAGCCTCTGCATAGCGGAATAAAACGGCGAAACACAAAACCGGCCGCCTGACCTATTGTCAGGCGGCCGGTTTTTCCGTATGTCAGGCGGCCGGTTTTCCGTATGTCAGGCGGCCGGTTTTCCGTATATCAGGCGGCCGGTTTTTCCGTATATCAGGCGAACAGCGCGCCCCTCAGGAGGTTGCGGGTCAGGCCCGTGAGGGTGTCCACGCTCAGCCCCTGGTCCCGGGTGATCCACATGTTGAGAAGCTCGTAGGTGATCCCGGCGAGGGAGGCTTTTATGTAGGGGAGCTGCCAGGGCTCGCATTTGAACATGTCGTCCAGGATGCCGGTGTCCTCCACGAAAAAGGCCCGGTTCGCGTCCTGGAAGAGGTAGCCCATGTTTTGGCGGAACAGGAGCGAGAGGAAGTCCCGGCTGTCACCCCAGAAGATGAAGTAGTCAATGAGCAGATTGTCCGGCACGGGCCGGGCGGCGGTGATCTTGTCCAGATACCTTTGATAGAGGCCGTGGAGGAGGTAGACCAGGATGTCCTCCTTGCGCTGGAAGTTGGTGTAGAAGGTCTGGCGGCTCAGTCCCGCCCGGGACGTGAGATCGGAGATGGTGATCTCCGCGAAGGGCTTGTACATCATCAGCTTCAGAAGCACCTGGGAGAGGGCGTTCTTCGAGCGGATCGCCATGGGGTTCTCCCGCTTTTGTGTCAACATGTTATGTCTCCTCCCGCATAGATTATGTCAACCAAAACGGCTGATATTGTTTACAAGTGTAATAGCTTTTACACAAAAAGTCAAGCGTTTATTTCTTTATGAACATTTTAACACCGACAGCGGTGTAGAATATGCCGAAAAGGCGGCGGAGGATCGAGGAATTGACGGAGGCCGCGGCAAAGGCGGAGAGGGCGGCGGCGGCCATGCCGGGAAGGGCGGTCATCAGGACCAGCTTTCTATCGATGAGCCTGTTTTTCCCGTGGGAAATGAGGGCGGCGGAGGAGGTGGGGAGGAAGTAGAGAAGGTTCACCCCCTGGGCCGCGGCCTGCTCCATTCCCCGAAGCTGGGTCATGTAGAGGAGCAGCAGCGATCCGCCGCCGATGCCGCAGCCGGACAGCACGCCGCAGATCAGGCCCGCCAGAAAGTCCTTGAGGCTCATCCCATCACGCTCCTGATCCCGCCGAAGATGAGGAGAAGGGCGAACACCCGCACCAGCAGCCCGGAGGGCAGGCGCCGAAAGGCGATGCCGGAGACAACGCCGCCCGCAAGCCCGCCGAGGAGGTAGGGCAGGGCGGCGCCCATGTCGATGCCGACCCGGAGGAAGGTCACCGCCGCGGAGACGGCGCACATGGGGAGCATCACGGCCACGGAGGCGGCGAAGGCGCGCTTGTCCTCAAGGCCGAGCCAGCCCCGGAGGAGCGGCACCAGCACCATCCCCCCGCCGCCGCCGAAAAACCCGTTGACCACGCCGGCCAGAGCCCCGGTGACCATCATTTTTCCTGCTTTTCCGGTAGTTTCCATAGCTTTACGTATCCTTTCGTGTTCATTTGGTTGAGGAGCATGAGGAGAAAGGGGAAAAGCACCATCCCGGCCACACCGCACAGCCGGAAGCCCGCGTACATGGCGAAGAGCGCCGCCGCGGGGGCCACGCCGAACTGGTCGCCGATGAGCTTGGGCTCCAGACACTGATGGACCACGGTGACCACCAGGTAGGTGGCCAGCAGAGCGGCGGCCCGGGGGACCTCGCCGGTGAGGAGCGACGCCCCAGCCCAGGGCAGGAGGACGACGCCGACGCCGAAAACGGGCAGGGCGTCGATGAGCGCCGTGATCAGGGCGATGACCGCGCCGTACTCCACGCGCATCAGCAAAAAGGCGGCGGTCAGCTCCACAAAGGTGACGCCCAGCAGGGCGGCCTCCGCCCGGATCCAGCGGCCGACGCTGTCAACCAGGTCCGCCTTGGCCTGCCGGGCGGCGGCCCTGGCGTGGGGCGGGATCTGACGGGCCAGGAACGAGCGGATGGAGGGGAAGCCGGCGCTGATGAAGAACGAGCCGATGGCGTAGGTGGCCACGGAAAGGACCGTTTTCGGGGCGCCGGCCGCGGCGGCGCTGAGCTTGCCCAGCGCCCAGGCGGAGAGGGAGGCGGGCATCTGGGACGCCCGGTCCGCCAGGGCCCGCAGGGCCTGGTCCAGGTAGCTCCTGAGCGAGGCGGGGGCGGCGTCGGACAGCCGGCGGAAAGCCCCCTCGATCCGCTCGATGAGCCCGGGGAGCCCGGAGGCCAGGCGCGGGAGCTCCGCGGCCAGGCTGACCGCCTCGTCGATGAGCCGCACCACCACCAGAAGGAAGAACCCCACCAGGGAGGATAGGATGACGAGCACGCACAGCGCCGACGCCGCGCCCCGGCGCAGATGGGCCTTGTCCGAGAGGAACCTGACCGCCGGCTCGCAGAGGGCGGCGGTGAGAAAGGCCAGCAGAAAGGGGAGAACGCAGGGGAGCAGGTAGCGGAAAAAGAGGAGAGTCCCGACGCCCGCCAGAAGCGCCCAGAGGACAAGACGCCAGCCTCTGCCAAGCTTCGGATCCATGCTCTCCCCTCCATATTGTTGAAATTGACGTTTTTTTCGGGCCCTTCGGGGCAATTTTTTCACTTTTACAGGATAAATTGTTTATTGCGTCGAGGGGCCTGTTGTGCTATGATTAAAAGACGGACCCCGCCGGACAGGAGGATCCGGGGCCGGTTTGCCCGCCGTCCCGCGGCGGCCGCGGCCATGGGATTATTTTTTGTTTTCACAGATAAAATCTATTCACCGGGGGAGAGACAGGGACATGGTAAATATCGCCATACTCGGCTTTGGGACCGTCGGCTCCGGCGTTGCCGAGGTCATGGAGGAAAACGCTGTCAGCATCAGCCACAACGCCGCGGAGGACATACGCGTCAAATACATCGTGGATATCCGGGACTTCCCGGATTCCCCCTTCGCGGACAAGCTCATCCGGGACTTTGAGACTGTCGTGAGCGACCCGGACGTCCAGGTGGTCGTGGAGACCATCGGCGGCAGGAAGGCCGCCTACGAGTACACGAAGCGGGCCCTGGAGGCCGGGAAGAGCGTGGTCACCTCCAACAAGGAGCTGGTCGCCTCCCGCGGACACGAGCTGCTGGAGATCGCCAAGCGGAAGAACGTCAACTACCTCTTCGAGGCCAGCGTGGGGGGCGGCATCCCCATCATCCGCCCCATTACCCAGTGCCTTACGGCCAATGAGATCGACGAGATCTACGGGATCCTCAACGGCACCACCAACTATATCCTCACCCGCATGATCACCGACGGCGCCCCCTTCGGGGAGATCCTGAAGGACGCCCAGAAGCAGGGCTACGCCGAGGCGGACCCCACCGCCGATATTGAAGGATATGACGCGGCGCGGAAAATATGTATTCTCGCGGATCTGTGCTTCGGCCAGAGCGTGGATCCGGAGAGCATCGGCGTGGAGGGGATCTCCGGCGTGACGCTGGAGGACATTGAGTACGCCAGGCGCCTGGGGTACAAGATCAAGCTCCTGGGCCGGGCCAGACGTCTGCCCGGCGGACACATCGCCGCTTACGTGGCGCCCCATCTCATCAGCAAGACGAGCCTCCTTTCCAATGTGGACGGGGTCATGAACGGCATCGTGGTCCACGGGAACGCCCTGGGCGAGTGCATGTTCTACGGCGCGGGGGCCGGCAAGAGGCCCACCGCCAGCGCCGTGGTGGCCGATATCATCGACGCCGTCAAGCACAGGAGGGCCAGGAAATACCTGGGCTGGGAGGAGTCGGGACCGGGCTATGTGGTGGACACGGACGACGTGAGCAGCCGCTGGTTCCTGCGCACCGGCTCGGGGCTTGACGTCATCGGACGGGCCTTCGGCAATGTCCGGCTCATCAGCTACCCCGGCGAATACCCCGGGGCGGGCCCGGATGAGTACGCCTTCGCCACCCCGGAGATGACGGGGCGCGAGCTGGCGGCGCGGACCGGGGAAATGGAAGTGAGGAGCCGGTTCCGCATCCTGTGAACGGTCATATAATGGTTTGATCCCCATCCGAGGCGCTGTCAATTCCAAATCTAATCAAAGGAGGCCGTTTATGGCACTCATTGTTCAAAAATTCGGCGGGAGCTCCGTGGCCGACGTGGAGAAGGTCCGGAGAGTCGCCGGGATCATCGCGGAGGCCTATCACGCGGGAAACGACGTGATCGTCGTCCTGTCCGCCCAGGGCAAGACCACCGACGGGCTCATCGCCAAGGCCCTTGAGTACAATCCCAAGCCCTCCAAGAGGGAGATGGATATGCTCCTCTCCACCGGCGAGCAGCAGTCCGTGGCGCTGTGCGCCATGATGCTGAACGGCATCGGCGTCCCCGCCGTGTCCCTCACCGGCTGGCAGGTGGATTTCAGGACCAACACCAACTACTCCAACGCCGCCATCAAGTCCGTGGGCTCCGAGCGTATCAGGAAGGAGCTGGACGGCCGGCGGGTGGTGCTGATCACGGGCTTCCAGGGCATCAACAAATACGACGACATCACGACCCTGGGCCGCGGCGGGTCCGACACCTCGGCGGTGGCCATCGCGGCGGCCATGCACGCGGACCTCTGCCAGATCTACACGGACGTAGACGGCGTCTATACCGCCGACCCCAACAAGGTCAGGGGCGCCAAGAAGCTGGACGAGATCACCTTTGACGAAATGCTGGAGCTGGCGAGCATGGGCGCCAAGGTGCTCCACAACCGCTCCGTGGAGATGGCAAAGAGGTACAACGTGGATCTGGAGGTCCTCTCCAGCTATGAGAGGAAACCGGGTACTAAAGTCAGGGAGGTAAAGAAATTGGAACAGGTAGAAGTCAGCGGAGTCGCCAAGGACGTGAACGTGGCGCGCTTCACCCTTGTGGGGATCAACGATGAGCCGGGCATCGCGTTCAGGATCTTCCGCATCCTCGCCAACGAGAAGATCAACGTGGACATCATCATCCAGTCCCTGGGCCGCGAGAACACCCAGGACGTGACCTTTACCGTCACCCGCGCCGACGCGGATGCCGCCCGGGAGGCGCTGGAGCAGAACGCCGATACCCTGGGCTATAAGAGGCTGGACATGGACACCCGCGTGGCCAAGATCTCCATCGTGGGCGCCGGGATGCTCATGACCAGCGGCGTGGCCGTCAAGATGTTTGACGCGCTGGCCAAGAAAAAGATCAACATCAAGATGATCTCCACCAGTGAGATCAAGGTCAGCGTCCTGGTGGACGAGGACGACGCGGACAGGGCCGTTCAGGCCGTACACGACAAGTTCTTCGGCGACTGACGGCCGTTGCCCGCCCCCCTCCGGGGCGGGCAAAAAGACGCGGCGTTTTTTCAAAAAACATTTGACAAGCGCCGTATTATATGATAATATCGTTAAGCCGTGTTGAGAGAAGATGCGGGTGTAGCACAACGGCTAGTGCACCAGCCTTCCAAGCTGGGGACGTGGGTTCGATTCCCATCACCCGCTCCAGCTTCACTGAAGGCCGGTCATACACGCGCCAATAGCTCAGCAGGATAGAGCAACTGCCTTCTAAGCAGTAGGCCGGGGGTTCGAGTCCCTCTTGGCGTGCCAACGTCGTCGCGGAAGTCGCGTTCCTCGGGGCGAGGCGAACGCCAAAGGCGCCCGCCTCATGCCTCGCGCGCTGACTTCTCTGTTCCTTTCCAAACACGACCCGCTTCGCCGGGCCCGTGTTTGGGACAAAAAGGAAGACTATTTTATATGATATGGTGGGTGTAGCTCAGTTGGTTAGAGCACCGGATTGTGGTTCCGGGTGTCGAGGGTTCGAGTCCCTTTACCCACCCCATGCGCTGACGCCATCAGATCCGGTGGCGTCAGCGCCATAACAAGGAAGATAGGGATGTCGCCAAGTGGTAAGGCACAGGACTTTGACTCCTGCATTCGTGGGTTCGAGTCCCGCCATCCCTGCCAGACGTCGTCGCGGAAGCCGCTTTGCCTCCCCCTCCCTTCGGTCGGGCTCGGGCGCTGGCTTCGCTCCTCCTCTCCCCACGCAATCATGATTGCGTGGGGGCCCCAATGTCGTCCTCTCCCCAGCGGGCGTTGCCCGCCGGGGGCACCAATATGTGACTTGGTAGCTCAGCAGGCAGAGCACCTGCCTTTTAAGCAGGGTGTCCCGGGTTCGAATCCCGGCCAGGTCACCAAACAGGAAAAGACCCGCCAACAGGCGGGTCTTTTTCCGACAAGGGGAACCATAAAACAGTATATCATGTTCGATAAAAAAGATAACAGGAAGCTTTAGTACGTAAGGAAGGATAGGAGATCTCAGATGAATGTGACCTTTGTAAATCCCGGGGCGGATTATATGATTTCGCGGATCATGGAGTTCCAGACCGAAAGGGAATCCGCCTTTTGGTCAGACCCTTTATTTCATTTCTTCCCTAAGCTTGACAAAGCCCACGCCGACAGTCTCCCTTTTTCAAAGAGGAGAGAATACATAGAACATACTTTACGGGCCATCTATACCGAAATTGAGGAGACGATCAATAAAAAAGTATTGATGTATTCTCAATATTGGGAGGTTTGCAAATTACAGATATCGGCCGCTTTATCGGACGCTTTTGGCGTTGATTGTTCCAGCCTTTTCAACGATTTGCAGTGTAATGTCACCATGAATCCGATCGAACCGCGTTTTCTCAAGGAGCATCGCTTTGATGTTTTTTATCTGAACAGCGAAAGAGGAGCTGTCGGCGAAAGCATCCATGAAATCATACACTTTATGTGGTTTTATGTTTGGAATCAGCTGTTCGGTGACGATTACGATGAGTACGAGCGTCCCTCGCTTAAGTGGATACTAAGTGAGATGGTGGTCGAATCCGTCATGAAAGACAAACGGCTCAGTTCGATCAATCCTTACTTTCCCAGAGAAAACGGAGGATGTATCTATCCCTGTTTCTTTGACATGAAGGCGGATGATGCGCTGATACTGGAAACGCTCGATGCCATGTACAAGGCTCAGAGTATTGAAGATTTCATGCGCAACAGTTTTGCTTATTGCAAAGAACATGAGACTGCGATCAGGGAGCACATGAAGTCAAACGGAGCGATATGATCAATTCATTTATACTGTTTTACGACCGCCGGGACTTTGGCGGGCCTTTTCCTCTATACGCGCGTCAGAAGTGCCGGTAGATCTTTTTCTCCAGCGCGAAGATGCGCTGGGTGAATCCGCCGGGGTCCACCGAGGAGAGGTTTTCCCGGTAGATCTCCATGCGGCTGTCGAGCTTGTCGATCAGGGAGAGGAGCTCCGCCTCGGCGACCATGGGACGGACGGCGGCGCCGAACTCGGGCTCGCCGTGATGGGAGAGCAGGAGGTGCTGGAGCAGGACCGATTTCTCCTCCGGGACGCCCAGCTCCCGGGCGGCGTCGGCGGCCTCCCGGGCGCCCATGACCAGGTGCCCTATAAGCTCGCCCTGCACGGAGTAGTCCGTGACAAGGCCGAGATCGGAGAACAGGAACTCCTGCTCCTTGCCCAGATCGTGCAGGCAAACGCCGCAGAGGAGCAGGCTCCGGTCCAGCGTGTCGGCATAGAGCCGGGCCAGAAAATCGGCGGTCCTGAGCATATTCAGCGTGTGCATCAGGAGTCCCCCCAAAAAGCTGTGATGGACGCTTTTGGCGGCGGGGATATCCATGAGCGCGTCCTTGTGGGCCCGGACGAGCTTCCGGCAGAGCCTGCGGTAGTCGTCGTCCTCGATGCTCTCCACGAACGTCTCCAGCTCCTGCCAGGACGACTCGACGTCGATGGGCGCCACGGGCACGAGATCTGCCAGATCGTAAGGGTCGCCGCTCTCGGCAAGGCGGAGCTTCTCGACCGAGATCTGCAAAGCGCCCCGGTACTCGCTGACCGAGCCGCGGATCTTCAGGATCCGCCCCTCGTCGTTCTGGCCGATGGGGCCGGCGTAGCCCCAGACCTTGGCGTCGATCTCCCCGGTGGAGTCGGCCAGGACGGCGGCCAGAAAGGGCTTGTTGTTGGAGGATATCTTCGCCGCGGCGGATTTGAGGATGTAAAACCCCTCAAGATCGTCCCCCGCGGCCATGTCGGCGATATGCGGGTTTGTAAGCATCACAGTGACCTTCCTTTTTTCGGATACCTGTATTATAGCTTTACGCCGGAGGATTTTCAACACCTTTCTCCCTGACCGCGGACTTGCTTTTTTGGGGAAACATGTTATACTGGATGGGAAACACGAAAAAAAGGGGTGCGGATATGACCTGGGAGGAGCTGGAGAGAGCGGCGGGGGCCTGCCGGAGGTGCGCGCTGGGCGAGACGCGGACGAACCCGGTCTTCGGCGTGGGCGTCCGGGACGCGCGCGTGATGTTCGTGGGTGAGGGGCCCGGCGAGAACGAGGACCTTCAGGGCGAGCCTTTCGTGGGCCGGGGCGGACAGCTCCTTGACGTGATGATGAAGATCATCGACCTGGACCGCCACCGGAACGTATACATCGCCAACATCGTCAAATGCCGCCCGCCGAAGAACAGGGACCCCCTGGGCACTGAGCAGGAGGCCTGCATCGGCTGGCTCCGGGCCCAGATGGAGCTGATAAAGCCGAAGATCGTGGTCTGCCTGGGGCGGATCGCCGCCCAGGTGCTGATAAAGCCGGACTTCAGGATCAGTCAGGAGCACGGGCAGTTTTTCGATGTGAACGGCACGCAGTACATGGCCCTTTACCACCCGGCGGCGCTGCTGCGGGACCCCCGGAAAAAGCCGGATACCTTTGTGGATCTGAAGGGCCTGCAGGAGAAGATCCGGGAGCTTTGCCCGGAAACCTACGAGAGGAGCTGAGCGCCCCCATATGAGCCTTTTCCGTAAGCCGGGACCGGCGGATTTCGGCTGGATACATGAGCTGGCCGGACGGCAGAACCTCCGCAACGCCGATTTCAGCTTCTGCAATATTTACTGCTGGGACCACAACATCAACTCCTACGTTGGGAGGGCAGGGGACCGGCTTTTGGTCAAGATCTGCCTCAACGGCGAGCCCATGTACCTCTACCCCGTGGGGAGCGGCGGGCTCCTGCCCGCGGTGGAGGCCATGCGGGAGGACGCGCGCCGGTGCGGGCACGAGTTCGTCATGCGCGGCATCACAGAAGACGTCCTGCCCCAGATCGAGTCGCTCTATCCCCAGCCGCCGCGGCTCAGGCTGGACACGGACTATTCCGACTATGTTTACATGGCGGCGGATCTGGCCGAGCTGGCCGGCAAGCGCTATCACGGGAAGAAAAATCACGTCAACCGCTTTTCCGCCGACCATGAGTGGCACTTTGAGCCCATCACCCGGGACAACATCGGCCTCGTCCACGACATGGCCGCCCGGTGGTTCGTGGATATGGAGCAGGAGCGGGAGGAGGACTACGCCGGGGAAGCGGAGGCCATACGCAACGCCCTGCGGATCTATTTTGACGTGGGCTTTGACGGGGGCCTCATCATCGCCGACGGGGAGCCGGCGGCCTTCACCATCGGGGAGATGATCTCCGGCGACACGCTGGACACCCACTTTGAAAAGGCCAGTCCCCATGTGAACGGGGGCTATACCGTGATCAATCAGGAATTTGCCAAATATATGCTGGGGAAGTACCCGGGGCTGGTGTATATAAACCGGGAGGAGGATATGGGGATCGAGAACCTGCGCCTTGCCAAGCAGTCCTATCATCCCGCCTTCCTGGTGGACAAGTATGAGGCAGTCTGGGATATCTGAGGTGAGACGATGCAGGATGAAGTGAGACTTTCCGTGCCCGGTGACGAGCCGGGGCTCATGGAGCTGTGGAAGAGGGTTTTCGGGGACGAGGATCAGGTCATCGAGGGCTTTTTTGAGAAGATCTACGCGCCGGGTATGGCGTCGGTGTATGTCCGCCAGGGGCGCATCGTCTCCGCGGCCTATGTGTTCAGGCTGGGCGAGCTCGTCTCCGACGGGCGCTGGACGCCCTGCCGCTGTATCTACGCCTATGCGACCGACCCGGAGCACCGGGGCCGGGGCTACGGGAGACGGGTGCTTGAGGACGCCTGCGGACGGGCCACCACCTCCGGCGCCACCGTCATCTGTCCGGTCTCGCCGTCCCTCTTCGGGACCTACGCCAGGCGGGGCTTTGGGACCTATTTTTCCGCGGTGGAGCGGCACTGCACCGACGTGGGCTCTGCCCTCTCGGGGAGCGTCAGCCGGGTGACGGTCCGGGGATACGCCGCCCTGCGGGAGGAGCTTCTCCACGGGCGCGTCCACATCGATTTCGATATACGGGCCCTTGAGTATCAGGAGCAGCTCTGCCGGGACTCCGGCGGCGGGCTCTACTATGTGGTCAGCGAGGGCGTCCGCTGCTGCGCCGCCGTGGAGCTGAATGGGGAGGAGGCGCTGATCCGGGAGCTTATCGTCCCCTCGGGCAGTCAGTATAACGCCGCCGCGCTGGTCGCCCGCGCCGTCAGGAGGGAAAAATTCACCTACCGCGCGCCGGAGCGCCAGGGCGACGAGGCCGCGCCCTTTGCCATGCTGTTCGGCTTTTCCGACCCCGTGAGGCCCACGCCCGCCCCCTGGCTGGGCTTCTCCTTCGAATGACCATAAGTTTACATAATAATTACGGGAAAATGAACGGGAATTTAACACTTTAGAAAAATAAAAATGTTTTTCTCTTAAAAATTTTTCTGTAATATTTTAATCGTGAAATTTGAATTCACCTTTTTCATTTTATCCTCTTTTTTAGGTGGGAGTCCTGACGGGCTCCCACCGCTTTTTATGTGGGGATTTACTTTTTTCCCTGTCCGATGTATAATAGCTAAATCAGAAACACACGGAAACGGGAAATTTGCTATGGACAGAAAAGAATTTGAAAAACGGTTCGCCGCGGCGCGCAGGGCGGTCATTGAGCGGGACTTCGCGGATCTCAACGAGATGCAGAGGAGGTCCGTCATGGCCACCGAGGGGCCGCTTTTGCTGTTGGCCGGCGCCGGGAGCGGAAAGACCACGGTGCTCATAAACCGGATCGCCAATTTGATCCGCTACGGGCGGGCCTCGGACTCGGATGAGGTGCCGGAGGAGGCGGGGGAGGCGGAGCTTGCCGCGCTGGAGGAAGAGGCGGGGAAGACGGGTGAGGTGCCCGAGGAGGTCAGGGAGCTGTGCGGGCTGGACCCGGTGGAGCCCTGGCGGATCATTGCCATCACCTTCACCAACAAGGCCGCGGACGAGCTGAAGACCCGTCTGGAAAAAAAGCTCGGCCCCGGCGCGCAGGACATCTGGGCCATGACCTTCCACTCCGCCTGCGTGCGGATCCTCCGCAAAAGCGTGGAGGTCCTGGGCATCTCCCCGAAATTCACCATTTACGACTCCGCCGACTCCGCGGCGGTGATGAAGCGGGTCCTCAGGGAGCTGAATATGGACGAGAAGCAGTTCCCGCCCAAGCAGGTCCTCTCCGTCATCAGCCGCGCCAAGGACAGGCTCCAGTCCCCGGCGGACTTTGAGGCCGCGGCGGAGAAGGCGTGGGATCCCAGGCAAAAATACATAGCGAAGGCTTACAGGGAGTATTCCCGCAGGCTCCTGTCCGCGGACGCCCTGGATTTTGACGACCTGATCTATTACACCGTCCTCCTCCTGCGGGACTATCCCGAGGTGCGGGGGGAGTGGCAGCGGCGCTTCAGATATGTGCTGGTGGACGAGTATCAGGACACCAGCAACCTCCAGTATCTGCTGGCCGCCATGCTGGCCGGGGAGCGGGAGAACATCTGCGTCGTCGGCGACGACGACCAGTCCATCTACCGCTTCCGGGGCGCCACCATCGAAAACATCCTGAGCTTTGAGAACCGCTTCCGGGACGCCCGGGTCATCAAGCTGGAGCAGAACTACCGCTCCACCGGGCATATCCTGGGCGCGGCGAACAGCGTCATAAGGAACAACTCCGAGCGCCGGGGAAAGAACCTCTGGACCGCCGCCGGGGAGGGGGAGAAGCTGGTCCTCCACGTGGCCGAGGGGGACGACGCCGAGGCCGAGTTTGTGGCGGAGACCATCCTGAACGCCGTGGCGGGCGGGATGAGGTGGAGCGACTTTGCGGTCCTCTACCGGATGAACGTCCAGTCCAACCGCCTGGAATACGCCTTCAAGCGCCTGGCCGTGCCCTACAAGGTGGTGGGCGGAACGCGCTTTTTTGACCGGGCGGAGATCAAGGACATCACCAGCTACCTGGCCGTGGTGAACAACCCCGCCGACGACCTGCGGCTCCTGCGCGTCATCAACAATCCCCCCCGGGGCATCGGCGAGACCACGGTGGAGCGCCTGCGGACCGCCGCCGGCGCCGAGCGCCGCCCCATTTTGGACGTGGCCGCCGACGCCGGGCGTTACCCGGAGCTGAAAAGCGCCGCCGGGAAGCTCATGGGCTTCATCTCGCTCATCATGGAGCTGCGCTCCCTGGCCGAGACCCTGACCCTGGAGGAATTTTATGACGCCCTCCTGGAGAAAACGGGGTACATGGAGGCGCTGGGCGACTCCGACGAGGCGCTGGCCCGGAAGGACAACATCATGGAGCTCAAATCCAACATCGTCAACTACGCCGCCGGGGCGGAGACGCCGTCGCTGGCGGGGTTCCTTGACGAGATCGCCCTTTATACGGATCTGGACAGCGTCGATGTGGGCGGCGAGAGCGTCATCCTGATGACCGTCCACTCGGCCAAGGGGCTGGAATTCCCCTGGGTGTTCCTGGTGGGCATGGAGGAGAACCTCTTTCCCTCCGGCCGCAGTACCAACAGCGAGGAGGAGCTGGAGGAGGAGCGCAGGCTCTGCTATGTGGCGCTGACGAGGGCCAAAAAGAGGCTCATCCTCACCGCCGCCCGCCGCCGGCTGCTCTTTGGCCACACCACCGCCAACGCGGTCTCCCGTTTTGTGGAGGAGATCCCCGACGAGCACATCGACAGGCCGGCGGAGCCGCGGATGGGCGGGGGCTTCATCCGGGAGCCGGATCCGGACTTTCTGGAATTCAGCTACCGGGAGAGCCGCCGGGAGGACCGGAGAGGCCAGGACATGGGAGCTTACAGGGGCTACGGCCGCCGCGGGAGCTTTTCCGGCGGGGCCGCCGCCCCGCGTCCGGCGCCCAAAAGGACCGTTTCGGGCCCCGCCCCCCTGCCGGAGCTGTCCGCCGGGGACAGGATCCGCCACAGGGCCTTCGGCGAGGGGACGGTGGTCAGCGTCACCTCCATGCCCGGGGACGCCCTCCTCACCGTGGACTTCGGCGGCACCCAAAAGCGCCTGATGCTCAAGGCGGCCGGGGCCTTTATCACAAAGATCTGAGGTCAAGCCATGCACGATTACAGGACGATCCTATTTGATCTGGACGGCACCATCACCGACTCGGCGCCCGGCGTCATGAACGCCTTCCACCACGCGCTGAACGCCTTCGGCATCGAGCCGAAGACCCACGGGGAGCTGAAAAAGGTGGTGGGGCCGCCGCTCCACTTCTCCTTCGCGGGCTACGGCGTGCCGGAGGAGCGGATCGGGGAGATCATGGAGCACTATCTGAGCTATTACCTGCCCAGGGGCATCTATGAAAACAGCGTCTTTCCCGGTATGGAGGAGCTTTTCCGCTGCCTCAAGGGGGCGGGGAAGCGCCTGGTGGTGGCCTCCTCCAAACGCCAGGACGGGGTGGACACCGTCATGAGGTACTTCGCTCTGGACCAATATTTCGACTTTGCGGCCGGCTCCGACGAATCCGTCGGGCGCGTGACCAAGGCGGACACCATCCGGTATATCCTGGATACGCTGGACATCAGCGACATCGGGAGCGCCATCCTCGTGGGCGACCGGAAGTACGACGTGGAGGGGGCCCTGCCCTTCGGCCTGGAGACGGTGGGCATCCTGCACGGCTACGGCACCGAGGAGGAGCTGCGGAAGGCCGGCGCGGCCTTCGTGGTAAAGGACGCCTGGGAGCTCATGGACTTTTTCGGGGTCTGAGGCGCGCCCCGGCCAACCCCGCCGGGGGCCGGACAAAACTTTCCCCTTGACAAACGGGGAGTTTCCGCATATAATACGGCCAAATGGCGAAGAAGGGAAGAAGTAGGCGGGGAAGATCCCAGAGAGAAGCCGGACGGTGCGAGGCTTTGATCGGAAACGCCGAAAGGTCGTCCCGGAGCCGCGGGGGTGACAGGTAGTCCCCGACGGGAGCTCCCGTTACAGAGCTGCGAGTGTCCCGCGCTGAGCGGGGAATTCAGGTGGTACCGCGGACAGGATACAATGTGTTCGCCCTGAGCGATTTTGCTTGGGGCGAATTTTTTACGCCCCGAATCGTCCTCTCCCACGCGATCCATGATCGCGCGGGGACCCAATGAAAGGAGTATTGTATGAAAGAACTGCCGAAAGTGTATGACCCCAGGGCGGTGGAGAAGCGCATCTATCAGATGTGGCTGGACGGGGGCTATTTCCACGCCGAGCGCGACCCCAAAAAGAAGCCCTTCACCATCGTCATCCCGCCCCCCAACGTGACGGGACAGCTCCACCTGGGCCACGCCTTTGACGAGACCTTGCAGGACATCCTCATCCGCTACAAGCGGATGCGGGGCTACTCCGCCCTGTGGCTCCCCGGCTATGACCACGCCGGCATCGCCACCCAGATCAAGGTGGAGGAGCAGCTGCGGGGCGAGGGCCTGACCCGCTTCGACCTGGGCCGGGAGAAGTTTTTGGACCGGGTCTGGGACTGGAAGAACAAATACGGCGACCGGATCGTGGAGCAGCTCAAGACCCTGGGCTCCTCCTGCGACTGGGAGCGCCAGCGCTTCACCATGGACGAGGGCTGCTCCAAGGCCGTCCGGGAGGTGTTCTGCTCCCTCTATGAAAAGGGCCTCATCTATAAGGGCAAGCGCATCATCAACTGGTGCCCCCACTGCACCACGGCCCTCTCCGACGCCGAGGTGGAATACGAGGAGAAGCCCGGCAAGCTCTGGCACATCCGCTACCCCTTGTCCGACGGCTCGGGCTATATCACCGTGGCCACCACCCGCCCGGAGACCATGCTGGGCGACTCGGGCGTGGCCGTGAACCCGGAGGACGAGCGCTACACCCACCTTGTGGGGAAGACCTGCGTCCTGCCCCTGGTGGGACGGGAGATCCCCATCGTGGCCGACGAGTACGTGGACCGCTCCTTCGGCACCGGCTGCGTGAAGATGACCCCATGCCACGACCCCAACGACTTCGAGGTGGGCCTGCGGCACGGCCTGGAGCAGATCCTGGTCATCGACGGCGAGGGGAAGATCATCAACGGCGGGAAATACAACGGCATGGACCGCTATGAAGCCCGCAAGGCCATCGTCGCCGACCTGGAGGAGCAGGGGTATCTTGTGAAGATCGAGGACCACGTGCACAACGTGGGCACCTGCTACCGCTGCCACTCCGACGTGGAGCCGCTGGCCTCGGATCAGTGGTTCGTGAAGATGGAGCCCCTGGCCCGCGAGGCCATCCGCGTGGTGGAGGACGGCACCATCAAATTCGTCCCGGACCGCTTCGCCAAGACGTATTTGAACTGGATGAACAACGTGCGCGACTGGTGCATCTCCCGGCAGCTCTGGTGGGGCCACCAGATCCCCGCCTGGACCTGCGCCGACTGCGGGCACATGACGGTCTCCCGCACGGATCCCACGGAGTGCGAGCAATGCCACAGCAAAAATATTGAGCGGGATCCCGACGTGCTGGACACCTGGTTCTCCTCGGCCCTCTGGCCCTTCTCCACCCTGGGCTGGCCGGACAAGACCGAGGATCTGGAGTATTTCTACCCCACGGACGTGCTGGTGACGGGCTACGACATCATCTTCTTCTGGGTGGCCCGGATGATCTTCTCCGGCATGGAGCACATGAAAAAGGAGCCCTTCAGGACCGTCCTCATCCACGGCCTCATCCGGGACCCCCAGGGCAAGAAGATGTCCAAATCCGCCGGCAACGGGGTGGACCCCATCGAGGTGATCGACCGCTTCGGCGCCGACGCCCTCAGGTTCAACATCATCACCGGCAACTCCCCCGGAAACGACATGCGCTTCTATGTGGAGCGGTGCGAGGCCATGCGCAACTTCGCCAACAAGATCTGGAACGCCAGCCGCTTCGTGATGATGAACCTCACCGTCACGGACAAGGCCCTCCCCGCAAAGCTGGAGCTTCCAGACAAGTGGGTGCTCTCCAAGCTCAACTCCCTCATCCGCGAGGTCAACGAAAACTTTGACCGATTCGAGCTGGGCATCGCCGCCCAGAAGATCTACGACTTTATCTGGGACACCTTCTGCGACTGGTATATCGAGCTTTCCAAGCCGCGCCTTGCCGAGGGCGACGAAAACGCCCAGCGGGTGCTGCTCTACGTGCTCACCGACATCCTGAAGCTCCTGCATCCCTTCATGCCCTTTATCACCGAGGAGATCTATCAGGCCCTGCCCCACGAAAAGAGCGCCCTCATCATCGAGGACTTCCCCGAGTTTGACGACGGCCTCAGCTTCCCCGCGGAGGAGGCGGACTTTGAAAAGGTCATCGACGCCGTGGGCGCCATCCGCTCCAAGCGCAGCGCCATGAACGTGCCGCCCAGCCGCCGCGCCAAGGTCATCATCTCCACGCTCACCCCCGAGCCCTTCCGGGCGGGCGCGCCGTATATCATGCGCCTGGCCTCCGCCTCCCAGGTAGAGGTGACAGGCATGGGCGAGGCGGGCTCCGACGCCGAGATGGAGGAAAAGGGCATGGTCACCGTGGTCACCCACTCCGCCCGGGTGTTCCTGCCCCTCCGGGAGCTTGTGGACATCAAGGCCGAACGGGAGCGCCTCGAGAAGGAGCTCCAGAAGAACCGGGGATTTTTGGAGGGACAGCTGAAAAAGCTCTCCAACGAGGCCTTCGTCTCCCGGGCGCCGGAGAACGTGGTGGCCGCCGAACGCGAAAAGGCCGAAAAGCTGAAGGCCCTGATAGAAAATCTTGAAAAATCCCTTGAGGCCATGAAATAACGACAGGATTCGCGCTGCCAATATTATACAATACCCGTGTACAGGCTGTACACGGGTATTTTTTATGGCAGAAGGTGAAGACATGAAGCTTTCAACATCGGAAAAGGCCGGGAAGCTCACCATCGCGATCGGCGGGGAGCTGGACCACCACGGGGCGCGGGAGGCGGCCAGGAGGATCGAGGAGACCATAGAGGCGTCCGTGCCCCGGGACTGCGTCATCGATCTTCGGGAGCTCAGGTTCATGGACTCCTCCGGCATCGCCATCATCCTGCGGGTCTACAAGCGCCTCAACGCCATCGGCGGACGTCTTACGGTGGAGAACGTCCCCGAACAGCCCATGCGGGTGCTGGACGCCTCCGGCATCGACAGGATGATCGACATAAACGCCATGCAGACGGAAAAGCCGGTGTGAGGATCTCCCCACCCCGGCGGTCCCGGCGGCAAAACGCTATAAGACAGGAGATGTACATACCAATGAAGGAACAAAACTGTGTAAAAATGGAGTTCCCGTCCAGGTCCGTGAACGAGGGCTACGCCCGGGCCGCCGTGGCGGCCTTCGCCTCACAGCTGGACATGACGCTCACGGAGCTGGGCGACGTGAAGACGGCGGTCTCCGAGGCGGTGACCAACGCCATCGTCCACGCCTACCCCGAGGGGCTGGGCACCGTCAGCCTCCGGGTGCGGATCCTGGAGGGGGACGTGCTGGAGGTCCAGGTCAAGGACAAGGGCCGGGGCATCGAGGACGTGGAGAAGGCCCGGGAGCCGCTTTTCACCACCGGCGGGGAGGACCGCAGCGGGATGGGCTTCACCATCATGGAGAGCTTCATGGACTCCCTGAGGGTCAAGTCAAAGCCCGGATCGGGCACCTCGGTGACCATGCGGAAAAAGGTGGCGCGGCGGACCGCGGGCAGATGACGGCGGAGACGCTCAGGGCCCTTGAAGCCGCGAAGGCCGGGGACAATGAGGCCATGGACGGGATGCTCCGGGAAAACGCCGGGCTCATCTGGAGCGTGGCGCGGCGCTTTTTCGGCAGGGGCGTGGAGCCGGACGATCTCTACCAGCTGGGGTGCGTGGGCTTCATCAAAGCGGTGAGGGGCTTTGACAACGGGTTCGGGACCCAGTTTTCCACCTACGCCGTGCCCAAGATCGCCGGAGAGATCCGGCGCTTCCTCCGGGACGACGGGGCGGTGAAGGTCAGCCGGGGCCTGAAGGAGCGGGCCCAGACCGTGAGGACCGCCAGATCCAGACTGGAGCAGTCCCTGGGCCGGGAGCCGACCGTGACAGAGATCTCCGAGGCGACCGGGATCAGCCCGGAGGATATCGCCGCCTGCGAGCTGGCGACGGCGCCCTCGGAGTCCCTGCAAAAGCAGAACGGCGAGGACGGCCTCACCCTGGAGCAGGTGCTGGGCGACGACGGGCAGGAGGAGCGCCTGCTGGAGCGCGTGGCCCTGCGGGAGGCCATCGCCGCCCTGCCGGAGCGGGAGCGGGCGGTGATAGCCCTGCGCTACTACCGGGGGCTGACGCAGTCCAGGGTCGCCCAGACGCTGGGCGTCTCCCAGGTGCAGGTCTCCCGGCTTGAAAAGCGCGCCGTGGAGAGGCTGCGGGAGGAGATGGACCAATGAGCCGGCCCGCCGGCATCCGTTCAGTTTTTCGCTCCGGGCTTGAAGATCAGGCTCACCAGATACCCGAAAAACACCGCGGCGGCGAGGCCCCCGGAGGAGGCGGTGAAGCCGCCGGTGAAGGCGCCCAAAAGGCCCTTTTCCTCCACTGCCTTTTTTACGCCCTTGGCGAGATTGTTGCCAAAGCCCGTCAGGGGGACGGTGGCGCCCGCGCCGGCAAATTTCACGATGGGCTCATAAAGCCCCAGAGCGCCCAGCAGGACGCCCGCCACCACGAAGCTCGTGAGGATACGGGCCGGGGTGAGCTTTGTTTTATCGACCAGGATCTGACCGATGAGGCAGATGGCCCCGCCCACGGCGAAGGCCCTGACATACTGCATGATTTCAAATTTCATGGCTTTTACCTCGCGTTTGAGATGGCCACCGCGCAGGCGATGGAGGGGATGGACTCCCCCTGCTGGGTGGTGGTGGGGGAGAGGAGCGCGCCGGTGGCGGTGAAGAGGATGTTCTGCCACCGCCCTTCCCGCATACCGTTGAGAAGATAGCCGCACAGCACACTGGCCGAGCAGCCGCAGCCGGAGCCGCCGGCGTGGACGTCCTGCCGGTCGCGGTCGAAGATGAGAAGGCCGCAGTCGGCGTGACGGGAGGCCAGATCGATGCCGTCCGCGGCGAAGAAGTCGCAGAGGATCTTGCTGCCCACCAGGCCCAGGTCGCCGGTGACGATGAGATCATAGGCCTCCGGCCCCACGCCCCGGTCCTCCAGATGGGTCCGGATGGTGTCATAGGCCGCGGTGGCCATGGCGGCGCCCATGTTGTTGGCGTCCGTGGTGCCGTTGTCCACCGTCTTGCCGGGGGTGACGAATTTGACGTAGGGCCCCGGGCCCTCGCTCGTCAGGACCGCCGCGCCGGAGCCGGTCACGGTCCACTGGGCGGAGGGCGGGCGCTGCCCGCCGTATTCCAGGGGCGTGCGGAACTGCCGCTCGGCGGAGCAGAAGTGGGAGCTGGTCACTGCCAGGGCCTTGTCGGCGAAGCCCCCGTCGATGGCCATGGCCGCCAGAGCCAGACTTTCCGCCATGGTGGAGCAGGCGCCGTATACGCCGAACATGGGGATCTCCGCCTCCCGCATCCCGAAGGTCGTGCCGACGCACTGGTTGAGCAGGTCGCCGCAAAAAACACAGTTGATGTCGGAATTGGAGAGGGACGCCTTGGAAAGGGCCAGCGAAACCGCCTTCTTCACGAAGGCGCTCTCGGCCTTTTCCCAGCTCTTCTCCCCGAAAAACGCGTCCTGGGTAATAAAATCGAAGCTGTTTTTCAGAGGCCCGTCGCCCTCCTTTTTTCCTACGGCACAGGCGTGACCGGCGAAGGACGGGGGATTTTGCATGACAAAGGTCTGCTTTCCGATGAGTTTTTGAGCCATATCGATCACCACGCTATATCATTACTTCTCAATTAGAATTCCCGCCGCCCGTGAAAGTATTCACGGGCGATTTACGTTTTGCGCAAAAGATGATCGACTGTAAAATCCTTTCAGGGGAGAAGGCGGCCCCGACGGATCCGATCCCGCCGTATTCGGTGAAAATGCCGGACTTGCCCGGCAATACAGGTTCTATTATCAGCGGGAAAACTCTTGACATACCGGCTCGAAAAATGATAACATACGTGACAATATAAGATTCTTTAAGGAGGATAAAATATGGCGTACATCTATCCGGAACCATCACGCACCTTCAGCGAGTATCTTCTTGTCCCCGGTTACTCCGGCCCCAACTGCATCCCCGACAATGTGAGCCTCCGGACGCCCCTTGTGAAGTACAGGGTCGGCGAGGAGCCGGCTCTCTCCATGAACATACCCATGACCTCCTCCATCATGCAGGCGGTCTCCGACGACCGGATGGCCGTGGCGCTGGCCCGGGAGGGCGGCGTCAGCTTCATCTACGGCTCCCAGACGGTGGAGGACCAGGCGGCCATGGTCGCCAGGGCCAAGGCCTATAAGGCGGGCTTCGTCATCTCCGACTCCAACGTGAAGCCCTCCGCCACCCTGAACGAGCTTTTGGAGATCGTGGACCGCACCGGCCACTCCACCGTGGCCGTCACGGAGGACGGAAGCCCCAACGGCCGGCTCCTGGGCATGGTGACCCGCCGGGACTACCGGCTTTCCCGCATGACCGGCCTTGAGACGGTGGAGAGCTTCATGACCCCGCTGAGCAAGCTGGTGACCGCCCCCGCCAACACCACCCTGAAGGAGGCCAACGACCTGATCTGGGAGCATAAGGTCAACACCCTGCCCATCGTGGACGACAACGGCGGACTTGTCTACTTCGTCTTCCGCAAGGACTATGACTCCCACAAGGAAAATCCGCTGGAGCTCCTGGACAAGAGCAAAAAATACGTGGTGGGCGCCGGGATCAACACCCGCGACTATGAAAAACGCGTCCCGGCCCTTCTTGAGGCGGGCGCGGACGTGCTGTGCATCGACTCCTCGGAGGGCTTCTCCGAGTGGCAGCGCATGACCATCAACTGGATCCGCCAGCACTACGGCGACACCGTCAAGGTGGGCGCCGGGAACGTGGTGGACGCCGACGGCTTCCGCTTCCTGGCCGAGGCGGGCGCGGATTTCGTGAAGGTCGGCATCGGCGGGGGCTCCATCTGCATCACCCGCGAGCAGAAGGGCATCGGCCGCGGTCAGGCCACCGCGCTCATCGACGTGTGCCAGGAGCGCGACAGATATCTAAAGGAGACGGGCATCTATGTCCCCGTCTGCTCCGACGGCGGCATCGTCCACGACTACCACTTCACCCTGGCCCTGGCCATGGGCGCTGATTTCCTGATGCTCGGCCGGTATTTCGCCCGGTTCGACGAATCCCCCTCCCGCCGGGTCAGCATCGGCGGCAGCTACATGAAGGAGTACTGGGGCGAGGGCAGCTCCCGGGCGCGCAACTGGCAGCGCTATGACCTGGGCGGCAAGGAGGGCATGGCCTTTGAGGAGGGCGTGGACTCCTACGTCCCCTATGCCGGCTCCCTCCACGACAACGTGGCCCTGACCCTCTCCAAGGTCAAGCATACCATGTGCAACTGCGGCGCCGTGACCATCCCGGAGCTCCAGCGCAAGGCCAAGCTCACGCTGGTCTCCGCCACCAGCATCGTCGAGGGCGGCGCCCACGACGTGGTCCTCAAGGAGAACACCGTCAGCGGCAAGAAATAAGCCGAAACCGAACCGCTCACATCCACCGGCGAAGCCGGTGGATGTATTTTTCCTTGACAAATACCCCGTGGGGGTATATAATGACTAAAAAATACCCGAGGGGGGTATACTGATATGAACTGCGACAGGGAATGTAACGGCTGTCACAAGACGAAGGAGCGGTCGGAGGAGGAATATTCCGGCCTCATCAACCGCCTGAGCCGCATCGAAGGGCAGATCCGGGGCATCCGGGGGATGGTGGAGCGGAACGCCTACTGTCCGGACATCCTGACCCAGGTGGCGGCGGCCAATGCCGCCCTGAACGGCTTTACAAAGGAGCTTCTGGCAAACCACATCAAGACCTGCGTGGCCGACGACATCCGCGCCGGCCAGGACGAGGTCATCGACGAGCTCGTGGGGCTTTTGCAAAAGCTGATGAAATGAGGTGGGAGAATGGTACAGTATAATGTGACGGGCATGAGCTGCGCCGCCTGTCAGGCCAGAGTCGAGAAGGCCGTCTCCGCCGTGCCGGGGGTGACCTCCTGCGCCGTGAGTCTTTTGACCAACTCCATGGGCGTGGAGGGCACGGCCTCGGAGGAGGACGTCATCAGGGCCGTGGTGGACGCGGGCTACGGGGCCAGCCGGAAGGGCGGGGGAGCGGCAAAAAGCTCCCGGAGCGCCGACGAGGACGCGTTAGCTGACCGGGAGACGCCGGTCCTGCGCCGGAGGCTCATCTGGTCGGTGGGCTTCGTGCTGGTGCTGATGTATTTCTCCATGGGCCACATGATGTGGGGCTGGCCCGTGCCGAAATTCTTTGAGGGCAATCATGTGGCCATGGGGCTTTTGCAGATGCTCCTTGCCATCGTGGTCATGGTCATCAACCAAAAATTCTTCATCTCGGGCTTCCGCGGCCTCATCCACCGCTCGCCCAACATGGACACGCTGGTGGCTCTGGGCTCCGCGGCCTCCTTCGGGTGGAGCGCCTGGGTGCTCTTTATGATGACCCGGGCCCAGGCCGACGGGAACATGGACGCCGTCACGGCGTACATGATGGACTTCTGGTTCGAGTCCGCCGCCATGATCCTGGCCCTCATCACCGTGGGGAAGATGCTGGAGGCCCGGAGCAAGGGCCGCACCACCGACGCGCTGAAGAGCCTGATGAAGCTCTCCCCCAAGACCGCCAATATAGAGCGGGACGGCAAAGAGCAGACCGTCCCCGTGGAGGAGGTAGCGCCCGGGGACGTCTTCCTGGTGCGCCCCGGGGAGAGTATCCCGGTGGACGGCGTGGTGCTGGAGGGCGCCAGCGCCGTGAACGAGTCGGCCCTCACCGGCGAGAGCATCCCCGTGGACAAGGCCCCCGGCGACAGGGTCAGCGCCGCCACGGTCAACGAGGCGGGGCTCCTCCGGTGCCGGGCCAGCCGGGTGGGGGAGGACACCACTCTCTCCCAGATCATCCGGATGGTCTCCGACGCCGCGGCCACCAAGGCCCCCATCGCCAAGATCGCCGACAAGGTCTCCGGCGTCTTTGTCCCGGCGGTGATCTCCATCGCCGCCCTGACGACGGCCGTATGGCTGATTTTGGGCCGGACCGTGGGATACGCCCTGGCCCGGGGCATCTCCGTTCTGGTCATCTCCTGCCCCTGCGCCCTGGGGCTGGCCACCCCCGTGGCCATCATGGTGGGCAACGGCGTGGGCGCCAAAAACGGCATCCTCTTTAAGACCGCCGTCTCTCTGGAGGAGACAGGCCGGGTGGAGACCGTGGTCCTGGACAAGACGGGGACCATCACCTCAGGCCGGCCCCGCGTCACGGACATCCTGCCCGCCGGGGGCATATCGGAGACAGAGCTTTTGACCCTGGCCGCCGCCCTGGAGCGGGGGAGCGAGCACCCCCTGGCCAAGGCGGTGCTGGAGCGGGCCGCGGAGGAGAAGCTGGACGTGCCCAGGACCGAGGACTTCCGGGCCCTCCCCGGAAACGGCGTCAGCGCCCGGCTCGAGGGCCGGACCCTCACGGGCGGGAGCCTTCAGTTCGTGGGCTCCGCCCTGAAGCTGGACGCCGGGACGGAGGCCCGGGCCGCGGAGCTTTCCAATCAGGGCAAAACGCCGCTGCTTTTCGCACGGGACGGGGAGCTTCTGGGCCTGATCGCCGTGGCCGACGCCATCAAGGAGGACAGCCCGGAGGCCATCCGCCAGCTTCGGAACATGGGCATCCGCGTGGTGATGCTCACCGGCGACAACCAGCGCACCGCTAAGGCCATCGGCCGGGAGGCCGGGGTGGACGATGTCATCGCCGGGGTCCTCCCGGACGGGAAGGAGGCCGTCATCCGCTCCCTCCAGCGCCAGGGCAAGGTCGCCATGGTGGGCGACGGCATCAACGACGCCCCGGCCCTGACCAGGGCCGACGTGGGAATGGCCATCGGCGCCGGGACGGACGTGGCCATCGACGCCGCCGACGTGGTGCTGATGAAGAGCGCCCTTTTGGACGTCCCCGCCGCCATCCGCCTGAGCCGCGCCACCCTGCGGAACATCCACCAGAACCTTTTCTGGGCGTTTTTCTATAACTCCATCGGCATCCCCCTGGCCGCCGGGGCCTTCGTGGGGCTGGGGCTGACGCTGAACCCCATGTTCGGCGCGGCGGCCATGAGCTTATCCAGCTTCTGTGTCGTATCCAATGCCCTCCGGCTCAATCTGGTCAAAATTCGTGACACGCGTCACGATAAGACAATAAAACACAAGGAAAGGAAGAGCAAAACCATGGAAAAGACTCTGAAGATCGAGGGCATGATGTGCCCCCACTGTGAGATGCGCGTGAAGAAGGCGCTGGAGGCCGTCCCCGGCGTGGCCCAGGCCGTTGCCAGCCACACCGCCGGCACCGCCGTCGTCACCCTGGAGAAGGACGTGGACACCGCCGTCCTCAAAAAGGCGGTGGAGGACCAGGGCTACGACGTCGTCGGCTGAAACGCCCCGGCGGCCGCGGAACAAAAAGAGGAAAACCGCCGCGCCGCACGGTAAAAAATCGGAAAGCTCTTGCAATCCGACAAAAAAACGTGTAAGCTTGGGATAGTATAGTTGACGGGAGTCGGGCCCGCGCCGGTTCAACTCCCGTCAGCTTTAACGGACAGAGCGGGAGGTGAGGCCATGCCCTGCGCTTACGCGCACAAGAGATTTGCCGACGGCGTCCTGTCGGAGCTGCCCCGGGAGATCCGCGGGGAGATCATGGAATACCGGGAGCTTTATGACATCGGGCTCCACGGCCCGGATATCCTTTTCTACCACAGCCCCGTGATCCCCGACCGCGTCACCAGGATCGGCCACGCCACCCATGAGCGCAGCGGCCTGGCGGTGTTCTCGGAGGCGGCCCAGGTGATAAAGGCCCATCCGGGACCCATGTACCGGGCCTATCTTTACGGCTATCTGTGCCACTTTGCCCTGGACTGCATGTGCCACGGGTATGTCAACGACTTCGCGAAGAAGCGGGGCGTGAGCCACAACGAGATCGAGATGGAGTTCGACCGGTATCTCACCGTCTCGGACGGTCACGATCCTCTGCGCTTCGACACCGCCGCGCACATCGTCCCCAGCCGGCGCAACGCCGCGGTGATCGCGGCCTTTTTCCCGGGCGTCGGCGCGGCCGATGTCCTGCGGTCCCTGAAGACCATGAAGATCTGCCTGCGCGCGCTGCTGGCTCCGACCATGCCGATGCGCCGGGCGATCCTGGGGGCCTTCCGGGTGACGGGGAAATACCGGGAGCTGTCCGGCCTCGTCATGAGCCTTGAGCCGGGCCCCGTTTGCCGCGAAAGCAGCCGGAGGCTCCTGGAGCTTTACAAAATGGCCGTGCCCCTGGCCGTCACGCTCATCTCCGATTTCTCCCGCGTCAGCGAGGGGAAGAGCGAGCCGGACCGGCACCTTGCCCTGGACTTCCTGTCCAGAAAGTGAGGCCGGACGGCCTCCCAATACCGAAAAATGCCCGTGACGCCGGCCGGAAACAGCCGGTATCACGGACAGCTAAAAGAAACGCTCCGGACGAGAGATCGCCGGAGCGCTTTTCTGTTTGTACGGAAAGGGGTTCGGGACGGGGCCCGTCAGCTGAAACGGCGCCCGGCCTGACCGCGCCGGCAATGGCCGCCTCAAAGGCCGGCGGCGGAATAGAGGGCGCGCAGGGGCTCGGGCCCGGAGAGGGAGGGATCCTCGGCGGCCATGGAGACGAAGTCCGCGCCGGCCACCACCAGATGGTCAAGGAGCACCACGCCCAGATCGGAGAGGAGCTTCGCGATGGAGGCCGTGGCGTGCCGGTCCTCCCGGGAGGGAATGGCGATGCCGTTGGGGTGGTTGTGGGCGATGATCACCGCGGCGGCGTCGGTCTGGGTGATCAGGGCCGCCAGCGCGTAGATGTCCACCTTGAGCGCGGAGAGCCCGCCCTCACAGATCCCCTTGCAGGAGAGGGGCCGCAGGTCCATGTCCAGGCACAGGACGTACATCGTCTCCCGGGAAAGGCCCATGAGCCGGGGGACGAAAAACTCCCCGGCGCGGGCGGGACCGTTGATGACGCCGGCCGGGCCGCACCGGGTCTGCGCCCGCCGGATCAGCGTTCCCACCAGGTCAAAAAGCATGGCCGCTCCGCCGATGCCGCGGACGGCGTCAAGCTCCTCCTGCCCCGCGCGGACGGCGTCGGGCAGAGAGCCGAAGCGGCCGGTGAGCTCAAGGGCCGTTTCGCGGGGATCGTTCCCGGGGGCAAAGCCCGCCAGAAGCTCGGCCAGCTCTCTGTCGGTCAGATCCTCCGGCCCGTATTCCAGAAACCGCGTCTTCAGGGCGGCGCGGCGATCGGAAGCGTTTCCCATGGCGCGCCTCACAGTCCCGGCCCGGGCAGGGTGAGCCTGCCCAGGGAGCGGTACGCCGCGCGGCTCTCCCCGCCGCGGGGCGGTAGGTAACACCGGTCGGCCAAAGAGACGGCCTCCTCCGGGGAGAGGAGGATATAGTCGAGCAGCAGGAGCCCCACCGAGGCCAGAGCCGCGTCCGCGGCCCGGGCGAAGCCGTAATCGAGATCGCGGACCGGGGAGGCGCAGGGCAGGGCGTGGGCCAGGATCACCGTGTCGGCTTTGGAGAGGGCGGCCTGGTTTACGGTGATGTCGATGACCCTGTCGCCGCGGGACAGGTCCAGATCACAGACGGACTTGAAGGAGAGATAGCGCCCCCCGCCGTCAAGGCACACAACGCCGAAGCTCTCGCGGGAGATCCCCCGCAGCCGCGGGCTGAGGAACCGGAGAGCGTCACGGGAGGTGAAGCGCGCGCCGGTGCGGGTGTCCCGGGAGCGGACCAGATCCCGGATGCTCCCCGTCAGTCCCAGAAGGAGAGCGGAATTCTCCCCGACGCCGGTGATCTCCATGATCTCGGCGGCGTTGGAGTCAAAGATCCCCGCAAGGCCCCCAAAACGCTCCAGCAGACTCTTCGCCATGGGACGCACGTCCCGGCGGGGGATGCTGTAACAGAGCAGGAGCTCCAGAAGGTCCAGATCCTCCATGCCCTCGCCGCCGGAGCCGGCGTAACGCTCCCTCAGGCGGCCGCGATGGCCGTGATGTTCTCCCACCCGCGGGCGCCTCCTTTCAAAGGTCTCCGGGAACGCCGGCGTTCGTCATTCGCGCTCCTCGATGAGGGGCAGGTAATGGAGATATTTGCTCTCCAGGATACACTTGGCATCGGTGCTGTCCATGGCCTTCTTCACCTCTCCGGTGGAATAAGCCACGCTGGCGATGGTGCCGGCGCCGGCCACACAGCCCCCCGGACAGCCCATCCCCTCCAAAAGGTAGCCGTTGTACTTTCCCGCCTTGGCCAGGGTCAGCATCTTCTTGCACTCGGCCAGCCCGTTGGCGTGGGCCACCTTGATCTCCCGGTCGGGGGCCAGCTGCTTGGCGGCGTTGACCACGGCGTTGGCCACGCCTCCCGCCACCGCGAAGCCCCGCCCGTCGGCGGTGGCCTCGTCCATGGGATCGGAGGGAAGCTCCGCCGGGTCGATCTCCCGGGCGTCGAACATGCCCAGGACCTCCTCAAAGGTGAGGACGAAGTCCACGTCGGACCGGATCTCACGACGCGAGGCCTCCAGCTTTTTGGCGGCGCAGGGCCCGATGAAGCAGACCTTGCAGCCCGGGTGGTCCTTTTTGATCATGCGGCCGGTCAGCACCATGGGCGTCAGGGCCATGGAGATGTTGTCCGCGATGGTGGGGAAGAGCTTCCTGGCCATCATGGTCCACGCCGGGCAGCAGGAGGTGGCCATGAAGGGCCGCTCCTCCGGGACCTCCCGGAGGAAGTCCTGGGCCTCCTGGAGCGTGCAGATGTCCGCGCCGATGGAGACCTCCACCAGGTCGGCAAAGCCCAGGGCCTTGAAGGCGGGGCGCATCTTGTCATAGGTCAGGTGGGCGCCGAACTGGCCGCAGAAGGCCGGCGCGATGGCGGCGTAGACCGGCTCGCCGCTCTTGATGGCCATGATGGTCTGATAGATCTGGCCCTTGTCCGCGATGGCGGCAAAGGGACAGGAGACGAGACACTGTCCGCAGGAGACGCACTTTGTCTGGTCGATCTCCGCCCTCCCGTAGGAATCGGTCCGGATGGCGCCCATGCCGCAGGCGGCGGCGCAGGGCCGCTCCTGCTTGATGATGGCGTGATAGGAGCAGGCGTCGGCGCACCGGCCGCACTTGACGCACAGGTGCTCGTCGATGACGCTCTTCCCGTTCACCATGGAGATGGCGTTCCGGGGGCAGACCTCCAGGCAGGGGTGCTCAAAGCATCCCTGGCAGGCGTTGGTCACCAGCACCTGCTTCTCCGGGCACTTGTTGCAGGCGAACTTGATGACGTTCACAAGGGGCGGAGTATAGTATTTTTCGGCGATGGCGCTGGCGTCAACGCCGTCATTGAGCTCCACCTGCTCCGCCACGTTGCGGATGGGGAGGCTCATGGCGAGCCTGAGCCGCTCGCCCACGATGGCGCGCTCAAGAAAGATGCTGTCCCTGTATGTAGCCACCTCGCCGGGGATGATCTTGTAGGGGAGCCTGACGATCTCCCGGGATATGTCCCCGCCCTCATAGGCGACGCGGGCGATCTCGGTAAAAATCTTGTGACGGATCTTTGTCTTGTTGGATTCAAGTCCTCGCATGACGGAGCCTCCTTGTGAATTGAAATGGATGACTTATTTTAACATATATCGATCCCGCTGTTCAAGAGGTTATTTTTTGACCCAGGGCACCCGCCCCGGCACGGCCGGCCGCTCGTGGAACCGGCAGGTCCTGTCCCGGTCGGTGTCGTTCCATTTGTCAAAGCCCAGCGGGGAGATGTGGGGTCCGTAGAGGCAGTCCTCGTAGACGCAAAGCCCGTAGTCCCGCCAGGGCCGCGCCAGGTAGACGCTCCCGTCGGCCACGCCCTCCTCCCGGGTGAACCGGCAGCGCCTGAAAAGATACCCCTCCGTCTGCTCCGGGGAGTGCGCCGGCGCGGCGGTGTAGCCGCAGCCCCGGGCGTCGTTGAGGGAGCGGATCTCGCAGTCCTCAAAAAGCGCCGCGGCGCAGCCGAAGATGAAATCCACCGTCCCCTCGACGAGACAGTGGGAGAACCGCTGGCGGCAGGTCATGTCCCGGCGCAGGATGTCCGGCAGGAACCCGTCGTAGCGCGCGATGAGATCCCGGGGCAGGGGACCGGTGAAGAGCGTGTCCTGGGTGGAGGTGAGGCGGCAGCGCTCCATGACGAAGCCGTCGGCATACACCGTCAGCGCCACCTCCTGGCCCTTGAGCTCCGGGTGAAGGGAGTCGTTGACCACCGCCAGATCCCGCATGGTCACCCCGTCGGCGCAGACGGCCAGCGTCCAGGTGCGGAAGGTGTTGTATTCCACGCCCCTCTCGTCCGGCTTTTTCGCGTAGTCGTCCCAGACGATGCGCGTCCTGTCCATCCCCGCGCCCTCGACCGTCAGGCCGGGGACGGTGATCATGGCCTTGACCCGGAAATCCCCCTCCGGAAGGACGATATGCTCACCGGGCGCGGCGGAGGCGAAAACTTCGGCAAGATTCTGTCCGTGTTGCACGAAAATCACGTGGATCCCCCCTTGATTTTTTGGTACATTATATACTATAATGGACTGCAAGGGACAGAGGAAATTGCCAAAAAATCTGTTTTGTATATAAATTTGCGTGTTTTGTCCATATACATAAAATCCGCCAGTGTGTATAATATTAAATAAAATAGAGTTTCGAATGTAGACATTTTGCACAAAAACCGCGAACTCTATGATACATACCACTGATTTTGAGGCCCGAAATCCGCAAAAAAACGGAGTTTCTGGGTTCTTTTAAGTGCGTTTAGGCATATTTTGGAGGAAACGATGGAGCGGAAGAGGACCTTTGGACAGTACAGATTCATCGATCTGACCATCTTCGCGGTGCTGACGTGCTTTTTTGAGGCTCTCATCGTCCGGGCGGCAAGATTCTGGTTCCCCCAGGAGCTCTACACCGTCTCTCTCTCGGCGGCCATGACCGCCATCGTCTATATGCGCTGGGGCGCCTGGGGCGGCATCCACGCCGTCCTTGCCGGTTTTGTCTTCTGCCTGTTTTCCGGAGGTACCGGGGAGCAGTACATGATATACTGTGTCGGGAATCTGTTCTCCCTGTTTGCCCTGATCCTGCTCTTCAGGGTGGGGAAGGAGAAGGTGAGGACGTCAAAGCTCCTGTCGCTCCTCTTTCCGATCCTCGTCCAGTTCCTGATGCACGGCGGAAGAGCGTTGACGGCGTTGTTACTGGGGGCGCCGCTGACGGGTGTGGCCGGCTTTTTCCTGGAGGACAGCCTGTCATACGTCTTTACCCTGGTGATCGCGTGGATCGTCAAAAGGCTGGATGGCGTCTACGAGGATCAAAAACATTACCTTCTTCGCCTCAATTCGGAGAAGGAAAAAAAGGAGGTTAAAAATGAAAGTTAGGGCAGCGGATTTCCTCGTCTACGACCAGGAAAAGGGCGTATACAGAGAAAATCCGGAACAAGTCGTCCGCGACGACGTGGAAAAGCATTACTGGCTCCACGTGGTCCGGTCGATCGCCAAGGACTGGCGCCTCTACCTGATGCTGGTGCCGATGCTCCTGGTCTTCCTCTTTTGGCGGTACTTCCCCATGTACGAGCTTCTGAGCTGCTTCAAGGTCGATCACAGCGAGCTTGAGGTTTCGGAGCAGCTGTTCTCGGGCTTCTCCTACTTCAAGACCCTGCTCTTCGGCGGCGACGCGCTTTCCGTCCAATTCTGGAGGGCCCTCAGGAACACCTTCATCATCAGCTTCTACGGCCTGTGCTTCGGCTTCCCGCTCCCCATCGTCCTGGCCCTCTTCTTCAACGAGGTCAGGTCCAACGGCTTCCGGAGCGTGCTCCAGGTACTTACATACCTGCCGAAGTTCATGTCCACCGTCGTCATGACCTCTCTGGTGACCATGCTGGTCAAGCAGGGCGGTACCACGACCAACATGGGCATCCTCTGCCAGCTGCTGGTGCGGCTCAAGTTGATCCCCTATGAGGTCGGCGAGGGAGGCCTCCTGAACCAGCCCAGCTTCTTCCGGTCGCTCTACGAGATCAGCGGCATCTGGGAGGGCGCGGGCTACGGAAGCATCGTGTTCTTCGCCGCGATCATCGGCATCTCCCCCACGAGCTATGAGGCCGCTCAGATCGACGGCGCCAACAAGTGGGCGCAGATGCGCTACGTGGTGCTCCCCAGCATCCTCTCCACCATCGTCATCATGCTCATCACCCGTATCGGCGGCCTTCTCAACATTGGCTATGAGAAAGTCCTTCTTCTTTACAAACCTGAGACCTACGTTACAGCCGACGTAATGTCCACCTTCGCGTACAGGTACAGTGTGGAGGGTTCCGGCCAGCCGGGACTTGGCTCCGCGGCCGAAATGATGAACAACGTCATCGGCATGCTGCTGGTCCTTGGCTCCAACGTGATCGCGCGCAAGGCCACGAACACGTCCCTCTATTGATGAAAGGAGAGGCACATGAAAAGAAAGCTTGAAATCACCGAGCTGATCTTTAAGATCATCAGCTACACTCTCCTGACCATCTTCGCGCTGGCCTGCCTCTATCCCTTTGTGTACGCGCTGAGCTCGTCCATTTCCGGCCGGCACGCCGTGGAGTACAGCCAGATCGTCCTCCTTCCTAAAGACCTCCAGTTTGAGGCGTTCTCCTCCATGTTCTCCAACAACAGCTTCTGGACGGCTTACTCCAACACCCTGTTCATCACGCTCTACGGTACCATCTGGGCCATGTTCACCTCGATCCTGGGCGCCTACGCGCTCTCCAAGAAGAGGCTCCTTTTCCGGAAATTCTTCAACTTCTTCCTGGTGTTCACCATGTGGTTCTCCGCCGGTATCGTTCCCCAGTACTTGAACTACCTGGCTACGCGCAAAGTATTTCAGGCGGTAGGCATCGCCGACGATAAGTGGCTGGTGGTCATCGCCATGGGCATGGCGGCCATGAACATCATCCTCCTGCGCAACGCCTTCGAGGGCGTCCCCTCCGAGATTGAGGAGGCCGCCATCGTGGACGGCGCCACGGAGATGCAGGTCCTGACCAACGTCTACCTGCCCATGAGCAAGTCCACTATCGCCACCGTCGCCCTGTTCTTCGGCATCTCCCGCTGGAACGGCTACTTCTGGGCCCGCCAGATGATGCTCAACCAGAACGAGCATCCTCTTCAGGTCTACATCCGCCTCCAGCTGGAGCGGTACACCAACCCCGACCTGACATCAGGCTGGAACGAGGTCTACGCCACCGACTCAGCTATCTACGCGCTCATCATCTGCTCCGTGATCCCCGTCCTCATCATCTACCCCTTCATCCAGAAGTACTTCGCGAAGGGCACGAACGTGGGCGGCGTCAAGGAGTAAACCCCCGCTTTTTCCCGGCGTTTACGGGCTCGTCCCGTAACCATACACACACAAGCCATTTTGTTATTTTAGGAGGAACAAAAAGTGAAAAAGCTCAATAAAATATTGGCTGTGGTGCTTGCGTTCGTCATGATCGCCGCCCTTTTGGTCGGCTGCGGACCCAAGCTCCCGGACGCAGAGGAGAATCCTGTTACCCCCAACAATCCCGTCACCCCCAATAACCCCGATACCCCCGACAACCCCGACAATCCCGACAATCCCGGCCCCGCGGTGACCGAGACTGTCTCCGACAAGTATACGCATGACAACAACCTCACCATCCGGATGGCCTTCGGCTACAACAGCACCGACTGCGCCATCTCCTTCAACGCCAACCTCATCGACAAGTACGGCACCGATGACGGCGCCGGCAAGGTCCTCACCATCAACGGCGTCGGCTACCGCGCCGGCGACCTGAAGCCCACCTGGGTCGAGGTCGAGAAGCGCCTTGGCTTCAACGTTGAGGACGTCTATCAGGGCAAGAAGCCGGCCGATGAGTTCACGCTTTGGGCCGAGCGTGACGATAAGCCCGAGATCATCTACGGCGACCTGAGCTCCCTCAACAACGCCGGTCTGGCCGGCAGCCTTGTGAACATCGCCGACTATCTTGACATGATGCCCAACCTCAAGGCTTACCTGGACGCCAACCCCATCGTCCGTCTCTCCCTGGAGGCTGACCCCGAGACCCACGCCATCTACTACAGCCCCTACTTCGACGGTTCCAATGATATCGAGCGTATGCCCCTTATGAGGACCGACTGGGTGGAGAAGCTCCTCAACAACGATGACGAGCTCACCGGCAGCGACCCCGTGACCACCGGCATCGTTCAGCCCTATATGCCCACCTCCGGCTCCATCACCGTTGACGTTGTCAAGGCCGACGGCTCCGGCGTTGAGCAGGTCACCAAGAACTATGACGCTTACGGCAACATCGTTCAGAAGATGAACGAGGCCGGCAGCATCGACGGCAACACCGCTGTCAAGATGCTCCGCGAGTACATCGACAAGACCTACGGCGGCTACTACACCCCCGATCACCGCGCTGACCTCTTCATCGGCCAGAACGCCGCCTGGGACGCTGACGAGCTGGTCGCCCTGCTGCGCTGCGTCTGCGCCAACACCATCGCCCTCAGAGGCTCTTATTATGACCGCCCGATCACCGATGAAAACGGCAAGGAGACCATTGTGAAGACCAGCATCATGGGCATCGTCTGCCGCGAGGATGCCAACATGCAGCGCAAGGTCGATATGTACCGTCTTGCCGCCATCCTCTTCGGCGTCCGCGGCCTTGAGTCCCGCCTGGACTACCTCTACCTCGACAAGGACGGCAATCTCCATGACGCCCGTCAGGAGGTCGCCACCTATGAGGCTATGGACCGTATGCACAACATGGCTCTCGAGGGTCTGATCGGCGTCTCTTACCTCAAGAACCAGGACGAGAAGACCGAGACGAACCTTGAGAACGACATCACCTTCATGCACTACGACTACAACCAGACCCAGACCCTCCATAACGCCACCAGGCTTCAGGATGGCGAGAAGTACATGGCCGTCATGATCCCCGTGGCCCGTTGGGATGACGGCACCGGCGAGCAGTACATGCGCTTCACCGAGTCCTGGCGTTCCGTCAAGGATTCCGGCCTTGCCATCTTCAAGGACGCTGTGGCCGACAACGAGGAAGAGCTTTACGCCGCCCTCAACCTCTTCGATTACGCCTTCAGCAAGGAAGGCCAGATCCTCATGAGCTACGGCCCCGATGAGTTCATCAAGCAGGACGCCAACGGCAACCTGGTGACCTTCAACTTCAACGGCGAGCAGTGGCCCGAGATCTCCGATTACACCCGTGAGATCCTTTGGGATCTTGCCGGCGGCAACTACACCAACTTCGCCCGTTACTTCCTGGGCTCCACGCTGCACTTCCTGAAGAGCCAGTCCTTCGAGTTCCAGTGCACCCATGACGTGGGCCGCGAGGGCGCCGGACACCTGTCCACCGCTATCGGCCTTGGCGTCATCAAGCATCCTGAGCTGGCCATCACCTCCGACAACTACTGGTACACCGTCATCCCGTCCGCCCTGCCCGTTGGCGAGACCGACAACGAGACCCTGAAGTCCTACACCAACCTCTCCGGCGACAGCGGCAAGTTCGGCACAGGCAAGAAATCCGTCAGCGAGTTCGTTGATATCATCATCAGCGGCTACGCCGGCACCGTCGTCGAGGGCGTCAACAACGCCGCCGCCGCCGCCGCGCAGGTCACCAACGACTACAACGGCAAGGGCTATCTGACCATCATGCAGGAGGCCTGGGACTGGGCTCTCGAGTCCTATCAGTCCACTCAGGGCTGATCGCGACCCCGCACGGCTCGTACAGAGCCTTAAATCCAATGGATAACACCGTCTCCCTCTCCGGGCCTGTCCCGGAGGGGGAGGGGCGGCAGTTTTCCCCAAGAGGAGGTCGTCATGTATAAAAAGCAACTCTTGATCCAAAAAATTGTCTGCTTTTTCGCGCTTGTGGTTGCCGCTATACTGTTCCTTTACTCCCTGGGTATTATGACAGACCTGTATGACACGCTGTATGGCACGTTAAGGATCAGTGTCGTCGCCGACGAGACCGATCCCTCCGTCCATGTCGTTAAAGCGACGGAGAGATCCGTTGCCGGAGCCAAGGTCTACACCGATATGCAGGAGTTCAACAGGTTCTTCCTGAAGCTCGCCATCGCGTATCTGCTCGTCGTGGCGCTGATGTTCGTCACAAACACAAGCACACGCAGACGCTACTATATCTCCAACTACGTTTCCATCGGCCTTTATGCCGCCATGAGCGTCTACATCCCCATCTACGCGCATCCCTTCATCGAGTACTACAAGGCCAAGTTCCTCCAGGTCGATTTTGAGGCCCTGAAGGCATTTTCCGAGGGCCGCGGCACAAAGTACACCGAATCCACCATGTGGTTCGATCTTCACTACTTCGTGTTCGCGCTTCTCATCCTGGCCGCCGTGCTGATGGTGGCGGTGTGCGTCTGGAAGGTAGTCCTCATGCGCGAGGAGCGCAAGCTCGTTCAAGAGGGAGAGAAGGTGAAGACATGAGTAGATTCGTCAAGACAGAAGAGGATAAGCTTATCTCCCGGGACAGAATGAGATTCGTCAAGAACTCCGCCTGCTCCAACCTTTGCTACCTGGCGCTGCTGTTCGATGTCTTTTACTTCGTTCTTCTCTATCGCCAGGACGTGGCAAGCTACTATTACACCGTCCAGATCGGCGCGTCCATCGTCTATAATCTGGTCTTCATGCTCATCGTCTTCATGTGCTCCGAGAACGTCAAGCACTACCACAAGAATTACTCTTACGTAGTGCTGGCCGCGGGCATCATGCAGATCGTCAGGATCTTTGTGATCCCCACCCGCGCCCACAACACCGTCATGGTCATCAAGGAAGTGGAGCAGGCCGTGATGGACGATTGGACCTACACCAAGGCCGTTGTGTATCTGGTCGTTTCCGCGGCGGCGCTGATCATCTCCGCGGTGCTCAATTACACCAGATGCACTGCTCTCGAGGCGCATGTCAAATCCCTCGAGAAGACTAACGCGTAAGGAGGCGAAGGCATGGCTGAATTGAGTTTACAGCATATCGACAAGATATACGACAATAATGTTCAGGCGGTCTTCGACTTCAACCTGGACGTCAAGGACGGCGAGCTCATCGTTCTCGTCGGCCCCTCCGGCTGCGGAAAGTCCACCACCCTTCGTATGGTGGCCGGCCTTGAGGACATCTCCAACGGCAAGCTCTTCCTGGACGGCAAGGACATCACCCAGACCCCCGCGAAGGACCGGGACATGGCCATGGTCTTCCAGAACTACGCCCTCTATGGGCACATGACCATCTATGAGAACATGGCCTTCTCTCTGACGCTCCGGAAGGAGAACCCCAACGTCATCCACAAGAAGGTCATGGCCGCGGCGGAGATCCTGGGCCTCACCAGCCAGCTCAACAAAAAGCCCGCTCAGCTGTCCGGCGGCCAGCGCCAGCGCGTGGCCATGGGCCGCTCCATCGTCCGGACCCCCAAGGTGTTCCTGTTCGATGAGCCCCTCTCCAACCTGGACGCCAAGCTGCGCGGCGCCACCCGCCGCGAGATCCTGCTCCTCCACAAGAGGCTCCAGGCCACCATGCTCTACGTCACCCACGACCAGACCGAGGCCTTGACCCTGGCGGACCGGATCGTCTGCATGTCCATGGGCCATGTCCAGCAGGTCGGCACGCCCCTTGAGCTCTATGATTCCCCCAACAACGTGTTCGTGGCCAGCTTCATCGGACTTCCTCCCATGAACTTCTACGACGTGAAGGTGGTGGGCAAGGAGCTCCAGGGCAACGGCTTCAAGCTCGCCCTCACCGACGAGGAGAAGGCGACTCTGAACGGCTACGAGGGCAAGGAGATCACCCTTGGCGTCCGCCCCGAGAATTTCACCGAGGGCAGCGACATCAAGGTCACCGTCACCAACAACGAAAACCTGGGCATGAATACCCTGGTCTACGGCAATGTGGGCAACACCGGCGTCAAGGTCACAGCCAAGCTCAAGGGCTGGAAGAACTTCAAGGTCGGTGATACCGCCGGCTTCTCCGTAATGAGGAAGCACTTCTTCGACAAGGAGACCACGAACGCGATAAGGGGGGATAAGTGATGGCCAAAAACAATGCGAACGCCGCCTCCGTAAAGAAGGAGAAGAGCGGCGGCTCGGGATCTGGCAAGGTGCTTCACGGCATCAAGGAGATCGGCCGTAAATTCATTGTCTCCCTGAAGCGCCGTCCCTACAACATCCCCTTCGCCGTGTTCATCATCGCATTTGTGATCTACTCCTTCAACATGACCGCTATCTCCGACACCACCGCTCTTCTGGGCGGCAGGAACATGGGCCTTGCGGGATTCGTCACCATGCTGTTCGGCATCCTCTCGATGCTGTGCTTCATGAACGCGTTCCGTTACCGCAAGCCGGTCAACAAGGTCATGGCCTGTCTCCTGGTGGTCATGGTCGCTGTCTGCATCTTCTGTGATGTTTTCTACATCAACACCTGCGTCAGCATCCGGACCAACCCCAACGCCAACATTGTGATCTCGGCGACGAAGAACTTCTTCATCCTGGAGGCCGAATATTACCTCAAGCTCCACATCGGCTTCCTTGTGGCCGGACTGGTGTTGACGGCGCTTTTGCCGGTGTACTCCAAGCTGATCCGCAAGATCAACACCAATGTTGAGGTGGCGGGCAACGAGGACATGAAGGCCATCGACCTGAGCGGCGATTAAGCAAAGTTTATCCCAGGGAGGCCCGGCAACGAGCCTCCCATTCGGCAAAAGGAGCCACGATGAGTAAAAAAAGCAAAGCGTCCGGATCCGATAAAAATGTTGAAAAGACCACGGATTACTACAAGCTGAATACCAAGGCCGTCAAGGACCTGGTGGAAGCCGACGAATCCAATTCTCCGCCGGTCCCGGATGAGGAGCTGAAAAAGTACAGATCAGGCTTTAAGCTGAAGATCCCCGACATCGTGAAGGTCTGCTTCGTCAAATGGTGGTTTGCGGGGTGTTTGTGCTTTTTCTTCTTCTGGGGACTGGGAATCTATGTCAGCGATATGCTGGACATGATGTTCATCGCGGGGATCGGTCTCGGGGTAAGTACGGATCTGCTGACCAACAATGTGCTGAGGTACTTTGAGCCCTATCCGGGCGCGTGGGCCAAGTGGGTGAATTTCTACGAGAAGCGCTTTTCCACGTTCTTCCTCAACATTCTTTACTCCTACGTGGTCCTGCTGCTGGTTTTCTTCTCCTATGGACTTATCAATGTGATCGTCATGCGCATCCGGGGACTTACGGAGCTGGCGGCCTATGTGGCGGTGGAGCCCATCCTTTTCGGGCTTCTCTACATGGGCTTTGATATGCTCATCCTTACGATGCGCAAGACCTTCCGAAATATTGTTTCCGACGCCAGAAAGCCCGGAAGATGAGGTGCTGAAATGATCGAGATTTTGCATCGCGGGAGCACATCCGCCTGTTTTGAGATCGTCGGTACAACGCCGCACTACGCCGGTTCCCCCTACGAGGTGCTGGTGGACGGCGCGCCACGCTTTCACAGTGACACCAATGTCTTCTCCCTCTTCGGCCTGACTCCCGACACCGACTATGCCGTGGAGCTCCGGTTCGACTCCGGGGAGACGGACAGCGCGGCGCTCCACACCGCCGCGGAGACCTGCGCGTTCAGCGTCCGGGACTTCGGCGCGCTGGGTGACGGCGTCCATGAGGACACCGGCTCCATCCAGGCGGCCATCAACGCCCTCCCCGAGGGCGGCCGGGTCATCTTCCCCGCGGGTACATATCTCACACTGCCCGTTTCCCTCAAGAGCCATGTGACGCTGGAGTTTTGCGAAGGCGCCGTACTCCTGGGGTCCACGGACCGTGAGCGCTACCCCATCATCTCCGGGGTCGCCCTGGACGCCGTCACCGGGAAGGAGATCCCCCTGGCGGCCTTCGAGGGCCTGGAGAGACCCTCCTATCAGTCCCTGCTTTACGCCTCCCACTGCGAGGACATCGCCATTGTCGGCCCCGGGACGGTTGACGGCAACGGCCAGAACGGCGACTGGTGGCAGGGATTTGAAAATTTCCCCGCCGCAAGGCCCCGAATCCTGTTCCTCAACCGGTGCAAGGACGTGGTGATCCACGGCATAACCGTGAAAAACGGCCCCACCTGGCATCTGCATCCCTTTTTCTGCAAGAATGTCTCGGTGCTCGACTGCTTCATCACCGCGCCCAAGGACAGCCCCAATACCGACGGCTGCAACCCCGAGAGCTGCGACACCGTGAACATCATCGGCTGCAAATTCTCCGTCGGTGACGACTGCATCGCCATCAAATCCGGAAAGCTGGAAATGGCCGTCAAGTACAAGGCACCCGCCGACAAATACACCATCCGCAACTGCCTCATGCAGTTCGGCCACGGCGCGGTGACGCTTGGAAGTGAGGCCTCCGCCGGCGTAACGAATCTCTCCGTTACCCAGTGCTGGTTCCTCGCCACGGACCGGGGCCTGCGCATCAAATCCCGCCGCGGCCGCGGAAAGTACAGCGTCATCAACAACGTCCTCTTCGACAACATCCGGATGGACAGGGTGCTGACGCCCATCGTCATCAACCTCTGGTACAACTGCTGTGACACGGACGCCCACGACGAGTACGTCTGGAGCCGTGAGAAGCTGCCGGTGGACGACAGGACCCCCGTGATGGGCTCCTTCACCTTCCGCAATATGGAGTGCACCAACGCGGAGGTGGCCGCCTGCTACATAGACGGGCTCACCGAAATGCCCATCGAGAGCGTCACCCTGGAGAACATCAGCGTCTCCTTTGCGGAGGACGCCCGACCCGGCAAGCCGGCGATGCAGGAGTTCGCGCCAAAACGCTGTCGGACGGGCCTCTATCTGGACAACGTCCGGGAGATCACCGTCAGGAACGTGACGCTCAACGGCGTTGAAGGGGAGAAGCTCATCGCCCCGCACAGCGAGAGGATCGAGACATCCGGGTTTGACGCGGACTGATGTCAAACCGTTGTTTCCTGACCCCACAGCAAAAAACATGTGTAAGGAGACAAGTCTATGTCATACTTATCCCTGAAGAACATCAACAAGATCTATCCCAACGGCTTCCACGCCGTTCACGATTTCAATCTCGACATCGAAAAGGGCGAGTTTATCGTCTTCGTCGGGCCCTCCGGCTGCGGAAAATCCACGACCCTTCGCATGGTCGCGGGCCTGGAGGACATCTCCAACGGAGAGTTTCTGATCAACGGTAAGCGCGCCAATGAGATGGGACCCCGTGAACGCGAGATCGCCATGGTCTTCCAGAGCTACGCCCTTTACCCCCAGATGACCGTTTATGACAACATCGCCTTCGGCCTTACGCTCCAGGGCGTTGACGAGGACATCATCGATAAGAAGGTGAAGGACACCGCCCGGATCCTGGGCCTGACGGACTATCTTGACCGTTATCCCAGAGCTCTTTCCGGCGGCCAGAGACAGCGTGTGGCCATCGGCCGCGCCATCATCCGCAAGGTGGGCGTGTTCCTGATGGACGAGCCGCTCTCCAACCTGGACGCCAAGCAGCGCGTCACCATGCGTTCCGAGATCGCCCAGATCCACCGGAACACCGGCGCCACCACGATCTACGTCACCCATGACCAGACCGAGGCCATGACCCTCGCTGACCGTATCGTCGTCATGAAGGACGGCTATATCCAGCAGGTCGGCACGCCCTATGACCTCTACTACGAGCCTGTCAACGTGTTCGTCGCCGGGTTCATTGGCGAGCCGCCCATGAACTTCGTGAAGGGGATCGTTAAAAACGGCCGGATCGTCTTCGGCAAGAACGAGCTGGACATCGGCAAAAAGCTGGGCGCCGGCGCCGCCGCCTACGAGGGCAAGGAGATCGTCTTCGGCTTCCGCCCCGAGGCCATCGAGCTGGGGATCAAGCCGGATTCCTACAACCTCAAGGCCGACGTGGAGCTCACCGAGATGCTGGGCGACACCACCAATGTCTACATCACGGCCGGTGAGGACAAGGCCATCCTGAAGGTCGATCCTCACGACACTCCGAAGACCGATTCCACCATCGACTTCTCCATCCCCTACGAGAGCGTCTACCTCTTCAACGGGGAGACGGAAATGGTCATCAAATGATCATAACGTAAAAAAACGCGGGACGCGGATGCGGTCCCGCGTTTTTTTGTATCACCGGGGCCGCGGCGCGCCGGTGGGACCGGTCCGGCCGGCGGCGGACAGGTTGAGGGCGCAATAAAGCGAATAGGGACAAATAGGGGCGGAATATGATAGGGCGAGTTGAGTTGAATGGGGGCGGTCGGTATTCTCGCACTGACTTTCGCGGCGCTGTTGTCCTATCCGTTTTTGCTTTTGAGGCTGGAAAATCCCGCCGGCTCCTTCCCGCGGCCGCTGACGGCCCAGGAGGAGCGGGACTATCTGGCCCTTGCAGCGCAGGGGGATGAGGCCGCCCGCAGCAAGCTCATCGAGCACAACCTCCGCCTGGTGGCCCACATCGTCAAGAAATACTATACCAGGACCAGGGATCAGGACGACCTCATTTCCATCGGCACCATCGGCCTCATCAAGGGCATCTCCAGCTACAAGCCCGACAAGGGCGTGAGACTGGCGACCTACGCCAGCCGCTGTATCGAAAACGAGATCCTGATGTACTTCCGGTCCCAGAGGAAATCCGCCGGCGACCTGTCGCTCTCGGATACGATCGACTCAGACTCCGACGGCGGGAACCTGTCCCTGATGGACGTGGTCTCCGTGGAGGACGACGCCTTTGAGCGCCTGAGCTCGGAGGATGTGTACGCGCGCCTGCGGCGCCATGTGGAGCAGGGCCTGGAGCCGCGGGAGAGGGAGATCGTCACCCTCCGTTACGGCCTGGGCGGGAGGAAGCGCCTCACCCAGAAGGAGACCGCCGACAGGCTGGGCATCTCCCGCTCCTATGTCTCCAGGATCGAAAAAAAGGCCCTGGAAAAGCTGAAGGCCCTTTTAGAGGACGAGGAGCGCGTGAAATAGCGCCGCCCGGAGAAGGGCATGCCCGCTGTCATGATTTGAGAAAAATCAGAAGAAAAAACTTGTAAAATTCACAAAATGTAGTATAGTAAGAACATAGAGAAGAATACAGAGCCGGGATCATCCGGCCATGACAGGGGGATCACTATGAAATGTAAAAGCTGCGGCGCCGGGCTTCGCCCCGACGATAAGTTCTGCTCGGCCTGTGGTACGCGGGTGGAGCCGGACTCTACGGCCGGGGATAGCGGCGAGATCGCCGCTTTTGAGGGCCGCGAGCCCGAAATGCCGGTCCGGGGGACAGGGATAGTAGCCGGGGAGACGACCCCGGAGAGGACCGGCGCCGGGACCGGGGAGACGGGGGAGAAGACGGCAGAGGCGACGGGGGAAAAGACAGGGGAAAAGGCGGCTGAGGATAACTTCAGCACCATGCCCGTCACCCCTCCCGTGAAGATCGCCGACGTCCCCGCGGCGGAGGCCGCGGACGGTGGGAAAACGGCCGTCGCCGTCGCCGACGAGGACGTACATACGCCGGAGAGCCCGGTAGAGAACGGGAAGCAAAAGAAGGAGAAGAAGGAAAAGAAGGAGAAAGCGGCCAAGGCGTCATCCGGCAGGAATGTGGGCCGGATCCTTTTGAGTATCCTGCTGAGCCTCCTCCTCTTCGTGTCGCTGCTGGCGTCGTCCCTTGTGACGCTCGTGAGGCTCACCGTCCGCGAGGAAAATCTGGAAAGCGCCCTTCGGGACCTGAGCCTGTCGTCCCTGAAGGTCGGAGGATATAGCGGGGATCCCGAAAACAGCGACGGCGCCTCCGACGGGACGATCCCGGCGGACACGGAGGAGCTGGCCGACTACCTCTATGACATGGCCAAGGACGCGCCCGGCTGGGAGAACGCCACCAGAAAGGATATCGCCAAAGCCATGGAGGAGCCGCTGGTCAACGAGTTCCTCACCCAAATGGCCACGGACTACGCCGACGTCGTCATCAGGGGCGAGGACCCGGCGGGCAAGGGCCTGACGCCTGAGAATATCACCGACTTTGTGCTCGACCACGAGGAGGAGACGCTGGACGTCATGCGGAAGGCCGGCTACACCGGCGACCTCCGGATCGACAGGGAGGAGCTGGAGAGCTCCCTGCGCGACACCATTGGCGACACCTTCGTCCCCGAGAACATCGTCACCGGGGACTATCAGGAGTATATGACCATCTTCCGGATCGTCGTCTCTCTGCCGGTGCTCATCGGCCTGTGGGTCATCACCGCCGCCCTCGTCATCCTGCTCATCGTGGTGAACAAGCACCGGTTCTCCGCGGTACTGTCCTGCGTGGGCGTCCCGGCGCTGATCATCGGCCTGCTTTTCGTGGCGGCCTGGTGTGCCATCAACCTGTATCCGCCCATGAGGGAGGGCCTGCTGAGCCTCATCCCCCTGCTGCTGGGCAGCGACCTGCTGATCTTCGGCGCGGGCCTTGCCGGAGGAGGGTTCCTGCTCGTGATCATCAAGGCCATCGTTCGATCCGTCCAAAAAAAGCGCCGCGCCTGAGCCGCGGCCGTTAAAAGATCCCGCGGACCCGGGTCCGTGGGATCTTTTTTGCGGAAAACAGCAAGAAACGCAAAGACAATCGAAAAATAAGTGTGGAAATCCCCATACGCTTGTGCTATAATAAAAGTCCTTGCGAATAAGGTTCGGGTTGCACACAATTTTTAGTTCAAGGAGCAAGACATGATCTTCGGTAAGCACATAAACAAATATTACCTGAAGTACGGGCTTATCCTGCTGTTTGGCCTGGCGGCGCTGGCGGTGGTGGACTATATGCAGCTCATCGTGCCGAATCTCTATCAGATGGTAGTCAACGGCATGAACGACGGCACGGTCACCGTGGACGGCGTGGTCCACCGGTTCGACATGGACTTCCTGCTCGACCGGGTCTGCCTTCCCATGCTGGTGGTGGTCATCAGCATGGTCTTCGGCCGTTTCCTCTGGCGGGTGTGCTTCTTCGGGTCCGCCGTAAGGGTGGAGGCAGACATACGCAACAGCATGTTCGACCACTGCAAGGACCTGTCTCAGCAGTTCTACCAGGTGCATAAGGTGGGGGACCTGATGAGCCTGTTCACCAATGACCTGGACACCATTCAGGACTGCTACGGGAACGGCCTTCTCATGCTGGCCGACGCGCTGATGCTGGGTATTCTGTCCATTTTCAAGATGTTCAACATGGACCGGACCCTGACGGTCCTCTCCCTCATCCCCATGGTGTTCCTCTTCGGCGTCAGCACCGTGGTGGGCCGCTACATGGAGAAGAAATGGGACATCCGTCAGGCGGCCTTTTCCAAGCTGTCCGACTTCTCGCAGGAGTCCTTCTCCGGCATCGCCGTCATCAAGGCCTTCGTCAAGGAGGCCAAGGAGCTCTGGGCCTTCAAAAAGCTCAATCAGGAAAACGAGAAGGCCAACGTGGACTTCACCCGCGCCTCGGTGCTGCTGCATATCCTGGTCACGCTTTTTGTGGAGTCTGTCATCTGCGTGGTCCTGGGCTACGGAGGCTACCTTGTCCACGAGGGGGTCTTCAACGCGGGTCAGCTGGTGGAGTACATAGGCTATTTCAACGCCATCGTCTGGCCTATCATGGCTGTCTCCGAGCTCATCGACATGACGAGCCGCGGCAAGGCCAGCCTCAAGCGCGTCAGCGAGCTGCTGGACGCCAAACAGGACGTGATCGACCGGAAGGGCGTCCGCGAGCTCACCGATGTGAAGGGCGGGATCGAGTTCAGACATCTGACGTTCCGCTACCCCGACGGGGAGTATGACGTTTTGCAGGACCTGACCTTTGAGATCAGGCCCGGCGAGAGCATCGGCCTTGTGGGCCGGACCGGCGCGGGCAAGACGACGCTGGTGGATCTTATCCTGCGCACCTATAACGTGCCTGACGGGACAATATTTGTGGACGGGCAGGACGTCAACGAGGTGAAGATCCGGGACATCCGGGCCGCCTGCGCCTATGTTCCCCAGGACAACTTCCTCTTTTCCGATACCATCGCGAAGAACATCGCCTTCACCAACGGGGCCCCCGACATGGACAAGGTCGTCCGGGCGGCGGTCCTCTCCGACGTGGACGGCAACATCCGGGAGTTCACGGAGGGCTACGAAACGGTCCTGGGCGAGCGGGGCGTCACCGTCTCCGGCGGGCAGAAGCAGCGCATCTCCATAGCCCGGGCGCTTTTGAAGGACGCGCCCATACTGATCCTGGACGATTCCGTCTCCGCTGTGGACACCGGCACCGAAAAAACGATCCTTGATAACCTGAAGAAGACCCGGGAGGGCAAGACCACCATCCTCATCGCCCACCGCATCTCCACCATCGAGCGGATGGACCGGATCATGTATCTGGAGGACGGGAAGCTGGTGGCCATGGGCCCCCACAGCCGGCTTTATGAGGAGTGCCCCGCGTACAGGCATATGGTGGATCTCCAGAAGCTGGAGGAGGAGGGAGGCGAGCGCAATGGGTGAGCTGACACCGATCTATATCGTCGGCGCCATCATCGGCGTTTTCACCGTCCTGTTTGTGGCGGCGTACATAACGCTCAAGAAGAAAAAGGCCAACGTCACCTTTGACCGCAACGTGCCTGACCGGGAGATCATGGCCCGTATGCTGCCCTACGCCAAGCCCTACTGGAAGAGCTTCCTGGCGGTGCTCTTCATGATGATGGTGTCCATCGCCTACGACATCATTTCCCCCATGCTGGTGGGCGATATCGAGACGGTCATCAAGGACAGCTTTGAGCTCCGGGACCTCTTCGTCCGCGTGGGCCTCTACGCCAGTATCCTGATCGTCTCCATGATCAGCACCTATTTCCAGTCCATCATTCTCCAAAAGACCGGCCAGAGGATCCTGTCCTCCCTGCGTCAGGACCTATTCACCCACATCGAGGGGCTTTCCCACAATCAGCTCAATCAGATCCCCGTGGGCAAGCTGGTGACCCGCGTCACCAACGACACCAACGCCATCTCCATGATGTTCACCAACATCCTGGTGAACATGATCCGCAATGTCTTTGTCATCGCGGGCGTGCTGTCGGCCATGCTGATCCTGAACCTGGAGCTCACGCTGATGGTGCTGTGCTTCATCCCGTTTCTGGTGCTGTTCACCGTCATCTTCCGGGTCTTCACCCGCCGGGTGTTCCGCACGGTGAAGGACAGGACCACCGACATCAACACCTACCTCTCCGAGAACCTGTCCGGCATCAAGATCACCCAGATCTTCAACCGGGAGGACGCCAAGATGGAGGAGTTTCTGGAGAAGTCCAACGGCCTGCGGGTGGCCCGGCGCAACATGACGCTGGTCTTCGGCATCTTCCGGCCCATGGTCTACATGCTGTACATAAGCTCCGTGCTGTGTCTGCTCTATCTGTGCGGGCGGGGGTACATCAAAAACACCGTCTTTTTGGGCCAGACCATCCACAGCGGCACGCTGGTCACCTTCTACATGTACATCTCCAAGTTCTTCAACCCCATCCAGACCCTGGCCGAGCAGTTCAATCAGCTCCAGTCCGCCTTTGCCAGCGCCGAGAAGATCTTCACCATCTTTGACCTGGAGCCCGAGATCGTGGACGAGCCGGACGCCATCGAGCTGGACCACATCGAGGGTGACATCGAGTTTAAGGACGTGTGGTTTTCCTATGTCCCCGGCGAGTGGGTCCTGAAGGGCGTGAGCTTTCACGTAAAGCCCCGGGAGACGGTGGCCTTTGTGGGCTCCACCGGCTCCGGCAAGACCACCATCCTCAGCCTCATCTGCCGCAATTACGACATCCAAAAGGGACAGATCCTTATTGACGGCATGGATATCAAGCAAATTAAGATTGCCTCCCTGCGCCGCCACTTCGGCCAGATGCTCCAGGACGTGTTCCTGTTCTCCGGCACCATCCGCTCCAACATCGTCCTCCGGGAGGAGTCCTTCACGGACGAGGAGATCTGGCAGGCCTGCCGGTACGTCAACGCCGATCACTTTATCAATAAGCTGGACGGCGGCCTCGACGAGGTCGTTCGGGAGCGCGGCAACAATTTCTCCGCCGGCCAGAGGCAGCTCCTCTCCTTCGCCCGCACCATCCTGCACCGCCCCGAGGTCATGATCCTGGACGAGGCCACGGCCAACATCGACACGGAGACGGAGCTTTTGATCCAGGACTCCCTGGAGAAGATGAAGAACATCGGCACCATGCTCATCGTGGCCCACCGGCTCTCCACCATCCAGCACTCGGACAACATCATCCTGCTCTCCCACGGCGTCATCCAGGAGCAGGGCACCCACCAAGAGCTCCTCCACAAAAAGGGCCGCTATTACAGGCTCTATACCCTCCAGTTCAACGAACAGCAAAGAGCCCTGGAGCAGAAAAGAGCATAAGGACACCTAAAAAACCATCCCGCCACTTACCGTGGCGGGATATTTTACAGCTTATAAGAAAACGATTTTATTTTTTCAGCATGGCCAGGGGCGGGCCGGAGAGGCGCAGGACCGTGTCGGCCAGGGCGAGGCTCTCCGTCTCGTGGGCGGACATGAGGATGGGGAGGCGTAGGGAGCGGAGGCGGGCCATGATCCTTTCCGCGTTTTCCGCGTCCACGCCGGTGAAGGGCTCGTCCAGGATGATGAGACGCCGGCCCTCGCCATAGGCCATGGCCCGGGCGATGGCAACGCGGCGGCGCATCCCGCCGGAGAGGGCTCCGACCGCGGTCTTCGCTTCCGCGGCAAGGCCCACGGCCTCCAGCCAGGGGAGGGGATCGGCGCCGCGGGGGAGGACGGCGCGGAGCTGGGAAGCGGCGGTGAGGCCGGGAAGCAGGCGGTCCTCCTGAAAGAGGAAGGCGGTGTCCCGGAGGCCGGGGGCGTCGATCGTGCCCTCCTGGGGCGTTTCAAGTCCGGCGATCAGCCTGAGCAGAGTGGTCTTGCCGCATCCCGAGGGGCCGGTGAGGGCGGTGACGCCGGAATCCGGGAGATCCAGGGTGAACCCGCGCAGGACCGCCTTGCCGCCGTAGGAAAAGGTGACAGCCTCAAGCCTCATTTTCGCCGCCTCCCGTCTTCTTCCGCAGAGCAAAGCGGATCAGGCCCTCGATGATCAGCGACAGCACCACCACGGTGAGCGTCCAGGAGAAGAGGGCGGGCGTCTCCAGGTAGAGCTTGGCGTAGAAGATCTGGGTCCCCATGGCTCTGCGGGGAGTACACAGCACCTCCGCGGCCACGCCGGACTTCCAGGCAAGGCCCAGGGAGCTGAGGATGCCGCTTTTCAGATAGGGCAGGGCGGCTGGCAGATAGATGAATCTGGCCCTGCGCAGCGGCCCCATATCGTAAGACCGCGCCATTTCAAGCAGCTCCCTGCCCGGGGAGGCAAGGCCCGCGCGGAGATTTTCCCACACCACCGGCATCACCATCATGGCGCTGATGATGACGGGGACCTTGTCCGATCCGGCCCAGAGGAGGATGAGGAGGATGAAGCTCACCACGGGCGCCGCGCGTATGACGCGAATGGCGGGGGACAGGAGGACGTCCAGCGCCCGGGAGGTGTGGGTGGCCGCGCCCAGGACCACGCCCGCCAGAATGCCCCACAGGGCCCCGGAGACCACCCGCCAGAGGGTGGCGGCGGCGTGCCGCCAGAAGGCCGCCGTGCCCATGAGGCCCCAAAGAGTGGAGAGCACCAGCTTCGGGCCCGGCAAAAGGAGGGGCTGGCCGACCAGCCGGGCCGCAAACACCCAAAGCCCCAGCCAGAAGAGGGCCGGGGCCAGGAGACGGATGAACTTTTTCAGGCGTTTACTGCGCATCCCAGTAGAAGCCGTCGTCCGGCATGGCGCCGCCGACGGAGGCGGGGTTGGCGTCAAAGAGCACCTGATAATAGGGCTCCAGCGCCGTCCGGACCTCAGCGCCAGAGACGAAGGTCAGCGAGTCGCCCAGGTCCGCGATGGCCTTTTTGGCGATGGGGGCCTTGGGGACGATGCCGTAGGTCTCGCAAAGCGCGGCCGCGCCCTCCGCGTCCGCCTTCACGGCGCTGATGGACGCCTCGTACTCCGTCAGGAACTGGGACACGGCTTCGGGCTGCGCCTCGGCAAAGGCGGCGCGTACCACCACGCATCCCATGGTCAGATGCCCGCCGGTGCCCAGAGCGTCCCATTCGGCGGTCATGTCCAGAGCGGAGCGGACGTCCTTGTTCTGGACGAGCACCGCGGTGGCGGCGGGGACGGGCAGCATGGCAAGGTCGATCTCCCCGGCGGCCATCCTGGTCTGGATGACGGAGGCGTCGTCAAAGACGAGCTGTACGTCCGCGTCCTCCAGGGGCTCCTGATCGGTGCTGAAGGTCAGGCCGTTCTGGGCGAGGATGAACTTCAGCACATACTCGGGGTTGGCGCCCTGGCCGGGGGAGTAGATGGTCCGGCCCTTCAGATCGGCCACGGAGTGGACCGTGTCGCCGTTTTCCAGGACGTAGAGGACGCCGAGCGTGTTGAGGGCGATGACCTGCACGCCGCCTTGGGTCTTGTTGTAGAGGGCGGCGGCCACGTTGGTGGCCACGGCGGCGATGTCAAAGTCGCCGTTGATGAGCCCCGCCTGGATTTGGCTGTTGTCGGCCACGACGGTGAAGGTGTAGGAGTTTTGCGTCTCGCCGTTGTCGTTGGCCTCCATGAGCTTCACCGCGCCGATGCCGGTGGGGCCGGTGAGGACGGCGAAATTCACGCTGTATCTGACGGGGGTGCCGTCCGGGATGGGATCCGGCGGCGTCTGGCCGTCGTCGGCGGAACAGGCGGCCAGCGAGAGCACAAGGGCAAGGGACAGCAGGATGAGTACAAGCTTTTTCATGGGATACGGTTTCCTTTCCGACGGAGCGCTATTTCAAAAGCTCCGGCTTTAACAGTGTGATGGTCTTCCCCTCACGGGCGACGAGCGATGCGTCCGAAAGCTTCTCAAGCTCCCGGTAGAGGGTGGCGCGGCCGATGCCGAGGATGGAGGCCAGCTCCGTCATGGAGCGGACCGTCACGCGGCCCTTGGAGTCGGCGTGGCGCAGGAGGTAGGCGCTGAGCTTGCGCTCCCCGGTGCCGGAGGAGAGCGCGTCCACCTTGGCCGAGAGGAAGCGGATGCGCTGGGCCAGATAGCGGATGTAGTTTTCCCGGATGACAGGGGATGTATCGATGAGGCGGCTTATATCCGCCTGGGAGAGAAACAGGATCTCGCAGACGGCCCGCGCCGTCAGCGTGGAGACATAGCGCTCCTCGTCGGTGAAGAGCGCCGCCGCGCCGAAGATATCCCCGGGGGCCAGCTCGCTCACCGTCAGCGCGCCCTTCGTCACCAGGACGCGCCCCCGGAGGATGACCCCCAGCTCCCGGCGGAAGCTCTCCGGGGAGTAGATGACCTGTCCCCTGGCATAGCGGCGGATGTCGCCGTCCGGAAGCATGGCCGCGAGGACGTCCCTGTCAAGCCCGCGAAACAGAAAGGCGCCGCCGAGAATGTCGAGCGTAGTTTCTGTCACAGACCCACCTCCAAAAATGTCTCATTTGATACAAAACATGCTGTATTATAACAGAACAAGGCCCCGATGTCAATAGAAATTGTTAAATAATTATCATGAAGACACAAAAAATCCCCTCCGGGGAGTCCCGGAGGGGGAGAGGAAGGTTACATCATGGTCTGAATGACGTAGAAGATGTTGTTGGCGTATTTTGCCAGGGTATAGCGGTCTACGGCCCTTTTGGGGTTGATGTTGCCGCTGTCGTCCATGAGCAACATATCATTCTCATAGTACCACTCCATAGAATCCACGGCCCAGTCGGCGATCTGGTCAGCGTCGGCAAACCCGGCGGAATTCATGGGCGTGGTGTCGAGGCCGAGCAGGTTCACGACACGGCAGAAAACAGTGGTCAGCTCCTGGCGGCTGATGGCGTTGTCGCCGCAGAACAGGTCCTCGCCGTTCCCATGGACGCCGAGGAAGATGCCGTAATCCGCGCACCAGTTGGCGGCGGTCTCATACCAGGTGCCGTTGTCGTCGGCAAAGTAGTCCGTGGCGATCTCCTCGCCGCCATAGAAGATACGGAAGAGCATCTGGGCGGCTTCGGCGCGGGTGGCGAGGGCGTCGGGCCGGAAGGTGCCGTCCGGGAAGCCCCCAAAGACGCCGGACATGGTGAGGTTGGTGACGAGGTCGTAGCACTCGTCGTCCTTGTCCACATCGGAGTAGAACACGGGGTTGGCGCGGTTTTCAATGTCCAGGTCCTCATAGAGGGTATCCACGATCTCCGCCACGTATGCCGGGTCCAAGGGGTCCACGCCGCAGACGGCCTCAAACTGATCCTGGAAGTAGTCGTAGGGGGACTGGGACACGAAGTCCAGATACCGGTCCACGGCGGCGTCGAAGCCGTTCTCCAGGGCGTAGGCGTAGAAGCAGAGGGCGCCGATGCCGGAGGTGGCGTAGCTTATGTAGTACATGGGCTGGGTGGTGAGGTGGTGGACCAGAAGCCACTCATAGGGGCTGCCATATTCCTCGCCGTACTCCTCGCACAGCTCCACGTACTTTTCGCTGATCATGTCCACGGTGACATCGGGGGTGGTGTAGGCGTAGATCTCCAGCTCGCCGTAGAGGGATCCGTTGATGATGGCGTCGCCCAGGATCCTATAAAGCACAAAATCGGTAAAGCAGGGGGCCATATCCCCGAAGAAGTCTCCGTAATACTGGGTGAACAGCAGCTCCAGAGACTGGGAGTGGACCTCAGCCACGTCCATGGAGCAGCTTCCATCGTTCCAGCCGGAGGCGTGCCAGTAGGCGTTGTTGTAGTGGCCGAACTCGTGGATGAGGGTGGTGAAATCTACCACATAGCCGCCGGGGCAGTTAAGGAAGAAGGGGGAGCCGTAGGCGTCGATGCGGGTGGTGAAGCCCTGGTCGGTCTTGCCCTCCCGGGCCTCGATGTCATAAAGCCCGTGATTGATCATGTAGTCCCAGGCCTCCAGAAGCTCCGGGGAGAGCTTCTCCATATAGGGGCGAACGGCGTCCAGGGTCTCCTTGCCGGTGTAATCCCCGTAGAAGATGTTCTGATACGCGTCGAAATCAGAGTTGGCGTCGAGGCTGTAGAGATCGTACATATCGTTGCAGAGCGGGACGATGTTCTCCCGGACGGCGGCGGTGAATTTCCTGGCCGTCTCCACATCGTAGCCGCGTTCGTACTCGTTTTCGTAGGCGTAATCCACGTAGTTATCGTAGCTGTCGTCAAGCTTGACCAGGGCGTTGTTGAGGGTCAGGGCGTGCATATAGACCTCCCCCAGGGCCTTGTAAAACCCGTCCTCGTCCAGGGTCTCGTCGAAATACACCGCCCAATACTCGTCCTCAATGCCGGAAAGCTCCGCGTTCAGCGCCTTCTCCTCCTCGGACATTCCGCCGTAGGCAAGGTAGGAGTCGATGTCGTCCTGGGTGAGCTTCTCCTGCTCCACGAAGTAGTCCTTGCAGGGGGACTTCAGGATGTCCTGAACAAGGAAGAGGAAGGGGTCGAAGATCTCCAGGTAGAGGGCGTACTCAGACTTAAAGAGCTCCGCGTTCTCCTCGTTGGTGGTGTCCTGGCCGGTGTAGATCTTTAAAAGCTGGATGTTTGCCCTGATCGTCATGAACTTGTCGGCGACGGCCTTGAAAAGCTCCTCCACCTTTTCGGCGTTCTGTGCGTCGCCGATGATGGCCCGGACGGCCTCGATGGCCTCCGTCATCTCCTCCTCTGAGACGGCGGTGTACTTCATGTCCTCAAAATCCAAGTCGGCGTGGGGCTGGTCCTCAAGATAGCCCGTCTCACGCGCAGGGTCACCGGTGAGACCGTCGGCGCCGGCGTCCGCGGCCAGGGCCGCGGGGGCGAGGGCGAGGACCATGCACAGCGCCACGAGCAGGGAGAGCAGTTTTTTCAGCATAAGCGATTCCTCCAAATCAAAATTTGACGATTTGACGCCATAAAGAGCGGTACAGCACGAATTATACCATCATTCCCGCCTGATTTCAAGCGGAAACAGCATACAAACGACGGTTCGCGGGATATCTTTCAAGAAGGGCTTTTCAATTTCCCGGTTTTGGTGTATCATATCCTCAAAGGAAGGTGGTTCCATGGAAACGATTTTTGTGACGGGGCACCGCAACCCGGACACCGACTCCGTCGTGGCCGCCCTGGGCTACGCGGCCCTCAGAAATGCCACCGGGGAGAGGCAGTACGTGGCCGCGCGGCTGGGGCACCTGAGCGACGAGACCCACATGATCCTGGAGCGCTTCGGCTTTGAGCCGCCGGTGTATGTGAAGGACATGCGCACCCAGGTGCAGGACCTGGATTTTGACGTGCCGCCCGTCCTGAGCGGGGCCGTCACCGTGAACCGCGTCTGGTCGGCCATGGAGGAGGACAAGCACATCTCCGCCATCCCCATTGCCGATGAGGACGGGCGCCTTTTGGGGATGATGACCGCCGGGGACATCGCGGCCTACGATATCGCCACCATAGAGGATCCGACCCTGAGGGACGTCCCGCTTTTCAACATCCTCTCCGTGCTGGAGGGACAGCTGCTCACTGAGGGGGCGGGGCGCGCGAATACCGTCACCGGCGAGGTGATCCTGGCGCTGCCCCAGGGGACGGAGCTTCCGCTTTTCAGATCCAAGGACACGGTCCTGATCTGCGGGAGCCAGCCGGAGATCCTGAGAGCCGCCGTGGAGGCCGGGGTGGGGTGCGTGATCCTGTGCCGCGCCGGCCTGCCCGCGGAGCTGGAGACGGGGGACACCACCGTCATCTCCACGCCCTATGACAGCCTCCGGGCCGTGCGCCGGATCTTTCAGGCCATCCCGGTGGAGCGGCTGGCCGCCAATCGCGATATCGAGGCGTTCCACCTGACGGACTACATAGACGACGTGAAGGAGGTCGTCCTCCACAGCCGGTATCGGAGCTATCCCATCCTGGATGAAAACGACCGGGTCGTCGGCACGCTCTCCCGCTTCCACCTGATCCGCCCCCGGCGGAAGAAGGTGGTGCTGGTGGATCACAACGAGCTGGCCCAGTCCGTCCCCGGCCTGGACGAGACGGAAATACTGGAGATCATCGACCACCACCGCCTGGCGGATATACAGACCCAGAACCCTATATACGTGCGCAACGAGCCCGTGGGCAGCACCTGCACCATCATCGCGGGGATGTATCAGGAGCGGGGGCTGATGCCCTCCAGAAAGCTGGCGGGCCTGATGGCGGCGGCCATCGTCTCGGACACCGTCATGTTCAAATCGCCCACCGCCACCAGACGGGACCGGCAGATGGCCGAGCGGCTTGCCAGCATAGCGGACGTGGACCTTGAGGAGCTGGGCCGGTTCATCTTCTCCGCCTCCGTGCCGGAGGACAAGCCCGTGCGGGATCTGCTGATGACGGATTTCAAGGAATTCCACATCGCCGGCCACGCCTTCGGGATCTCTCAGATCACCTGCATGGACTCCGAGCGGCATCTGAAGCGCAAGGCGGAGTTTTTGGAGGTCATGGGGGAGATCAAGGCGAAAAACGGCTATTCCATGATGATCCTGATGCTCACGGACGTGCTCATCGAGGGCAGCCGCATCCTCTGTCTGGGCGGGGAGGACATTTTCACCCAGGCCTTCAACACGGAGCTCCATGAGAACGAGGCCCTCCTGCCCGGCGTCATGTCACGGAAGAAACAGGTAGTCCCTATGCTCTCAGCACTTTGGGGATAACTGGCTCGCAATGCCGGAGGCATTGCGATGCCAAGGGGGGATACGTGCGAAACCCCGTCTGTGAATTTTGCGAAATTCACAGACGGGGTTTCTGCTGTTTTGCTGCGCGCACGGCCCGAAAGGCCGCACACTCCGCAAAACAAAAGGGATAATTCCCAAGGCGCGTGTCCTTGGGAATTATGTTGTATATTGTAGTGAAGTTCAATCCACGCAGATGAGCTCGTAATCGGTGGTGCCGAAGCCCAGGGCCGCGGCGGCCTCGATGGTGTGGCGGCCGTGGCGGGACTCCACGCGCTCCAAAAAGTGCTTCTGGCCCGGGTCGTCTGTGGCGGCGTCGATCAGGTCCATGCAGGCCTTGTCCAGCGCCACGGGATCCAGGGAGGAGAGAGTGCCGATGTCCCTCATGCAGGGGTCCTCGGCGTCGGAGCAGCAGTCGCAGTCCACGGAGAGGTTGCACATCATGCTGACGAAGGCGATCCTGCCCTCAAAATGCCGGTAGACGGCGGAGGCCGCGTCGGCCATCGCCTCGGTGAAGCCCTCCTTGCTGGCGTGGTGCTTCCAGCAGGAGCCGGGGTTCGTGTCCTTGCCGCCGGAGTGGATGAGGGCCTTGCCGGTACTGGACGCGCAGCCGATGGAGAGCTGCTTCAGCGCTCCGCCGTAGCCGCCCATGGGGTGGCCCTTGAAGTGGGCCAGGACCAGCATGGAGTCATATTTTAAAAGATCCTTGCCCACCACGTCCTTTTTGAGGACCTTGCCGTCGGGGATCTCCAAAACGGCGTCGGGGCCTGTCTCGTCCATCAGGTCCACGTCAAAGTATTCGCTCCAGCCGTGGCTTTTCAGAAGCTTCAGATGTCCCGCGGAGGTACTGCGCGCCCCGCCGTAGGCGGTGTTGGTCTCCACCACCGTGCCGTGGACATACTCCACCATGGGCTTCATGAACTCCGGGTGCAGGTAATTCTGGTTGCCCTCCTCGCCGGAGTGGACCTTCACGGCGACCCGGCCGGGAAGGGTAATCCCCAGATGCTCATACATCTTCACAACCGTTTCCGGTGAGAGCTTTTTTGTGAAATAGACTTTGGATTTTTCCATATTGGGCCTCCCTGTTGTGATAAAAACAATATAGCACAAATAACCGGGATAATCAACCCGTTATGTGTCGATGGTCATGTCCGCCCGCGACCACAGGTCGGTGGCGGAGAAGTAGCTGTTCTCCAAGGGAATCCAGCGGGCGATGAAGGAGCCCAGCATGTCCGGTCCACGGGCGGCCAGACGCTCCAGCTGCACGGCCGGGTCGGTGCGGGTGGCGATCTTCAGGGTATAGAAGTCCGCAAGCTCCGGGTGGAGGGAGTAGGAGCCCTCCACGATGTTGACGCGCCTGCACGCCGTCTTCCTCTCTTCACCGTATTCCATGGTGCCGCAGTCAAAGGCGCGGGTCACCGTGTCCTGGCGGCGGCTCAGGGGGACCAGGACCTCCTCAAGCAGGCGCTCCCGGTCCATGTTGCCGCCGGGCTCGTCCATGCGCCGGCGGGTGCGCTTCTCGGGGGGGAGGTAGTAGTCGTCGGTGTGGAAAAGGCTCCCTTCAAAGACCTCCGCCAGGGCCGAGCCCAGGGTGGTCTTGCCGGAGGCGCACATGCCGTCGATCCCGATGATGATGGGCCCTGCAAACCGCGAGAGCCGGTCCACGGCGGAGTAGACGTCGAACCAGCGGGCGTATTCCCAGGTCACCACCCGGTAGGCGGGGCGATAGGCCGCCCGGTAGGCGTCGGAGTGACTGAAGGGGGCGCAGCCGTTGTCGCGGGCCGCCTCGGCCCACCGCTCCACCTGGGCACGGTCATAGCCCACCTCACACAGGAGGGAGAGCTTCCGGATGAAGCCCTCCTCCGTGCCCCGGGGGACGTTGGAGGAGAGGAGAAAGAGGCGGAAGAGAGTCTCCGCCGAGATGCGGCCGGAGGCCGGCCAGAGGTTGATCCGCACCATGCCGCCGCCGATGGGCTGGATGAGGGGATCGTCCGTCGCCCGACAGGAGGCCATCTCCTCCCGCAGCCGGGCCAGGGCCCCCTCCGGGTCGGTGATGAGGTGGCCGCCGCCAAACTCGCTCTGATAGAGGAGCTTGACCGCGTCCTGAAGCTCCATGGCCGGACGGGCCTTCAGCTCGTCCAGGAGGATCTTTTTCAGCTCTTCCACGAGATCCCCTCCGATCTGATGTGTATAATCGTTAATAATATACAATAAATTGCCAATCCCGTCAATGCCCGCGATACAAAATCACATCAATAGGTCCACAGAAAACGCAAAAGGACTCCCCGGCGGGAGGCGGGGGAGTCCTGAAGCTTATTTCCGCCGGCGGGGGACGGCGGGCTTGCGGGTGCGGTAAAAGCAGGCGTCGCAGAGGCGGCCCTTGTGGTAGAGGCTCAGGGGCTTGCCGCAGATGGCGCAAAAGCGGATGTTGTTTTTCAGGCGCGTGAGCAGGATCTCGTTGATCTCCTCCGCCACGGCCTCCCGGGCGTCAAAGAGCCGGTCCTCGTCCACCTCCCGGCCGAAGGCCTTGGAGAAGGAGAAGTAGAGGTCCAGCTTTTTATAGTGCTGTTCCAGCTCCGGGAGGGTCGGCTCCGGGGAGTTCAGGGCCGGCTGCTCCACCGGCTCGCCCTGCCGGTATTTGCGCAGATAGGCGAAAAACAGCTCCCGCAGCTCCTCGCTGGTCTCATCAAAGGGGATGTTGGCGGCCCGCAGCTCCTCCTCCTTGGAAAAGTCCAGGCCCTGCTCGCGCATTTTGGAGATGATGGAGATATACCGGCTGATGTCCAGCTTGACGTAGGGCTCCACGGTGGGGAGCTTGTTCCACTCGGTCAGCACCTCCAGCAGGTCGAAGTCCACGTTGAGCACCAGGTCGGAAAAGCCGACGACGGCCTTCTCGATGGGCGGCACCGGGGCGGTGAGGCCGGCCTTGATGAAGCCCAGGTTCTGGGTGGCGCCCACATAGCCCCGGCTGTACATGCCGTAACGGCCGGCGCGGCCGGCGATCTGGCGGATCTCCTCGGGCCGGAGCTCCCGGCGTTCCTTGCCGTCGAATTTCTCCGTTTCCATGAAGATGACCCGGCGGATGGGCAGGTTGAGGCCCATGCCGATGGCGTCGGTAGAGACGACGTATTGCATGTCGCCCTTTAAAAACCCCTCCATCTGCCGGCGGCGGGTGGAGTAGGGCAGCGCGCCGTAGATGATGGCGGGCTCCTTGCCATGGGACCGGAGCTCCTCGGCCACGGAGAGGACGCCCACCTTGGAGAAGGTGATGAGGGCGTCCCCGGGCTGGATGCGCTCGGGGGAGACGGTGGAGCGCATGGGGATCAGGGGCACGCGGCGCTCATGCTCGATGACCTCATAGCTGTCGCCGCAGCTGCTGATGAGGCGGATGAGGATGTCCTTCGCCTCCGGCGCGGCGCACAGGTGGACCTCCGGGGACAGGACCCCCAGAATGGCCCGGGTCCAGGCGTAGCCGCGCTCCGGGTCGGAGATCATCTGGCACTCGTCCACCACGGCCACGTCAAAGAAGCGCTTGAGATCCAGCTTTTCCGCCGTGGCGGCCACATGGGTGTCGCCCGGGCGGTGGTCCTCCTCCTCGCCGGTGGTGAGGGAGCAGTCCACATGGGCGTCCAGCAGGACCTCCTGCGCCTCCAGAGCCAGCAGACGCAGGGGACCGAGATAGACGCCGGTGGGGGATTGCATAAGGCGGACGAGGCCCGCGTAGGTCTTGCCCGTATTGGTGCCGCCGATGTGGAGAATAAAATGCCGGTTCATTGCCCGGGCCTCCGGGTACTCGTCCCGGGGATTCAGGGCCACGAGCAGAGAGAGGGAGGTGCGGATGGCCCGAGGCACGTACCAGACGGACCAGACCTTGGAGAGCCCGTCCCGGAAGAGCATGGAGACGGGAAAATCCGGCGTGTTCAGAAGATCCAGGAGAGTTTGGAGATTTTGGGGGCCCTGCAGGTCGGCGATGGCGTTTTCCGAGATGGAGCGCAGGACCTCCGGATACTGCGCCAGAAGCTGGGCGCAGTCGGGCTCCCCGGCGTGGCGCGCCAGGATCCCGGCGGCGCGGATGGCGCACCGGAGACCGTCGGTCACCCGCTGAGGGGCGAAGCGGCGCTCCAGGGAGGTGAACTCCGAAAACCAGGAGACGGCCTGACGGACGCCGGCGTCGCTGACCGCGGAACCGAGCCGGGCCATGAAGGCCCGGTGGTACTGGCCCGCCAGGAGCCAGGCCGGGGAATCGTCCTTCGGGGCGGCGTCCCAGAGAGCGGTGAAGGTCCTGCGGATGTCGGGGAGATCCGGGGGCGCCTGACGGCGGGGGTTCTCCGGGGGGACATAGTCCACCCGGCCCTGCCTGAAAGCGTCGGTGCTCTCCGCGTCCAGCACATCCCGGCGGCGCCAGATGCGCAGAGGGCGGCCGTGGGAATAGACCACATGGGGCTTGGGGAGAAGCTCCCCCATGAGCGCGTCGGACCAGCCGCGCTTTTTGAGAGAGAGGTAGGTGAAGCTGCTGGTTTTCGACAAGGCGCGGCCTCCTTTCGGTTTGATGAGAATACTATACCACTATTATGGACTTTTTTAAAGCGTCTCATTTGGAAAAAAGAAAAAACGCGGAGCCCGACGGCCGCCGGGCGGTATCTGGCGGGACCCGGGGCGGGACGGCGCCGCTTTTGGGCATTTTTCATAAAGGATAGAGGCTCCCGTTTTGTGCAAACCTGCCTTTGACAGGCCGCGTCGCCGCGGATATAATAAAAGCAACGTGTGGCACTTGATGCGTAAGTCCGGTTCAAGTGCCGCGCGTTTATTTTTTGCGGCGGGAGAGAAACGCGCCGGTCCCGAGATGCCCTGGGGCGCTGGGGACCGCCGGACCTGCCTGTGAAAGGAAGGAAGAACATGAGAAAAGAAACGGAGCCCGATCTGGGGCGGGAGAGCATCGGGAAGCTGATGTGCCGGTATGCGGTCCCGTGCACCGTATCCCTTTTGGTCGGGGCGCTGTACAACATTGTGGATCAGATCTTTATTGCCAACGCCTCCTATCTCGGCTCATTCGGGAACGCGGCCAATACGGTGGTGTTCCCGCTGACGGTCATCGCCCTGGCGGCGGCCGTTATGATCGGCGACGGCTGCTGTGCTTTCGTCAGCCTGAGCCTTGGCCGGAACCGGCCCGCCGACGCCAGGAGGAGCGTGGGGAACAGCGTGGTGCTGGCCGCCGCGGCCGGAATCATCCTCTGCGCGGTCTACCTGTTTTTAGCCGACCCGATCATCACCGTGTTTGGCGGGACCGTCAACGCGGAGACCTTTCGGTACTCCAGGGAGTACTTCTTCTGGATCTCCCTGGGGATCCCCTTCTATGTGTTCGGTCAGGCCATGAACCCCATCATACGGGCGGACGGCTCCCCGGGATCGGCCATGATGACCACGCTCCTTGGAGCGGTCATCAATATTCTCCTGGACCCCTTATTTATCTACGTGTTCAAATGGGGAATGGCGGGGGCCGCCGCGGCCACGGTGATCGGCCAGGCGGCAACGGCGCTGTGGGCTCTGCGGTATCTTCTGCATATGAGGCAGATCAGGCCGGCCAAGGGCGATTTTCGCCCGGACCGGAGGATCGTGGGCCGGACGCTGCTTCTCGGCGTCACCAGCTTTTTCTCCCAGATCTCCCTGGTGGCGGCGATGGCGGCCATCAACAATATGCTCCGCAAATACGGGGCGCTGGACCCCATATTCGGCCAGGAGCAGTACGCCCAGATCCCCATGGCGGTGGTCGGCATCGTGATGAAATTTTTCCAGATCGTGATCTCCGTGGTGGTGGGTATGGCGGCGGGGTGCATCCCTATTGCCGGGTTCAACATGGGAGCGGGGCAGAAGACGCGGGTGCGGAGCCTGTTCACGCGGCTGCTGCTGGCGGAGGCGTGCGTGGGCGCTGTGGCGCTGGTGATCGTGGAGGTTTTCCCGAGACCGCTGATCGGGCTGTTCGGCGCGTCCAATGAGAGCCCGTATTACACGGCCTTCGCGCTGCGGGCCTTCCGGGTCTACCTGTGCATGGTGATTTTTGCCTGCGTCAACAAGGCGTGCTTCATCTTCCTGCAGGCGATGGGCAAGGCGGCGGCATCGACCATGCTCTCCATGATCCGGGAGATCGTCTTCGGCGTCGGATCCGCCCTGCTTTTCCCGCACTTCTGGGGACTGGACGGGATCCTGTTCTCCATGCCGGCGTCCGATCTGCTCACGTTCCTCATCGCGGCCGTCCTGATCGTTCAGACCTACGGGGAACTGGGGGAGAAGGAAAAGACCGCCGGGCGGGTCAGGCTCGCGCGGACATAAGCCAATAAAACAGGATACGGCGGCCCTCACCGATCGGGAGGGGCCGCCGTAAGTTTATATCCGTTCCGGTATGATGCCGGCGCGACCGGGGGGCGGAAGGGGGCCGCCTCACTCTGTCAGCCTGATCGCCTCCGCCAGGAGACAGCGGCCGGAGGCCGGATCGAGCCGGAAAATGGCGCCCTCGATCTTGCAGGGGCCGGGGGCCTCGGCATAGGGGGTGCGCTTGGGCTCGCCGAGAAAGCGCCCGATGGACTGCTCGGGTTTGACGCCCAGGATGGAGAGGGCGGGACCGGTCATGCCCAGATCCGTGATGAACCCGGTCCCCTTGGGCAGAACGCCGGCGTCCGAGGTCTGGACGTGGGTGTGGGTGCCCCAGAGGGCGGAGATTCGGCCGTCCAGGTGCCACGCCAGCGCCGCCTTTTCGCTGGTGGCCTCGGCGTGGAAGTCAACGAGGATCATTTTGGCCGTGAGCTTTGAAAGGATCCGCTCCGCCTCGTAAAAGGGGTTGTCCGGCCCGAAGTCCATCCCACAGCGGCCGATAAGGTTGAGGACCGCGATCTTCCCGAAGGGCATATCGAACTCCCCGTACCCCAGGCCGGGGGAGAGAGGGGAGAGGTTGGAGGGGCGCAGGATATTGCCGTGGTCCTCCAGATACTGCAAAATGGTGTTTTTCTGAAAGGCGTGGTTGCCCAGGGTGATCACATCCGCCCCGGCGGCGAAGATGTCCTCCGCGTCCCGGGGATTCAGGCCCACCACGCCGGCATTCTCGCCGTTCACTACGGCAAAATCGATATCCCGGAGCTTCCGGAGGCCCCACAGCTTTTGCCGCAAAAAGGCCACGCCCTTTTCCCCCACCACGTCGCCGACGGCCAGCACATTCACGCTCATACGCCGCCACCCACAAAGATGCGCACGGCCTGATGGTGGTTGACCACGTCAACGCTCTGATAGATACCGCCGTCCTCGCCGTCCCGGGTCCACTGGACCGGCCCGTCGAAGGCAAAGCTGATGCGGCTGGTGTGGAGGAGCGTCACGTTCTCCGAGGAGAAGTTGCGCTTGAGGATGTTGCCCAGGGTGGTGTTGAGCTCCGCCAGGCTCCGGGGCTTGCGGATGAGGAGGACCTCAAAGAGCCCGTCGTCCAAAGAGACGCTGTCCTCGTCAAATTTGACGATGCCGCCCGCCACCGTCAGGGAGTTGGTGACAAAGCCGAAAAGCAGGTCACCCTCGATATAGCCGTCGTCATAGTTGACCCGGCAGTGGTGAGCGGTGATCTCCGTGAGCTGGCCCAGGGCCTCCATGAGATAGGCCAGGTAGCCCCAGGTGTTTTTGGCCGCCTGGGGGGTGGTGAAGGGGACGTCGGTAAAGGCGCCGAAGGCCGCCACGTAGCCGAAGTAGTCCTGCCCCAGCTGTCCCACGTCCAGCGGGCGGTGCTCCCCCGTCTCCACCAGGTGCCCGATGGCCTCCTCGGGCTTCTTGGGGATGCTGAGGGAGGTGGCCATGTCGTTGGTGGTGCCCAGGGGGATATAGCTGATGGAGGGCCGGCACTCGGGGGGAAGGCGCATGAGGCCGGAGATGACCTCGTTCAGGGAGCCGTCACCGCCGGTGCAGACGATCCGCTGTACCTCGGGGCCGAGCTTCTCGGCAAAATCCGAGGCGTCGCCCCGCTTTTCGGTGATGCAGACGCGCACGTCCCTGCCCCCGGCGCACAGCGCCGAGAGGATGTCCAGCAGGATGGTCCGCACCCGCCCCCTTCCGGAGACGGGATTGACGATGAGGAGGGTGTTGTCCATGAATCGTACCTTTCGTAAAAAAACGGAGGGCGTTATTTCGCGTCGATGACCCGGACGCGCACCACGCCGTTGATGGCGCGGACCACGTCGGCCAGGGCCTGATCCGGCTGCTCGCCCAGCTCCAGCATGGTGTAGCTGATCTTGCTGCCCTTCAGGGAGGCGTTCACCATGTTCTCAATGTTGATCCCCACGCCGGAGACGGCGCCGGTGATCTTGGCGATCATGCTCGGGATGTTCCGGTGGAAGACGCAAAGACGGGCCAGAGGACTGGGGGCCATGACGGCCCTGCCAAAATTGACGGAGTTTGTGATGTTGCCGTTTTCGATGTAGTCCACGGCCTCCCGGGCGGCCATGACGGCGCAGTTTTCCTCGCTCTCCCAGGTGGTGCCGCCCAGATGCGGGGTCATGACCACGTTTTTGACGCCGATCAGGGTGTTGGTGGGGAAGTCCGTGACAAACCGGGCCACCTTGCCGGTGTTCAGCGCGGCGCGCATGGCCTCCTCGTTGACCACCTGCTGGCGGGCGTAGTTGATGACGCGGACGCCGTCCTTCATCTTGGAAAGAAACTCCGCGTCCACCATATCCCGGGTCTCGTCGGTAAGGGGGACGTGCAGAGTGATAAAGTCGCAGTCCGCCAGATCCTCGAGCCTGTCCACCCGCACCACCTTGTTGGAGATGGCCCAGGCCGCGTCCACGGAGAGGTAGGGGTCGTAGCCGTAGACGTCCATGCCCAGATGCTGGCAGATGTTGGACACCCTGCGGCCCACGTTGCCCATGCCGATGACGCCGATCTTTTTGCCCATGTACTCGGGACCGGCGAACTGCTTTTTCACCTTCTCCATGACGACGGAGACGTCCCGCTCCTTCGTGTCAAAATCCAGGACCCACTGGATGGCGCCGAGGATGTCGCGGCAGGCCATGCCCAGGGCCATGAGGAAGAGCTCCTTGACGCCGTTGGCGTTGCCGCCCGGGGTATTGAAGACCACCACGCCCCGCTCGGCCAGCTTGTCAAGGGGGATGGTGTTCACGCCGATGCCGGCCCGGGCCACGCAAAGGAGCCTGTCCCCAAAGCTGTAATCGAGCAGGGAGGAGGCGCGGACGAAGATGACCTCCGGGTTTTCCAGGTCCTCACCCACCTGGTACTTTTTCGGGTCGAGAATGGACCGGCAGGCGGGGGAGATGTTGTTGATGGTTTTGATCCTGACCATACTGTTATTACCTCTGCAATCCGTTTTTATGATTTTTTTCAAATTCGCCCATGAATTCCACAAGCTTCCGGACGCCCTCCACGGGCATGGCGTTGTAGATCGAGGCGCGCATACCGCCCACGACGCGGTGGCCGGCGAGGGAGACGAGCCCCTTTTCCGCGGCCTCCCGGACGAACAGCGCGTCCAGCTCGGGGGAGGAGGTGCGGAAGGTGACGTTCATCTTCGAACGGGCGGACCTTTCCGCGCAGCCCCTAAAGAGGCGGGAGTTGTCCAGAAAATCGTAGAGCAGGGAGGAGCGGATCTCGCGGAGCTCCTCCATCCCCCGGACGCCGCCCTGCTCCTTCACCCACTTGAGGACCAGGCCCAGCATATAGATATTGAAGGTCGGGGGCGTATTGTACATGGAGTCCTTGTCGATCATGACCCTGTAATTGAGGATAGTGGGGGTGCAGGCCAGCTCCTGCCCGGCCAGGGACCTGTCGATGATGACGGCGGCCATCCCCGCGGGGGCCATGTTTTTCTGGACGCCGGCGTAGATGAGGCCGTGGGCGGCGATGTCCACGGGCCTGGAGAGGATGTTGGAGCTCATGTCGGCCACCACGGGGCAGTCCGTCCGCGGGACGTAGTCCCATTCGGTGCCGTAGATGGTGTTGTTGGCGCAGTAGTGGAGATAGGACGCGTCGGGGGACAGCTCCAGCTCCTCCTGGCGGGGGATGCGGGTGTGGTTCTGCGCCGCGGTGTCCGCGGCGATGTGGACCTGGCCGTATTTTTTCGCCTCTTTGGCGGCAAGGCCCGAGAAATTGCCGGTGACGGCGTAGTCTGCAAGGCCGGTCCGGCCTATGAGATTCATGGCCACGGCGGCGAACTGGCCCGTGGCGCCCCCCTGCATAAAGAGGATCTCATGGGTGTCGGGGACGGACAGGACCTGCCGAAAGAGGTCCTTCGTCTCGTCGAAGATCTCCTGATAGGCCCCGGAGCGGTGGCTCATCTCCATGACGGACATGCCGGAGAGACCGAAATTCGTGATCTCCCGGCCGGCCTTTTCCAGCACCGGAAGGGGCAGCATGGAGGGCCCGGCGGAAAAATTGTAGACGCGCTCATTGAACATGGCAGAGTTTCCTTTCCGGAGGTTTCTTTAAGAGGTTTCATTAAGAGGTTTCTTTAATCAGATAAATTATACATAAACGCCGGAGGATTTACAAGAGGACATTTCCCCAAAGCGTTCCGCCCTCAAGGCCGGTGATTTGTACATTTGCCACAGTGTTGCGGAGGCTCTCGCCCTTTGCCCGGACCTCGCAGTAATTCCCGGTGTGCCCGGACCAGACGCCGTTTTCCGATTCCCGCTCAAAGAGCACGGGGAGGACGAGGCCGATCTGTTTTTCCCAAAAAGCCGTCTTCATGGAGAGGGCCGTTTTTGAGGCCCTGCGCGCCCGGGATTCCTTCAGGGCCCGGGGGAGCTGGTCCATTTCCGCCGCCGCCGTCCCGGGCCGCACGGAGTAGGGGAAGACGTGCATGGACGAAAAGGCGCATTTTTCGATGAAGGCCAGAGTCTCGGAAAATTCCTCCTCCGTCTCCCCGGGAAAGCCGGTGATGAGGTCGGCGGTGATGCCGCAGTTGGGGAAGTGTCGGCGCAGAAGGGCGACGGACTCATAAAACCGGGTGGTGTCATATCGGCGCCGCATCCGGGCCAGCGTGGCGTCACAGCCGCTTTGCAGGGAGAGATGGAAATGCGGGCAGAGCCCGGGGAGGACCGCCAGACGCGTGCAGAAGTCCTCCGTCACCACCCGCGGCTCCAGGGAGCCCAACCGGACCCGACACCCCGGCGCGGCCGTTGCCACGGCCTCCACCGCGTCGGCCAGAGTCGGCTTTTCCGGCAGATCCGTGCCGTAGGAGGCGATCTCGATGCCGGTGAGGACGATCTCGCGATACCCCTCGGCGGCCAGCTTTTTCGCCTCGTCCGCGCAGGCCGCCGCGGGCAGGGAGTGCACACGGCCCCGGGTATACGGTATGATGCAGTAGGAGCAGAAGTTCACGCACCCGTCCTCGATCTTGAGAAGCGCGCGGGTCCGGCCCTCCGGACTTCCGGCCGGGAGCCGCTCAAAATCCCGCCGCTCCAGGGCGTTGTCAACGCTCGTCACCGCTTTTCTTTCCGAAAACGCCTTTTCCAGGGCATCGACCAGACCGACTCTGTCGCCGCTTCCAAAGACCAGGTCGCCAAGCTGCGACGCGGCCCTGGCGTCGGACTGGCTCCAACAGCCGCAGACGGCCACGATGGCGCCGGGATTCTGCTCCCTCAGGCGGCGCAGGGCCTGACGGGATTTGTGCGCGGCCTGTCCGGTGACGGCGCAGGTGTTCACGATGACGGCGTCCAGCCCGGTCTCGTCACCGGTGATCTGGTGGCCGCGGGAGGCCAGGATCGTCTCCATGGCCTGAGACTCAAACTGGTTCACCTTACAGCCCAGCGTGTGAATGTGTATCCTCATATCTGCCTCTTGTTCACGGGATAAAGTTGTAGTATAATAGGACATTATAGTATACTTAACCAGTGAAATCAAGGTGAACGGACATGATTTATTTCGACAACGCCGCCACGACAAGGCCCCGCCCCGAGGCGGTGGAGGCCGTGACCCGGGCGCTGACGGAGGACTACGGCAACCCCTCCTCCGGCCACGCCCCGGGGAGGACGGCGGCGTCCGCGCTCCGAATCGCGCGGGAGGAGATCGCCGCCGTTCTGGGGTGTGAGAGCGGGGAAGTGCTCTTCACCTCCGGGGGCACGGAGTCGGACAACCTGGCCCTCCGGGGCGCGGCGTACCTCCAGCGCCACAAGCGCCGCCACATCATCACAAGCGGGGCCGAGCATGACGCCGTGCGCGAGACCTGCCGCGCACTTGCCGCCCAGGGGTATGAGGTCACGTTTTTGAAGCCCGACAGCACCGGGGCAATCAGGGTGGAGCAGGTCCTGGAGGCCCTCCGGGAGGACACGGGGCTTATTTCCCTGATGCTCGTCAATAACGAGACGGGGGCCGTCACGGACATCGCGGAGATCTTCTCCGCCGTGAAGCGCCGGGATCCGGGGATCCTTCTCCACACCGACTGCGTCCAGGCCCTCCTGAAGGTCCCGTTCACGCCGAAAAAGCTGGGGGCCGACCTGCTCACCGTCAGCTCCCACAAGATCCACGGCCCCAAGGGGGCCGGGGCGCTCTATGTGAAAAAGGGCCTGCGCCTTCCCGGTATCCTTACCGGCGGGGGGCAGGAGGGCGGCGTCCGCCCCGGCACCGAGCCCATGCCCGCCATTCTGGGCTTTGCCGCCGCGATCAAAGCGGGGAGCGCCACGTTTTTGGAGGACACGGCGCGGATGGAAAAGATCAGGGAGCACCTGAAAACCGCCCTGCCGGAGGCGATCCCCGGCCTTCGCGTTATCGGCCGGAGCCGCGCGCCCCACATCCTCGGCATCTCCCTGCCCGGCTATAAGAGCGAGGTCCTGATGAACCTCCTGGACGCCAGGGGCATCTGCGTCTCCAAGTCCTCCGCCTGCAAAAAGGGCGCGCGCAGCCACGTTTTAGAGGCCATGGGCGAGAGCGCGGAGGTCATCGACGGCGCCATAAGAATAAGCCTTTCCCGGTACTCCGCCATGGACGAAGCGGACGAGTTCGTCAAGGCCCTGAAGGAGGCCGCCGGGACCCTGCGGGTGAAGCTGCGATGATCAAAGCCGTAATCTTCGATTTGGATAACACGCTTTTGCGCTCTGACAAGAGCCTGTCCGCCTACTCCCGGGGCGTCTTGGAGAGGTGCCGGGAGCGGGGGATCCGCGTTTTCGCGGCCTCCGCCAGGCCCGAGCGGACCGTCCGGGAATTTGGAATATTTGAGGAGTTTGAGGCACTCGTCACCCTCAACGGCGCCCGGGTGGTGCTGCCGGGGCGGGTCCTTTTAAACGGCATTTCGGAAAAAACCGGGCGGGCCATTCTCGAAAGACTCATCTCGGTCCCCGGCGCGGTGGTGTCGGTGGAGATGAGCGGAGGCATTTTTGCCTCTGCTCCCATCCCGGAGTGGAACGCCAACGTATTCGGGGGCTTTCCGGCGCTGCCGGAGGGGGAGCTATATAAGATCCTGGTGAGCAATATAGACGAAACGGATGTCCAGGCCGCCGTGACGGCGGATACATACTACACCGCCGTGGAGGGCGGGCTGATCTTCCAGTTTATGAGCCGGGAGGCCACCAAGTGGAACGGCGTCCGGGAGCTGCTCTCGGCCTTCGGCTTCGCGCCGGAGGAGGCCGCCTACTTCGGGGACGACTGGGACGACATAGGCCCTGTGAAAAACTGCGGGCTGGGCGTGGCCATGGCAAACGCCATCCCGGAGGTCAAGGCCGTGGCCGACGCCGTCGCGGGCCCCTGTGACGGGGACGGCGCGGCCAGATTCGTTGAGGAGAACATCTTATGACACGAAAGCTCTACTATGAGGACTCCCACATACGGGAGTTTGACGGGGTGGTCCGGTCCTGCGCGGAGACGGACGGATCTTTTGAGGTCGTCCTGGACAAAACGGCCTTCTTCCCCGAGGGCGGGGGCAACCCGGCGGACACGGGCCTGTTGGGCGGCGTGCGGGTACTGCACACCTTCGAGCGGGACGGGGAGGTCATCCACCGCTGTGACGGCCCCCTGGAAATCGGGAGCGCCGTCCACGGGGAGATCTCTTGGGAGAAGCGGTTTTCCAACATGCAAAGCCACACCGCCGAGCACATCGTCTCAGGGATCGTCCACCGCCGCCACGGGTATGCCAACGTGGGCTTCCACATGGGCGAGGAGGGCGTCATCGTGGACTTCGACGGGTATATGGACGAGCTGGAGCTTTCGGACATCGAGCGGGAGGCCAACAAGGCGGTCTGGCGGGACGTCCCCGTGACCCAGAGCTTTCCCACGCCCGAGGAGCTGCCCCATTTGGAATACCGCAGCAAGCTGGAGCTTACGGAGAACGTGCGCCTGGTCACTATCGAGGGCGTGGACGTCTGCGCCTGCTGCGCGCCCCATGTGAAGCGCACCGGGGAGATCGGCGTCATCAAGATCTTTGAGTCCATCCGCCGGAAAAACGGCGTGCGCATCCGTATGCTGGCGGGGTCCCGGGCTTACGCGGACTACGCCAGGCGCGCCGGGAGCGTGGCCGCCGTCTCGGCGCTGCTCTGCGCCCCCCAGGATGACGTGGCGGAGGCCGTGAAGCGTCTTTTGGCCGAGCGGGACGGACTTTCCTACAAGCTGGGGGGCCTCAAGCGCCGGATCATTCAGAATGAGGTTGACATAATTCAAAATACCGGCGAAAATCTCGCCTTTTTCGAGCCGGATTTCGACACAAAGGAGCTGCAGCTCCTGGCCAACGCCGCCAGGGAGAAGTGCCCCGTGGCCGCGGCCTTCTCCGGGGATGACGAGGCGGGGTACAGGTACGTGCTGGCGTCCGGCGTTCATGACCTGCGCCCCACGGCCCAGGCCATGAACGCCGCCCTCCGCGGCCGCGGAGGCGGCCGCCCGGAGCTGGTCACCGGCTCTGTCAAGGCCACAAGGGCGGAGATTGAAGAATATTTGAGGAGTTCTGCCGCTGGAGAGTAATAAAAAGGTGTCCGCCCGGAGGGCGGATGGAATTTAATTACTTTCCATTCTTTTGTCCCGCCAAAAGAACGGAAAGTAACAAAGGAAGAAAACATGGGTCAAGGGGGATTTCGATTTTCCCCCTTGACAATCCCCTTTTAAAAACGACCAGTAGGGGGTCTGTGGACCCCCTACTGGAGACACCCCGGGGAGCCCTGGCGGGAGGTGGTGCGCCGTCGGGAGATTGGACGTTCACGAATTGTATCTATCGCCGTAGGCGGCGACCTGTACAGTGGAAAAGGAACTTTCCGTTAATTGAAAACGAAAGAAAGGAGCCCCCTATGCCCTTTGACTTCAAAAAGGAATACAAAGAATTCTACCTTCCGAAAAATACGCCGTCCATTGTGGACGTGCCGGAGATGAACTATATCGCCGTGCGCGGACGGGGCGACCCAAACGCGGAGGGCGGGGAGTACAAGGCGTCCATCGGGCTTCTCTACGGCATTGCCTTCACCATCAAAATGAGCAAGATGGGCGACCACCGCATGGAGGGATACTTCGACTACGTGGTCCCGCCGCTGGAGGGCTTCTGGAGACAGGGGGACGCTGCCGGCTTCATCGACTACTCCCGCAAGGAGGAGCTTGCGTTTATCTCCTGTATCCGTCTGCCGGATTTTGTGACCAGGGCGGAATTTGACTGGGCCGTGGAGGAAGCAACGCGGAAGAAAAAGACGGACTTTTCCCAGGCGGAGTTCCTCACCCTCCGGGAGGGCCTGTGCGTCCAGTGTATGCACATGGGCCCCTATGACTCAGAGCCCGCCACGGTGGAGAAAATGCGAGCTTACGCCCGGTCCCGGGGGTATGAAACGGACTTTTCGGATACCCGCCTCCACCACGAAATCTACCTCTCCGATCCCCGCAAATGTGCCCCGGAGAGATTCAAAACCGTAATCAGACACCCGATAAGACCTGCTGTCATTTAATTGGAGGACACCAACCCATGTACATCCGTGACATTTACCAATCAAAAAAACTTCCCGTATCCTATGAGATCTTCCCGCCCAAGGGGGAGCTTCGGGTGGAGGAGCTGCGGGGGATGCTGGAGGCGCTGGCCGGGACGGAGCCGGACTTCATCTCCGTCACCTGCTCCGCCGGGGGGTCCGGCAACGGGAGGAACACCGCCGCCCTCACCGGGGTCATCGAGCGGGAGTACGGCATCCCCGCCGTGGCCCACATCACCTGCGTCAATTCCACCCGCGCCGACGTGGACGCGGCGCTGGAGGACATAAAGGGGCAGGGGATATCCAACGTCTTTGCCCTTCGGGGGGACAAGCTGCCGGGATGCGAGACACGGGATTTCCGCTACGGCGCCCAGCTCGTGCGGTACATCCGGGAGCGGACGGACCTGTGCGTGGGCGGCGGGTGCTATCCGGAGGGACATGTGGAGTGCGATGACTTCGACCGGGACATCCGGCACCTCCGGGAGAAGCAGGACGCCGGGGCGGAGTTTTTCCTGAGCCAGCTCTTTTTCGACAACACCGCCTTCTACCGCTTCATCGAGAAAGCGAGAGCGGCGGGGGTCACCGCGCCGGTGGACGCCGGGATCATGCCCATCATGGGGAAGAGCCAGATCACCCGGATGGTGTTCCTGTGCGGGGCGTCGCTCCCCTCGGCGGTGATCCGGATGCTCAACCGCTATGAGAACGACCCGGCCTCCCTCCTGAAGGCCGGGATGGAGTACGCCGCCGGGCAGATCCTGGAGCTGGCGGCCTCCGGCGCGGCCAGCGGGATCCACATTTACACCATGAATAAGCCCGAGGTGGCGAAATTTGAGATGGAGGCGCTGCGGGATGCCGGGTTCTGAATATGAGATCGAACGGGCCCAGGTCCTCCGCTATCTGGGGCATCGGGGGCAGGAGATCGGCCCGGAGCTGAACGACAGGATCCGGGAGATCTCCGGGCTGTGCCTTGCCGCCGCCGAGCCCAGGTACTGCTTTGAGGTGTTCCCGATGGGGCCGGACACCACCGTGAACGGCGTCCGGCTCCCGGGAAAGGACGTCGCGAGGCTCCTTGACGGGGCGGTGTCCTGCGCCGTCATGGCCGCCACGCTGGGCTTTTCGGTGGAGCGGGCCATGATGCGCCTTGGGCAGCGCTCCATGACCTCCGAGCTCATCTGCAACGCCGCCTGCACCGCCCTCATCGAGGCGGTGGCGGACCGGTGCGAGAGGGAGATCCGGGACTACGCCGGGGCCCGGGGACTTGTGACAAGCTACCGCTACAGCCCCGGCTACGGGGACTTTCCCCTGGAGATGCAGCCGGCGGTGCTGGGGCTCATCTCCGCCGGAACGCGCCTGGGCATCACGCTGACGGACTCCATGCTGATGCTCCCGAAAAAGAGCGTCTCCGCGCTCATAGGGCTCTACCCCGCGGACGCGGGCGTGAGGCGCGGCGGCTCCACCTGCGAGACCTGCGAAAACCGGGAAAACTGCGAATTTCGAAAGGAGGGCGTTGGCTGCAATGGATAACGGCTTTACGCTGATAGACGGCGGGATGGGAACGGAGCTCCAGAGACGGGGCCTTGCGGCCGGGGCCCTGCCGGAGCTTTTGAATTTAACGGAGCCGGACATCGTCCGGGCCGTCCACGCAAGCTACGTGGAGGCCGGGGCGGATGTGATCACCGCCAACACCTTCGGCGCCAACGCAAGAAAGCTGGGGGACGCCGCGACCGTTGAGAAGGTGGTGGAGGCCGGGATCAGGCTGGCCCGGGAGGCCGGGGCGAAAAAGACCGCCCTGGACATCGGCCCCACCGGGGCGCTCCTGGCCCCCATGGGGACGATGAGCTTTGACGAGGCCTACGGCCTTTTCCGGGAGGTGGTCCTGGCCGGCGTCAAGGCCGGGGCGGACCTGGTGATCATCGAGACTATGTCGGACCTGCTGGAGGCCAAGGCCGCGCTTTTGGCGGTAAAGGAGAACTCGAGCCTGCCGGTCTACGTGACCATGACGTTCATGGCCGACGGACGGACCTTTTTGGGCACCAGCCCCGCGGTGGCGGCGGTGACGCTCTCGTCCCTGGGCGCCGACGCCGTGGGCATCAACTGCTCCCTGGGGCCGAAGGAGACAGAGCCGTTTGTCCGGGAGATGCTGGATTGGGCCACGGTGCCGGTCATCGTCCAGCCCAACGCCGGACTTCCCGACGCCACGTCCGGGCAGACGGTCTACCACGTGGGGCCGGAGGAATTTGCCGCCGTCCTGGGGCGGATGCTGGACGCCGGCGTCACCGTCGCCGGAGGCTGCTGCGGCACTACGCCCGCCCATATCGCCGCCCTCAGGCGGGAGATGGAAAAGCGCGCGCCCCACAGGCCGGAGCCGCCCCGCAGGACCGTATTCACCAGCGGACAGAGGCTGGTGAGCCTGGGCGATTCCATCGCCGTCATCGGCGAGCGCATCAATCCCACGGGGAAGAAGAAGGTCAAAGAGGCGCTCAGGACCCTGAATTTCGACTACATCCTGAACGAGGCCATCTCCCAGGAGGAGGCCGGGGCCGACCTGCTGGACGTGAACGCCGGACTTCCGGAGATCGATGAGCCGGCGGTGCTGGAGCGGCTGGTCCGGTCCATCCAGGCCGTCTCGCCCCTGCCTCTGCAGATCGACAGCTCCGACCCCGCGGCCCTGGACGCGGCGTGCAGGGCTTATTGCGGCAAGCCCGTCATCAATTCCGTGAACGGAAAGCGGGAGAGCCTGGAGACCATCCTGCTCATCGCCAAAAAATACGGCGCCGCGGTGGTGGGCCTGACGCTGGATGAGAACGGCATCCCGGACAGGGCGGAGGACAGGCTCAGGATCGCCGAGAGGATCCTGAACGCCGCGGAAAGCCTGGGCATCCCCCGGGAGGACGTGCTCATCGACTGCCTGACGCTGACGGTATCCACCAACCAGAAGCTGGCCCGGGAGACGCTGAAGGCGGTCCGCCTCGTCACCGAGAAGCTGGGCCTCAGGACCGTCCTCGGCGTCAGCAACGTCAGCTTCGGCCTGCCCTCCCGGGAGGTTATCAATGCCGGCTTCCTGGCGGCGGCCCTGGAGGCGGGACTGAGTATGCCGATCCTGAACCCCCTGTCCCGGCGTTATATGGACACCGTGGCGGCCTGGAGGGTGCTGTCCGGCGAGGATCAGGGCGCGGCGGGATACATCGCCCGTTACGCCGATCTCCCCGCGCCCGCGGCGGAGCCGGCGGCGGGGGAGACGGTTGACATAACTCAAATCGTCCTCTCCGGGAGAAAGATGATGATCGAGGACGCGGTCAGGGCGGCGCTGGCCGACAGGAGCCCCATGGAGGTCATCAACGAGCTCCTCATTCCCGCCATCAACGCGGCGGGGGACCGGTTTGAAAAGGGCGTGTTCTTCCTGCCCCAGCTCATGGCCAGCGCCGAGACGGTCAAGCGGGGCTTTGAGGTGGTCCGGGATGCCGCCGGGTCCGGCGGTGTCACGTCGAAGGGGAAGATCCTGCTGGCCACCGTGAAGGGCGACATCCACGACATCGGCAAGAATATCGTGAAGATGCTCCTGACCAACTACGGCTATGAGATCATCGACCTGGGGCGGGATGTGGAGCCGGAGCTGGTGGTGGAGGTGGCCAGGCGTGAGCATATCAGGCTCGTGGGGCTTTCCGCCCTCATGACCACCACGGTGAAGGCCATGGCAGAGACCATAGAGCTCCTCCGCAGGTCCGGCGCGGAGTGCCGCGTCATGGTGGGAGGCGCGGTCCTCAACGAGGAGTACGCCAGGCTCGTCGGGGCGGATTACTACTCCCGGGACGCCCAGAGCTCGGTCAGGATCGCGGCGGAGGTATTCGGCGACCGGTAGAGCGGAAGGCACGCCGAAGCATTTTGCCCGGATTTTTCGAACGAAATTCAAAAAAGTCCTTGACAATCCCGCGGGGAATGGGTATAATAGCCCTTGCGTTTAGCGGGATTGTGTAAAGGTAGCACAGCGGACTCTGACTCCGTATGTGAGGGTTCGAATCCTTCTCCCG
>CANQPU010000010.1 GCA_947625815.1 uncultured Oscillospiraceae bacterium
CTTGTCTACTTCTTTCACCGCTAAAGCTTTTTTCTTCCCCCGGCATAGCCGGGGGTTTACTTTGCTGCACGCAATAACAGATCCCCCGGTCCGGAATCGCTTCCGGGGCCGGGGGATTTCTCTTTTCTGTCCGGGGATCAATCCCCGGACAGCTTTTTCTCTCTGGTGTGGCAGGTGAACAGAATGATCTGGCGCTTTTCCGCCATGTCCTTCAGGACCTCCAGCGCCCGGGCGCAGCGCCCGTCGTCAAAGTTGGCCAGCGCGTCGTCCAGGATGATGGGGCAGGGCTCCTCGCCGCCCAGCAGAAGGTCGCACATGGCCAGGCGCAGGGCGAAATACACCTCGTCCACCGTGCCGTCGGAGAGCGCCAGCACGTTCCTGGTCTCGGGGCTGGAGGCCTCCTTGGCGCCGGCCTCAAAGCCCTTGTCGAAATAGAGCTTCTCGTATTTCCCGTCGGTGAGCCTCTGCATGATCTCCCCCGCCCGGCGGCTGACCTCCGGGGAGAAGCGGGTCTGCAGGTCGTTGTTGGCCTCGGCCAGGGCCTCGATGGCCAGCGTCAGGGCGGAGTAACGGCGGTTCTCCTGGTCGATCCGCTCGGACAGGGCCCGGATCCGCCCCTCGATGACCGCCGGATCCCCCAGCGTCCTCTGGGCGCCCAGGGCCTGGTCGTAGGCCCGCGTCGCCTCGGAAAGCTGCTCTCTGGCCCGCTCCATGGCCCGCAGGGTGTCCTCCCGGCTGCGCAGGGGCATGGGCAGATAGGAATCGTCCACCTCCACGCTGTCGTCAAAATCCGCCTTGAGCGTCTCGTAAATATTCCGGGCGGAGACGGCGTCGAACCGCGCGTGGGTCAGCCCGTCTATGGCGCGCTCGGCCTCGTTCAGGGCGTCCAGCACCGCCTCGCCCGACGTGATCTCCGGCATGAAAACGGACAGACTGTCCACCGCCGACTGCCCCGCCTCCCGGGCGGCCTCCCGGGCGTTGTCATAGGCCTCCCGGGCCGAGTCCCGGGCCGCCTTTTTCTGCTCCTCGTCCCGGATGAGCGCCACGTAGGCGTCCCGGAGGGAGGCGAGCTTGTCCACTCCCGCCACTCCGTAGCCGCCCAGGAGCTCCTCCATCTCGTCGGCGGCGGAGCGCTTTTTCGGGGGCTTCACGAAAAACAGCATAAGCCCCGCCGCTCCCAGAAGGAGCGAGGCGATCACGCCCGCCATATTGAAGGCAAAGAGCCCGGCCACAGCCCCGGCCCCCCGGAGCGCCGGCGCCAGAAGGCCCGTGCACATCACAAGGCCCGCCGCCGCCAGGACCCACAGGACGATGGGTATGAGCGGCGGGATCCGCGGCTCCTTCACGTTCCTGGCCTTCTGCTCCAGCTCCCGCCCGCGGCGGATGTCCTCCTCCAGCTTGACCTCGTCAAAGCCGTTCAGGGGCGAGGCCTCCCGGCGGTTGGCGGCGTCCACCAGCTCCTTTTCCGCCCGCCACAGGGCGCGCTCGGCGTCGTCGGCCACCTTCTTCAGGGGCATGACCGCCGCCGCCTTCTCCCGGATGGCGTTGATGTCCTCCCGGGTCATGACGTGCCCGTCGCGCGTCAGAGACTCCGTCAGCTCCTCCACCCGCCTGTCGGCGTTCTCCGCGTTCACCCGGGCCTTTTCCAGCTCCCGGGCGGCGTTGCGGTGCTCCAGCTTTTTGTGGACCTCCAGGTCCCGCGCCATCCCCTCCAGCTGTCTCTTCAGCCGGTCCATACTGCCCCGGAGGGTCGCGATGTTCTCGCTGGACGCCTCTATCCTCTCCATTTCGGCCCTGGCCTCGCGCAGCTCCTGCTCGAGGGCGGGGATGGAGCCGGATCTATTGAACCTCAGCTTCCTCTGCCACTTGCCCAGAAGCTCGTTGGACCGGGTGTAGGAGGTGTTCTCGTCCCCGGTGGAGACGAGATCCGCGATCTTCCGCTCAAGCTCGGAGGTCTGGCTGATCTTCATGTCGGGCCGCCTGATGAACGCCGTGCGCTCAAAGACCTGCCGGGACACGCCCGTCAGCGCCTCCCCGGCGGTATCGCCGTCAAGCTCCCTGATGAAATCGGCGGTGTGGGAGTAAACGGCGTAAAAATTCTTCATGGGGGCCGATGCCCGGCCCGTGCGCTGGATCGTGATCTCCCGGCCGCCCTTCTCCAGCTCCATGGTCCCCACCATGGCGCCGCCGTCCCAGGGGCGGTAGCGGGTCTTGGCGGACAGATGGCCCGCCCTGTCCCGCTCGGCGGTGTCGATCCCGTAGAGCATGGCGTTGATGAAGGCGCACCAGGTACTCTTCCCGGACTCGTTGGGCGCCTCGATGATATTGAGGCCCGGTCCCAGCTCCAGCGTCTCGTTCCTGAGCTTCCCGAAGGTGGCTGTCAGCTTTTTGAACTTCACGGCCTCCACTCCTCTCTTCCCTCCAGCGCCGCCAGACCGTACCGGGCGGCCGCCAGCAGGAGCTCCCGGCTCTCCCCGTCCGGGGCCGCGTCGTATCTGGCCTTCAGATCCGCCAGAAAGATCCCCGTCAGCGTGTCGTCCCCCGCCCCGTCCCAGACGCCCCTGCGCGGGTGGGTCCGGTCACTGACGGTGAGGTGGAAAAACCGGTCCGACAGGGCCGCGGCGATGGCGTCCACGTCGATGCGGCCGGAGTAGCTGCCCTTCAGGATGAGCCGGACGATATCCTGCTCATATCCCCGGCCCGCGGCGGCCCCGGCGCAGGCCAGGGCGTCGTCCGACTCCGAAAGGTCCGCCTCGATGACCCGGTACTGCCGGGCGGCAAAGGGCACAAAGTCCAGCTCGCACCCGTCCCTGGACACCTGCCCCCGGATAAAGCCCTTGGGCCCCGTCTCGTCAAAGCCCCGCCCCTCCAGGCACCCCGGATAGGCGTAGGCGGTCCCGCCGGCCTTTCGGATGCCGGAGAAGGTGTGGACATGCCCCAGCGCCAGATAGGTAAGGCCCGAGGCGGCGATGTCCTCCGCGCTTATGGCGTTATAGCGGGAGCCCGGGGCCATGTCCCCGTGGAGGACCATGAGCTCGACGGTGTCGCTCTTCGGCACGCTGAAGCCCCTCAGGAGGCTCTCGCACCCGGGGGACCCGAACCCGGCGCCCCAGACGCGCGCGCCCAGATCCGGAAGCTCAAAGCTCCGGATCTGCGGGACCCTGAAAATATGCACGTTCTCCGGCAGCTCCATGAAGGCATAGGGCGACCGGGAGGTGTAGTAGTCATGGTTGCCGGGGGCGATAAAGACCTGGGCCTTCATGGAGCCCAGCACCCGCGTCAGCGTCTCGCTGGTCTCCCAGTACCCGGCGTTGGAGTCGAACAGGTCGCCGGCCAGCAGAACGATGTCCACGTTCTCCGCCTCGCCGGCCAGCCTCTCCAAAAGCTCCCGCTGCTCCCGCCGCCTCAGCGCCGCCTTCTCCTCCGGGAGCGCGGCAAAAGGCGAGTCCATATGAAAATCCGCCGCGTGGAGTATCTTCACCACGGTCCTCACCTCCGGTCACATCAGGGGGGCCACGATCTTCAGAAGGCTCCCGAAAAACCTGACGTGGAATTTCTCATGGGCGATATCCTCCCTCGTCACCCGATGGGACTTGGAGAAGGTATCCGCGAAATCGGCCTTGATGTCGTCGATGCAGGGCGTGTCCACTAAGAGCGCCGCGCACTCAAAGTGGTGATAGAGGCTCCTGTAATCCAGGTTCACCGTCCCCACCACGGCCATGGTGTCGTCGGCCAGGAACACCTTGGCATGGATGAAGCCCGGGGTGTACTCAAAGATCTTCACGCCCGCCTCCACCAGCTCCCTGTAATGGCTCTTGGCCAGCCAGAAGGCGTACTTCTTGTCCGGGATGTGGGGCAGGATGATCCGCACGTCCACGCCCCGCTTGGCCGCGGCGGTGAGGGCGTTCATGGCCACCCCGTCCAGGATGAGGTAGGGCGTCATGATATGCACGTAGCTCCTGGCGGTGTTGATGAGGTGGAGATAGACCGTCTCCCCCACCCGTTCCGCGTCCATGGGGCTGTCCCCGTAGGGGATGACGATCCCCGGCGACTCCGCGCGGATCTGCTCGGGCGGCAGAAGGTACTGCTCATAGTGGCAGCCGCCGGCGCGCTCGCTGGCGTTCCACATCTGCAAGAACATCAGGGTAAAGGACCTGACGGCCTCGCCGTGCACCCGGATGGCCGTGTCCTTCCAGTGGCCGAACCGGAGCTTTTCGTTGATATATTCGTCGGCCAGGTTCACGCCTCCGGTATAGGCCGTCTTCCCGTCCACCACCAGGATCTTCCGGTGGTCCCGGTTGTTGTAGTGGGTGGACACCAGCGGCCTCATGGGCGCGAACATCTTGCACCGGATCCCCAGCTTTTCCAGCTCCTCGGGGTAGGAGTAGGGCATGTCCGCGAAGGCGCAGGTGCCGTCATACATGAACCGGACCTCCACGCCCTCCCTGGCCTTGCGGGTGAGGATGTTGAGGATGGTGCCCCACATCCGCCCCGGGGAGACGATGAAATATTCCATGAAAATAAAGCTCTCCGCCGCCTCCAGGTCCCGGACCATGGCCTCGAACTTCCGCTCGCCCAGGGGGAAATACTCCACCTCGCTGCCCATATAGGGCGGGAACCCCGCGGTGTCGGAGAGATACCGGGCGATGGACGCCGCCTCCGGCGCGCTCTTCTCCAGGACCCCGGTCACGCCCTCCCCGTCGGACCGGAGGGGGAAATAGGGCCTGGTCTCCTCAATGCACCGGGAGATGGACTTCTGCACGGCCCGGTGCCCCAGATCCAGCTTGATGTAAAAATAGAGCGGGATCCCCACCACCGGCACCAGCGCCACGATAAAGCTCCAAGTGAGCTTCACCGTCGGATCGGAGCCCGTGTTCATGATGTAGATGAGCATCAGCGCCGAGGCGAAGGCCGACCCCAGGTGGATGTACTCCCCCAGCCGCTCAAAGCCCCAGATGAGGAGGACGAGCTGAACGACGAGCAGCACGGCGATGATGAACGTGCGCCCTGTGATGACGGCGAAAAAGCCGCGCTTGATCTTCTTCTTGTTGTCGGTGATGACAGGAACGGACATGGCGGGCCTCCCTTGACATAAGTGATTGGCTCGGGCCGGGCCCGGCAAACCGGACCCCCTTCTGATTATACCACCGCCCGGGCCGATATAAAAGACATTTTTTGAGATTTTTCCGCAAAAAGCGGGCGGCCCTTCCCGCGCCGCCCCATAAACGCGCCCGGCCCGCCATCGTCGGCGGGCCGGGAGAGACTGTCGAAAAAGGCCAAAGGCCTTTTTCGACAAGGGGAACGTGCGGAAAACCCGGCTTGAATTCTGCGGAATTCAAGCCGGGTCTTCCTGCTGTCGCCCTGCGCGCGCCTTGGGGCACACTTGAGCGACAAAGGGGATTTTTCCGACGTACATGCCGCCGGAAAAAAATTGAAACTGAGTTTTTTGACAAGCTGGCCCGGCCCGCCATCGTCGGCGGGCCGGAACCTTACCTCGCTATTCAATTATGCTCCGGCATGATGCTGAGCCGGCGCGGAGAGCTCACCTCCAGAACTCAGGGTTCCGGAGCCGCTCAACGCTGCCGATGACGGCCACGAAATTCATCCCGCCGCTGAGCTCACGCTCGACGCCGACGGTATTTCTTCTGGCGTTTCCTTTCTTGTTAGTATCATGCTTTTTCATAGTGATTGCCTCCAAAGATTTGTTCTGTCGTTCCTGACGACATCGCTTATTATAGGCATTTTATTCGCAAGGAAAATAGTGTATATTGCGGTATTACATTGCAAAAATTGCGTGTGAAATTATGGTTTTCCCGTTGGACAAGTCCCGCTTTGTCTCCCTTGCATACCGTCCGTGGGTGTGCTATAATATTTGTATGTGCGGATATTTATTTATATAATGATATGAATCAAAACCGTCATTTCGCGAAAAGGAGGGATCCCATGGACAAGGTCGCCCAGATCGACATCATGCGCGGCGTGCGCCTCACCGCCGTCCGGGCCGGACGGTTCAAGACGGGCTTTCTCTCCATGACCCTCCTGGCGCCCCACACCAGGAAGACCGCGTCGCTGAACGCGGTGCTCCCCTATGTCCTCCGGCGGGGCACGGCGCGGATGCCGGACTCGGAGTCCATCGCCGCGGCGCTGGACGGGATGTACGGCGCCCGGATCGAGCCCTCCATCCGCAAAAAGGGCGAGGTGACGATGCCTGGCTTCTGGGCGGATTTCCCGGACGACGCCTTTCTGCCGGAGAAGACCCACATCCTCTCCGGCGTCACGGCCCTCATGGGCGAGCTGCTCCTCTCCCCCGCCACGAAGGGCGGCCGGCTGCGCGGGGATTTTGTGGAGTCCGAGCGTCAGAACCTTCTGGACGACATCGCCGCGGAGATCAACGACAAGCGCTCCTACGCCTCCCTGAAGCTGGTGGAGTCCATGTTCCGCGGGGAGAGCTACGGCCTGAGCAAGCTGGGCACGGCGTCCGACGCCGCCAGGATCACCGTGGCGACCCTGACCCGCCATTACAAGGAGCTTCTGGCCACCGCCCCGATGGAGGTCTTTTACTGCGGCGCCGCGGAGCCGGAGAGCGTGGCCGCCCTGGTCCGTCAGGCCCTCTCCCCCCTGCCCAGGGCCCCGGAGCTGGTGATCCCCCGCACGCTGAACGTCACCGCCGTCCCCTCGGGGCCGGTGAAGCGCGTCACCGAGAGGATGGACGTGACCCAGGGGCGGCTCGTCATGGGCTTCCGCCTCGGGAAGGCCATGGAGGACCCGGACATCGCCGCGCTCAACGTGTTCAACGCCGCCTTCGGCGGCAGCGTCACCGGAAAGCTCTTCGCCAATGTCCGGGAGCGGCTGGGCCTGTGCTACTACGCCGGCTCCGTCATCGACCGGCACAAGGGCGCGCTCTTCGTCTCCGCGGGCATCGATTTCGACAGGGCCGGGGAGGTGGAGGCGGAGATCCTCCGCCAGCTGGACGATCTGGCCGCCGGCCGCATCGACAGCCGGGAGCTGGAGGGCGCCCGCAGGGCGGTGATCAGCTCCGTCTACTCCGCCCTGGACGACCCGGGAGGGCTGGAGAGCCTGTATCTGGACCGGGCCGTCACCGACGAGTCCCTGCGGCCCGAGGACCTGGCCGCCGCGGCGGCCGGCGTATCGGCGGAGGCCATCGCCGGGATCGCCGGCTCCGCCGTGCTTTCCGCGGTATTTTTCCTGACAGCGGAGGATGAGGATGCTTAAAAAACATGAATACCCGCGGCTCGGCGAGCAGTGCTTCACCGGGACGCTGGAAAACGGGCTGCGCCTCACGGTGGTGCCCAAGCTCGGGTTCAAAAAGAGCATGGCCTTTCTGGCTGTCCGTTACGGCGGCGTGGACAGGATCTACCGGCAGGACGGGGACCTGATCGAGACGCCCGCCGGCGCCGCTCACTTTCTGGAGCACAAGGTCTTTGAGATGGACGGGGGCGAGGACGCCCTGTCCGTCCTCTCCCAGCGTGGCGCCAACGCCAACGCCTTCACCGCCCCGGACATGACCGCCTTCCATTTCGACTGTACCGACGGGTTCGAGGACAACCTACGCCTTCTCCTCAGCTTCCTCTCCTCCCCCCGCTTCACGGAGGAGAGCGTGGAGCGGGAAAAGCCCATCATCCTCCAGGAGATCCGGATGATGGAGGACGACCCCGACGACCTGATGTATTACGGCCTGATGAACGTCCTCTATTCCCGCTCCTTCCTCCGGGAGAGCGTGGCGGGCACGGCGGAGAGCGTGGCGGGCATCACCGCCGGGGTCCTGCGCCGGTGCCACCGGGACTTTTATGTCCCCGCCAACATGTCTTTGGTGGTGGTCGGCGACCAGGAGCCGGAGCGGATCGCCCAGCTTGCTGCCTCCCTCACGCCCGCCCTGTCCCCCCGCCGCCCCGAGACCGTCTCCCCCGGCCCGGAAAAGCCCCTGCCCGCGGTGATGCGGACCGAGCGGGCCATGGACGTGGGCGCTCCCATGTTCCTGGCCGGCGTCCGGACGAGGGAGGGCCTTGTCGGGCGCGACAGCGTCCGGTTCGAGCTGACCGCCTCCCTGGCCCTGAGCTCCCTCCTGGGCGCCGCCTCCCCCCTCTACCGCAGGCTCTACGACGAGGGGCTCATCAACGAGACCTTCGGCTATGATTTTGAGAACGTGGCGGGCTTCTCCCACCTCAGCTTCGGCGGCGAGACCCGGGATCCCGGCCTTGTATGCCTGCGGGTCCTGGAGGAGGCCTCCGCGCTGGCCGCCCGGGGCGTCGATCCGGACTATTTCGCCCGCAGGAAGCGCTCGGTCTACGGCGGGGCCGTCCGGGCCCTCAATTCCTTCGAGAGCATTTGCTATAACACGGCGGCGGGAAACTTCGCCGGCTACGACTACTTTGACGTCCCGTCCATCCTGGACGGGGTGACGGCGGAGGACGTCCGCGGCTTCCTGGCCGAATACCTTACGGCGGAAAAATGCGCCATCTCCGTGATCAACAGAAAGGAACGGTGAACCATGCCCCAGTCTCTGCCGGACGCCTCCATCTCCTTCCCCATGCTGGGAGGCCTCACCATAAACCCCTCCCCCTATTTCAGGCTCGGCCCCCTCACCATCCACTGGTACGGCGTCATCATCGCCACCGGCTTCCTGCTGGCGGTGCTGTACTGCTCCCGGCGGGCGCCGGAATTCGGCATGACGGCCGACAATGTCTTTGACGTCATCCTCCTGGGCGTGCCTCTGGCCATCGTCTGCGCCCGCGTCTACTATGTGGCCTTCTCCTGGTCTGAATACGCCTCCGACCCCATCTCCGTCCTCTATATCTGGCGGGGCGGCCTGGGCATGTACGGCGTCATCTTCGGCGCGGTCCTGGCCACCGTCATCTTCTGCCGGTGGAAAAAGCTCAGCCTGCTGGCCTTCCTGGACATGGTGTGCTTCGGCTTCCTCATTGGCCAGACATTGGGCCGCTGGGGCAATTTCATGAACCGGGAGGCCTTCGGCCGCACTACGGACATCTTCTGCCGCATGGTGCTGACCACCCCCTCCGGGACCGTCTGGTCGGTCCACCCCACCTTCCTCTACGAGTCCGTCTGGAACCTCATCGGCTTCACCCTCATGCACTTCTACTCCAAAAAGCACCGGACCTACGACGGCCAGATGTTCCTCATCTACCTGTCCTGGTACGGCTTCGGCCGTATGCTCATCGAGGGCCTGCGGACCGACAGTCTGATGATCGGCTCCACCGGCATACGGGTCTCCCAGCTGGTCTCCGCCGTTCTTTTTGTTGCATCCGCGGCGATCCTGTTGTATAATAAGTATAAAAGGCGCCCCGACCCGGCCGAAATGTTCGTGAACCGCCGGAAGGCCGCCCAGGCCGTCATCGAGGGCCCGGCGGACGCCCTCCGGGACGATAGCCCGGACCCCGGCCCGGACAGCGGCGCGGACGCCCACCGGGATGACGGAGCGGACGGAGGCGGGGAGCATGACTGACCGGGAGCTGGACGAGGCCCTGGCCCCTCTCCGGGCGCTTCTCCGCAGCCGCGGGACGGCCGGCTTTGAAAAACATCTGACGATCAAAACAAAACACACTATGAATATGGAGGTAAACCTAATGGCAAGTATCGATTTTGAAAACCTGAAACAGAAGCTCACCGAGACCGCCGGCGCCATCAAGGACAAGACCGTGGCCATCGCCAGGGACGTGGCCGACAAGTCCTCCGACGCCGCCAGGACCGTGGCGGGCAAGGCCCGGAACGTGGCGGAGAAGGCGAAGCTCAACGCCGAGATCGCCTCGGAGCGGGAGAACATGAAGAAGCTGTACACACAGCTGGGCAAGCTCTACTATGAAAAGTACTCCGCCGCCCCCGACCCCGACCTGGCCGAGTCCGTGACCGCCGTCACCGAGGCGCTGGAGCGCGTGGCCGAGAAGCAGGCCCGGATCGACGCCCTGGACGCCGCCCCCGAGGAGAGCGCGGAGGAGGCCGAGGCCGCCCCCGAGGAGGAGACGGTCCTGGACGAGGTGGGGGACACCGTCGAAGCCGCCGCCGAGACGGCCGCGGGCATCGCCGAGGAGACCGCCGCCGAGGCAAAGAAGACCTACGAGGATACCGTCTCCACCGTCAACACCCCCCAGGAGTGACCGTTCCATCGCACCAATAACCAGGATCGCCCCGCGCCATACCGCGCGGGGCGACTTTTTATTTTTTCTCCGTCTCCATGGCGGGGTAGAGGCGTATGCCCTCCTTTTTATATTCCTCGCCGTTCACCAGGACCCCCTCGGGGTAGAGGCGGATGTCCAGCTCCCGGCCGTTGACCTTCAGGGCCACCGCCGCGGGGTACAGGCTGTCCGGCAGGTTCGGCTCCACATAGAGGACGCCGTCCCGGAGCCTGAGGCCGAAAAGGGCCTCCGTCGCCGCCCGGAAATACCAGCCGGCCGAGCCGGTGTACCAGCTCCAGCCGCCGCGGCCCTCCAGTCCCGGCGCGGTGTAGACGTCCCCGCACAGCACATAGGGCTCCGCGGCGTAGACCTCGCCGTCCCGGCCCCAGGGGGCCAGGTCCAGGAGCATACGGGCGCCCTCCTCCCGCTGACCGCTCTCCAGCAGCGCCATGGCCAGCCAGACCGCGGCGTGGGTGTACTGCCCGCCGTTTTCCCGGAAGCCCGGGGCGTAGGACTTGATATATCCGGGCTCGGTCTCACCCCGGTCAAAGGGCGGGTCAAAGAGCTTCACGACGCCCCTGTCCCGGTCCCAGAGCCGCGCCGCGGCGCTTCGGAGCGCCCGCCGGGTCCTGAGCTTATCCGCCCCGGCGAAGAAGGCGAAGCTCTGGGCCACGGAGTCGATCTGGCACTCCCCATCCCCCGGCGCGCCCAGGGTCCGCCCGTCGTCGTAGGTGCCCCGGAGATACCAGTCCCCGCCCCAGGCGTTCTCTCCCGCCTTCAGCAGTCTGTCCGCGGCGTCCGCGTACCGTTGGGCGCACCCCTCCTCCCCCGCTCTTTCGCACAGCTCCGCCATGCGGCGCAGGGTCAGGGAGCCGAAGAAGGTGAGCCACACGCTCTCCCCCCTGCCCCCGGCGCCCACCCGGTCCATCCCGTCGTTCCAGTCCCCGCCCAGCATCCGCGCCAGGCCGTGGGCGCCGGTCCCGCGGCTGAGGAACAGGTCCGCCGCGCGGATGGCGTGCTGAAGGACGCTCTGGGTCTCCGCGCTCACCCCCGGCGTCTCGTAGCGGTCCCGCTCCCCGTCCTTCAGGGGCTCCGATACTCTGAAGGGCTCCTGGTCCGACAGGATCGACAGGTCCCCGGTGCGGGAGACGTGATCCGTCAGCGCCCAGCACAGCCAGAGGAGGTCGTCCGAGCACCGGGTCCGCACGCCCTTGTCCCCTCCCGGCGTCTGGTGCCACCAGTGCATCACGTCGCCCTCCGGGAACTGGTGGGCGGCCGCCTGGCGGATCTGCCACCGGGCGGGGGCGGGGTCGATGAGCGTCATGGCCGCGGCGTCCTGGAGCTGATCCCGGAAGCCCACGGCGCCCCCGTTCTGATAGAGACTCGTCCGGGCCAGCATCCGGCAGGCCCGGATCTGATAGACCGCCCAGCCGTTGAGATAGGTGTTGAGCCGCCTGTCCGGCGTCTCCACGGCGAGGGCGGAGCACAGGCCCCTCCAGTGCTCCTTCGTCTCCTCCAAGAGCTGCGCGGCGTTTTTCAGGGCCCGGTCCAGCTTGCCCGGGGCGTCACAGCCGGAGACGATGACCAGCCTCTCCGCCGCCGGGACGCGGAAGGCGATGCAGGGGAAGGCCGCCGGGCCGCAGGCCCCGTCAAATTCCCCGGCGAGGACGCGCCGCCAGTCGGAGGTCACCTCCTCCGGCGCGGCGGAGGTCAGGAGCGTATAGGGGATCTTTTTGAACTCTCCGCTGGGGTTTTTCGCGGTAAACTGCCCGTTTTCCCAGGAAATCTGAAGATTTTTCGCGTCTTTTTCGCTCTCCCCGAGGAGGAGCCGGCAGGCGTACTCCAGCCGGACGCCCGTCAGCTCCCCCGAGAGCTCGACGGTCATGATCCTGGCGTCGGTCTCCGGGGGGACAAAGGCCGTGACGGCGCTCCTCACCGCGCCGAAGTCCCGCTCCCATCTGGCCCAGCCAAAGCCGTATTCGATCAGCGTCGGCTCCTCTCCCCCGTCGGCAAACAGGCTCCTCTCCCCTTGGGGCAGAAGGAGTTTCAGCCGCTCCGGGCCCTCGGTCGCCATGGCGTCGTTGACCCAGGGGCTGATCTTGCGAAGGCGGGAGTTGAGGTGCCACTGAAAGCCCGTGCCGCACTCTGTGGCGACGAAGCCGTAGTTGGGATTGGTGAGGATATGGGACCAGGCCGCCCCCGGGAGGCAGTCCCGGAGGGCGATGAGGACGCGGCCGTCCTCCCCCACGCGGCAGGCGGGGGCCCCGCCGCCGGCGAAAAAGGGGGTGAGGGGCCGGGGGGTGGCGGCACGGTGGAGGGGGGGAGACGGGGGTTCAGAGAGCGGCACGGTCACGTCCGCGAGCAGGAGGACGGGGGCCGGGGAGGGGGAGGCTTCCGCCGTTATGTGGACGCCCCCGGGGACCCCCAGGGTCCCCTCCCGGCCGAGGCGGCGAAGCAGGTCCGTGACCGACGTCTTCTGCGCGGCGGCGTAGTCCCCGTTGTCCGTCAGCACCAGGACCAGATCGGACTCCACCCCGTTTTCGGAGAGGAGCGCGTGGCGCTTGATGAGGTTCTGGGCCTCGGCCAGCTCCGCCACGCTCCCCACGCGGGCGGCTACCACAGGCAGGTCCCCGGAGATCCCCAGCTTCCAGAGCTCCTCCCGGCCATAGGGGGCCCTCATCCGCTCCTCCGTCCGCGTCCGGCCCGGATCCCCGCCGAAAAGGAGGGGCGTGGCCAGATCCAGGGCGGAGCGGATCTCGCTCTGGTTCATGCCCAGCATCAGGGCCGCGGCGGAGATGCGGCTGACGGCCTCCTTCTCCTGGCGCGCGGCCATCCTCCGGGCGGCGGCCGCGGCCTCCTCCCGGCTCTCCGCGGCGGCCAGCGCCACCGTCGCCCTCCCCTTGCCCATGGCAAGGCGGATGGGGACGGTGACGGCCACCCTCATATCCGGCGACCAGGCCAGCAGGTCCCCGGCCTCCGGCGGGTCGCCCCGGCGGCGGTGGGTCACGGCCGTGAACTCCGTGTCGGCCGCCAGCGCCAGGGTGACGCGCCCCTCCCCCGGGCGCGGGCGGCGGGTGACGGTGAACACGTCCCTCTCCATGGCGGCCTCCAGGGAGAGCCGGTTGAAGGCCGGGTGGGAGGCGTGATCCTCCCACCGGCGCAGGACGGGCTCAAAGACGACCACCAGGGACACCTCCGTGACGCCCGCGGGGGCGGAGACCTCCACCCGGCGGACCTCCCCCTCCCCGGAGGGTGGGACCGAGACGGTATAGACCGCGGAGCATCCCTCCGCTCTGGAGCGGATCCGGCCGGCCATGTCGGTGAGCTCGCAGGAATAGCGGGTCCGCCCGTCAAACTCCGGCGCGGGGGTCAGGGACAGCGTGCCCGTGGGGGTGCGCAGATACGCCTCGACGCCCATGGCCCCGTCGGGGGCCGGGTCAAAGCACGTCAGGTCCAGCCCGCGCCACCGGGAGCGGGTCTTGCCTGTCTCGGCGAAGAGGACGGTGTACGCCCCGGAGGAGAGGGGCACACAGGCGGGCGAGAAGGCGTCCGTCTCCGTGAACTCCCGGACCAGACCGCCGGCCTCCCGGCGGTTGGGAACGGTGGGCACGTCCCTCGGGGGCTGGCGGAGGGTCAGGCGGCCCGTGGGCAGTCTCTCCTCCAGAAGCTCCCGGAAGGCCGCCATGCGCCTGTCGCTCATGAACCTCCGGGGGAACACGTCCCCGCAGAGGGTGTTGGCGATGGCCGTCAGGCTCATGCCCAGGTGGTGGGACATATAGGAGCGCACCGCCTCACAGCGGCCCTCCCGGACGCGGCCGGGGGTGAAATCCGCCGCCTCGTAGAGGCCGTAGGGGCCGGCAAGGCCCATGCCCATGAGCCGGCGGAGGTTGTTGGACGCGCCGGCGGGGTCCAGGGGCAGGGCCAGATAGGTGGAGTAGGGCGAAACCACCCGCTCCGCGCCCATGCCGCGCTTCAGGGCGAGCCTCTGGACGCCGTGGGCCTTGTAGCGGTAGGCAAGGCCGGGGTCGAAGGCGTAAAAGCCGCTCTCCGAGATCCCCCAGGGGATGCCGGGGTGGGCGCGCTTCTGGGCGAACAGGCAGAAGCGGGAGGACTCATACAGAAGACTGCTGGGCCGGCAGGGCAGGAGCAGGTTGGGCATGAGGTACTCGAACATGGTGCCCGTCCAGCTGGCCATCCCGGAGTAGCGGTCCAGGCTGACTCTGGCCCGGCCCAGCCGGCGCCAGTGCTTTTTCGGCACCTGGCCCAGGGCCACGGCGATGTAGCTGGTCTCCCGGGCCTCGCTGGCCAGAAGGTCGTACCACCCCTCGGTGGGGGCGTTTTTCATCAGGTCGATGCCGATGTGGAAGAGCTTGCGTTTTTTGTCGAACAGGGGCGTGAAGTCGGCGCCGTCCACCAAATCCCCGCAACGCCTGGCCGTTTCCGGGTCGTTCCGGGAATAGAACCACTCCTTCACGGCGATGAGGGCGCCCGTCAGATTGCCGCTGTCCACGGTGGAGACATAGCGGGGCTCCAGGGGGGCAAGCGTGCGGGTATCGTACCAGTTATAGAGGTGGCCGTGCCATTTTTCCAGTCTCTCCACCGTCTCCAGCGTGCGCTTCACCCGGTCGGAGGCCTCCTGCGGGGTGATGAGGCCCAGGTCCGCCGCGGCGATACAGGAGAGCATGGCAAGGCCGATATTGGTGGGGCTGGTGCGGTGGGCCGCGCCGATATTGGGCGCCAGCTGAACGTTGTCCGGCGGGAGGAAATTGTCCTCCCGGGTGAGGTGGTCGGCGAAGAACCGCCAGATCTCCCCGGCGCGGTTGAGGAGGAACGCCCGGTCCCGCTGGGAGACACGGCGCTTCCCGGCCGTCTCCCTGGAAAGCGCCCAGGCGTAGGCCGGGGTAAAGGCCCAGACCAGGGCCAGCGCCCCGCCCAGGGGCGTGCGGGACACCAGGAGCAGCAACGCCGCCGCCACGGGGCAGGCCAAAAGCTCCCGGTAGTTGACGAGCAGGGTGTTCACCCGCCGCCGCTCCGCGTCCCCGGCGGTGACCCACCGGAGCAGGCCCCGGTGGGTCACGCACATCCGCCAGAGGGCGGTGACGGCCGCCCGCGCGTTGGTCCACGCCTCCATGGGCAGGAGCATGAGCCGGACGGCCGAGCGCATGATGGCTCCCCCGGGGCCGGGGAGGACGGAGGACTGGTAACGCGCCCGGCCCGAGCCGTCGTGGCGGATCAGGTCCCCGGCGAACTCGATCAGCACGCCGGACAGATACGCCGCCAGCGCCAGCGCGCCGGACAGCGCCGTGGCGGCGGAGGGGAAGCCCGCCCAGAGGAGCAGGTCCAGGAGCACCGCCGGGGCCACCAGGCTCCGGCGCAGGTTGTCAAAGATCTTGAACCGGGAAAGGCCCGTCAGGTTATTGCGCCGCAGGGCTCCGTCCCGTCCGCGGATCAGCCGCGCGCACCAGCGGAGATTTTGCCAGTCGCCCCTGGTCCACCTCTCCTGGCGGGCAAAGTAGCTCGTGACCTTGCCGGGCCAGCCGTCGGTGAACTCCACGTCGGACAAAAGGCCGCAGCGCAGATAGGCCCCCTCCAGGATGTCGTGGGACAGGACGGTGTTGTCCGGGAAGGTCCCGTCCAGGACCCGCCTGTAAACGGGCACGTTGATGAGGCCCTTGCCCATGAAGATGCCCTCGGAAAAGAGGTCCTGATAGAGGTCGGAGACTGTGGAGCCGTAGGGGTCCACGCCGCCCACGCCCGCGAAGATCCGGGAGAAGTCGGTCCGCCCGGCGCTCCCCAGGTCCACGCTGACCCGTGGCTCCAGGATGGCGTAGCCGGAGACGACGCGGCCGAGGGATCCGTCGATCCTGGGGGTGTTGAGGGGGTGGAGCGCGGCGCCTATAAGCTCCCGGGCCGAGCCCGCGGTGGGGCGGGTGTCCGCGTCCAGCGTCAGGATGAAGGCCGCACCGCGAAGGCGCTCCCGATCCCCGGCGGCGATCCGGAGGGCCGAGGACTCCCCGGAGAGCAGGCGGACCAGCTCCTCGATGGCGCCGCGCTTGCGTTCCCGGCCCATCCAGACGCCCTCGGCGTCGTTTTTCACCCTTTCCCGGACGAAAAGGAAAAAGCCGCCGCCGTATTTTTTGTTGAGCCCCTCCACGGACGCCGCGGCCCGGGAGAGGATGCGCCCGTCCTCCCCCGTCCGTTTGGACCGGGCCTCCGGCAGATCGGCGAGGATGCCGAACATCAGGTTTTTCCCGGCGTCCCGGTTCAGAAGGCTGTACTCCTCCAGGAGCCCGGCGTATTTCTCCCCGTCCTTCTCCCCCGAGAGGAGGGCGGAGATGACGCAAACGGTGGCGGCGGACTCGGGCACGCCCTTCTCAAGCTCCAACCGGGGCAGTCTTTTCGGCCTGACGGCGCGCAGCAGCACCGCGTCCAGCACGGCCTTGACCAGCTCCGACACCGGCAAAAGGGCCAGGAGGGCGGCGAAAAGGGAGTCCGTCGCCACGCCGGCCAGGACGGTGAAAAAGAGCGTCCCCGCGGTGAAGGCGGCGATGTACCCCTCCCCCGTATGCTCCCGGCGCTCCCGGCCCAGGGGGCGGCGGAAGATGTGGAAGCCCACATGGCGCTCCTCCCCGTTTTGGGCCAGCTCCAGCACCTTTTTGGCCGCGTCCCGCTCGGAAAGGCCCCGCTTTTCCGCCAGACGCGCCAGCTCCCGGCGGTAGTCCCGGCGGGTCTCCTCGTCCATGAGGGGATAGACGCCGGCCGGGTCCTGGCGCAGGAGCGCCTCGGTGACGTTGGCCTCCTCCAGCACGTCGCTCAGGTCCTCCGCGGCCAGCGCGCGCAGGGAGGTGAAGATATTCCTCAAAAGCAGGGCGGCCTCGCCGTCGTCCTCGCCCGGGGCGGGCAGGACGGACTCCAGAAAGGCCGCCAGCTCCGCCATGACGGCGGGGACGAAGACGGAGAGCTCCCGCTCCGAAAGGGGGCGCGTCTTCTGGTACTCCCGCAGGAACAGGGCCATCCGCTCCCCCGTCACCTCCCCGCGGCCGGAGCGGACCAGGGCGGCGGCCGCCTCGCAGACCACGGCGCGGCGGCTCCCGGCGGCCCGGGGCAGTCTTCCGACGGGCCGGAGCGTCCGGGCGGCCGCCCGGCCCTCCCGCTCGGCGATGTACCAGTTGTCGGAAAACCACTCCCACGCCGGGGAGTCCTCGCCCGCCGGGGTCCGGGGCGTCAGGCGGGCGTGGAGACGCCGGAGCACGGCCAGCGTGCGGTTGGCCTCCCGCGACCCCCGGACGTACCCCTCCGGCTCCAGGGACGCGGCGGTGTTCCGGGCAAAGTTGCCCAGGGTCGAATTTTCCATGTAGATGCCGATGTCGGCGTCGCGCATATCTTTTCCTCCTCGGGACGCGGAGCGGCGCGGGCAGACGCCCGCCCGCCTTTTTCATGTTCACATTATTATCTGCCCCATCCGGTAAAAATATTCCTTGACAACCCGCCCGCTGGTGTGTATAATAAGTCCGCATTATAAAGCAAAAACGCTTTATAGGTGATCGGATGAAAAAAGAGACCTTTGAATGGACGCTTCTCTACGATTTTTACGGGGAGCTCCTGACCGAGACACAGCGGGCGTATTTTGAGTACTACTACTCGGACGACCTGAGCCTCCGGGAGATCGCGGACCTGGCGGGCATTTCGCCCCAGGGGGTGCTGGCGGTCCTCAGGAGGAGCGAGGCCCTTCTGAGGGAGTATGAGGAGAAGACCGGCGCGGTCCGGCGGTTCCGGGAGCAGGGCGCGAAGATCGCCGCGCTCCGGGAGAAGGCAGGACGGCTGGCGGAGATGACGGACGGCGAGGCCGGGGCCCTGGCGAGGGAGATCTTCGCCGGACTGGCCCAGTTGAATGGAGATTGAGTATGGCATTTGAATCCCTGTCTGACCGGCTGGGCAATGTGTTCAAAAAGCTGCGCGGCAAGGGCAGGCTTTCCGAGGCGGACGTCAAGGAGGCCATGCGGGAGGTCCGCATGGCGCTGCTGGAGGCCGACGTGAGCTATAAGGTGGTCCGGGACTTCGTCAGGACCTGCACGGAGCGCTGTGAGGGCGCGGAGGTGCTGGAGTCCCTCACGCCGGCCCAGATGGTGGTCAAGATCGTCAACGAGGAGCTTGTAAAGCTCATGGGCTCCACCACCGCGAAGCTCAACATCTCCCCCAGGGGGCTGACCGTGGTGATGCTGGTGGGCCTTCAGGGCGCCGGCAAGACCACCAACGGCGCGAAGCTGGCCGCCCTCATCCGCAAGCAGAACGGGCGGCGTCCGCTCCTGGTCGCCTGCGACATCTACCGCCCCGCGGCCATCAAGCAGCTGGAGACGGTGGGGGCGCAGCTCGATATCCCCGTCTTTCAGATGGGCACCGAGGATCCGGTGACCATCGCCAGGACGGCCGTTTCCCACGCCAAGAAAAACGGCAACGATCTGGTGATCCTGGACACCGCCGGGCGGCTGCACATCGACGAGGCGCTGATGGACGAGCTGAAGGCCATCAAGCGGGAGGTGGAGCCGGACGAGATCCTGCTGGTGGTGGACGCCATGACCGGGCAGGACGCGGTGAACGCCGCCTCCGCCTTTGACGAGGCGCTGGGCATCACCGGCATCATGCTCACCAAGCTGGACGGCGACGCCCGGGGCGGCGCGGCCCTGTCGGTCCGGGCCGTTACGGGAAAGCCCATCAAGTTCTGCGGCTCCGGCGAGAAGCTGGACGCCATTGAGCCCTTCCATCCCGACCGCATGGCCAGCCGGATCCTGGGCATGGGTGATATGCTGACGCTCATCGAGAAGGCCGAGCGGAGCTTTGACGAGGAAAAGGCCCGGGAGCTGGCGGAGAAGATGCGGAAAAACGCCTTCACGCTCCAGGACTATTACGATCAGCTCCAGCAGCTCAAGCAGATGGGGGGTCTTGGCGACATCGCCGGGATGCTCCCCGGGTCCATGGGCAAGGCCGTGGCCGGGGCGAAGCTGGACGAAAAGCAGATGAGCCGGACCGAGGCCATCATCCTGTCCATGACGCCGAAGGAGCGGAACGACCCGTCCGTTATCAACTCCAGCCGCAAAAAGCGGATCGCCGCCGGATCCGGCACCGAGGTGGTGGACGTGAACCGGCTCCTCAAGCAGTATGAGATGATGCGGGACCTCACCAGGCAGATGTCCCGCGGGCGGCTCCCGGGCTTTTTGGGCGGGGGGAAGCGCCGCGGCGGGTTCCCGTTTTAGGAATCAATTATCTTTACGATATTTGAAATAAACATTTTTATTCTTTTTTGGAGGTACAGAAAAATGGTAAAGATCAGACTTCGCAGGATGGGCGCCAAGAAGGCCCCCTTTTACAGGATCGTCGTGGCGGACTCCCGCTATCCCCGTGACGGCCGCTTCATCGAGGAGCTGGGCACCTACGATCCCCGCACCGAGCCCAGCACCGTCAAGATCGACGGCGACAAGGCAAAGGAGTGGATCCGCAACGGCGCTCAGCCCACCGACACCGTCAAGGCCCTTCTCAAGAACGCCGGCGTTCTTTGATCGGTGACCCGCCATGAAGGAACTGCTGCTCTATATCGCGCGAAATCTCGTGGACAGTCCCGATGAGGTGACGGTCACGGAGCGCGAGGACGGGGACAAGACCGTCTTTGAGCTTCGCGTGGCCCCCGCCGATATGGGCAAGGTCATTGGCCGCCACGGGAAGATCGCCAAGGAGATCCGCACCCTGATGCGCTCTGTGGCGCAGAGGCAGGGAAAGCATATCAGTGTGGATATAGTGGACGACTGACATTTGAAAAAGGCCGTTCGGCCTTTTTCAAATAAAGGAAACGTGCGGGAAAAATCCCTGAATTCTCCGGAATTCAGGGATTTTTCCCTGCTGTCGCCCCGCGCGCGCCCCGACGGGGCACCGCCTGCCATCAGGGCTCCCCGGGGGTGTCTCCAGTAGGGGGCCCGCAGGCCCCCTAACTGGTCGTTTTTAAAAGGAGGGGTCCAGGGGAGGGCAAAGGGAGCCGCGCAGCGGCGGAAGTGCCGCTTGACGGCAAAATCGAAATCCCTCCCCTGGCCGCTTTTCGCCCCTTTGTTACTTTCCGCGCTTTTGGCGGGTCAAAAGCGTGGAAAGTAAGTCCGCCGCCCGCAAGGGCGGACACTCTTTTAATTACGATTGATTTACCGCCAAAACTGTGCTAAACTATCCTCAACTACGCTTATGGATGTGAGAGAATGGACCTGATCGAGACCGGGAAAATCGTGAATACCCACGCTCTCCGGGGCGAGGTGAAGATCGAGCCCTGGGCGGACTCGGCGGAGGCGTTCTGCCGGTTCGCAAGGCTGTTTCTTGACGGCGAGGAACGCGCTGTCGAGCGGGCCCGGGTGCAGAAGGGCTTTGTCATCGCAAAGCTTGCGGGCATCGACACCGTCGAGGACGCGGAGAAGGCGAAAAATCACATCGTCTACGTCCCCCGGGAGGACATTGACCTTGAGGAGGGCGGATATCTCATCGCCGACCTTGTGGGCCTGCGCGCCGTGGACACGGAGGGCGCGCAGCTTGGGAAGGTCACCGGCATCCTGACGCCCCCGGGCGGCGAGGTGCTGGAAATACAGGGGCAGCGCGAGATCCTGGTGCCCCTGCGGGGAGATTTCGTGACGGGCGTGGACATTGAGTCCGGAGTCGTGACGATCCGGCTCATCGAGGGTATGTGATGAAATACTGGATCGACATTATGACCCTGTTCCCCGACACCGTGGGGGACATGATGAACGAGTCCATTCTGGGCCGCGCCCAGGACCGGGGCATCATCCGCATCGAGACCCATCAGATCCGGGACTACACCACCAACAAGCAGTGCCAGGTGGACGACTACCCCTATGGCGGCGGGCGCGGATGCGTCATGCAGGCCCAGCCGCTTCACGACTGCTGGAGGTTCCTCTGCAAGGCCCACCGGGAGCGGGTCCACACGATCTTCCTCTCCCCCTGCGGGAAGCCCTTCACCCAGGAGGACGCCCGGCGGCTGGCGGCCGATTACGACAAGCTCATCCTTGTCTGCGGGCACTATGAGGGCGTGGACCAGCGCTTCATCGACGAGTGCGTGGACGAGGAATTAAGCCTGGGGGACTTCGTCCTCACGGGCGGGGAGATCCCCGCCATGGCCGTGGCGGACGCGGTGTGCCGGCTCGTCCCCGGCGTGCTGCCGGACCCGGAGTGCTTTGAGAACGAGTCCCACTGGGCAGGGCTTTTGGAGTACCCCCAGTACTCCCGGCCCGAGGTGTGGCGGGGCAGGCGGGTGCCGCCGGTGCTGCTCTCCGGCGACCACGCGAAGATCGCCCGGTGGCGGCGCAAGCAGTCCATTCTCCGCACCAGGCTCCGGCGGCCGGATATGTACGAAAAGCTGACCTTCGCGGACACAAAGCAGGAGCGCAGGCTCCTGGCCGAAATCGAAGAGGAATTGGAGGAAAGTAAAAATGGATCCGAGGTTCGATAAATACGCAAAGCTTTTGATCAACGTGGGCATCCACGTCCAGCCGGGGCAGACGCTGGTGTTGAACTGCCCTGTGGATCAGGCCGCCTTCGCGCGGCTCCTGGTCAGGGAGGCGTACAGCGCCGGGGCCCGGGAGGTGGTCATGCGCTGGAACGACCAGGCGATCAGCCGGGAGACGTATCTCCACGCCGCCGACGAGATCTTCGACCAGGTGCGCCCCTGGCAGGCGGACATGCTCAACACCCTGGCCCGGGAGGGGGCGGCGTTCCTCTCCATCGACAGCTCCGACCCCGACGGCATGAACGGCATCGACCACTCCCGTCAGGTGCGCCAGAGCCGGGTCTTCGGCCCCGCCGTCCGGGAGTACCGGGAGATGCAGATGTCCGACAAGGTCCAGTGGTGCATCGCCGCCATGCCCCAGCCGGAGTGGGCAAAAAAAATGTTCCCCGGCGTTCCCGGGGACGAGGCCATGGAAAAGCTGACCGACGCCATATTCGCCGCTATGCGGGTGAGCGCGGACAACGACCCGGTGGAGGCGTGGCGCCTGCACAACGGGGAGCTGAACGCCCGCAAGAAAAAGCTCACCGAGTATGATTTCCGGTCTCTCCGCTACTCAAACTCCCTGGGCACCGATCTGGTCATCGAGCTGCCCCAGGGGCACTACTGGGACGGCGGAAATTCCACCTCCGCCGGGGGCGTCCAATTCAACGCCAACATGCCCACGGAGGAGATCTTCACGGCCCCCCGCCGGGACGGCGTCAACGGGCGGGTGGTGTCCACCAAGCCCTTCGACGTGGGCGGGGTCATCATCCCGCGCTTCGCCTTCACCTTCAAGGACGGCAGGATCGTGGGCGTGGAGGCGGAGGACCCCCGCCACCGGGAGCTTTTGGAGGCGGAGATCGCGCTGGACGAGGGCGCATCGTATCTCGGCGAGGTGGCGCTGGTGCCCTATGACTCCCCCATCTCCAACATGGATGTGCTTTTCTACGACACGCTCTTCGACGAGAACGCCAGCTGCCATCTGGCCTTCGGCGCCAGCTACCCCACCGTCCGGGGCGGCGCGGACATGACGGAGGCGGAGCGTCTGGCCGCCGGGCTCAACCAGTCCATCACCCACGAGGATTTCATGGTGGGCTCCCGGGACCTCTCCATCGTGGGCACCACCCGGGACGGCCGGGAGATCCCCGTGTTCGTCAACGGCAATTTTGCCTTCTGAGCCATGATCATTGATTTTCACGCCCACACCTTCCCCGGCTCCATCGCCCTCCGGGCCGTGGAGGGCCTGTCCAAAGGCGCGGATATGCGGGCCTACGCGGACGGGACGAATTCCGGGCTCCTCTCCGCCATGGACAGGGCCGGGGTGGACCGGGCGGTCCTTCAGCCGGTAGTGACAAAGCCCCATCAGGCCGCCGCCGTCAACGCCGCCGCCGCGGCGCTGGGCGTCTCCGGGGGCCCGCTTCTCTCCTTCGGCGGCGTCCACCCGGACTCGGAGGACTACCGGGAAATTTTGAAGGGTCTGGCCGACGCCCATGTCCCCGGGGTGAAGCTCCACCCGCTCTTTCAGGGGGTGGCCGCGGACGATCCGCGGTATCTGCGGATCATCGAATACGCCGCGGAGCTGGGGCTATTTGTGCTTATCCACGCGGGGCTGGACCCCAACTACCCGGGGCAGGACCTGGCCTCCCCCAAACGGCTCTCCAATGTCCTGCGTCAGGTTCCCTATCCCAAAATCATCCTGGCGCATCTGGGTGGTCTGGGCCAGTGGGACGACGCCCGGGAGCTGGTGGGGAGCGTTGCGTATCTGGACACCGCCTGCGCCCTCTACCCCTGGCGCGATCGGGCGGGGCGCGCCACCGCCCACCCGGAGTACGACGCGCTGACCGGGGAGGCGTTTTGCGCGGCGGTCCGCGCCCACGGGGTGGACCGGGTGCTCTTCGGGAGCGACAGCCCCTGGACGGATATGGCCGAGTCCCTGTCCCTCATCCGCTCCTCCGGCCTTACGGAGGCGGAGCTGGAGGCCGTCTTGGGCGGCAACGCCGCAAGGCTGCTGGGGCTCCAGGCGTGAGGTTGAATATGGTCAAGGTCTTATTTTTCGACATAGGCTTCACCCTGGTGGACGAGAGCGCGGTCTGGGAAAGGCGGTGTCAGGAGCAGGCGGCGACGGAGGAGGCCGCGACGCTGGGCCTTTCCGCTTCGGACATCTATCATGAGATCGAAAAGGCGTCCGCCGCGCGGCTGCCGCAGTTCAAGGCGGTCGTAAAGAAGTTCGGTTTTTCCAAGGCCGCCCCCTACCGTCACGAGCTGGAGGCGCTCTATCCCGACGCCCCAAAGGTCCTGGGGACCCTTTCAGAGAGGTATTCTCTGGGGGTCATCGCGAATCAGGCGGAGGGACTTTGTCAGCGTCTGCGGGATTTCGGGATCGACCGATTTTTCACCTACGTCGTCTCGTCCTGGGACGTGGGCGTCTCCAAGCCCGACAGCCGGATCTTTGAGTACGCGCTGAAGGCCGCGAAACGCGCCCCCGGCGAGGCGGTGATGATCGGGGACAGGCTCGACAACGACATCGCCCCCGCAAAGGCGCTGGGGATGAAAACGGTCTGGATAAGAAAGGGCTTCGGAAGCTTGCAAACGCCGCTCCCGGAGGAAGCGCCGGACTATACGGCGGACAGCCTCACGGAGCTTTTGGGGATTTTTTAGAGCTCCGGGAGGGATCGCGGTTTATCGTAGTAAAAAAGGAGATCATATTATATCCCGCGTGCGCCGCTATACAGCAGGCGACGGAGCCCGTATGGATGTATAGAAGGCCCAATACGATACCCGAGATCAGCTCCGAGAGGGTCTGCACCATGTTAAAGTGTAAAAGCGCGAAGAACGCAGAGGATGCGAGGAGCGCGGTCACGTTTCCATAGCTTGCGGATAATCCCCCAAGCAAAAAGCCGCGCATCAGGAGCTCCTCCATGACCGGCGCGAGGATGCAGACCTGAATGAAGCTGATGACCGGCGCTTGCCTTAAGCTTCGAAGCGTCTCCTGATAGCGCTCCTCGCTCCCCGGGAGCATCCCCTCAAAAATGGGGTCTAAAAACTTATCCAGCAGAAAATACAGCGCCACCGCGCAGACTATCGCCAAAAGGATGCCTTGAAGCGTCACTCCGTAAGCCAAATTGAGCTCAAAACGGCCCTTTGCTTTGAGCAGAACGAGAAAGCCGCCCATGCAGAGAGCGACTGTAAGCAGGTTCAATATTCTGGCGCGGCGGGGCGCTGTTTTTCTCCACACCGCCACATCTAAAAGCGTATAGAACAGCATGACGCCAAACCAGGCGAGGACCCACAAAGCGCCCTCGACGACAGTGATCCCCTTGTCCATTTTATAAAAGAACAAATCCGACGATCAGGAGGACCGACAGCGCGGCGCGTATGATGTGATGCTGTATGTGGAGCTTCTGGCTTTTGACTCCGTTCATAATCGCGGCGGCGCAGATCATCGCGCACCCCAGCAAGGCGGGGATGTAGTCAAGGGGCTTACGGAGCGCGTTACAAATCACGGCTCCGATAAGCAACAGGGAGCCGGTGATCATTATGGAAGCCGGAACGGACTTCTTATCGCTTTTCAGCTGACTGACAGCGGCTATGATATGAAGGCCGCCAAAGAGGGCGCTGACGATACAGAGAGTCACCTGCATTTTTACTACCTCATTTCCGTTTTTCTTGATTTAAAAGGAGGAAAGAACATGCCGTACATTGAAGCGAAGGTCACCGTCCCCGTGGGGGCGGAGAAAATGGAGGCGCTGAAGGCCCGGTTTGGCAGGGCCGTCACGCTCATCCGAAAGCCCGAGAGCTACCTCATGGTGGGCATCGAGCCGGAGCGCGACCTGTGGTTTGCCGGTAGGAAGCTGGAAAAAGGCGCGTACGTCTCCGTCTCCGCCTTTGGGGCCCCCTCCCGGGCAGACTGCGGCAAAATGGCCGCGGAGCTCACGAAGATTTTGGAGGAGGAGCTGGGCATCCCGGGGGAGAACGTCTATATCACCTTCCACCCGGTCGAAAACTGGGCGTGGCAAGGGGAGTTATTTTGATTTCAAAGGGCCATGCGGCCCTTTGAAATCAATAAGGACGTGCGGAGTCCATTTTTGAATTCTGCGGAATTCAAAAATGGACTCCTGCTGTTGCGTTGCGCGCCGCCGCAGGCGGCACTTGCACAACAAAAGGGATTTTTCCCGACGCGCATGTCGCCGGGAAAAATATTGATATTGGTTTTTCAAAATAAGCCCCGCTCCGACAACGGCGCGGGGCTTTCAGTCATATCACAGCACCGTCACCTGTTTAGTCCGATCGTAGGTGTGGGGCTCCTTGTCGGCGGCCTTATGGCCCACGGCGACGGCGATCTGGAAGCCGTAACCTTCCGGGAAGCGGAGGGTCCCGGCGAAATTCCCGGTGGCGTCGCCGTCCATGGCGGCCTTGAGACAGCCCAAAATCACGCTGCCCAGGCCCAGCGACTCCGCGGCCAGGGCGATGTTCTCCACGGCGATGCCGGCGTCCACGGCGGTCCAGCGGAAATCCCGCTCGCCGCTGATGACGATGACCGTGGGGGCGTCGTACCAGAAGTTCATCGTTGGCCTTGCCCGGCCCCCCATGGCCTCCTGGATGTCAAAGAGGATGGGCGCGTCCCCGGGGAGGACGGTGAAGCGCAGCTCCTGGCGGTTGGTGGCGGTGGGGGCCTGAAGCCCCGCGGTGAGGAGCGTATCCAGCTCCTCCGGGGTCAGCTTTTCCGCCGTGTAGCTCCGGGTGGAGCTGCGGCGCTCGATTGATTTTAAAGTCTCGCTCATAAGAAAACCTCCTTATTTATTTCAAAACGACCTTCATGAAGCTCTTTTTGCCGCGTCTCAATACCACGCCGGCCCGCAGCTCCCCGTCGGTGAAGGTCTTGCCGATGTCCGTGACCTTCTCGTCATTCGCCGTGACGCCGCCCTGCTGGATGTTGCGCCGCGCCTCGCTCTTGGAGGCCACCAGCCCCGCCTTGACAAGGAGCGTCATGATGTCCGCTCCGCCGTCGGCAAGGTCTGCCTCCGTCAGCTCCACTGTGGGCATCTCCCCGCCCTCGCCGCCGCCGAAGAGAGCCCGGGCGCTCTGCTGCGCCTTCAATGCCTCCTCCTCGCCGTGGACCAGCTTTGTAAGCTCGAAGGCCAGGATCTCCTTGGCGCGGTTTATGCGGCTGTCGGTCCAGGTATCCATCTCGGCGATCTGCTCCAACGGCAGGAAGGTCAGCATCTTCAGGCACTTTATGACGTCCGCGTCCCCCACGTTCCGCCAGTACTGGTAGAAGTCGTAGGGGCTCGTTTTATTGGGGTCCAGCCAGACGGCGTTGCCGGCGGTCTTGCCCATCTTGTTGCCGTTGGAGTCGGTGAGGAGCGTGATGGTCATGGCGTGGGCGTCGCGCCCCAGCTTGCGGCGGATGAGCTCCGTGCCGCCCAGCATATTGGACCACTGGTCGTTGCCGCCGAACTGCATGTTGCAGCCGTAGTGCTGGAAGAGGTAGTAAAAGTCGTAGGACTGCATGATCATGTAGTTGAATTCCAGGAACGAAAGGCCCTTCTCCATCCGCTGCTTGTAGCACTCGGCCCGGAGCATGTTGTTGACGGAGAAGCAGGCGCCCACCTCCCGCAGAAGCTCCACGTAGTTGAGGTCCAAAAGCCAGTCGGCGTTGTTGACCATCTGGGCCTTGCCCTCGCCAAACTCGATAAACCGCTCCATCTGGCGCTTGAAGCAGGCGGCGTTGTGCTCGATGTCCTCCCGGGTCAGCATCTTGCGCATGTCCGTTCGCCCGGAGGGGTCGCCGATCATGGTGGTGCCGCCGCCGATGAGGGCGATGGGCCGGTTCCCCGCCATCTGGAGGCGCTTCATCAGCGTCAGGGCCATGAAGTGCCCCGCCGTCAGGCTGTCCGCCGTGCAGTCAAAGCCGATGTAGAAGGTGGCCTTCCCGGCGTTGATCATCTTCCTGATTTCCGTTTCGTCGGTGACCTGGGCGATCAGCCCCCGGGCCACCAGCTCTTCATAGATTTCCATGGGGATCATTCTCCTTAAAGTATTGTTGTATTGACCTTTCAAAAAATAAGCCCTCTGCCCGGAAACCGGACAGAGGGCGTTTTCACGCGGTACCACCTCTTGTCGCGGCGCCCTCGCGGCCGCCGCCTCACGGGGTCCATGACCCCAAGCGCTGTACCGGGCGCACCCGTCGAGGGCTACTGGGAAACCGTTCACCCCGCCGCTCCGGGCCGTATTCACCTGCCGCTCCCCTCCCCCTTCCACCAGCCGGGGGCTCTCTGCGCGGGACTTCGTCAGGCTACTTGCGCCCTTCATCGCGTTTGCGTACGGATAGATTGTACAATGGATCCGCCGGTTTGTCAATCAGTTTTTCCGGAGGGGCCGTCCGGGTCACGTCTCCAGCAAAAACCGGCGCACCCTCTCCAGGTCCGTCTCCTCCAGCGCCAGATCCGCCTGGGGCAGCGGCTCCCGGGGGGAGATATCGGAGCGGACGTACACGGCGGCCAGCCCCAGCGCCCTGGCGCCGCGGATGTCGCACGCCCCGTCGTTGCCCACCATCACGGCGGTGGCGGGGTCGATGCGCCGCTCCTCCAGCAGCGCCCGGAAAAACCGGCTGTCCGGCTTCTTGACGCCGTAGTCGGAGGACAGATAGACGCCGTCAAAGAGCCGGTCGATGCCCAGCGCCTCCAGCTCCGGCCGGGTGAACATGGCCTGGGCGTTGGACAGGAGCCACACGCCCCTCCCCCGCTCCCGGAGGGCCGTCAGCAGCTCCCGCGCGCCGGGGTAGAGCCGGATGAACCGGGTGGACGCCTCCCGGAAACGCCTGCCCACGCGCAGGACCAGGGCCGCGTCCGCCGCCGCGCCCTTTTCCAGGAAGAGCCGGCGAAAGACGGTCCCAAGATCGATCTCCGGGTGGGCCTCATGGGCGTCGCCCCCCGGTGACGCCGAGCCCCGCTCCAGCTCCGCGACGGTGGAAAAATACCGCCGCTTCAGCTCCTCCGGGGCATAGACTGCCCCCTCCCCGGCGTAGAGCCGGGCCATCTCCTCCCAGAGCGCGGGGCTCTCCTCATCGGTGCGGATGTCCACCAGCGTGCCGTAAAGATCGAAGATGACGTTTTGGAATCTCATGTGGCCTCCCCCGCGCGGAGCATCCGCGTCTCCCAGGGCCGGAGGACGGGGCCGCCCTCCGGGTAGTTGCCGAGGAGCCGCTCCGCCCCCTCAAAGTCCGGGGGGATTGGAAAGCTCCGGGCGTTCCCGGACAGGTTGCACAGCACCAGCAGATGCTCCCTCTCCGTGTCCCTCCGGTAGGCGAAGATCTCTCTGTCCTCCGGCGCCAGGAGCGTGAAGGTCCCCTCCCGGAAGACGGGGAGGCTTTTTCGCAGGGCGATGAGCCGCCGGTAAAAATGATAGACCGAGTCCGGATCGGCCAGGGCGGCCCGGACGTTGATCTCCCGGTAATTCCCGTTGACCGCCAGCCAGGGCGTGCCGGAGGTAAAGCCGGCGTTGGGCGAGTCGTCCCACTGCATGGGCGTCCGGGCGTTGTCCCGGCTGCGGGCGCGGGCGGAGGCCAGGATGTCGGCCTCCGCATACCCGGCGGCCCGCCGCTCGGCGATCATGTTCACCGTCTCCACGTCCTCATAGCCGTCCAGCTCCAGGGGCGCGTTGGTCATGCCGATCTCCTCGCCCTGGAAAATATAGGGTGTCCCCTCCATGCCGTGGAGCATGGCGGCCAGGCACTTGGCGGACTCCACCCGGTATTTCCCGTCGTCCCCCCAGCGGGAGACGATGCGCGGAAGGTCGTGATTATCGAGGAAAAGGCTGTTCCAGCCCCGGCCGTGGAGGCCCTTCTGCCACCGCTCGAAGCAGCGCTTGAGCTCCACCAGGTCCAGGGGGAGGGTGTCCCACTTCTCGCCCCGCTGGTCAAGGCAGACGTGCTCGAACTGGAAGACCATGGAGAGCTCCGAGCCGTCCGGGGCGCTCCAGCGCTTCGCCTCCTCCACGTCGGCGCTCCAGGCCTCCCCCACGGTGACGAGGCCCGGCTCGCAAAACGCCTCCCGGCTCAGCTCCCGGATGTACTCATGGAGCCGGGGGCCGCGGGCGGTGATCTTCCTGTCCGGCTCCTTGGCGACGGAGTCGATGACGTCCAGGCGGAAGCCCTCCACGCCCCTCGCCACCCAGAAGCGGATCATGTCGTAAAGCTCCCGGCGGACCCGGGGGTTATCCCAGTTGAGATCCGGCTGCTTCACGGCGAACTGGTGGAAGTAATACTGCCCCAGCGCGGGCACATACTCCCACGCCGACCCGCCGAAGCAGGCGCGCATGTCGTTGGGCGGGCAGTCCGGGGACCCGTCCCGCCAGACGTAGTAGTCGTGGAAGGGGTTCTCCCGCCCCTTCAATGCCTCCCGGAACCAGGGGTGCTCGTCGGAGGTGTGATTGAGCACCAGGTCCATGATGACGGAGATGCCCCGCTTTTTGGCCTCGGAGATCAGCCGGTCCATGTCCTCCATGGTGCCGTACAGCGGCCAGATGCCGCGGTAATCGGAGATGTCGTACCCGTTGTCCGCCTGGGGAGAGGCGAACACCGGCGACAGCCACACCCCGTCCACGCCAAGCCCCTCCAGGTAGTCAAGGCGACTGATGATGCCGGGGATGTCCCCCACCCCGTCGCCGTCCGAGTCCTGAAAGCTCTTGGGATAGATCTGGTAAAAAACGGCGGATCTCCACCAGCCGTATTTGGTCTTGTCGATCACTGCGCTCCCTCCTCGATCTTTTCCAGCTCCTCATAGACCCTGAGAAGCTCCCCCACGCTCCAGGCCTGGGCAAAGCACCCCCGGGAGGGCCCCGGCTCCAGGCCGTCGTATATTTCGGGGATCTGTCCCACACAGCCCTCCCGGAGGATATCGGCCATGGGCGCCAGCAGCCTCCGCACCGCCGCGGCCGCCCGCGGCGTGCGGCCGTGGACCTTCAGATACGCCAGATACCAGGCGCCCGCCGGGAAGGGCCAGACGGTGCCCTGATGGTAGGCCAGGTCCCGGTCGAGCTGCGGCCCGCCGTAAACGGGGTGGAACTCCGGGTCCTCCGGCGACAGGGTCCGGAGGCCCCGGGAGGTGTAGAGGTGCTTTTCCACCGTCTCCACCACCCGGCGCTCCCGCTCCGGCGACAGCGCCGTGAAGGGCATGGACACGGCCCAGATCTGGTTGCACCGCAGCTGGGTGTCCGCCGCCGTGCCGGAGAGCACGTCCCGGAGATATCCCCGGTCCTCCATCCAGAATTTTTCATTGAAGGCGTCCCGCACCCGGTCCGCCAGGGCGTCAAGGGCGCTCCCGTCCTCCCCCGCGGCGGCGGCTATCCGGGCCGCGGCCCGCAGGTCGGAGTACCAGTAGGCGTTGATCTCCACGGGCTTGCCGTGGCGAGGCGTGGGCAGGATGTCCCCCACGCGCACGTCCATCCAGGTCACCTGGTCAAGGCCCTCCCCGGCGGAGATAAGGCCGTCGGAGTCCATCCTTATAGCGTAGCGCGTACCCCTTTCATAGGCGGTCAGGATCTTTTTCACGGTGGGCCAGGCCTCCCGGACAAAGCCGGCGTCCCCGGTCCGCTCATAATAAAGCCACACGCCGTTGATGAAAAGGAGCGGCGCGTCGGCGGAGTTATACTGGGGCTCCTCCTGTCCCTCGGGAAAGAAATTGGGCAGGAGGCCGTCCCGCTCATAGGCGATAAAGGTGCGCAGGATGCTTTTGGCGTCCTGGAACCGGCCTGTGGAGAGGGTGCACCCGGGCAGGGCGATCATGGTGTCCCGCCCCCAGTCGCCGAAAAACGGGTAGCCGGCGATGACGGTCTTGCCGCCGGTGGAGGCCCGGTGGACCACGAAGGCGTCCGCGGCGCGGGCCAGCTCCTTCGCCTCGGGCGTTGAGAAGCCGGACTCCTCCAGGAGCTTTTTCTGCCTCTCCCGGCACATGGCCACGATCTCGCCGCCGGTCAGGCTGTCCGGCGTGTCGGAGAAGGCCAGCTCCAGCGTCCCCCGCTCCCCCGCCGGGACGGAGAGGGAGACGGCGCAGCACACGGCGGCATAGCCGAAGGGGCTCCGGCCGTCGGGCGCGTCGTCCGCGTAGCGCAGTCTCTCCCACCTGAGCTCCGTGGGGACGCACCGCCCGTTGGTCCGGATGTGGACGGTCAGGCCGCCGCCGCGCAGGCAGTTATTTTCAAAGGTCACCGTGCCGGGCCGGCGGGGCGGCTCCCCCTTCGGCGCCATCTGCGCCGAGGGCGTCACCGTCAGGGTGCAGGGCTCGCCGGAGGCGTTTTCGATGTCGTAGGTCACCCCCGAGGCGTTTTTCCCGTAGGCCATGCCGCACCGGCGGGTGACAGTCACCCCCTCGAAGACACAGCGCCACTGGGGCGTCCCGTCCCAGACGCGGGAGACGGTCCGTTTCCAGCCGTCCTCGGCGCTTGTGCCGTCGTCAAAGCTCTGGGTGGAGAGGCAGGTCCTTCGCCCGCCGCAGACCAGCTCCTCGCCGAGGCGGTGGATCAGCGTAAAACGCCGGCTGGGGGAGGCGGCGGCCACCAGGATGCCCTGGTCGGCCCTGGTGACGGAGAAGGCGGCCGAGGCGGACATGAAGCCGCCCAGGCCGTTGGTCAAAAGCCAGCAGCCCCCCTCCGCCTCCCCGGCGGAGAGCGGGGCGCGATCCAGCTCAAATCTCATCTTGTACCTCCCGTCTTCTCACCAGCGCCAGCGCGGAAACAGGCTCCACCCGGGCGCTTCCCTCCGCCGTTCCCAGCGCCCCGGTGCCGGCGGTGTCCCCGGAGATGTACACGTCCCACGTCCCGCCGGGAAGCGGGACGGTCCTCTCCCTGTCTTCGGCGTTGAAGGCGAGAAACAGCCGCTCCTCCCCCTCCGCCACCTCAAAGGCGACCATATGCTCTCCCAGGCCCCTCACCGGCCGGACGCTCTCCCGGACCGCGGCGGCCGTGGTGAGGCGCAGGGCCGGGTGGGCCTTCCGGAAGGCAATGAGGCCCCGGTAATAGTCAAAGACCCGGTGGACGGCGGGGTCGTCCAGATCCGACCAGCGGATGGCATTCACCGCGTCCGGGCTTTTGTAGCTGTTCTCCACCACCCGGCCCCGGCTGTCCCTCTTCATCCGGAGCAGCTCCTCCCCGGCCTGGAGGAAGGGGATCCCCTGGGCGGTGAGGCAGATCGCCGCCGCCAGCCGGTTCATGCGGGCGGCCTCCTCAGGGCTTGCGTCGGGGCGGGACAGGCAGATCCGGTCAAACAGCGTGTGGTTGTCGTGGCAGGAGACGTAATTGACCGTCTGCTCAGGGCTCCCGCAGCACGGGGCCTCCCCCATCCAGCACGCCTCCACGGTGGCCGCAAGCCCCGTCTTCCCCCCGACGAACCCCGGTCCTCTCTCGTTGAAACGGCCCCTCAGGGCGTCCCTTATGGTGTCCGAGAAGTAGGCAAAGCCCGGAGTGAGGCGGGAATTCGTCTGGGTCGCCAGGCTCACGCCCCGCTTTGTGACGGCGGTGGGCATGGTCCACCCCTCGCCGTAGAAAAGCACGTCCGGTCTGGAGGCGTGGACCTTTTCCACGATCTCGTTGACGGTGTCCGTATCGATAAGGCCCGCCAGGTCGAAGCGGAAGCCGTCCAGGTGGTACTCGTCGCACCAGTATTTCACGCTGTCCACGATGTAGCGGCGCACCATGCTCCGCTCGGTGGCGGTGTCGTTGCCGCAGCAGGAGCCGTTGGAGTAGTTCCCGGCCCGGTCCGTCCGGGAGAAATACCCCGGGACCAGCCGGTTGAAGCAAAAGTCCTCCGTCTCGTAGACGTGGTTGTAGACCACGTCCATGATGACGCCGAGGCCCTTTCGGTGGAGGGCCTGGATCGCCTCCTTCAGCTCCCGGATCCGCACCGCGCCGTCAAAGGGGTCCGAGGAATAGGAGCCCTCGGGGGCGTTAAAATTCACCGGGTCGTAGCCCCAGTTATACTGGGGCGCGCCTGGCGCGGCCTCGTCCACGGAGCCGTAGTCGTAGATGGGCAGGAGGTGGACATGGGTGACGCCCAGGGCCCTGATGTGGTCAAGGCCGGTGGGATGGCCGCCGGGGGTGACGGCGCCCGTCTCGGCAAGGCCGGCGAATTTGCCCCTGTTGCGGATCCCGGAGCTTTCGTGGCAGGACAGGTCCCGGACGTGGAGCTCATAGATGACGGCGTCGGTATATCCCCGGCCCGCCTGGGGGTTGGTATCTCCCTCCCAGCCCGGGGGGTCGGTGGAGGCCAGGTCCAGGATCATGCCGCGCCGGCCGTTGACGCCCACGGCGCGGGCATAGGGGTCCACGGCCTCCCGTCTCTCCCCGTCCACCGTCACCTCGAAGGTGTAGTAGACGCCCCGGAGGTCGCCGGGGATCCTGGCCAGCCAGGTGCCCCGGACGTCCGGGCGCATGGGGACCCGGGCCGTCCGGTCAGAGCGGGCCGGGTCGCCGCCGGCGTACAGACACACGGCCGCGGCGGCGGCCGTAGGCGCCCAGAGCCGGAAGGTCGTGCCCTCCGGCTCCCAGACGGCTCCCAGGTCTCCGCCGCGGTAGGTATATTTCTTTTCAAAGCGCCCGGTGGAGTATCCGTAGGTCATGGCCTTGTCTCCTCTTGTACGGTGAATCGGATCGTCACGCTCTCCGTCTGGGGCGTGGAGACCGTCAGGACGGCCGAGCCGGCCCGGCCCACGGTGCGGACGTAGGTCCCACAGGCGCCGCCCTCGGCGGCGATGTCCCCGGGGCCGATGAGCTCCGCGTCGCCCGTTAGCTCCAGGTGGACCGGGAGCTGGGCGTAGGACGCCACGTTCCCGTTGGAGTCCAGCACCCGGATGCGCACCGCGGCGGCGTCCCAGACGCCGCCCTCGGAGAGGGTGTCCGTGCAGGCGGTGACCTCCAGATGGAGCGAGGCGGAGGGGCCGCGGGTGACGCTGGCGGCGACCTTCCCGTCCTTCACGGCGTCGAACCGCCACACGGGGGCGGTGTCCCCCCAGTTGCCCACATATTTCCCGTAAAGGCCGTAGATCTCCTCAAAGCTCATGTCAAAATCGGACATGCACCGGGAGAGCGCCTGTCTGTCCGCCTCGGGCATATGCTCAAAGCCGTATTTCCCGGCGGAGAGGAGGACGCGGCGCACCGCGTCGGCCCGGGCGTTGTCGAAGCCCTCCCGCGTCTCCAGCTGGACGCCCACGGTGTCGTCGATGAGCACCGGGCCGTGCTTCAGGCCCTCCCAGCCGCGGGGGACGAATTCCCACACGTAGACGCCGTTTTTATAGAGCCGCACGCTGTCGGCGTTGGTGAAGGCATAGACGCTCTCCACCCTGCCCTCGTTGTAGTCCCCGATGTCCATGGAGGAGCCGATCTCCAGCACGGGCCGGTCCTCCGACTGGGAGGCGTAGACCGCGGCGGCCGTCTTGGGATTGCGGAAGGAATCCAGCACGCCGTGGTAGCAGATCCGGTCCCCGGAGCCGAAATCCCGGTGCGTGGGATAGTCGAACATGCACCAGGCGAACATGCCCAGGTGGCCGCCGTCGGCCGCGGCGTCATTGAGCACCCGGGCGTGGCGCAGGGCCTGCTCCTGGCGTCTGGACCAGGGGTCCCAGGACTTGGTGGGGAACATGTGGCCGCAGCTCTCGGAGACGAGGAGGGGCCTGTCCAGGTCCTCCCGGCGCAGGACCGTGTCCCTGGGCCGGACGCCGGGGTTGTCCCCCCGGTGGGAGAAGTCGTTATAGGCGTAGACGTCCTCCAAAAGGCGGCTTTTCAGAATGCACCGGACGCCGGAGGTGGGCCGGCTGGGGTCCAGGGCGCGGGCCAGGGCGTTGGTGCGGGCGTAAAGCCGGTCGTTGTCCTGGCTTTCGTTGATGCGGACGCCCCAAAGGACCACGCTGGGGTGACAGCGGTACTGGGTCACCATCTCCCGGACATTCTCCAGGGCCTGCTCCTCCCACGCCTCGTCCCCCATGTGCTGCCACCCGGGGATCTCGGTGAACACCAAAAGCCCCTGGCGGTCGCACTCGTCCAGGAAGTAATGGCTCTGGGGATAGTGGCTGGTGCGCACGGCCGTCAGGCCCAGCTCGCGCTTCAGGATCCGCGCGTCCTCCCGCTGGAGCCTCTCGGGCGCGGCGTAGCCCATGTAGGGGTACGCCTGATGGCGGTTGAGGCCGCGGAGGAACACCTTCTGTCCGTTGAGAAAAAAGCCGTCCGCGCGAAATTCCACGGTGCGGAAGCCGAAATCCACGCTGACGCTGTCCCCCGCCGCGCCGTTTTCAAGGACGGTGGCCCTCGCGGTGTAGAGGACCGGCGTCTCCAGGCTCCAGGGGGTCACGCCGGGGGCGTCCAGCTCCAGCCCGCTCTCCCCCGCCGCGGCCTCGCCCCGGGCCACGGTCCGGCCGTCGGGCGAGACGATCTCCACCCGGACCGAATCCCCCGGCTCCAGGCAGGCGGTCCAGCTGACCCGGGCCCGGGAGAGGCCGGGCGTATACACAAAGAGGTCGGACAGGAGCTTGCGGGGCCTGATATCCAGCCACACGTCCCGGTAGAGGCCGCCGTAGGTGAGGTAGTCGATGAGGAAGCCGAAGGGCGGGACGGCGGGGTTCTCGGTGGAGTCCAGCTTTACCGCCACCAGGTCCTCGCCGCCGAAGGTGACCTCATCCGTCAGCTCCACCCGGAAGGAGGTGTAGCCGCAGCGGTGGACGGCCAGCTCCCGGCCGTTCAGGTAGACGGTGGCGATGTGGGCGGCGCCGTCAAATTGCAGGAAGACCCGGCTGCCCCTGGCGCTGCCGGGGACGGCGATCCGCCGGCGGTAGCCGCTCACCGTCTCGTAAGCGGCGCTGTCGGCGTAGTGGAGGGGCAGCTCCCTCACGGTATGGGGCAGGCGGACGGCCTCCGCCGTCCCCTCCCCCCGGCCGAAGCCGTCGGTCCAGTTGAAAACGAATTCCCAGTCGTTGTTGAGCCTTATCATAGGGAGTCTCCTTTTTGAAAACGGATTTCTCTCATCCCACCGTCAGGACGGCGCTTGTCTGGGCGTCCAGCGTGAGGACGGTCCCCTCCAGCTTGGCGCCGCCCATCCCGATGAAGTCGTTGAGGGAGGCGGCGCTGATGCCCACCAAGGCCAGATCCACCGTCTGGGCCTCGGGGGTGGTGTTGTGGATGACGGCCACGGTGGCGCCCTCCCAGGAGGCGGTGAAGCCGCCCACGCGGGTGTCCGTGAAGCTCAGCGCGTCATACGTGCCCCGGGCGATGGCGGGGTTGGCCTTGCGGATCATGATGAGCTTTTTGTAATAGCTGTACAGGCTGTCCGCGTTCCCCATCTGCTCCGCGGCGGTGGCGTCCGCCCGGTCATGGTTATAGGTGCTGCCCTCCGGGTCGCGGACGGTGTCTCCGTCGCCCCACTCCATTTTCAGGCGTCTGTTGGCATCGGTGTTCGCGCCGCCCCGGGAGCCCCTGGCGCCCAGCTCCTCGCCGTAATAGATGAAGGGCGAGCCGGAGGAGAGGATGTAGAGGTTGGCGGCCATCTGCATCCGGCCGTTGGCGCTGGGCAGATAGCCGGAGGCCCGGTCGGTGTCGTGATTGGCCACGAAGGGGACGATCATGGCCTCCCCGTTGAGGCCGGTCACCCGGTCAAGGTAAGACTCCACATAGGCGGTGTAGCTGTTCACGTCGCCGCCCTTGGCGGTGGCGGCGATCAGGCCGCCGGTCTGGGAGGTGGTGAAGTTAAAGCAGTTCAGGGCCGGATAGTAGCAGTCCGTGACGCTGTCGCTGTCCCAGACCTCCGCCACCGTGTAGATGTCGGGCTTGAGGGAGCGGAGCTCGTCCATATACCACACCCAAAAGTCGGCGCTGCGCTGGTTGTCCCCGTAGTAGATGTATTTGGCGGCGTCAAAGCGGAAGCCGTCGATGCCGATGTCCAGGTAGAATTTGGCCACGTCCAGCACGGCCTGACGGACCGCCTCGTTGTCGTAGTTGAGCTCGGGCATGTCGCCGGAGAAGTTGCACTCATAATAGTCGGAGGAGCCGGGGATCTGGGCAAAGGTCCTGCCGGCGGGGCGGTCCTCCGCCGTCGCCCAGGTGTAGAAATCATAGTAGGGGTCGGTGATATTGCCGCTCTGATGGGCGGCGGCAAAGGCGGTGAACCAGGGGTTCCGCCGTCCAGTGTGATTGATGACCAGGTCCAGGATGACCTTCACGTTCCGCTGGTGGCAGAGCGCGACCAGCTCCGCCAGGTCCGCCTGGGTGCCGAAGTCCGTGTCGATGGCGTAATAGTCGTCCACGTCGTACTTGTGGTAGCTGCCGGACTCGAAGATGGGCGAGAGCCACAGCCCCTCCACGCCCAGGGACAGGCCGGAGCCGTCGTCGCCGTCGTTCAGGTAATCCATGCGGTTGATGATGCCCCGGAGGTCGCCGATGCCGTCGCCGTCGGAATCCGAGAAGGAGCCGACGAAGATCTCATAAAACACCCGGTAGTTGTCCTCCGTGGCGGTGGTGGGGCCGATGTCCCGGATGATCACCTCGCCGCTGTCGCTGAGGGCGTCCCCGTCGGCCTTTCCGTCGTCCTTTTTGCCGCAGCCGGCGGCGAACAGCATGGTCAGGGCCAGGCATCCGGCCAGAAGCCTTTTTTTCATGTGAATCCTCCATCATAGAGCAGCGGGCCGTGACCGTGACCGGTCACAGCCCGCTGTGTGTTTATGGGTTGTTGAAGTCCCCCGGATCAGGCGAGCAGGTTCTTCTCGGTCTCCGGGTCAAACAGGTGCATGGCCTTGCCGCCGAAGGTGATGTGGAGCTTGTTGCCGACGGTGAGGGCCTTGCGCTCCTCCTTGTCGAGCTCCAGGGTCGGGACGCGGACGATGAGGCGGGTGCCGTCCTCGGTGTCCACATGGAGATGTAGCTCGCTGCCCATCATCTCGTCCACCACCAGGGTGCAGGGGATAGCGTGGTCGGCGGCCTTCGCCAGGTTGATGTGCTCGGGGCGGACGCCCAGGAGCACCGGGCCGGGCTTGACCTTGCGGTCGGCCAGGGCCTTGCCCTTGTCGCCGTCCACGGGGATCTTGGCGCCAAAGGGCGTCACATAGTAATTGCCGTTCTCCAGCACCAGCTCGGTCTTGATGATGTTCATCTTCGGCGCGCCGATGAATTCGGCGACGAACAGGTTGTCGGGCATCTCAAAGACCTCGTCGGGGGTGCCCACCTGCATGATGAAGCCGTCCTTCATGATGACGATGCGGTCAGCCAGGGTCATGGCCTCGGTCTGGTCGTGGGTCACGTAGATGAAGGTGGTGTCCAGCTTCTGACGGAGCAGGATGATCTCCGCGCGCATCTGGTTGCGCAGCTTGGCGTCCAGGTTGGAGAGGGGCTCATCCATCAGGAAGACCTTGGAGTCGCGGACCATGGCGCGGCCGATGGCCACGCGCTGGCGCTGGCCGCCGGAGAGAGCCCGGGGCTTGCGCATCAGGTACTCCGTGATGCCCAGGACCTCGGCGGCCTTGGTCACCTTGTCGTAGATCACGTCCTCCGGGGTCTTCTTCAGACGGAGGGAGAAGGCGATGTTGTCATAGACGGACATGTGCGGGTAGAGCGCGTAGTTCTGGAAGACCATGGCGATGCCGCGGTCCTTGGGCTGGAGGTCGTTGACCACCTCGCCGTCGATCTCCACGGTGCCCTCGGAGATCTCCTCCAGGCCCGCGATCATGCGCAGGGTGGTGGATTTGCCGCAGCCGGAGGGTCCGACGAAGACCACGAATTCCTTATCCTTGATTTCCAGGTTGAAGTCATGGACGGCCACGACGTTCTTATCGTATATCTTTTTGACGTTGGTCAGTTTAACGCTTGCCATATCCTGTGTTCTCCTTTCAAATTAGCCCTTGACGGCGCCGCCGGTAACGCCCTCGACATAATACTTCTGCAGGCACATGAAGAGGATGGTCACGGGAAGCGCGACGATCACGCCGCCGGCGCAGAAGGTGGTGTACATACCGAAGATCTGGTCGGCTGTCAGCCAGCTGTACATACCGACGGCCACGTTGTAGCCGGCGGAGGTGCCCATGGCCACGTATCTGGCGAAGACGAAGTCTCCCCAGGGGCCCATGAAGGCGGTGAGGACGGTGTAGATGACGATGGGCTTGGCCAGAGGAAGAATGATCTTGTAGAGCACCTGGAGCCTGGTGGCGCCGTCCACACGGGCGGCCTCGTCCAGGGACTTGGGGATGGTGTCAAAGAAGCCCTTGGACACGTAATACCCCATGCCGGAGGAGGCAAAGCCCACCAGGATAAGGCCGGGGACGGCGTTGGCCTGGGTAAGGCCGATGTCCGCGAGCACCCGGTAGAGGATGATCATGGTGAGCATCCCGGGGAACATACCCAAAATCAGCATGAACCGCATGAGGGGCCCGCGCATCTTGAAGCGGAAGCGGGAGAGCGTGTAGCTCATGCAAAGCTGGATGATGGTGACCAGGACCGCGGAGGCCAGGGCGATGATGAAGGTGTTGAGATACCAGCGCTTGAAGTCGGAGTTCCAGAGGTTTATGTAGTTCTGGAGGCCCCACTGGTGCGGGATCACGTACCCCACCTGCTGGGTGGACTCCACGCGGAAGGACTGGAAGACGATAAACACAAAGGGGATGAGCCAGATGACGCTGATGAGGATGAGCAGGATGTAAATGGAGCCGTTGCTGACGCGGTTGAGCGCCTTCATGCCCATATGTCTTTTTTCGGTCTTATTCATTACTGGTAGTCCTCCTCATTCTTGATAGAGGGCAGTACGTTGTAGACCACGAGGGAGATGACCGCCACCACCACGAACACCATGATGCCGACCACGGAGGCCAGGTAATACTTGGCGTCGGAGCCGGTGGTGATCTTAAAGAGCCACGTGATCAGAAGGTCCGTGTAGCCCACGGAGCCCGACGCGCCGGAGGCCTTGGGGTTGGATGGGCCGCCGCCCGTCAGGAGGTAGATGACGTTGAAGTTGTTCATGTTCCCCGTAAAGCTGGTCAAGAGATAGGGGCCGGTGATGAACAGCATGTAGGGGAGGGTGATCTTGATGTACTGCTGCCAGGCGTTGGCGCCGTCGATGCGGGCCGATTCGTACAGGTCCGCCGGGATATTCATGAGGATGCCGGTGGCGATCAGCATCAGGTGCGGGATCCCGATCCAGATGTTGATGAGGATCACGGTCACCCTGGCCCAGGTGGCGTCATCCCAGAAGGGCAGCGGTTCCTTGATCCACCCCCAATCCAACAGCGTCAGGTTGATAAGGCCGTTCTTGGCGAACATCTTGGAGACATAGAGGAGCGAGATGAACTGGGGAATGGCGATGGTCAACACCAGAATGGTACGCCACATTTTTTTGAGGCGGATGCCCTTCTTGTTGATCATCATGGCCACGAACATGCCCAGGAAGTAGTTGGTGAAGGTGGCCAGGAACGCCCAGATCAGCGTCCAGGACAAGATCTCGCCGAAGGTGGCGGAATAGGACTGGCTGCCGCCGCCGGAGTTGGAGGTCCAGGAGAACATCGTGTTGAAGTTGTCCAGGCCCACCCAGGTAAAGAGGTTATTTTGATAGCCGTTATGCGCGCCGTCATAATTGGTGAAGGCCACCAAAATCATGAACACGATGGGCAATACGGTGAAGATCAGGATACCGGTGAGGGGCAGCGCCAGAAGGGTCTTGTAGAACTGCTCATCCACCATGGACTTCAGGTCGTCCTTGTCGGATTTGAGCTTACCGCCCTTTTTGAGGATCTGCTCCATGATTTTGTTCTGCTTGACGTTGAGCCGCCAGGTGTAGATGAAGGCCACGATGAAGAAGATGGTCAGCACGCCGTAGAGCAGGATCTTGAAGGAGTTGTCGTGGTAGATGGTGGTATAGGTATCGAGGACGGGATCGTACCCCTCGACAGGGCCCTGCTTGCCCAGGGAGGGCAGCATGCTCAGCCAATAGCCGCCCGCCAGGATCATGTAGAAGATAAAGACCAGCTCAAACACCAGGAAGAGCAGGCCCCGCAAAATCTGGCCCCGGGCAAGGTTTCCGAAGCCCATGACCAGATAGGACGTTTTGGTTTTCCAATCCCCGTGAGCGAACGTGACGCCAATATCGCGGAACTCGTTGATGACGGCCAGAGCCGCCCTCTTGATGTACCCGCCGATATTTTTGAAGAAATGTCCGATGGCCCGGGGGATGGCGCAGAAGAAGGCCGCCAGCCGGTAGAGGAATCTTTGCCACTTGGAAAGGCGGAGGAATTCCAGGTCACTGTATTGTTTCATCATATCACCCCTTTATTTAAATTGGCCGGAGCCTTTTGGGGCTCCGGCCAATCGTTGCCGTGTCAGGCGATGCCAAAGCTTTGTCTGTTTCTTTGGTCTTATGTAGTGCTTACGCAGGGATAAGGGTAATGGTGTTGGTGGAGGTGTCGAGCTGGACCTTGTAGGTGCCGGCGGTCTCGACGACGAAGTTGCCGTCGCCCGCGCCGACGCTGACATCCCAGGCGCCGCCCTGGCGGCACTTGAGCTCGGCTCCGGCCTCCAGCTCAAAGCTGTCGTTGGAGGTCCAGATGTCGCCGTCCTGGGTCATGGGGAAGTCCTTGTCCCAGTTGGAGCCGCCGATGGCGCCGATGACGGACCAGGCGTTCTTCTCCTCGTCGGATTTGTTGGCCTCGTCAAGAACGCCCTGGTTGAAGTCGCCGATGCTGCTCTTGTTGTCGGCCTCGTACTTCTCGATAGCGGCCTTCAGGGCGGCGTCGGAGCCGTCGCTGGCCTTGACCTCAATGGTGATGTTCTTGCAGATGTCCCACCAGGGCTGGGGGATGTTGCCCTGAGGCACGGAGTAAGCGTTCTGCTTGGCAAGGGCGGCCAGGGCCGGGTTGGCCTGGACCTCGGGGGAGGCCTGGACCGTCAGGTTGGAGGGGCCCCAGGAGAAGGCGTTGAAACGCTCCTGCTGGCACTTCTCGCCGGTGAGGTAGAGGGCCAGCTGGTTGACGGCAGCGCCCTTCTTGGCATCGCTCTGGGGCTTGGCGCCCAGGAGCTTGCAGCCGTTGAAGGAGCCGATGTGGTACTCCTTGCCGTCCACGGTGTAGGAGGGCAGGTCGGTGACGCCCATGTTGTCGCCCAGGGCCTTCTTGATGTCCTCGTAGTTCCAGGTGCCGGTCACGACGATGGCGGCGTTGCTGGAGAACTGGTCAGCCGTAGAGCCGTTGACATAGCAGGTGGAAGAGACCAGCTTGTAGATGCCCTTGGCGGCGATGAGTCCGTTATCGGAGTTGAAGTTGTCGTTAAAGCTCTTGATGGTGCCGTCGTCATTGTAGGTCCACTCGGAGGTGCAGCCGGTGCCGAAGAAGAAGCCCGCGTTGTACCAGCCGTTCTCCAGCTCGAAGGCGAAGAACTTGCCGGCCTTCTCGCAGTCCTCGATCAGCTTCTCAAGGCTGTCCACGTCGGCGTCGGGGATGACGGACTTGTCGTAGTACATGAAGTAGCCGTTGTCGGAGGTGAGAGGATAGGCGTAGAGGCTGTCGCCGGCGGTGGCGCCCTTGACGGTACCGGCATCGTTGTTTTCGGTGACGGTCTTGGCGGCGCCGGTGCCCAGCTTGGAAACAGCGCCGGCCTCGATGAGGCGGCTCAGCTGGTCCTGAGCGAAGAAGTAAAGGTCGCCGGAGGCGTTGACGTCGTTGATCACGTTGTTGGCGGCGTCGGCCTCGGAGACGGGCTCGACGGTGGCGTCGAACTTGATGCCCAAATCGTTGCTCTTGTTGAAGTCCTCGATTTGAGTCTTGGTCAGCTCGACTGCCGCGTCGGGGCACCAGACGGTGATCTTGTAGGTGCCGGCCAGGTCGGTTCCGCCCTCGCCGCCGCCTTCACCTTCGCCGTCTTTGTTGCAGGCCGCCAGTGAGAACACCAGCGTCAGCACCAAAAGGATCGTTAAGATTTTTTTCATTTTCATTCCTCCTGTTTTTTTAGCGGGACATCATCCCCGCACACGGGGATGACAACAGGGGGTACCCCCTGTTCATCCAGCTTTCTTGTAACATTATAACAAATCCGCCCGCTTTTTTCAACAGATAGACCGACAAAATAGACAGGATGAATCTAACAAATTTAATCTTCCATTTTTGTGCATATTACACAAATATTAAAAAGTTTTACGTTTTACTAAAATACTTTGTCTCCGGCTCAGTCCCCCGGGGCGTCTCCGGTCATGGAGAGGAGCTGTCCCGCGACCTGGGCGGCCTTTCCGTCCTCCAGGTGGACGGAGCCGGAGCCCAGGAAGAGGTAGAAGTCCTCGTCGGTGTAGCCGATGTATTCCGCGGCGGCGCCGGTCCCGGTGGCGGCGTCGTAGATCTTCACGCCGCTCTCCCCGTCCGGGCCCGTCAGGAACTCGGCATATTTTTCCAGATCGGAGGCGGCGACGATGAAGATATCGCCCTTTCCGATGTTCTCGATGTCCATCATCACGTAGTCGAAGGAGTGGACCTTGACCATACGGATCCCCTCGGGCATGTGCCTCTCAAGCTCCACGGCCAGATCCACGTCCCGCAGCTCCGGAACGTCGCAGTAGACGGCGATCTTTTTCGCAGGCGAGGTGTCGGTGATCAGCGCGAAGATCCAGCCCCAGAAAAGCACGGAAAACAGGGCCCACAGCACGAAGGTGTGCAGCTGGGAGAAGACGTTCCTGAAAAATCTCATGGCTCCACCTCATAAGCGGCGGCGTAGCCGTGGGCGGCATAGACCGCCGTGGCCCGGGCCTGGGCCAGCGTCCCGGCCCGGGACTCGCACACCAGCAGCCGGCGGCCCTCCTCCCCGCGCACCTCCACCCGGCGGGCGGTGATGCTCTTGCGGATGACAAGGCGCTCCTTCGTGACGGTCACGGGGCCCTCCACCCGCTCCCGCTCCTCCTCACGGAGCATCCGGGCGTGGGTCAGCTCCCGCTGCTTGGCTGTCACCACAAAGATGTGGCAGTAGAGGATGACCCAGCCCAGGACGGTACTGACGATCACCGCCGCCGGCTCCGTGCGGGCCGCGTTGGCCGTGCCGGTGACCGCCGCCAGGGCGACGCACACCGCCAGCGCCACGGCGGCCAGGACGCCCAGGGCGACGCGCCACCCTCTGATCTGGGCCCGCAGGCGCCGGAGATCGGCGTCGGAATATAACTCAATGACCGTACCGGACATAAAATCTCCCCTTTCGGAACAGTGCTCCGCCGACGGTTCCCCCGCCGACGGATCGAAAGCCCGCCTTGCGGCGGGCTTTCGGGATCGGTAAAGCTTGATTTGCGGACTCGGGGATCACTCCTGGGAATACATGGTGACCAAGCGGTTGAGGTGCTCCCAGCGGTCCATGGCGGCCTGCTCGTTCTTGGCGAAGAGGACCTCGGCGCGCTGCGGGAAGGACCGGGTCAGGGCGCTGTAACGGGCCTCGTTGAGGAGGAACTCCTGATAGCCGCCGGCGGGGGCCTTGGAATCCAGAACGAACTTCTTGCCGGCGGGCGCGTCGGGGTTGAAGCGGAACAGGTTCCAGTAGCCGCACTCAACGGCCTTCTTCATTTCCTTCTGGCAGTTGACCATGCCGCCCTTGATGGAGTGCATCTCGCAGGGGGCGTAGCCGATGATGAGGGACGGGCCGTTGTAGGCCTCGGCCTCGGTGATGGCCTTGAGGGTCTGGTTGGGGTTGGCGCCCATGGCGACCTGGGCCACGTAGATGTAGCCGTAGCTCATGGCGATCTCGGCGAGGCTCTTCTTCTTGATCTCCTTGCCGGCCGCGGCGAACTGGGCCACCTGGCCGATGTTGGAGGCCTTGGAGGCCTGGCCGCCGGTGTTGGAATAGACCTCGGTGTCGAACACGAAGATGTTCACGTTGTTGCCGGAGGCGAGGACATGGTCCACACCGCCGAAGCCGATGTCGTAGGCCCAGCCGTCGCCGCCGAAGATCCAGACGGACTTCTTGTTGAGGTAGGCCTTGTCCTTGAGGATCTCGCGGGCCAGCTTGCAGGCGTCGCACTGGCAGCCCTCGACGATGCCGTCCTCGAGAGCGGCGACGAAAGCGTCGGTGGCGGCCTTGTTGGCCTCGCCGTCATCCATGGTCTCCAGCCACTTGGCGCCGGTGGCCTTGATCTCGGCGGTGGCCCACTCGATGGCGATGAGGGCCTTCACCTTGTCGGCGGCACGGTTGCGGATGGCGTTCTGGCCCAGATACATGCCCAGGCCGTGCTCGGCGTTGTCCTCAAAGAGGGAGTTTGCCCACGCCGGGCCGTGGCCGGCGGCGTTGACGGTGTAGGGGGAGGTGGCCGCGGGACCGCCCCAGATGGAGGAGCAGCCGGTGGCGTTGGAGATGTACATCCGGTCACCGAAGAGCTGGGTCACGAGACGGGCATAGCTGGTCTCGGCGCAGCCGGCGCAGGAGCCGGAGAACTCCAGGAGAGGCTTGCGGAACTGGCTGCCCTTGACGGTGTTGTCCGCCATGTCGGGCTTGTCGGCGACCTTGGCCACGCAGTAGTTGAAGGTCTCCTGCTCGGGAAGCTCGCCCTCCTGAGGCACCATGGTGATGGCGCCGGTGGGGCACTGACCGATGCAGACGCCGCAGCCCATGCAGTCCAGCGGGGAGACGGCCATGGTGTACTTGTAGACGCCCTTGCCCTTGCCGGCCTTGATGTCCACGGCGCGCAGGGTGGCGGGAGCCGCGGCTGCCTCGGCCTCGGTGAGAGCGTAGGGACGGATGGTGGCGTGGGGGCAGACATAGGCGCAGTTGTTGCACTGGATGCACTTGGTCTCATCCCAGTGGGGGACGGTGACGGCCACGCCGCGCTTCTCGTAAGCGGCGGCACCCTGCTCGAACTGGCCGTCCACATAGTCCATGAAGGCGCTGACCGGGAGGCTGTCGCCGTCCATGCGGCCCACGGGCTCCATGATGGAGGAGACCTGCTTGACGACCTCCGGGCGGCCCTCAAGGGCGGCGGCGGCGGTATCGTCAACGGCGTCGGCCCAGGAGGCGGGGACGTCGATCTTCACGAAGGCGGTGGCGCCGGCGTCAATGGCCTTGTGGTTGTTGGCCACGATGTCCATGCCCTTCTTGGAGTAGGACTTGGTGGCGGCGTCCTTCATGTGCTGGATGGCCTCCTCCTGGGGCATGACCTTGGCCAGGGTGAAGAAGGCGGACTGGAGGATGGTGTTGGTGCGCTTGCCCATGCCGACCTGAATGGCCAGATCGATGGCGTTGATGGTGTAGACCTGGATGTTGTTCTTGGCTATGTAGCGCTTGGAGGCGGCGTCCAGGTGGTGGCTGAGCTCCTCGGGAGTCCACTGGCAGTTGATGAGGAAGGTCCCGCCGGGCTTCACGTCACGGACGATGGGATACCTCTTGGTGATGTAGCTGGGGTTGTGGCAGGCCACGAAGTCGGCCTTGTTGATGTAGTAGGGGCTCTTGATGGGCTTGTCGCCAAAGCGCAGGTGGCTGATGGTGACGCCGCCGGTCTTCTTGGAGTCATACTGGAAATACGCCTGAACGTATTTGTCGGTGTAGTCGCCGATGATCTTGATGGAGTTTTTGTTGGCGCCAACGGTGCCGTCGCCGCCGAGGCCCCAGAACTTGCACTCGATGGTGCCGGGGGCGGCGGTGTTGGGGGCGGGCTCCTCCTCCAGGGACATGTGGGTGACGTCGTCCACGATGCCGATGGTGAACTGGGCCTTCGGCTCAGCCTTGGCCAGCTCCTTGTAGACGGCGAAGACGCTGGAGGGAGGCGTGTCCTTGGAGCCCAGGCCGTAACGTCCGCCGACGACCTTGATGTCGGTGCGGCCGGCGGCGGCCAGAGCGGAGACAACGTCCAGATAGAGCGGCTCGCCCAGGGAGCCGGGTTCCTTGGTCCTGTCGAGGACGGCCAGCTTCTTGCAGCTGGCGGGAATGGCGGCCACGAACCGGTCGGCGGCAAAGGGCCTGTAAAGGCGGACCTTGATGAGGCCGACCTTCTCGCCGTGGGCGTTCATGTAGTCGATGACCTCGTCGGTCACATCGCAGAAGGAGCCCATGCAGACGATGACGCGGTCGGCGTCGGGGGCGCCGTGGTAGTTGAAGAGCTTGTAGTCCGTGCCCAGCTTCTGGTTGATCTTGTCCATGTACTCCTCGACCACGGCGGACAGGGCCTCATAGTACTTGTTGCAGGCCTCGCGGTGCTGGAAGAAGATGTCGCCGTTCTCGTGGGAGCCGCGCATGTTGGGATGCTCGGGGTTCAGGGCGTGCTGACGGAAGGCTTCGACGGCGTCCATGTCCACCATCTCCTTCAGGTCCTCGTAATCCCAGACAGCGATCTTCTGGATCTCGTGGGAGGTGCGGAAGCCGTCAAAGAAGTTGATGAAGGGGACGCGGCCCTTGATGGCCGCCAGGTGCGCCACGGGCGCCAGGTCCATGACCTCCTGGACGCTGCCCTCGGCCAGCATGGCAAAGCCGGTCTGGCGGCAGGCCATGACGTCGGAGTGGTCGCCGAAGATGTTGAGGGCGTGGGAGGCCACGGTGCGGGCGGACACATGGAAGACGCAGGGGAGAAGCTCACCGGCGATCTTGTACATGTTGGGGATCATCAGGAGCAGGCCCTGAGAGGCGGTATAGGTAGTGGTAAGGGCGCCGGCCGCCAGGGAGCCGTGCACCGTACCGGAGGCGCCGGCCTCGGACTGCATCTCCACTACCTTTACGGTAGTTCCGAAAATGTTCTTCTGTCCCGCGGCGGCCCACTGATCGACGTAGTCTGCCATGGGGCTGGACGGCGTGATCGGGTAGATCCCCGCGACCTCGGTGAACGCGTAGGACACCCACGCAGCCGCGTTGTTGCCATCCATGGACTTGAGTTTTCTCGCCATGTTCTTCTCTCCTTATATTAAAATTTTCAAGAACGATCGTCAGATGGGCGCAATGGCTCATCTTTGTGAATTTTATCACGTTTGCCTTGCAATGTAAATAGAAATTTCCGTTTTTCAAGAGCATTTTTAGGACATGTTGCAAAAAGTCCCCCGGGAGGGCGGTCCCCGGCGCGGTTCACATGGGCGACTCGGTCAGACCGTTCATATAGTCCAGGATCTTCTGGTAGACCGGGTCGGTCTCCTCCACCGGGCAGGGCTGCCAGTTGTTGCGGGAGCCGGTGTAGACGTAGCAGGGGATGATGGTGTCGGCGATCTCCGGGCCGTCGTCGCCGAGGGTGACGGTGCACTGGTAGATGGCCGTCCGGTTGCTGGGGCGGACGTTGCCGCCGAAGCAGAAATTCCCCAGGCAGTAGATGATGGTGCCGCCCTTGTACTTCTCCATGGGCTGGAGCAGGTGGGCGTGAGTGCCCACGATGATGTCCGCGCCGCGGTCGATCAGGTTGTGGAAGGCCTGGGTGCGCCAGGGCTCCACGTAATAGGTCCCCTCCGCCCCGCCGTGGGGGTAGATGACCTGGACGTCGGAGTTCTCCGTCATCTCCTGGAGGATGGGATAGAGGGCGCGCTCCGAGCCGGCGTACCACATCTGGCAGGCCAGGATGGCGACGGTGATCCCGTTTTTCTCCACGTAGACGGGCTTGTTCTCCTCCGCCACCAGCAGTCCCTCCGCCTGGAGGGCGGCGACGGTGTCCTCCAGGCCGTCCTCGCCGTAGTCGCGCATGTGGTTGTTGGCAAGGCAGGCCACCTCCACGGAGGAGCCGGAGAAGATCTTGGCGTTGGCGGCGGGGCCGGTGAAGTAAAACGCCCCGGCGGAGCCCTTGTCCCGGATAGGGAGGTCCCGGTCGGAGAGGACGTTTTCACAGTTGACCACGGTGATGTCGTCCCCGGAGAAGATGGGCTCCACCTTCTCCAGAAAGTAGGAGTATTCGTGATTGGTGGTGTACCAGTTGAGGCTTCCGCTCTTGAAGGAGCCCCGGTCTGTGGCGATGGTGCAGTCGCCGGTGAAGGAGATGGTCACGGACTGGGCCTTGGGGACCTGCGCCACGGGGCCGGGCGTCAGGCGAAGGAACAGGAGCAGCGCCAGGAGGAACCTCAGAAAGCTCAAAATGCCTTCCTCCTCTCGATGAAGTACATTTATTATATAAAAACCGCCCGAATAAAGCAAGAAAAAGAATGACAGAAACGCAAAAAGGGTGTATAATCTCAAAAAAGGCTTTGAAAGAAGGTCGGACCCATGTACAAGCAGGATTTTGACATCGTCTGCGGCGCCGCGGAATCGAAGCTCCGGGCGATGCGCGCCTCCCCCGTCGGCTATTTCGCCGCCAGTGTCCTGGCGGGGATGTTCGTAGCCTTCGGCAGCTTCGTGTCCGTCACCGTCAGCGGGCTTCTGGCCCAGTACGCGGGGATCGCGAAGCTGGCCTCCGCTTTTGCCTTCGCCTCGGCGCTGAGTCTGGTCATCATGGCGGGCAGCGAGCTCTTCACCGGGAACAATATGGTGATGGCCGCGGGGGTCTTCGCCGGGAGGGTCTCGGCGGTGGACACCATGAAGCTCTGGCTCTTCTGCTGGATCGGCAACTACGTGGGCGCGTGGCTGGCCGTGACCGTCTACCATTTTACGGGCCTTGTCACCGGCGCCACCGCGGAGGCCTTCTTCGCGCTGGCCGCGGCCAAGCTCTCCCAGACGGGCGTGCAGATGTTCGTCCGGGGGGTCCTTTGCAATATCCTGGTGTGCCTGGCCGTCTGGTGCAGTCTGAAGATGAAGTCCGAGGCGGCCAAGCTGGTGATGGTCTTCTGGTGCATCTTCGTCTTCATGGTCTGCGGCTTTGAGCATTCCATCGCCAACATGTCCGGCATCGGGGTGGCGGTGATGGAGGGCACGGCCATGTTCTGGGAATACGTGCGGGACATCGGTCTTGTGACCATGGGCAACATCGCCGGCGGGGTACTCTTCGTCGCCCTTCCCTACTGGCTGTGCGCCCGTAAGGGCTGAAAAGTGCGGCAGCACAGGAAGGGGGCGTTTGGATGGTATGCGAGGTCCGGTCGCTGGGGATATCCGGCCTTGACGGATTTGATGTGTCGGTGGAGTGCGCTCTCTCGGGCGGACTTCCCAATTTTGATATCGTCGGGCTGCCCGACGCTGCGGTCAGGGAGTCCCGGGAGCGGGTGAAGGCGGCCATCAAGGCCTGCGGCTTCCGCTTCCCCGCCTCACGCGTCACGGTGAACCTGGCCCCGGCGGACAGGAAAAAGGCCGGGTCGCTCTATGACCTCCCGGTCTTTCTGAGCATCCTCTCCGCCTCGGGGGAGATAAAGCCGCCCTCCGACGGGCAGGCCTTTTTGGGGGAGCTGTCCCTGAACGGCGAGCTCAGGCCCGTCTCCGGCGTGCTCTCCATGGCCATGCGGGCCGGGAGGAGCGGCGTCCGGGAGCTTTTCGTCCCGGCCCGGAACGCCGAGGAGGCGTCCTTTGCCGGCGGCGTAACGGTCTATCCGGTCCGGCACGTCACCGAGCTTCTGGACCACCTGGCGGGCCGCGCCTCCATCGCCCCCGCCGGAAAGCCGGAGGTCATGCCCCCGGCGCAGTACGGCGTGGATTTCTCCGAGGTCAAGGGGCAGGAGAACGTGAAAAGGGCCCTGGAGGTGGCCGCCGCTGGCGGGCACAACATCCTCCTCATCGGCCCTCCCGGCGCGGGTAAGTCCATGCTGGCCAAGCGCCTGCCCACCATCCTGCCCGACATGTCCCGGCAGGAGCAGCTGGAGTCCACCGCGATCTACTCTGTGGCGGGGCAGACGGTGGGCGACCGGCATATCCTGACCGAGCGGCCCTTCCGCTCCCCCCACCACACCATGTCCCACGCAGCCATGGCCGGCGGGGCCCAGCTCCAGCCGGGGGAGATCTCCCTGGCCCACAACGGCGTCCTCTTTCTCGACGAGCTTCCGGAGTTTCACCGGGATGTGATCGAGGCGCTCCGGCAGCCGCTGGAGGACGGGCGCGTCACCATCTCCCGGGCCGCGGGGACGGCCACGTACCCCGCCCGCTTTATGCTGGTGTGCGCCATGAACCCCTGCAAATGCGGCTGGTTCGGCCACCCCTCCGGGCGGTGCTCCTGCACCCCCCAGAGCGTGCAGGCCTACCGGGCCAAGGTGTCCGGGCCGCTCCTGGACCGCATCGACATGCATATCGAGGTCCCGGCCCTGGAGTTTGAGGAGCTGCGCGACCGCTCTCCGGCCGAGCCCAGCGCCGCCATCCGCCGGCGCGTCAACGCCGCCCGGAGCATCCAGCAGGAGCGGTACAAGGCCCTCCGGATTAGTTGCAACGCCCAGATCGGCCCCGAGCCCCTCCGGGAGTTCTGCGCCCTGGACGAGGCCGGGGAGAAGCTGATGAAGAGCGCCTATGAGCGCCTGGGCCTGACGGCGCGGAGCCACGACCGGATCCTGCGCGTGGCCCGCACCATCGCCGATCTGGACGGGGGCGGAGCGATCCGGGTCCCCCACCTGGCGGAGGCCATCCAGTACCGGGCCTATGATTTCAAGGTGGAGGGCTGACGCGGGGCAAAAAACGGCGCTGACCGCGCCGCGTCTACAATTATCAAACAGGAGACTACCGATTTGAACGATATACTTTTACTCAAGCAGGGCGAGATCGTCCTGAAGGGCCTGAACCGGCGGATATTCGAGGATAAGCTGGTGGCCAATGTGCGGCGGCGGATGGCCCATGTGGGGAATTTTCGCATCTATGCCGCCCAGTCCACCGTCTACGTGGAGCCGCTGGACGACGGGGCCGACATGGAGGCCGCCTTTGAGGCGGCCAGGCAGATCTTCGGCTTCGTGGCCGTGGTCCGGGCCGCCGCCTGCCCCAAGGACCCACAGGCCATCTTCGAGACGGCCCGGGAGTACCTGCGCGACGGCTTTGCCAACGCCCGCAGCTTCAAGGTGGAGACGAAGCGCTCCGACAAGTCCTACCCCCTCACCTCCATCCAGGTGAGCCAGGAGGTGGGCGGCCTTCTGTCCGACGCCTTCCCCCAGGTGGCGGTGGACGTGCACGACCCGGACCTTGTGGTGAACGTGGAGATCCGGGAGACCGCCGCCTACGTCCACTCCGTCCCGGCGCTGGGAGCCGGGGGGATGCCCGTGGGGTCCTGCGGGTCGGCCGTATCCATGCTCTCCGGCGGCATCGACAGCCCGGTGAGCACCTGGATGACGGCGAAGCGGGGCGTCCACATCATCCCCGTCCACTTCTACTCCTTCCCCTATACCTCGGAGCTGGCCAAGCAGAAGGTCATCGACCTGGCAAAACTCCTCTCCCCCTGGTGCGGGCGGATGACGCTGGAGATCGTGCCCTTCACCCACATCCAGGAGGAGATCCGGGACCACTGCCCGGAGGAGTATTTCACCGTGATCATGCGCCGGTTCATGACCCGCATCGCCGAGCGCATCGCCCTTGAGAACGGCTGCGGCGCTATCGTCACCGGCGAATCATTGGGGCAGGTGGCCAGTCAGACCATGCAGGCCATGGCGGTGACCCAGGAGCCGGTGAGGCTGCCAGTTTTACGACCCCTGGTCTGCATGGACAAGAGGGAGATCATCGAGATCGCCCGAAAAATCGGCACCTTTGAGACCAGCATCCTCCCCTACGAGGACTGCTGCACCGTCTTTACCCCCCGGCACCCCCGCACAAAGCCCCGCCTTGACGAGGTCATCGAGGCCGAACAGCCGCTGGACATCGAGGGTCTGGTGGCGGAGGCCGTTCAGAATATGGAAAAAGTCGTCATATCGAAATAGGAGGATCATATACATCATGGAAAACGGCAGATTTCAGATGTCCGTGGTGGAAAAGCTCAGCTTTATCCGCTACGGCGGTACGGAGGAGGAGCTGCGGGCGGCCCGTATCCTGCAGGACGAGATCCAGGCCCTGGGCGGCGAGAGCGAGCTCATGGACTTTACCGTGCCCGCCTCGGACGTGCAGGTGTGCTCCATGAGGGCGGCCGCCCCCTTTGAGCGCCGGATCGAGTGCGTGCCCTACTGGCTGTCCGGCTCTCTCCCCGAGGGCGGGGCGGACCTGAAATTTTTCTACGCGCCCCGGGGCGTGGCGGAGGATTACGGCGGCCTGGAGTCCCTTGAGGGCTATGCGGTGATGCTGAATTCCCTCAGCTTTGACGCCTATAAGCTCCTGCGGGAGAAAAACGCCTCCGCCTTCATCGTCTACCAGGGAAAGTGGTATGACGACGACAGCGGCCTTGACCTCTATTCCCGCACCATCCGTCCCAAGCTGCAGGAGGTGGGGCGCATCCCCGGCTTTATGATCACCGGCCGGGATGCCACCGAGCTTGTCCGGGACGGGGTGCAGACGCTCCACCTGGAGCTTCGGCAGGAGGATGTGGAGAACACCTCCCGGGATGTGCTGGCGGTGATCCCCGGCACGCAGATGCCCGGACAGTCCATCGTCCTGACAGCCCACTACGATTCCGTGCCCGTGGGCACCGGCTCCTGGGACAACGCCACGGGGGCGGCCAACCTGATGGCGCTCTATAAGCACTTCCTCGCCCACCCGGCGAAGCGCACTCTGCGGTTCATCTGGTGCGGCAGCGAGGAGCAGGGGCTCCTCGGCTCCAAGGCCTGGATCGAACAGCACGGGGAGCTGATGGACGAGGTGAAATTCTGCTTCAACTTCGACATGTGCGGCACCGTCCTGGGGCCCAACGAGATCTATGTCACCGGCGGGGACGACCTTCTGCACTTCACCCAGCAGTACACCCGCGAGGTGGGCTGGCCGGCCAATCTGGTCCAGAAGGTCCACTCCTCCGACTCCGCCCCCTTCGCCGACCGGGGCGTGCCCTCGCTGGGCATCACCCGCCGCAGCGACACGGGCGTCATCCACACCCACAACGACCTGCTCTTCCCCCTGAGCGAGGCCGCCATGGGCGACATCTTCACCTTCTCCTCCGGCATCATCAGCAGAGTCGCCAACTCCCGATTCATGCAGGTGGCCTGCGGTATGCCGGACACGGTGAAGGCGGATCTCGACAAGTATTTCCAGAGGGACAAGAAGGCCTGACGGGCGCGGCCCGGAAAAGCCTGAACGAACAGGGGATCGGAGGGAATTGTCATGACACACACCGCTGAGATCATTTCCGTCGGGACGGAGCTGCTTCTCGGCAACATTGCCAACACCGACGCCCGGGACATCTCCCAGATGCTCTCGGAGATCGGTATCAATGTCTATTTCCACACGGTAGTGGGCGATAACCCGGAGCGGCTCAAGGCCGCCGTGGCCGTGGCCAGGAGCAGGGCCGATATTCTCATCACCACCGGCGGTCTGGGGCCGACCTGTGACGACCTGACCAAGCAGACGCTGGCCGAGGTCTTTGGGAAAAAGCTGATTTTTGACGAAAAGGAGGCCCAGGAGATCCGGGACTACTTCGCCAACCGGCTCCACAGTCACCGGATGACGGACAACAACTACCGTCAGGCCATGCTCCCCGAGGGCTGTACCGTCTTTCACAACGACTGCGGCACCGCCCCGGGCTGCGCCTTTGAGGCGGAGGGCGTCCATGTCCTCATGCTCCCCGGCCCGCCGGGAGAGTGCGTCCCCATGTTCCGCAGCTGCGCCATGCCCTATCTCAGGAGGCTTTCCGATCTGGAGCTGCGAAGCCACAACATCCACATCTTCGGCCTTGGCGAGTCCTATGTGGAGGATAAGCTCCGGGAGCTGATGGTCAGGCTGGAGAACCCCACCCTCGCCCCCTACGCCAAACAGGGGGAGGTGCGCCTGAGGGTCACCGCGAGGGCCAGGACCGACGAGGAGGCCGAGCGGCTCATGGCGCCGGTCATCGCCGAGATTCGGGAGAAGATCGGCACCTGCATCTATGGCATCGACACGGACTCCCTGGAGAACACCGTCCTGATGCTTTTGAAGGAGAAGCATGTCACCCTGGCCGCGGCGGAGAGCTGCACCGGGGGACTTGTCTCCAAGCGCATGACGGATCTGCCTGGGGCCTCCCAGGTCTATCTGGGCGGCGCGGTGACCTACGCGCCCGAGTCCAAGACCGCCGTCCTCGGCGTCCCGGCGGACATCATCGAGCACGACGGCGTGGTCTCCTCCTCCGTGGCCGAGGCCATGGCCCAGGGGGTACGGACAAGGTTCGAGTCGGACCTGGGCATCGGGATCACCGGCATCGCGGGCCCCTCCTCCGACGAGTCCGGCACGCCGGTGGGCACCGTGTTCGTGTCCCTCGCCACCCACCGGGCCGTCTATACCCGCAAGCTCCACCTGGGCCACGACCGCGACCGGGTCCGCGTCACCGCGTCCAGCCACGCCCTCGACATGGTCCGCCGCTATCTCACCGGCGCCGATGTGGAGTCCTGGGAGAGCTGATACTAATTTCTTTAAAATAAGACATTCGCGCGGGAGTGCTTCCGATCGCTTCCCAAATATATAAAAGCCGCCCCGCGCCTTACGGCGCGGGGCGGCTTTGCTCTCTTTATGATGCTTATGACTTCTTGACGCTCTCTACGATGCCCTCTGCAAGGCCGGCCAGGCCCTGGATCTCCGAGGGGATGATGATCTTGGTGGCCTGACCGTTGGCGGCGGCGGCAAAGGCCTCCAAGGCGCGGATCCGGATGACGGCGTCCGTGGGGCTGGCCTCGTTCAGGAGCTTCAGGCCCTCGGCGGTGGCCTGCTGGACCTTCAGGATCGCCTCGGCGTGGCCCTCGGCCTCCAGAATGGCGGCCTGCTTCTTGGCGTCGGCCCGAAGGATCGCGGATTCCTTTTCGCCCTCGGCCTCCAGGATGGCGGCCCGCTTCTCGCCCTCGGCCTTCAGGATCGCCTCGCGGCGCTCGCGCTCGGCCTTCATCTGCTTCTCCATGGCGTTCTGGATCTCCTTGGGAGGCAGGATGTTCTTGAGCTCCACGCGGTTGACCTTGATGCCCCAGGGGTCGGTGGCCACATCGAGGATGGAGCGCATCTTGGAGTTGATGATGTCGCGGGAGGTCAGGCACTGGTCAAGCTCCAGATCGCCGATGATGTTGCGGAGGGTGGTGGCGGAGAGGTTCTCAATGGCGGTCATGGGATTCTCGATGCCGTAGGTGTAGAGCTTGGGATCGGTGATCTCAAAATAGACCACGGTGTCGATCTGCATGGTCACGTTGTCCTTGGTGATGACGGGCTGGGGCGGGAAATCCGCCACCTGCTCCTTCAGGGAGACGATCTTGGCCACCCGCTCGATAAAGGGCATCTTGAAGTGAAGACCCACGCCCCAGGTCTCCTTATAGGCGCCGAGGCGCTCCACCACATAGGCTCTGGCCTGCTGGACCACCCGGATATTCCGGGCAATGACGACGATGACGATGAGAACGATGGCAATGAGCACGATTTCAAGGGGTCCTGGCATAATATTACCTCCATTTTCTGATTTTTCCGCTTCCGCGGGGAAAAAACAGCTTATTCGCTCCTGGCCGGCTCCACGGCCGGTTCCACGATGAGCTTGACGCCCTGGATGGAGACGATCCGCACCAGCGCGCCCTCCTCAATGGGCTCGCCGGACATGGAACGGGCGGTCCAGGTCTTGCCTGACACCTGTACGGCGCCGGTCCCGGCGATGTTGTCCACGCTCTCGGTCACCGGGCAGAGCATACCGATGACCCGGTCGGCGTTGGTGGGTCTTTTCTTCATGGCCAGGTATCTGCGCGCCACGGGGCGCAGCAGCGCCAGTATGATGCCGCTGAGGGCGATGAACACCACGATCTGGAGCCAGAAGCCGGCTCCCAGCGCCGCGGCGATCAGCGCGCCGGCGGCCCCGATGGCGAACCAGATGCACACCAGCCCTACGGTGGCGGCCTCCAGGGCGATGAAGGCCACGATGACGGCTATCCAGAAGAAGATCATTCCCCATCACTCCTTTCGACGGATACATTCAGTATAACACATCGCCGCGCAAAAAGATAGAGGAAGAATTTAAAAAAATGAAGGCCGTATCCTGACCGCCCCGGCCGCGGACGGGACCATGCACGTCCCTTCGACTGTCTTTGCCGCTCTGCCGCGGTATAATACCCGCGACAATACCCGCGGGGGGTGAGGATGTGCGTGTCGTCTACGCGGACGCGGTCTTTTTTGAAAACCTGCTAATCGATTACATACTTCTCGTCTGCGCCTCGCGCCTTACGGGGATCCCCGTCCGGCGGTGGCGGGCGGCGCTTGCCGCGGGTCTGGGCGGGGCCTACGCCATCCTCTGCGCGCTGGAGCCCGGCTCCTTCCTCACGGCTCTCCCCGTCAAGGCCGGCGTGGGGCTGCTCATGGTCGCCGCGGTCTTCGGGCTCTCCGGGAGGCTCATCCGGGTGACGCTGGTCTTCTTCGGCGTGTCCGCCGCCTTCGCCGGGGCGATCCTGGCCGCCGCCATTGTCCGCGGGCGGACCGCGCCGGCCATCGCGCAGATCAGCTTCGGCTCGCTCCTGCTGGCCTTTTCCCTCTTTTACGCCCTCTTTACCGCCGCCTTCCGGGCGGTCGGCCGCCACCGGGTCCGGGGCGAGATCCTGAAGCTCACTGTCACGCTGGGGGAAAGGCGCGTCACCGTGTCCGCCCTGGCGGACAGCGGGAACGGGCTCCGGGAGCCCATGTCGGGACTTCCCGTCACCGTCTGCTCCCTCGATTCCCTCCTGCCGCTTTTTGACCCGCGGACGGCGCAGATCCTCCGGGAGGATCCTGACCCGGCCCGCGCCCTGAACGCGCTGGCGGAGGAGCAGATCTACCGGTTCTTTCTCGTCCCGTACAGCGCCGTGGGCGTCCCTGGCGGGATGCTCCTGGCCTTCCGGCCCGACAGCGTCCGGGTGGGGCTGCGGGAGGCGGCCACGCTCATCGCCATTGACCCCGCGGGGCTCCGCGAGGGCACCGGCTACTGCGCCGTGACCAACGTATAAAGGAGAACGTCATGAAAAAGTTCCTGTCAAAGCTTGGCCGCTTCCTGTCCCGGATCCTCACGCGCCTCTCCCCGGGCGAGGGGATCTACTACGTGGGGGGCAGCGACACCCTCCCCCCTCCCCTCTCCCGGGAGGAGGAGCAGGAGGCCCTGGCCGCGCTGGCGGAGGGCTCGGAGTCCGCACGCCGGCTCCTCATCGAGCACAATCTGCGGCTCGTGGTCTACATCGCAAGGCGTTTTGAGAACACCGGCGTCAACCTGGAGGACCTCACCGGCATCGGCGCCATCGGACTTATCAAGGCCATCAGCACCTTTGACCCGGCAAAAAACATCAAGCTGGCCACCTATGCCAGCCGCTGCATCGAAAACGAGATCCTGATGTATCTGCGAAAGATCGCGCCCCAGAAAACGGAGGTCTCGCTCTCCGAGCCGCTGAACACCGACTGGGACGGAAACGAGCTGCTCCTGTCGGACATCCTGGGCACCGACAACGACATGGTCATGCGGCCCATCGAGGACGACGTAGACCGGCAGCTCCTGCGAGAGGCCCTTGCGAAGCTTTCCGACCGGGAGCGGACCATCATCTCCCTGCGCTTCGGTCTTGGCGGCCGCCATGAGCTGACCCAGAAGGAGGTGGCCGACAAGCTGGGCATCTCCCAGTCCTACATCTCCCGGCTCGAAAAGCGCATCATCCTCCGTCTGCGCCGGGAGCTGACCAGGAAAATGTGAGCGGGTTCGGTCAAAAGTTAACATAAATTTTAATATGTAAACTAATTTCCGCCTGTTTTCTCCTCCGCGCCATGGTATGATCAGATCATCCGCTGTGAAATTTTTCGTAAAGGGTGATCGTATGCTGCGCGCTTCCATACTGCTGGCGCTTGTGTGCGCCCTCTCCGTACTGGTCCCGGCCATACCGGAGCTCCCGGAGCTCCCGTCGCTTCCCGCGATGCTCAGCGAGCTCCCCTTCCCTGGCCTGGACGGGTTTATCCTGACGGTGGACGGGGGCTGGGTCCGTCTTCCGGTGGAGCCCTACTATTCCGGCGAAACGCTCTACATACCTCTGCGCACCGTCTCGGAGGCGCTGGGCGCCTCCGTCGTCTGGGACCCGGAGGACTCCTCCGCCGCGGTCGCCGCCCCGGGGCTTGAGATGTATGTGCCCTTCGGGAAGGAGTGGCTCTCCGCCAACGGCCGGTGCCTCTATGTTCCCGGCGGCGTACAGCTTTCGGACGGCGTCTGCATGGTCCCGGCTGAAACGCTGGCTCTGGCCTTTGGGGCGGCCCTGTATGTGAACGAGGAGGGCAGCCGGGCGGAGCTGACGCCCTCCGACGAGCCGATCACGCCCGGGGAGGACTTTTATGACCCGGAGGAGCTGTACTGGCTCTCTCACATCATCTACGCTGAGGCCGGCACCGAGCCTTTTTTAGGGAAGATCGCCGTGGGCAATGTGGTGCTGAACCGCGTTGCCACCGACGGTTTCCCGGACACGGTGGAGGAGGTCATTTTCGACCGGCGGAGCGGCATCCAGTTCTCCCCCGCCTACTCCGGCTCCATCTACCGCGAGCCCACGGAGGACTGTGTCCGCGCCGCGAAGATCGCCCTGGAGGGGGAGATCGTGGTGGAGGCGGCTCTCTACTTCTCCCCCTCCTCCCGCGCCGCCACCTGCTGGGCCTCCAAGCACCGCCCGTTCATCACGGAGATCGGGCGGCATGTGTTTTTCGGATAAGGGCCCCTATCGGTCCACGCTTTTCCCCTCGTAGGTCATCCGGCCGTTTTCAATGGTCAGCACGCCGTAGGTCCTCCCGCCCATGCCGATGGAGCCGGGATTGATGACCGGCACGCCTTCGATCTGGGCGTAATACGGCCTGTGGGTGTGGCCGAAGAGGACGGCGTCGGCGCCGGCGGCCAGGGCGGTATTGACGAGCGCGTCCAGCCCCGTCTTCACGCCGTAGTGGTGGCCGTGGGTCAAAAAGAGCTTCTTCCCGGCAAAGGTGACCAGCTTGAAACGCGTCCCGTCCGAGAACATGTCGCAGTTCCCCGCCACGGAGCAGACCGGGATCCGGGGAAAGAAGCGGCCCAGGTCCTCCGCGTCGGACTCGTGGTCGCCCAGGTGGATGATCTGGTCGGGCTTTTCGGTGAGCACCGCCGTCTCCATGGGCGGCAGATTGCGGTGGGAATCGGATAAAACAAGGATCTTCATAAGTCACCTTTCCCCTTTTGACGGAATATACTGTGGTGAAAGAGAAATCGATTGGAGGGATCTTGATTGGACAACGACCTTCAAAAAAAGGCGGATAAGTTTCTCTCCGGCGAGGAGGGACGGCGGATCGTCGAAAACAAAGCGGAGATCCGGCGGATCGCCGCCTCCAGGGAGGGCGAGCGCGTAAAGGCCATGCTGGAGAAAAACGGTTTTGAGGACGCGGTGCGCCGGGGCGACACCGCCGCCCTGCGCGACGCTCTCTCCGGCGTCATGCAAACGGACTCCGGCAAGCAGCTTATGAGCCGCCTTCAGGAGCTCATGGGCAAAAAATAGGAGCCGGACATGGCCGAGTTCAATGATATGCTGAATTCCATCCTCTCCTCTCCCAAGGAGATGGAGAAGATCATGGGGCTGGCCCGGGAGCTGTCCGGTTCCTCCGGCGAGGAGCCGGAAAAGAAGCCGGAGGCCGACGCCGGAGGGATCCCCGGCCTTGGGGACATCAGTCCCCGGGCCATGGCGGCCATCGGGCGGCTCTTCGGGAAGCTCGGCGGCGAAAAACGGGACGACAAGACCGCCCTCATGGAGTCCGTAAAGCCCTACCTGCGCCCCGAACGCCGGGAAGCGCTGGACAGGGCCGTGAAGATCGCGCGCATCGCCCGCGTGGCGAGGGCCGCGATGGAGGAGCTGGGGGGTGATCCCGATCTCGGTTTATAGGCGCTATGTCCCGCCGGTCTGGGCCTACCGTCAGGCGTCCTCCTACCCCGCCGGACGGCGTCAGGCCGCCCAGGCGCCGCCGCGCCGGACGGATCCGGAGGAGCGACGCGAGGCGCCGCCTCCCGCCGCCGGCGCCGGGAGGGATCCGCGCCCGGAGCCCCCGCGCGCCCCGGCGTCCCGGGGCATCCTTCCGGCGGGCCTTGACTCCGGCGATCTGTTCCTGGCGGCGATGCTGTTCTTTCTGTACTCCGAGAGCCACGACGAGGACTTCCTGATCATTCTCATCGTTGTGGGCCTGTCGATCTTTCAAAAATAACAGACTGTGCCTTCACGGGCGGGTGTGACACCCGCCCGTTTGAGACTGTCGAAAAAGGCCATTCGGCCTTTTCCCGACAAGGGGAAACGTGCGGGGAAATGGGCCAAAATTGGAATGTCGGCCCATTTCCCCTGCTGTTTTGCTACGCGCGCGCCGGGGTCCCCGCGCAAGCAACGCTTGCGTGGGGAGAGGAGGAGCCAAGCCGGCGCCTGAGCCCTGGTGCTTGCACCGGGGCGAGGTTAAGCGGCTTGCGCGACGACGCGCGCACACTTGCAAAACAAAAGGGATTTTTTGCAAGGCACATGTCCTTGCAAAAAATAGTAAATCGTTTTTTGACAAGCTGCTACGGGCGGGTGTGACACCCGCCCGTTTTCCGTTTATCCGGCCTTGGCCGCGAAGACCAGGCTGTCGCCCAGCTTCCCGGCAGCCACGCCGTCCGGGGAGAGGTAGAGCCCGATCTCGTCGCCCAGGCGTGTCTCGCTGGCGAAGGTCATGGTCAGCTCCCGGACCGACTGGACGCCCAGGAGCTCCAGGGCCATGTCGGCGTAGCGGCAGTTGTTGGTGTGGTCGTTTTCGTCCAGGTCCTCTTTCGTCACCGTATGGCGGGATACAAGCGCAAGATCTTTCGGCCGTATGCGCTCGATCCCCTCCGGCATGGCCGGCACAGGGTTGTAGACGCCGGCGAAGTCCAGATCCGTCTGCTCCACATGGCGTGTCAGGGCATTGACGATGCACCACTGACTCGTCCCCACCGCCAGCTCCCCGCCGTCCCGCGAGAGGATGTGGAAGTCCCGGTCATAGATCAGCGACCCCGTGCGGCGCGGGTAGGAAAGGAGGGTATAGTCCGTGTCGGGGCGGATGTCCCCGAGCAAGCGGAAGCGGTATTTTGTGATGACCCAGATGAGGTTTCTGGCGATGAGCCGGTCGAATCCCAGCCCCTCCGCGGAGGCGTGGGCCTTGGCGATGTCCTGAAAGGCGTGGAGGATGGCGGAGGCGCGGACGGACCCCGCCGGAGTGAAATCGGGCCCGTCAAAACGGAGCGGAAGAGAATATTGGATGTACATGTTGTCTCCTTACCCGCGGTCAGATCCGCGGAGCTTCAAATAGTTAAGGATGGGCTTTCGGTTGTGGGTCGTCCGGAAGGCCGCCGATAACGAAGGCGCAGGGCGTGAGGCGCCCCATATCAGCGCCTTCTTCGGGCCACGAGGCGGTTGATCGGCACGCCCTGCTGGCGGAATTTCGCCTCGTAATCCGTCATGCAGCCCCCGGTCCCCGGTTCCAGGTCGTTCGTCACCTCGGAGAGCTCCCATCCCTCGGCCTCGAACTGCTCCAGCGACCAGTCAAAGAGCGGGCGGTTATCCGTTTTGAACCAGATCTCGCCGTCGGGCTTCAGGATACGCTCATAGGTTTTTAAGAAGGCGGGCGCGGTCAGCCGGCGCTTGAACTGCCGGGATTTGCGCCAGGGATCGGGGAAATTGATGTAGATGCGGTCAACCTCCCCCGCTTCAAAGAGGCTCTCGCACCCGGAGGCGTCGAAGTCCAGGAAACGGACGTTCGCGACCTCCGCGTCCCTGGCCCGCTCCATGGCCATCACCATGGCGTCCAGCACCCGCTCCACCGCCACAAAGAGCACGCCGGGGTTGGCCTGGGCCATGCCCACGGTGAACCGGCCCTTTCCGCAGCCCAGCTCCAGATGCAGCGCCTCGTGCCCCGGGAAGTCCTGGAGCCACCGCCCCCTGTGCGCCTGCGGCTCCCTCTCCAGAAGCGCCTCGCACCGCTCCACCCGCGGGATCAGATTGGGCTTTTTTCTCATTCGCATACGATCACCCTGCGTTTTTTTCTTTATTCTAACACACCCATCCCAAAATTCCAACCCCGCCCCCTTGCGTCCCGCAAAAAAATGTTATATAATACCCCCGTCTTTCCAAATCGGCCCCGCCTCCGCGGCCCGTGGGGCGCCTCTTCGGCTCACGGACTTGCCCGCGCAAAGCCGCGCGGCTGAGCGATCCCGAAAGAACGCAAAACCGAATATCCGGGTGTAGCCCAGTTGGTAGGGCGCGACATTTGGGAGCGTGTAACATCGGCGGAGGGTTGTTAAGCGTCAACCTTTCAAAAACCGCACGGCTCTAAGCGTTTTCCCGTTTCCTCTCCCCGCAAAAGTCTCCGCGAAAAGGGGCTTGACCACATAGTTGACCACAACCGCAAAAACCTAAAATTAAATATCCGGGTGTAGCCCAGTTGGTAGGGCGCGACATTTGGGATGTCGAGGCCGTGGGTTCGAATCCCGCCACTCGGACCAAAAGGCCGGCTGAGAAGCGTTCTCAGCCGGCCTTTTTTAGTTTAGGCGGGGTAGAATATCTCATTTCTTCTAAAGCGCAAATTGTGAATTTAAGGATTGTTTCGAAAAAATTGTCGAAAAATGTAACAATTATTGTTCGTGAAAACATTTATTTATAAAAGGGGCTTTGGAAAGCTTTCTGAAGCCGTCTTGCACTTAGAATAAAAACGGAGGAATCACAAATGATAAGCATAAACGAGTATTTGGATGAGATTCTGGAGGATTTCAGGGAATACGCTGAATCCGGCGAGGAGCTGTGTAAGTTGAAGGGCGTCCACTTCGATTTCAGAAAAATTCCGGACTATTCGGACATAAACGTCCAGCAGTTGTATCTGCTGCGGTATGCCTATGCTTACGCATTTGAATACAAATGTATGTATCTAAAGCTGCGGAAAATGCTCCCTGACACAAGTCATATCTCCGTAACCTCCGTCGGGTGCGGAGCCATGATCGATTGCTGGTCCTTAAGGCGCGCCTTCCCCGACAGTCAAATAAAATACATAGGCGTTGACAAGATAAATTGGCACTACAAAAAGCATTTTTATAGCTGCGCTGATGATGTGGGATTCTTAGAGTGTGATCTCGCTGACTATATAACTGGCGACGTGGCAGAATTAACAGACGTGTATATATTCCCCAAATCCATTAGTGAGCTTTCGGACGAGGCCCTTGAGCGTATGTGCCTGGTGATCGGTGATCTGGCCGTTTACGGGGAGACTGTCTATTTTCTCGTCTCTCTGAGGGCCGACCCGTATAATTTGGACGATGATATGGACAAAACCAGAAAAATGTATCATAATATGATTAGAGTGGGTTTTACCTCACATGACGACCCGGAAACCTCCCCGCATATGGAGCCAGATGATAAAATACGCAATCTCGACAGCGATTTCAATCATCCATCCGACGTTGTAGATTATTTGACATGTATATTGCCAGGCCTCTGTACTCGAGTCGACACTTGCTCTGACAGCGGAGATTGCGTTGAAAGGCTCAGGCGGTTCCCTACACTTAGCAGTTCATTGATCAGATACCAAATCTTTAAGTTCATGAAAGAGGCATGATCATGATCATCAGCGCCAGCAGAAGAACAGACATACCTACCTACTATTCCGCCTGGTTTTTCAACCGTCTTCGAGAAGGGTATGTCCTTGTCCGCAATCCGCTGAATATCCATCAGGTCAGTAAAATCAGCCTGGATCCGGACGTGATCGACGGCATCGTCTTTTGGACAAAGAATCCCATCCCCATGCTAGATAAGCTTGATTGGCTGAAGGACTACGTGTATTACTTCCAGTTTACTCTGACTTCCTACGGAAAAGATGTGGAGACGGGAATCCCCAGCAAGAAGGATGTAATCATTCCGGCTTTCCAGCGTCTCTCGGACGCCATTGGCCCCGACCGCGTCATATGGAGATATGATCCCATTTTTCTGAGTGAAATTTACACGATGGACTACCACATTCGGTATTTTGAGGAGATTGCCAGAAAGCTGAGTCCCTACACGAGAAAGTGTACAATTAGCTTTATTGATATGTATCGGAAAACGCAAAAAAATGTAGCCGGCCTTTCTATGAGAGAATTCCCCGTGCAGTTGCAGGACGAGCTGGCGGGAAAGCTGGCTGAGATCGCTCACAGTTACGGTCTTGACATCGAGACGTGTTCCGAGGGCATTGACCTTGAGAAATACGGCATACACCACGCCAGGTGCATCGACGACCGCCTGTTTTCCAAGCTCATCGGATGTTCTCTGAACGTGGGGAAGGACAAAAACCAAAGAGCTGAATGCGGCTGTATTGAAAGCATCGACATCGGGGCATACAACACCTGCAAAAACGGCTGCCTGTACTGCTACGCCAATTATAGCAACGCGGCGGTCATAACCAACGCCGGTAAACACGATCCCAATTCTCCGCTCCTGTTTGGCTCCCTTGGCCCCGAAGATATGGTCTCTGAGAAAAAGATGGTTTCCTATAAGGATTATCAGATTTCTTTGGAAATTTAATAATTACCAATCAAAAAACTGCATCCAAATTAAGTATTTTCCTATCAAAGCACCAAACACTTAAAATGTGAACATGTTAATATGCTTATAATCATAATCATAGCGAAGGCCTTTCCATTGAACCAATAATGCCATCAAAAGCGATGAAAAGGTAGACAGGTAGGGATATTTTATGGGACATGAACGAATTGGCTTTTTGCCACACACGAAACAGTGGCGAGCAATCGCTGACCAACTGTCTCAATACAACGAAGGCAATGTATCAGTTGCTCAAGTAATCAATGGAACGCTTGAAGCGACCAAACAAGTATATGAAAGGATGCCTTATGACGAATCTGTCAATAAGGCTTTGGCATTTATTGTCGTATTATCTTTCTCTGCAAAGCAGGAAGATCAGGTTGGATTTCTAAATGAACATGGTTATTTTGTAGATTCAAATCTTTCTCTTTTTTCAATTTTATCAAGTGCTCAAAATTTTATTTCAACGGATTTCGGATCTCTTGAAACGAATAAGCTTGCTAAAGATGCTGTTATGCAAGCAATTATCGACTATAAGAAAGGTCATGAAACAAATCAACTATCTTTATTTCATGACTCATCTCAACCAGTATGGGAAACTGTGGGTACCGGTTCCGCATTTTGTGAAATGGCCCGGAGTTTCTTTGCCTCCTTCACTGAGAGACAAATTAAATATTACATAGAACGAGAGGCTGCAAGTCGAATTGATGATTATGATGCCCTGACCCGGTTTAATACGCAACTATCCAGTCAAGCAAAGGCAATTGCCGACCATACTTTTGAAATTTCCAAATTAACCGAATCTTTTGCAGCAGGGTGGTTTAACAAAAACGCATCAGATTCATTGCCAGATAGAAAAGAAATTGAGGGTTTTCTGAAGCTTTCCTTCCACAAATTGCGCGAGGAGTTTAGAAGGGAGGCTGATGGTCAATGACACAGCAGGCTCCCAAGATTATTCAAGTTTTCTGCGGTGAAATGTGTTCTTCCACTGAATGTACTGCCGAAAAAATCAATCTACTCCATATTCCTCAAGATGATCTTTTACCAAATATCAATATAGGCTATGAGCGATTCTTGGAAAATCCAGATGAATTGCCTATCAGAATACTCGATCTATTACAAATTGCCGCCTATGTGTTTTGCGCTGATCGTATGGCAGACCGCGGTGAACGTGACAGTATAAGTTATGAATCCTGGGCTCGTTCTTTCCAGTTCCATATCCCTGTATTAGACTATGAATTCTGGAACAACAAGAAGACAAAAGAACGGTTGAACGCGGCTCTTTCATTTATGACCGGGGACCGAAATTACTCTTTTATTTTTAGCCGAACAAGCCGAAACCCTGCAGAACCTGAAAGTAAACAGCTCTCTCTGTTTTCTGGCGTTTATTCCGGAATTGATGCAACCTCATCAACAGATATAATGCTTTTTTCCGGAGGACTTGACTCATTAGCCGGAGCCGTTCAAAGGCTGAATGAAAACCCCGATCGCACGCTCTGCGTTGTCAGTCATAAGTCAAATAAAAATGTTACCCATACGCAAGATGTATTGATTTCAAAGTTAAAGGAGAAATATTCTGGAAGAATAAAGAAATATGGATTTGAATGCTGTAATCGGAATGGGCTAAAAAGCAGAGATGAAACTCAACGCACTAGAATATTCATGTTTTCAGCCATTGCCTTTTCCATCTGCTCCTATTTGGGGAAGCATGAGTTTTTCGTGTACGAAAACGGCATTACAAGTATGAATTTATCAAAACAAGTCGATGTAATTAATGCCCGCGCAAGTCGTACTACTCACCCCAAAACTCTTGCATTGCTCCGGCATTTTTACCAACTTTTTGATCCGTCATTTAATATCATCGCTCCATATTATTGTATGACCAAAGCCGAAATATTGGAAGTCTTCAAAAGGTATGGGGAGGAAAGTCTTATTGCATCATCTGTATCTTGCAGCTCAACCAGGCGAAAAGCCGGACAAGTTCCTCATTGCGGTTGCTGTTCTCAATGTATTGATCGGAGGTTTTCAGTTTTTGCTGCAGGCCTTTCTGACTATGATGCTCTTTATGCCCAAGATTTCATTACTGCCTTTCCAAATGACGACCACGATGAGACAAAACAACGTATTTATTCAACATTAAGATTAGCAAACCTCGAAGATATCTCTACCCCCGAAGACTTTCTATCAAAGTATCCAAACGAGCTTATGGATTTGATTGAGTTTTGGCCAGGTCTCAACAATCAGGAGGACAAGCTCAACGAGATATTTGATTTAGTCTGTCGATATGGAAAATCAGTAATGAACGCTGCAACACTTATGAGAAACAAGTTTGATGATATATCTCATCAGCTAAATCAAAACTCAATGCTTGGCATCATAGCAAGTCGTGGCTATTTGCGTACTCCTTGTTCAATTCGTGTTGAGGAGTTAGACGAACTATTTAAGCGCGCTTTCCCTGTTATGTTTCAACGTGAAAAACCCACAAACGAAAACGATTTTAATGACAAAGTAGAAGCAATCTTAAAATCACAGGGTACATTTACGCGCGAATGTCCCTCTCTCATTTTCGGCGTTTCATCGTATCGAGCCGACCATGCACAAGGGAATTTAATTATTGAAAGTAAGTTTATTCGAAAAGGCACTCCACCAAGTAAGGTAACTGAAGGAATTGCAGCTGACATAACAAAAATACCAATGGAGTATGGCATTATGTTTGTTGTTTATGATCCGAACGGAGAGATTACAGATGCAGAAACCTTTATAAACTCTTTCCAGTCTAAGCGTAATGACTGTTTTGTGAGAATTTACAAATGACTGATTAGTATTTTGATAAAATGTAGGAACTATCAGGAACTCCACGAGCGTTAGGTTTGCTCGTGGAGTTTTTTTAGATTAGGCAGTGTACTTTTTGCCCTCTTTCTCCAGCCTTATTCTCTCCCTCACCTCCCCGATCATCTTTTCCAGCTTTGGCTCCACTTCCTCCCTCGTCTTCGCGTACACCGTGTGCAACTCGCGTTTACCCTCGGCGTTGGTGGGGGTGTAGCGGCCTTCGTAGAGGTGGGCGTTGATCTGGTATATCCCGCCGGTGCCGGATTTGCGGATCTTGCCGGTGTAGGGGGTGAATTTGGGGGCGTGGGTCTTGGGGACGGGGGCCGGTTTGGGCGGTTCTGCGATTGAGGGGGCGTCATTGTGAGTGATGCCCTTGTCGATGAGATTGGCGGCGTTCTGGCGCATGGTGTCGGTGATGTGGCTGTAGATGTCGATGGTGGTGGCGGAGCTGACGTGGCCGATGATGGCGGAGAGCGTCTTAACGTCCATGCCGTGCTCCAGGGCGGTAGTGGCGAAGGTATGACGAAGATCGTGAAAACGTATATTTTTACAGTTGGCCCGGTCAAGGGCCTTTTTCATTTTGCGGTAGACACTCTGCGGGTCGATGGGGCCGGGGCGGCGGGTGGAGGGGAACAGCCATTCGGAATCCGTCCGCTCCCGGAGGGCTTTGAGCACGTTCACCACCGCCGGGGGCAGGATCACCGTCCTGTCGGAGCTTTTCGTCTTGGGCTTGGAGATTTGAAGCGCGCCGTCCACGTGGATGGCCTGGCGCTCGATGTGCAGGGCGCCGGTTTTGAAGTTGAGGTCGCTCCACTTGAGCGCGCAAATCTCGCCCCGCCTCATCCCCGTTGATAATTCAAGCAGGGTCAGCTCGAAGAAGCCATCCTCCTTCGCCTGGATTAGGAACCGCTGCATCTCCTCGTGGGTCAGCACCTGCATTTCGGCGCTCTTTTTCGGTGGCAGCTTGCACCCCACGGAGGGGTTGACCGGGATTAGCCCCTCCGTCACGGCCTTTTCCAACGCCGTGTGGCAGGTGGTGTGGCAAGAGCGCACCATGCGGTCAGAGAGGCCGGGGCCGTAGATGTCCGCCCTCGACTTGCGCCCGGACTTTTTGAGCTGGGCGTAGAACTGCTGGAGGTCGCTCTGCCGGAGCTTGTCCAGCGGTATCTTCCCAAGCCCCGGAATGATGTGCTGGTAGATGCGGTTTTCGTAGGTTTTCTGCGTCGTGATCCGCAGGCCTGGTTTTGAGTACGTCTTGTACCACAGATCCATCCACTCTCCAAAGGGCATCCCTGGCCGCGCCTTGCCGGTCACGATGCCGCATTGGGATCGGAGTTTGGACAGCTTTTCAAGGCACTCCTCTTTGGTGTGGGCCAGGACGCTTTTCGTTTTGGGCTTACCCTTTTCGTCGTACTCCACGACCACCCGGCCCTCCCAGCGCCCGTCCTTGCGGAGCCTTAATGTGCCCTCGCCGGCTTTTCTGCGCTTTGCCACGGTCTCAGCTCCTCTCCAAATAATTCGTCGATGAACCCGCCGACGATCTCGGCGGCGTTTTCCTGCATCCCCGTCGTCACGTGGGTGTAGGTGTCCAGCGTGAAGCTGGCGTTGGTATGGCCCAGGATTCCTGACAGGGTCTTGGCGTCCACGCCGCTGGTCAGGGCATGGGTGGCGAAGGTGTGACGGAGGTCATGGAACCGTATGTCCGGGAGCCCCGCGTTTTTGAGGATCACCTTCAGCCGATGGTAGGCGGAGCTTGGGGCCACGGGCTCGGCGGGATTCCAGAGGCTTGGGAATATCCATTCACTGACGGCGGACTTGCGCCGCTCCTTGAGGACCTCCAGTGTACTTGACGGCAGGAGGATCGTCCGCATTCCCTTTTCCGTCTTGGTCTCTCCGATCTCCAGCTCCCCGCCGGGGCCCTTTTTCACGGTGCGCCGGATGGTCAGTCTGCCACCGACCTCGTCCAGGTCCGACCACTTGAGCCCGCAGATTTCGCCCCGGCGGAGGCCCGTGGTGATCTCCGTGTAGAAGAAGTCGTACCAGACGGGTTCCGCCCGGATGGCGGCCATGAAGCGGTCAAGCTGTTCCTCGTTCAGGATCGCCTTCGGCGCGTAGTTGGCCTTGGGGACCTTTGTGCCGTTCGTGGGGTTGCGGGAGATGAGCCGCGCGCTGACCGCCGCGTCCATGATCTCGTGCAGGAGCAGGTGCGCCTTGCGGACGGTGGAGTCGGCGATGGGCACCACCTCCCCGCCCCGCTCCACCCTCCGACGTTTGAGGGCGTTGTAGAACCGCTGCACGTCCTTCTGCCGGATGGCCCGGAGCTGTCTGTCGCCAAGGGCGGGGTTGATGTAGGTTTTCAGATTACTTCTGTATCCACGCACGGTACTGGGCCTCAGCGTCGGCTCGGCGTACTCGATGAGCCACCTCTCCGCCCACTCCTCCAACGTCATGTCACAGTCCGTGACCTCCACGCCACGGTACTCGTCGATGAGCGTGTGGAGCTTCGGCATCAGCTCCTTCTGTGTTTTGGCAAACACGGATTTGTAGATCGGTGTCCCGTCCGCCTTGTGCCCGATGACGATGCGCCCCTCCCATCTCCCGTCCGCACGCTTGCGAACGGTGCCGTCACCGTCGGGACGTTTGCTGGCCATATGACCACCTCCTTTGTAGCAACACAACATACCACAGTCCTCGCGGAATAGCTATACCTTTTCGCGCGCTCTCCCTGATAATTATCCCGGCCACTTCTGGTTGTCCTTCACCGGGATGCGCCGCTGCACATCCAGCGCGTGGTCGAAGCTCACCTGGCCGCAGGTCTTCCTGACTTCGTCCTCTGCGAAATCCCGGAGGGCCTTTCGGTCCATCTCCCTTACCCCATAGTGCGCGGCGATGGTGTGGCACGCCATGTTGAGCTCCACCGCCCACTTGAAGAGGAGCGAGCGGAGACGGTTATTGTTGTTCTCCAGTATGCCCTTGATGGTTGCGGAGAGGACCGGCCCCAGATAGTTCGAGGCGTCCAGGCAGTCCAGGTACCCAGTGTAGAACTCCACCGACTTCTCCACGAACTCACTGCGGCTCTGACAGTTGGCCGACGCCATGAGCCTGTCCATTTTCGCAATCGTTTCCGGCCTGAGCCAGTAAGTTGAGCCTTTTTTGTTTTCCATGAAAATACCTCCTAAAATCGGTCATGTATACCTATAATAAATCGGGTAAAGTCCTTGCGGCACTAAGGCTTTGGGCGTTTCCGCATCGCCGACCGGTGCGGAATTTTTCACATGCCCCGAAAAACGGTGCGGACTCCCTCCCCGGAAAAGCCCCGCCCTGCGGGGCTTTGTGGCCGGGCCGTGCCGCGAAGCGGTGCGGCCCTTTATCTTGTTCCATAATCGAACGGGGGATTTTGACTGAAATATGGTTTCTGTCACACCGCGTAGGTTTTCCAACGTTGGGCTCTGCCTGTCGCCGTGTCCACGCCATGTTGGAGCCACGGGGCGCACACGCCTCGACACACGGCCTCACGCGCCGCGCTCATTGAGCACCGCCTGTATCCTCCGCCGCTCGTTCTGAACCTCCGCCTTGCGTATGAGGCGGCGGTTGAACTGCGCTATCGCGGGACGGATGGGCAGGATGGTATACATCAAATTTCCGTTAAGGGGCACGCCCTTCTTCGTGATCATCTCCGTGTTCTCGGTCTTGATAAGGCCCTTCTCCTCAAGGGAGCTGACGTACTTGGCCACAGACTTCCGGCTCCGCCCGATGGCCTCACCGATGGTCTTGTAGCTGGGCCAGCACTTGTGGGTGCGGTTGTTCTTGCGGTATCTGAGATAGGCGTAGGTCGCCAGCTCCTCCGGCGTCAGGTCCATCTGGAACACCGCGGAGGGCATCTCGAAAAATTCTCCTGGCATCAGTTGCATTTCTTATCACCTCCCGTCCTCTCGTCCACCCACTGGATGAACTTCTCCTTGGGGACCATCAGCCGGTTCCCGATCCGCAGCGCCGGGAAGCCCGCCTCGTGCATCAGCTCGTAGCCGGACGAGATGGACACCCCCAGCACCTTCGCCACCGTCTCCGCGTTCAGAAACAGCGGCAGGGCCTCGTAGCTTGTGTACATCGCTTGCTTCATTTTTCATCCTCCTTTTGTTTTCTTGCGCGGTTTTCCCGCTTGTGATATAATCTTACATCAGGACAGAGGATTTAAAAATGAAACAGCGTTCTTGAACATTTCGGAGGAATAACACTTTTAGACAGGGGTGAGAACCATTGGAGGACCTGGGTTTGTATGTCTCGCTGCTCCCTGACGGGACGTTGAAGAGGAAGCTTGTTCACTTAAAACTTCGCGGAAGAAAATTAGAGGACGCGCTCCACGACTACCCCATCACGCCGGACAGTCCGCTGTCTGTATTCGACAAGGTGGAGACGCGGCTGCCTGATTCCACCGTCGAGCAGGAGATCATTGAGTTTTCCGAGCTCAACTTCGGGCCGTATGTGCAGGTCATCAACTACATCACCACCATGTCCAACTACATCCTCACAGACTTCAACCAGTGCCACGTCTTCGACCAGGACACCTTCGAGAACATGATGGAGACCCTCTCGGACTTCGTGTACACCTTCGAGTGTGACAATCCACTTCAGGGAACACTGACCCGCGCGGTCTTGGACGACACCATCCCCGTTAACAACGGGACGCTGGAGCATTTGCTCGAGGCGACTCACGCGGTGGTTCCACCTTTGCAGCAGATCGTCCTCTTTCAAAATCTCACCGTCCAACTTCTCAGCGACCTCCACCGTGGCGTCGCCCTGGACTTCAAGAAAAAGTACAGGCCGCTCCACAAGACGGAGTTTGTTCAGACCATGCTGATGAGTAAGGACGGGCATCTTACCAACCGCTACCACTTCCGCTCGCCCACATCGTACTATTGTTTCCTCCTCCTGAACTTCATCGAGCGCAAACCCACCGTGGAGCTTTGCCGGTGCTGCGGCAGATTTTTCGTACCGAAGACGAAACGAAAAACGCTCTACTGTGACCGCGTCATCCGCGACAAGAAGACCTGCAAGGATCTGGGCCCCCGCCTCAAGCACAAGTATGACGCCGGCCGCGACAAGGTCATCGAGGAATTCGACCGCGCCCGCCAGCGCATGTACAAACGCTACGAGCGCACCCGCGATTTCAACCAGGCCACCGACAAGAGCTTGACCTCCGCCGAGCTCTACGACTGGATCACCAAAGCCACCGACACCCGTGACCAATACCTCGCCGGAGAGCTGAGCGAGGAGGAGGCGCTGAAGATCATAAATGCCACATAAAAAATCCGGGAGCCGACACGAAATCGGCTCCCGGACGTTTTTTAGTTAAGGATATGTAAATGTTGTCCCTCAATCCATGAACGGGTCAAATTCCTCGATGCGGTCAATCCAATTCAAATCCTTCTTCTTCGCCGCGCTGTCGATGACAACCGCCTTCGGGTCACGCTTGAGAATCTCCGCCTTCATCTTGCGCTGCTCAGATTTAGAGGTGGGCACGACCTTCGTGCCGCCGTACCATGTCGGGACGGATTTATGAGTGATGTCGACAGTGGGGTGTTTTTTGGAGAACACACGAGACACCTCCAGCATTATTCTATAATTACTAAAACTTAAGCATTATACAATTCGAGGCGATATAGTAAGTTTTATCGGTGTTAACTGCTCATAGTTAGTAAGTCGTTCCTCACCGTTCAAACCATCCATGAAATTTGAGCAGTTTTGTTTCAAGGCTTTCGCAAAATCGGATAGAGTAAATCTAACAGGACCTCCGCCTATTTCTTTTTCATAATCCCGCTCAACAAACAGCCCGTATTGATAAAGCATGGAGACCATTGCGGTCTTTTCAGTGGTACCTTCCATTGGGAAATTTCGCAAATAATCAAGTTCTTCCGTCGTACATATAACCAAAAGCTTGCAGAGCTAAAATTACTTAATTCTGTAAGAATGTGGCACCGTGTTAATGCCGCCAGATAATCGACTTTTTTATCGTCATCAATAGCATTTAGCATGTATTTCTCCTACGGGCAGTATAACCTTGGCTCACCCTACGCCGAGGAGGGGTATGAGAGGTCAAACTTCGATGTGGCGGGTGCGTAGATCAGGTAAAACATAATTCAAATAGTCGGCCTCCTTACTTTGGACCGCACCCGTCCCAACAGACACGAAAATAAACCACCTATCGTAGAATATTGAAGGATTACGCGGCCTTGCTTC
>CANQPU010000011.1 GCA_947625815.1 uncultured Oscillospiraceae bacterium
TACTTATAGATAAGCCCCGGAATCCGAATTGCTCCCTGCAACAGAAATTCGTACAATATGAAGTGTAAAGAAGATGAGGGGAAAAAGCATTGTAAACGCCGCTGTCTTTGGCGGAGGCCGCCACACTTGGAGGCTGTATATCCGAATGACGCTGGCTCATAGAGAAAACGTATGGCAGATCACAGAGGCCGCTGTATCAACATTTTAAGGAGAGACGGATATGAAAAAGAGAATTTTAGGGAATGGGCTGGAGGTTTCCGCAGTCGGGCTTGGCTGCATGGGACTGTCGCAGAGTTATCCTCCTTTCCCGGAAAAATCGGAGTGCATCGCCTTCCTTCGCCGGGCGGTGGAGATGGGACAGACCTTCTTTGACACCTCCGAGGTCTACGGCGTATATGCCAATGAGGAACTTGTGGGCGAGGCGCTGGAGCCGGTGCGGGATCAGGTGAAGATCGCCACAAAATTCGGTTGGGACATCCACGACGGGAAATCATGGGGGCTGGACAGCCGCCCGCAGACCATCCGAAAAGCGGTGGAGGGTTCGCTCCGCCGTCTGCGTACCGACCATATCGACCTCTACTATCAGCACCGGGTCGATCCCAATGTCCCCATTGAAGAAGTCGCGGGAACGATCAAAGAACTTCACGACGAGGGCAAGGTTTTGTACTTCGGGCTTTCCGAAGCTGGAGCGGACACCATTCGCCGCGCCCATGCCGTATTCCCCGTGACGGCAGTTCAGAGCGAGTATTCTCTTTGGTATCGCAATCTGGAGAATGAGATCATCCCTCTCTTGGAGGAACTGGGGATTGGCCTTGTGCCTTTCAGTCCTCTCGGAAAAGGATTTCTGACCGGAAAAGTTACAAAGGACGCTGCCTTTGCGAATAACGACATCCGGCACACCATCCCCCGTTTCAACGACCCGGAAAACCTTGCAAAGAATCAGGCGCTTGCGGAGGCGGTCAAGGCTTTTGCGGACGAGAAAATGCTTTCACCCGCGCAGGTGTCGCTGGCGTGGCTGCTGCACCGGAAACCGTGGATCGTTCCGATTCCCGGCACGAAAAGCCCCTGCCGCTTGCAGGAAAATATGAGCGCCGCCTATGTAGATTTTTCCGACGAAGATATGGCGCGGCTCACGGAAATTTCGGACAGCAACACCGTCTATGGCGGACGGTACGCCCCGGAAATGGAAAAAATGACAGGAAGATAAACCAAAAAACAAGGAGGAATTTATCATGGCTAAGAATCTGATCATCTACTACTCCCGCAAAGGAGAAAATTACTGGAACGGCAGCATCAAAAAACTTGCCAAGGGCAATACGGAGATTGTAGCAGAGTTCATTCAGAAGGCCGTGGGCGGCGAGTTGTTTGAGGTGGATACGGTGAAGTCCTATTCTGCGGACTACACCACCTGCACTCAGGAGGCCCAGCGGGAGCTTCGCGCCGGCGCAAGGCCGGAGCTGAAAAAGTATCTGGACAACCTTTCGGACTATGACAACATCTTCGTCTGTGGGCCGTGCTGGTGGGGAACCTTCCCGATGGCGGTGTTCACCCAGCTTGAAAGGCTGGATTTCACCGGCAAAAAAGTAATGGCCGTCATGACCCACGAGGGCAGCGGCCTCGGCTCCTGTGAACGCGACCTGAAGAAGATCTGCAAAGGCGCGTCCTTTGGAAAAGGGCTTGCCGTTCACGGTGCGGACGCCGCAAGGTCTGAAAGCACGGTAGCTGCATGGGTAAAAAAGGCATTAGAGTAACCAGGAGGATAGCATGGAACAATATTTTGGAGAAAACACCCCGAAGCTGGGTTTTGGCCTGATGCGTCTGCCCAAACGGGGAGGAAAAATTGATGTAGAACAGGTCAAAAAGATGGTGGATCTGTTCATGGAGGCGGGGCTGACCTATTTTGATACCGCCTATGTGTATGACGGCGGCGATTCCGAACGGGCCGCGAAAGCGGCTTTGGTAGACCGCTACCCCCGTGAGAGCTTTACGCTGGCAACCAAGCTGTGCGCATGGATGGGCGCTCATAATGAAGAGACCGCCAAGCAGCAGTTTTATACCAGTTTGGAGCGGACCGGCGCGGGCTATTTCGACTACTATCTGCTCCACGCTTTGCAGGCGGGGAACTACAAGACCTATGACAAATACCACATCTGGGATTTTGTAAAGGAGCAGAAAGCAAAAGGGCTTATCCGGCATTGGGGCTTTTCTTTCCATGCCACGCCGGATATTCTGGACGAATTGCTCACCGCCCACCCGGACGCCGAGTTTGTGCAGCTTCAGCTCAATTACGCCGATTGGGAAAATCCCGATGTGACGGCCCGTGAGAATTATGAGGTCGCCAGACGCCACGGCAAATCCATCGTGGTGATGGAGCCGGTCAAAGGCGGCGCGTTGGCAAACCCGCCTGCGGCCGTGCAAAAGATATTCCGGGAAGCTGATCCGAACGCTTCCTTTGCCTCCTGGGCGATCCGTTACGCTGCTTCTCTGGACGGGATCATTACGGTGCTGTCCGGCATGAGCAACATAGAGCAAATGAGGGACAATCTCTCCTACATGAAGGATTTCAAGCCCTTGGACAGTGCGGAACAGGCCACCGTCCGCAGGGCCCAGGAAATTATGACCGGCGTAAAATCCATTCCCTGCACCGCCTGCCATTACTGCACGGCGGGCTGTCCGAAAAAGATCGCGATCCCTGAGATTTTTGCCGCCCGGAACCAACAGCTCGTATGGGGGCAGTTGGAGGAGGGCAGACGCCGGTATGCGGAAGCGGTAAAGAACGGGGGCCGCGCCTCCGATTGCATCGCCTGCGGCCAGTGTAAGCGTGCCTGCCCCCAGCAGATCGATGTGATCACAAGATTGAAAGACTGCGCCTCCCAGTTTGACTGCGTATAAAGTATAAAGAAATTGAGGCTTCCACGATGAAGAAAAGTTAATGTGGACCTCTCACTTGCAACAAAAATGGCACCTCCGAACCGCAACGCATTCGGGGGTGCCTTTTAATATCCGAACGATATTCTAAACACAGTAGTCAATTCCCTGAAATTAGTAGTCAAACAGTAGTCAACGGTGCTGCTTCTTTTCACTCTCTGTAAATCCGAAATCCCTTGCGCCGCAAGGGGGTTGACCTTTATCGTTCCCAAAATCGCCGGACGCCCAAGGTAGACGATTCCTGCGGGGGCGGCGTGTTCGCCGCCCCCGCACGGATCGATCAGGTGTTCTCCGGGACTATCTTTGAAGTTAAAAACCGCTGAAGCATGGCCGCCGCCTGCGCTCGCGTTGCCTGTCCCCGCGGGTCGAGAAGGCCGCCCTTGCCCTGGACGATACCGTTGCCTGCCGCCCACCGGATGGCGGGGACAGCCCACTCGCAGATTTGGTCGAAGTCTTCAAAACTTAAAATGTCGGCGCCCTCTCCAACGGAAACACTCCAGCCCTTGGCTTTGGCATACCGCCAGAGCATGGCGGCAAGCTGCTCCCTGGTGATGGGGTCGTTGGGGCCGAACAGGCCGTTGCCGTAGCCGTCCACCACGCCCTCCGACGTGGCCCAGCGGACGGCCTCGGTGTACCATGCCTCCAGCTCCACATCGTCATATTGCATCAGGTAGTTGACCACCGGGCTGCCCGCTTCCCGCCACAAAATCGTGACGATCATGGCCCTGCTGGTGGGCATGTCGGGGGCAAAGGTTGTGGCGGAGATGCCCGCCATCAGGCCACGCTCCACGCAGTAATGAACGCCGTCGTGATACCAGGCTGTGGGCGCGGCGTCGGTGAATTTGGCGAGGGGGCAGGTCTCGTCCCGCATGCAGGCCGGCGCGAAGGCGGCTTCCACCGTCGCGCCGCCGGAGGGCATGACGAAGGTAAAGGTGCCGTCGCCGTTGTCCTTGTACTCCACGGCGTTGCCGCTGCGGTCGGTGATGGTCAGGGCGCCCAGCTCATAGCCCGCGTCGGGCGTGACAGTTACCGTCACACGGCTGCCGGCGACCGCCCAGGCCGGGCTGACCTCCAGGGCGCCGTGCTCCGGCTGGGTCACGGTGGTGGTGTAGGTGGGAGGCGCCGGGGGCGTCGGGGTGTACCCGATGGCATAGGTGGAGAACTTGCTGGCATAGATGTAAATCTTGCCGCCCGCCTCGTCCAGCCGGAAAGTGCCGTCGATCCTGGCATCAGCGTCGGCCTTCGTAAGGGCTTCCGCCGTATTGTTGTGGCTGCGGTAGGCGGTCACATTGGTCTTGTTCGTGAAGTCGAACGGAATGACGATTTCCAGAACCGCGCTGGCATCTGTAATCGTTACTTCCGAGCTTCCTGCGCCGGTAGTAGTTTTGGTCAGGGTCATATCCAGATAGGTGAGATTTGCCGCCTGGGTGGAAGCGGCGGCTTCAAGAGCCGCCTTGTCGGCGGGAGTATCCTTCTTCTCCACCGTCAAGGTGACAGTGACCGTCTCGGCGGGAGAGGCCGTCTCCGCTTCGGCTATGGCGTCCACGCCGCCGACCACCACGTCCGGGGTGTCCTCACCCAGGACCTCCACCACGCTGCTGACCTTGCCTTCCGGCATCTGAATGTTCCGCTCATGGGCATCTGCATCGGAGAGCTCCACCAGGATGGTCTTGGTGACCGTGTCCCAGGTGGCGGCCACGTTGTAGAGCCCCGCCGGGACGCTGGAAAAGCTGTATCGTCCATGGTCGTCGGTGACGGTCTCCGCCACCGTCTCCTGGCCGCGGGTGAGCCGGATGGCCGCCGGAGACAGGGGAGTTCCGTCGTGATCGGTGACAACGCCGGAGATCTGGAAGGTGTTCACCTTGGAAATAGGCTCGCTCCTGGCGGCCCCGCAGACGGAACAGGTGTAGAGTCGGCTTCCCTCCGCCTCCGTGGTCGGCTCCAGAGTCACCACGCCGTCGTCCCAGACATGGGCGGCCAGGTCGCTCCGGGGCGCGTCGCACGCGCCCACGCCCTGGCAGACGTGCCAGTGGTCCTCTGTATCGTGGGTCCACTCCTCGGCGTAGACGTGGACGTGGGTGATGGTCAGCGAGCCCACCTTGGCCGTCCCCGTCAGGGTGAAGTTGGGATCGGTGAGGTTGGCCAGCACGTCATAGGTCCCCGGCAGGACCGGCTCCGCCGCCGCGCCGTCTTGCTCATAGGAGACGGTGATCTTTTCCGGGTCGATGATGGGGATCTGCCCGCTGGTCTGCGCCACCGTGACGGAGATCGCCGCGCCGGTGTAGGGGGTCTCCACCTCCACCGGCTCAAGGGTGAGGGGGAAGGGGGCGATGGTGACGGTGATGCAGGCGGGGTCGGTGTCGGTGTGGTTGGCGTCGCCCATCACTTTATACCAGACTGTGTACGCTTTCGCCTCGGTGCCTGTGGGGATGTCGGCGGAATAGGCGCTTTCGTCCAGGCTGTACCGCAGCTCCCCGCCGGTGGCCTCGCCGGTCACAAGCTCTTGTGCCGCGCCGGTGTACGTCAAATCCTTCGGCGTTACGACCGTGGTCGGATCCGCCTTTGCAATCGTAACCTCGACCGTCTTTTCAAAATGATGATGACCCTCTCGTTCAACCTTCACCTTGACCGAGTAGCTGCCCGCGTTCGTACCCGTCGCCTTTTCTGTACTGCCTGTCGGATCGTCGTTTACATAGTATGTAACGGTATCTGTTCCAAGCGCTCCCTTTACGGTTACAAGCTCCTGCGCGCCGCCGTTGTAAACAAGACCGTCGTTTGCCGTTACATCAACGCCGCTAATCGCCGGTTCGTTTGTAATCTTTATAGTAGCTTTGAGATAGAGGGTGTTATAATTTTCTCTCTCTATTCTGACCGTAATCGTCTTATCCGTACCCTCGTCACTGTAACTCGGACAGGTTTCCTTCCAATCCGCCTCTCTGTCATTTGCCTCGTTATAGTCGCCCTCGGCATATCTTACGGTATCGCCCTCAATCGTTCCCGTCGGCTCGGCAAGCGTGTACTGCTTTTCCGGCTGCGTCTCGTCAAACTGCGCCGTTATATCTTGAACCGCCACGCCGGTGATCGTCGCCTTTGCGACATTTACCGTAACCGTTCCGTCAATGCTTGTAGGCTCGTAATTCTCGCTGTTTGCGGGAGTGAATACCGCCTGCACACTGTTTGCGCCTGCATTAAGAGCCGTTTCGCCGTCGCTCCACGCGAGCGTACCGCCGTCTACTTCCGGCACGGTTACGCTGCTAAGTTTCTTGTCAGGTTCATATGTACCGCCGTCAACATCTCCGACCGTCGGGAATTTCGGCGTAGCCTTTGCGATCGTGACCTTTATACTTGCTTCCGCTATGCCGTTATAGTTGTCATTTTCAACTACTTTATAATAAACGGTATGCTCTCCGGCTGTTGTCGCTTTCGGCGCGGCTGTCGAGTACGTTCCCTCGTCAACCTTGTACTGCAATTCGCCGCCGGTCGCCGATCCTGCTGTTGCAAGGAGTTCCTGTGCCTCGCCGTTATACGTCAAATCCGTCTTTGACGTCGGAGCAGTAACGGTCGAATCAGCCTTCTCAATATTCACCGTAACCGCTTCGGTCGGAGCAACTGCCGCTTCATAATATTCCGCGTCCGCGCCGCCTACGGTAACGCCTGTTATCGTAACGCTTTTCCCATTACCCGCGTTCGCGTCGTCAATCGTTCCCGTTGCCGTTAATGTTACAGTATCACTGCTTTTGGCATTAGTCGGCTCAAGTGTCACTTCAACGGTCGTTTCGCCGTTATATTTCCTGTTCGTCGCCGCAGCCGTGTATGTAAGCGTTTTCTTATTCAGCGTAACGGTAATATTATCCTTTTTACTCTCGTTCAAATTCACACTGCCGCCGTACTCGGCTGTGATTTTACCCTCCGCAGCCTTTATCGCGTCGTATTTCGCTTTATCAACAGTAACATTAAGCGTTGCCGTGCCGACGCTTTTTAGCTCGCCATCACTGTACTCCACCGTTGCCGTACCGAGCGAGGTCTCGCCGGCTTTGAAATCTACTTTATCCTGTTCCACAGACATAAGGCCGATACCGGCGGTATTACTTTTCTTTACCTCCGCTGTAAGCGTCAGCGTATCGCCATATGTTGCGCTGCTGTCTGCAACAGTAACCTCTGAATTGGTTTTTTTGATCGTAACGTCCACGGACTGCGGCGTGCTGTCGTTGTGGTTGTTGTCGCCGACCACCTTATACCAAACTGTGTATGTTTTAGCTTCTGTACCTTTCGGTATATCGGCGGAATAGTCGGCATTATCAAGACTGTACTGTATTGTGCCGTCCGTTGTTTCACCCGCTGTCACAAGCTCCTGCGCCGTACCGTTATACGTCAAATCTGTCTTTGCCGTCGGTTTGACTGTTACGGACGACGCGGCTTTCGCTATGTGCACCTTAACCGTGAGCGTCACAGCTTCCGTGCCGAAATCCTCAACGCTCATAAGGGAATACTGCGGCGTTTTTTCTGTTGCCTTAACAGTAATCGTATAATCATTCGCGTTAAGCCCTGTGGGAACTGACAGCGTATTCTCGTTTTCTATGCTCGCGTTCGTGTTGCCCTTATCGCTTATTGCGTATGTAAACTTACCCTCGGACGCAACGCTCTTGTTTGCATACTTCATATGCTCGTCCAAATTGACCGTAAGCGGCGCATCGTAGCCGTAAGTCGCGCTCAGCGTTATGTCCGCACTGTCGCCGCCGAAATGGTCGTGCCCCACGGCGTACACGGTCATATCGCTGGTAACGGGGGTTTTCGCGTCAAACTTGTCACCGTCCGCGTTCTGCGTTTTTGCCCATTTTTCAAACGTATAATTAGTCTTTTCGGGGGTTTCCGGCATTTCCACAGTACCATTCGGATTTGTATACTTCGCGTCGTATGCCTCGTTTTCCTGTGTCGCGAACGTAACCTTCAGAACCTTTTTACTTTCCTCACTCGTAAGCACGGGATACCCGTCCGCTTTGTCGCTGAGCTTCTGCCCCCACACCTGCTGATCGGGCATATCCTGATTGCTTTGCAAAAGCCACGCCACCTCGCCGGAGGCGAATTTGTCGGTGGTTTTTGACGTGCCGCCAAATCTTCCTCCCGCGCCGCAGGTATCAAGGTAGTAGCAATATTTAACGTTGCCTCCGGTGGATCCCACAATGCCGCCGATATAGGTGGCGTTTGTGCTGCTCACCGTTCCCGTGTTATAGCAGCTTTTAATGTTGCCGCTGTCGCCCACAATGACGGCGATGCTGTTTTCTCCCACAATGCCGCCTACATAACCGGCGCCGCTCACCGTTCCCGTGTTATAGCAATTCTTAACGCTCCCGCTGTTGTTTCCCGCGATGCCGCCTATGCAATTGCCAGTGCCCGTTACTGCTCCCGTATTATAGCAATTTTCAATGCTGCCGCCTTTGTTGTATCCCGCAATGCCGCTTGTAGAGGAAACGCCATTTACCGCGTTTTTGTTACAGCAATTTTCGACGCTGCCGCCTTCGTTTTCTCCCACAATGCCGCCCGTATATGTGCCGCCGGTGACACTGCCCGAAACGGTGAGATTTTTGATCGTGCCGGTGGAATACCCAAACAGACCTGTGTAGTAATCCTCAGTGTTTATGTAAAGTCCGCTTATCTCGAAGTCGCCGCCGTCAAATGTGCCTGAAAATGGATTGTCTTCCGTTCCAATCGGTGTCCATGATGTGTTGCTTCCCGCGCTGTAATTTGCAGACATATCAATAGGTGCCGTCAGCTTAAAATACTCGTCTTTGCCGCCGTCAGCATCCGCGTTGATATAATTCCGGAACGCCTCGAACTGGTCCAGGTCGTTGATTTGATACGGGTTGCCCGCTGTGCCGTTGCCGCCGTTGTTTTCGAACGGGACGTCCGCCGCCCACGCCGCTACGGGCAGCAGGGCAAAGACCAGCACGGCAGAGAGGAATACGCTTATGATCCGTTTTTTCATCTTTCCATCCTCGCTTTCACATGGATAGTTAGAGCTCATTCTGTCCGTGGGGACCCCACGGACAGGGCTGGGCCGGCCCAGCCCTGATAAAACTTTCATTTCCTGCTCGACAAAAAACATTTTCACATCTATCATTATATCATGTCCACCCGTGAACACGTCAATAGGGGAGGATGAAAAATGGAGTAATTTTTCTCGATCAATCAGGTGAGTCGCAGCCGCGGGGTGTCCCGATCCGCTCTCATGAGGAAATACGGCTCCGGGTGGAGAAATATGAAAAAGCCGCGTCAAAAACGACGCGGCTTTCAGTAAATATTATGAAATGATCTGCCTCCCGGGCGTCAGCCCGCGCCCTCCCCGGCGGTCTCGGAGGGTTCCCGAATAAGCCCCGAGGCATTCTTCCACCGGCCTGACAGCAGGCGCGTGGAGAAGAGGATCGAACGCAGCACCCAGTCGGAGCACATACCGATCCAATAACCCATGGCGCCGAGCTCCGGCATACCGGGGAACCGGTCCGTCGTGAGCAGGAACGCCAGGCTCACGCGCATGATGAACATGGACGCGACGGCGCTGACCATCACATATTTCACATCGCTCGTGGCCTTCAGGACGGACGGCGCCGTGAAGGAGAGGGGATATGTAAAAAATTGAAAGATCAGGCAGAGATAAAGGCAATGTCTCCCGATCTCCTTGGCCTCGTCGGCATACCCATAGAGCTGTGTCAAAAACGGCATGAGGGCCAGGATCACTCCCACGCAGATCCCGTTAGCCACATACGAGATGATGAACATCCGCTTCATGTAGTACCTGACCTGGTCCGGGTCGCCCGCTCCCACCGACTGACCTATGACGGTAAGGCAGGAGGTCCCGACGCCGCTGCCCACCACCGAGGCGAAGTTGTTGATCTGGTTGGCAATGGCGTTCCCGTTGGCCTGGATGTTGATGTGGATAAGCTCGCCCGCTTCGTCGATCCCCGTGATGCTTTTGGCGCCTGTGGCGTACACGCCGGCATTGACGAAGGTATTGGTCATAAGCTTCCCCAGCTGAAAGAGCGCCGACTCCACGCCGCTGGGCACGGCCAGTTTTAAAATGCTTCGGATCATCGACCCGTCAAAACGGAACCGCTCCGCGATCCGCACCCGCACGACGTTGTCCTTTCCGCCCAGCAGGACCAGCATGAAGACAGCCGGTATCGCCCGGCAAAAGAGCGTGGCGAGTCCCGCGCCCAGAACGCCCATATTCAGCGCGAACAGGAATATGGCGTTGAGCCCCACATTGACTACGCAGCTTATGGCGGCGCTGGCCATGGTGGAAAAGCTCTTCCTCTGGGCCCGCAGCAACGCCGCGCAGGCGTTGAAGAGCCCGATGAATGGGAAGGAGGCGGCGGTCACGTAAAAATACGTCCGCTGGTAGGAGAAGGTGGAGGCGTCCACATTGCCGTAAAAAAGCCGAAGGATCGGCCTGTTCAGCACAAGACACAGACAGCCCACACCCAGCGAGACGCACACGACCAGCATAAGCAGCTGCTTTGCGACCTTGTTCGCCCGCTCCCTGTCGCCGGCCCCCAGAGCCTGGGAGGTGACGATGGCGCCGCCGGTGGCGAAGGCGGAGAACAGCTGGATGATCAGGTTGTTGATATAATCCACGTTCCCGATGGCGTTGCTGGCGTTGCTCCGAACAGCCTGCGTGGCGTTCATGTTGGAGACCATCAGCGAATCAAAGAAGCCCAGAGAGGTGGAGAAGATCTGCTCGATCACAATGGGCGCGACGAGCCAGAGAAGCTGCTTGGCCGTAAACAGCGTGTATTTTCTTTTAGCCGTTTCCATATCTTATCCCTCCCGCGCCGTGAAAACGACTTTGACTTGGAACACCGCTATGTTACAACTGTTTTTCTTGATTTTCCACTGTTTTTGGAATATAATATCCTGAAAATACTGTTTTTTCAACAATGAGCTGGTGATAGTATGGTAAAGAATGAAGCCGCACCGCCCCAAAAGCCCCTTGAGATGATCTGCGCGGAAACAGCCGTGCGATGCGCGGGGTATGTTATGCCCCACCCCCACTGCCACGCGTACTTTGAGCTCTTTTACGTTGAGAGCGGCACATGCCGCTTTTTCATCGAAAACCATATGTACGACATCCACACCGGCGATTTCATGCTGATCCCTCCTGAGATATTCCACTATACGCGTTATCTCTCCGGCCAGTGCAGGAGGCACGTCGTCCACTTCAATAAAACCGACCTCAATGAGCGCGTGATAAAGCTCCTGCCCCAGCAGGAGGAGTTCCTCACGGCCACGCGCATCTTCCAGACGCCTGAGGAGTACCGTGGTCAGATGAGCGCCCATTTTACAAAAATGGTGAACGAGAAGAGGATCAACGACAGGTGCTCCCAGCCCATGCTGTGCGCTCTGCTCCAGGAGCTTTTCCTGCTCTGCGACCGGGAGTGCCGGCTCCTCAACAGTATCCCGGACGAGATCCACACCACCGACAGGCAGATCATCCAGGCGGCGCGGTTCATAAGCGTCCATTATATGGAACACATTACCGCCGCGGATATCGCCGCCGCCGCGGGGTACAGCCCAAACTATCTGAGCCGCAAGTTCCGAAGCTCCGTCGGCATCGGTATCCATGAATACCTCATGTTTATCCGCCTGCAGCACGCCGCCTACGAGCTTTTGACCACCGACGACCTCATCACCGACATCGCCTTTCGCTGTGGCTTCTCCGACAGCAACTATTTCAAGGACGCCTTTAAAAAGAAGTACGGCGTCACACCGGGAGCGTACAGAAAGAAACTGTGAGATCAGCAGTCGAAAGGGAGTCAACGGCGCGCTTTTTCCTTCTCCGCAAATCCGTAACCAGTATAGCCGCAGCGGTTTTGACCGCAATCGCCCATAAACTCCCGCCGTTCCGCCTGCGTCATGGTCTCACCGCCGCCTTCACGTTCCGCCGGCCCGTGTTGTCGGAGCCCCGGACCTCCTCGTGGTAGAAGTAGTCCACGATGACGGGGTGCCCCTGGGGGACGCGGCCGTAGGGCATCTCGTTATCCACAAAGGGACAGTCGTATTTCCTCGCCAGCTCCTCCGCCTTCTTTTCCAGCGCCTCAAAATAGCCGCGGTCATGCCGGTCATAGATCTCCCGATACAGCGGCAAAAGATGGGGGTACTTGTCCGCGATATAGTCCATGATGGTCTTTTTGAACCCGCCCCGGAGGTTCAGGTTTTCCAGCCAAAAGAGGTCGCACTGATTTCTGACCCGCTCAAAGATGGCCTCAAAATCCGTGATCCCCGGAAAGACGGGGGACACGAAGCAGACGGTGCGGATCCCGGCGTCATAGACCTGCTTCATGGCGGCAATACGCCGTTCAATGCTGACGGCGTTATCCATGTCGTCCCTGAAGCCCTCGTCCAGCGTGTTGATGGACCAGGACACCGTCACCTGTCCCAGCTCCTTCAAAAGGTCCAGGTCCCGCAGGACCAGGTCGGATTTCGTGCAGATCAGGATGTCCGCCCCGCTGCCGCGAAGCTGCTCCAGCAGTTTGCGGGTCGCGCCGAACATCTCCTCCTGGGGATTGTAGCCGTCCGTCACCGAGCCGATCACCACCCGCTGACCGGCGTACTTCCCGGGATTTTTGATCTCCGGCCAGTGCTTCACGTCCAGAAACGTCCCCCAGTCCTCCGAGTGCCCGGCAAAGCGCATCATAAAGGAGGCGTAGCAGTATTTGCACCCGTGCGTACACCCCACATAGGGGTTGACGGAGTACCCGCCCACCGGGAGACTGGACTTCGTCATAATATTCTTCGTCTCCACCTCGGCAATCAGGATGTTGTCATTTATGATCTGCGCCATTTATCCAGTTCCTCCACATTCGTATTCGAGCGAACCTATCTTATCCTATGATCCGCCCGTCGGTGGTTATGGTGACGACGGTGAGGGGGAGGGGCTTTCCGCTATCCTGGATGGCCCTTTTCACCGCGCTTTCCAGGCCGCCGCAGCAGGGGACCTCCATCCGCGCGACGGTGACGCTCGCAACGTCGTTTTCCGCCAGGATCCGAGTGAGCTTCACGGAATAATCCGTCATGTCCAGCTTGGGACAGCCGATGAGCGTGATTTTGCCGCGCATGAAGTCGTCGTGAAAGCCCCCGTAGGCGTAGGCCGTGCAGTCCGCGGCGATGAGCAGGTCGGCCCCGTCAAAAAAGGGCGCCTTGGCGGGGGTGAGCCTGATCTGCACCGGCCACTGGGCAAGCCGGCTGGGGACAGGGCCCGCGACAGCGCCGCTGTCCTCATGACGGACAGCCCTTGCCGCGGACCCGGGGCAGGCGTGGGGCCTCTTTTTCGCTGCCTCCACCGCCGCCGCGTCATAGGCCGGGGCCTCCCGCTCCTCAAAGGCAATGGCCCCCGTGGGGCAGGCGGGGAGACAGTCGCCCAGCCCGTCGCAGTAGTCCTCCCGCAAAAGCCGGGCCTTCCCCTCTACGATGCCGATGGCCCCCTCGTGGCAGGCCCTGGCGCAAAGGCCGCAGCCGTTGCACTTTTCCTCGTCGATTTTAATGATTTTCCGCAGCATTTGAACCCCTCCTTATGATCTGATGACAAGTCCTTCCTTCAGCGCGGCCAACAGCCGCTGGGATATCGGGGTAAAGACCTGATACTTCCTCCAGATGAGATAGATCCGCTCCTCCAGCCTTGGCGTGAGGGGACGAAACACAAGCCCGCTCTCAGGGCTCGTGTCAATGAGCTTGTCCAGGGTGAGAAGATACCCGAGCCCCTCCTTCACAAAGAGCGAGGCGTTGTAGGACAGCCGGAAAGACCCCTCCAGGCGGAGGGAGTCCATCTTCTCCCCACACCAGCCGGGGATGTCCCGCCGCCAGCCCTGCTCGGAGCAGAAAAGGGGAAGGCCCGCAAGGTCATCGGCGGTTATTCCCTCTTTTTCCGCCAATGCGCAGTCTCGGGGGACCACCAGCCCCCACACGTCCGCCTCGGGGAAACGCAGGAAATTGTATTTTGCCGTGTCCGGGGCCTCCGCCAGAACGGCAAAGTCCAGTACCCCCCGATCCAGCTTCTCCGTCACCTGCTCCGTGTCGCCGCTGGTGATGTGATAGCGAAGACTCGGGCAGACCTCCTTGAAGCGGCGGATCTCCCGCGCCAGACAGCGGATCTGATAGGATTCCGCAAGACCAAAGTAGACGTCCCCACCGGTGACATCGTCCAGCGCCGTAAATTCCCCCGTGATCTTATCCGCCATGGAAATGAGGTCCTCCGCCCGCTTGCGCAAAAGGATGCCCTCCTCGGTGAGCTCGATCCGGAAGCTGTGGCGGATGAAGAGCTTTTTCCCCAGCTCCTCCTCCAGGTCCTTGATCTGCTTGGAGAGGGTGGGCTGGGAGACGTGCAGATATTCGGCGGCCCGGGTCATGTTCTCCTCCCGCGCCACGGCCAAAAAGTAACGGAGCGTCCGTATCTCCATCTTACCGCCCCCTGATATTCAAAAATCGAATAACGTGATATAAATTATAACAATTTGCGCCCTACCCGTCAAGGATGTATAATAAAATATAGAAAGACCACATACTCGGAAAGGACGGCGCAAAATCATGACGGATTCAACAAACCTTAAGCTCACGGATGCCTGGGACAAGACCTTCCCCAAGAGCGAGAGAGTGGAGCATCGGAAGGTGACCTTCCCCAACCGCTACGGCATCACCCTGGCGGCTGATTTGTATACTCCCAAGTGCGCAAGCGGCAAGCTGGCGGCCATCGCCGTGTGCGGCCCCTTCGGCGCTGTCAAGGAGCAGGCGGCGGGCCTGTACGCCCAAACCATGGCGGAGCGGGGCTTTTTGACTGTCGCCTTTGATCCCTCCTTCACGGGCGAGAGCGGCGGCACGCCCCGCTATATGGCCTCCCCGGACATCAATACGGAGGATTTTCAGGCTGCGGTGGACTTTCTCTCCGTGCAGGAAAATGTGGACCCCGACAGGATCGGCATCATCGGCATTTGCGGGTGGGGCGGCATGGCGCTGAATGCCGCTGCGCTGGATACCCGGATCCGTGCCACGGCGGCCATGACCATGTACGACATGACGAGGGTCAACGCCAAGGGCTACTTTGATGCCGAGGACAGCGCCGACGCCCGGTACGAGAAGAAGAAGGCCCTGAACGCCCAGCGAATCGTGGATTTCAGCTCCGGTTCCTACGCGCTTGGCGGGGGAGTGGTGGACCCGCTGCCTGACGACGCGCCCTTCTTCGTGAAGGATTACTACGACTATTACAAGACCTCTCGCGGGTATCATCCCCGCTCCCTCAATTCCAACGGCGGCTGGAACGTCACCGGGTGCATGAGCTTCCTGAATCAGCCGATTTTGCAGTACTCTAACGAGATCAGGAGCGCCGTGCTCATCGTCCACGGGGAAAAGGCCCACTCCTGCTACTTCTCCCGGGACGCCTACGCCAACATGGTCAGGGACAACCCGTATTCCGATAACAAAGAACTGCTCATCCTTCCGGATGCCGTCCACACCGACCTCTATGACGGCGGCGGAAAAGACGCCATCCCCTTTGACAGGCTGGCCACGTTTTTTGGGAACTATCTGGGCGGCGCGGGACGTCCGGAACACCCTTAAAATTCAAAGCCCCCGGACCGGATCCATGGTCTGGGGGCTTTCCTTCGACCGGGCCGCCCCCGTTTCCGGGGCCGCCGGGCGTCTTCTTCGGGAAATAACAAAAAAGCTATTCCAAAATGGGATCCGATATGATATACTTATCTTCAATCACCAGCAGGAGGGATGACCATGAACGAAATACTCAAGCTCCTTGAGGAGGACAGCCGGTACACGGCCGAGCAGATCGCCGCCATGACCGGCAAGGACGAGCGGTACGTCCGGGAAACGGTGAAGCGCTGTGAGGAGGAACACATCATCAACGGCTACACGGCCCTGGTGGACTGGGATAGGACCAGCGAGGAGAACGTCACCGCCTTCATCGAGGTAAAGATCACCCCCCAGCGGGACGACGGTTATGACCGCATCGCCCGGAGGATCTACCAGTATGACGAGGTGGAGAGCCTCTACCTCATGAGCGGGAGCTTCGATTTCTCCGTCATCGTCACGGCCAGCTCCCTGCGGGAGGTCAGCCGCTTCGTGGCCGAGAAGCTGGCGCCCATCGAGGGCGTCATCAGCACCGCCACCCACTTCATCATGAAGCGCTACAAGGATAAGCACCGGGCCTTTATCGTGGAGCCCGAACAGGAGGAGCGGACGCTGTTTATATGATGGACTATGAGAAGCTCATGTCCCGAAACGTCCTGGAGCTCCAGCCCTCGGGCATTCGGAAGTTTTTCGACATTTTAGACACCATGAAGGACGCCGTCTCCCTGGGCATCGGCGAGCCGGACTTCACCACGCCCTGGCACATCCGGGAGGCGGGCATCTACTCCCTGGAGCAGGGACACACCAAATACACCTCGAACGCCGGCCTTGTGCGGCTCAGAACGGCGGTGTCCGAATACCTGAAGCGCCGGTTCGACATCGAATACGGCGCCCCGGACATCTTCATCACCGTGGGCGGCTCGGAGGCCATCGACCTGACCGTCCGCGCCCTGGTGGACCCGGGGGACGAGGTCATCATCCCCGTGCCCAGCTTCGTCTGCTACGGCCCCCTGGTCACCATGGCCCACGGCGTGCCCGTCTACGTGGAGACGAAGGAGGAGAACGAGTTCCGCCTGACCGCCGACGAGCTGCGTGCCGCCATCACGCCGCGGACCAAGCTCCTGGTCCTGCCGTACCCCAACAATCCCACCGGCGCCATCCTTCGCAGGGAGGACCTTCAGGCCATCGCCCAGGTCCTGCGGGGCACGGATATCATGGTCCTCTCCGACGAGATCTACGCCGAGCTCACCTACGGCCAGCGCCACGTGTCGCCCTGCAATATCCCGGAGCTGCGTGAGCGCACCATGCTGGTCAACGGCTTTTCCAAGGCATACGCCATGACCGGGTGGCGCCTGGGCTACGTCTGCGGCCCCTCGGCCATCATGAGGCAGATGCTGAAGATCCACCAGTACGGCATCATGTCCGCCCCCACCACCAGCCAGTACGCCGCCATCGAGGCCCTCCGCAACGGCGACGGAGACATCGAGGCGATGCGCGACAGCTACAACAAACGCCGCCGGCTCCTGCTCAAGGGCCTCAGAGATCTGGGACTTCCGTGCTTCGAGCCGAAGGGGGCCTTTTACATGTTCCCCCGGATCGGCGGCTTCGGCCTCACATCCGATCAGTTCTGCACCAGGTTCCTGCAGGAGGAGCGCGTGGCCATCATCCCCGGAACGGCCTTCGGCCCCGGGGGAGAGGGCTTCGCCCGGGTCTGCTACGCCTCCTCCGTGGAGAACATCGAGACGGCCCTTGCCCGGCTCGGAGACTTTTTGGGGAGACTTCAAAGTGACCGTTCTTGAGAGAGCCTGCGCCAAGATCAACCTGTCGCTGGACGTGAAGGGGAAAAGACCGGACGGCTACCACGAGATGGACACGATCATGCAGTCCGTGTCGCTGTGGGATGAGGTTTCCGTAACACTCACAGATACGCCCGGAATAGAGGTTGACATAAATGTTGACTCGCTGCCAAAAGGACTCCAAAATCTTGCCGGAAAAGCGGGACAAGAGTTCTTCAGGTATGTTAACATAACAAATAAGGGCGTAAAGGTTTACATAAAAAAGAACATCCCAGACAAGGCCGGCATGGCCGGCGGCTCCTCGGACGCCGCGGCAGTGATCCGGGGGCTCAACAGACTCACCGGATCCCGGCTCTCCGACAGGGAGCTTTACGAGATCTGCGCCAGGGTCGGCTCGGACGTGGCCTTCTGCCTGCGCGGCGGGACGGCGCGGGCGACGGGACGTGGGGAGATCCTTCGGGACCTTCCGGGGATGCCGGACTGTGACATCGTCCTTGCAAGGCCGGATTTCTCCGTATCTACGCCGGAGCTGTTTGCCAGGATAGACTCCTGCGATATCGGGACAAGGCCGGACGGTGGGAGAATGGAGCGGGCCCTGGAGCGCGGGGACCTGCGCGGGGTCTGCCGGGAGGTGGGCAATGTTTTTGAGCAGGTCCTGCCGGAGCGGGCGGCCGTAGAGGGCATCAAGGCGGAGCTTACGAGGCGCGGGGCCCTGGCGTCCTGCATGACCGGGACCGGTTCGGTGGTCTTCGGGCTTTTTGAGGCCGGAAAGGCGCCGGCGGCCTGGGAGATCCCCGGCTGTAAAGAGATTTTTTTCGCAAAACCTCTCGGAAAACACGTATAATTTGAGAAAAATCGGGCAATGATCGGATCACTGCCCGATTTTAGTTTTTTGAGAGGTGTCTGATGAAGCTGAAAACCTTTGAGATCGCCCTGATCGCGGCGATCCTGGTCACTGTTTTTTGGGGCTTTGCCGCCGGAGCCCGCGGCGAGGCCGAGGAGCTGTCCGGCAAGCTCATAAGGCTCCATGTGGTGGCAAACTCGGATACCGGGGCCGATCAGGCCCTGAAGCTGGAGGTCCGGGACGCCGTATTGGCCGTCGTAAGGGAGAAATGCCGGGGGGTAGAGGGGGTAGAGGAGGCCCGGAGGCGCCTGGAGGAGAGCCTGGAGGAGATCGTGGAGGCGGGGGTCGAGGCGGTGGAGCGAGGGGGGAGGAATTATGCCGTTACCGCATCACTATGCCGGGAGAGCTTCCCCACCACGCAGTACGACACCTTTTCCCTGCCCGCCGGGGAATATGAGTCGCTGCGAATCAGGATCGGGGCGGCGGAGGGCCACAACTGGTGGTGCGTGGTCTTCCCGCCGGTGTGCGACGAGCCGGTGATCGACGCCGACGCCGCCGCGGAGCTGGGACTGACCGGGGAGGAGGTCAGGCTCATCACGAAAAGCTCCGGGGAATATGTGGTGAGGTTCAAGACCATCGAGCTCATCAACAGGTTTTTGGCGCTGTTCAAATGAAAGATATTTTAATTGGATATCAGTATAATACCGCCGCCGGCTGCTGCCGGCGGCGGTATTCGCGATCCGGGATCTATTTGAAGAGCGTGGAGTAATAGTCCTCGGAGACGATGAGCTTGGCGTATTTGATCTTGCCGGCCACCAGGTTTTTGACCTTCTTCACGTAGTCGTCGGAGACGGTGACGCCCTCCCGGGGCGTGAAGGTGCCGGTGCCGGCCTCGTAGGTGCCGGCGGCGGTGATCCAGCTGTTGCCCTGCCCTTTGTTGTTGGCAAAGACCACAAGGGGCATACAGCTGGAATACTCGTCAGGCTCGAAGTTTTGGGCAAAGACGTCGCGCCCGGAATAGAGGCGGGAGTCATACTCGATGCCGTAGAGATTCAGGAGCGTGGGAAGGATATCGCAGGAGTAGCAGGGGGTGTCCACCGTGACAGGCTCCTCGATGGCGGCGGACCACATGATGAGGGTGGTCCGGAAGCGGGAGGTGTCGAGCTCCGTGTCCTCAACGCCCCGCAGCTCGTTATAAAAGTCCGCCTCCTCCGTCAGCATCCGATAGGGGTAGTGATCGGTGCAAAGGACGATGAGGGTGTCGTCGGCGATGCCGGCGGCCTCCAGCCTCTCGACCAGATACTTCATGGCGGCCTCCAGCTCCAGGTTGCAGGCGACGTAGGCCTGGACGGTGGGGGAGGCGTCGGGCAGGGCGGCCTGGGCGGCGTCCCGGTTCTTCCTGGCCATGTCGTTGCTCCAGTTCCAGTTGGAGTGGGCGCTGACGGTCATATAGTAGGTGTGGAAGGGCACGCCGGTCTCCAGATACTCGTTGATATACGAGTCCGCGGTGAGCTCCATCATGGTCAGATCCGACTTGGGCCAGTCGTCCCGCTCCGCCTCCGGCCAGCCCATGCCGCCGTCTGTCCCCTCCACGGCGCCGTTGAAGTGGGCGTAGCCCAGCTCCGGGAAGAGCTGGTCGCGCTTGTAGAAGGTGTAATGGTGGTCGTGGTAGGCGTTCACGTTGTAGCCGGCTTTCGTGAACATACTGCCCATGGCCATGGGCATGGAGTTGCCCAGAACGGCGTAGATGGTCATCTTGCCGCCCACCCAGTTGGGGATGACGCCGGTCATATTGGCGAACTCCCCGCCGGCGGTGGACATGGTCCAGTCGGGCTGATAGAAGTCGGTGAAGACAAAGCCCTCATGGCTGAGCCTCCAGAGCGTGGGGGTCAGCTCCTCGCTCATGGCGGCGGTGGAGAAGGACTCCGCCGTGATGAAGATCAGGTTCTTGCCCTTGAAAAGGCCGGTGTACTCATTCTCCATGGAGGGGGTGAGAGAGCCGAAATACTCGTGCATGGACTTGAGGGTCTTGTCCGAGGTACTCCCGGCCAGCGCCTCAAAGTCGATGGAGTCGATGACGTTGGGGCCATAATCCCGGGGCGGCGCCGGGGGATCCTGGTCCCCGCCGGGGTTTTGCCCGCCGTCGGGCCCCTGGTCCCCGCCGGGCGTTTGGCCGTCGTCGGGCGCCTGGCTCCCGTCATCAGGCGCTTGCCCGCCGTCGGGCTGCCGGTCCCCGTCGGGGCCGGGGAGAACGCCGGGATCCTCGATATAGCCGCTCAGATCCTCTTCGGGCAGGCCGAAGACGGCATACTCCAGCTCCAGCCGCTGGGCGGTGAGAAGACCGAAGCGGGGGATGGCGTTGGTGAAGCTGAAATCGTAGGTGTAGGCGGGACGGGACGCGCCGAAGGCGGACAGGCCCCAGCCGCCGAGCTGAAGGAGGACCAGGAGCAGGAGAAGGACGCCCCGTTTTCCCCAGGAGGCGCCGCGGTCCGGGATCACCCGGCGGCGCAGGGGGAGGAAGGCGGCCAGGGGCGCCAGCGACAGGAGGATGAAGGGGAGGATGCCCCGGATGGCGGAGGAGGTCTCCTCCCGAAAATCCGCGGCGACCTCCATCCCCATGGAGGCGATGGTCGTAAGGCCGTAGTACATTTGGAAAAAGAACCGCACGCCCCGTTCCACGCAGACAAAGACCGTGAAGAGGAGAAGCAGAAGGGCCCCGATCAGGCGGGAGACGGACTTTTGAGGGATGAGGTCCAGAAGCAGGTGGACGACCAGGCCCGCCGCCAAAGAGAACAGGACGACGCGCAGAAGGTCCGGCTCGAAGAACCGGACGTTTTTGGCGTCGAAGGCCCGCAGGAGCAGCTCGTGGTAGAGGAGGGCGGCGGGGAAAAAGAGGGGGGAGAACCGGGAGCGGGAGGCGGCCCGGCGGGCCGGGGCCTTCCGGCCGGCCCCCTCCGGGGAGTCGGATCCCCGGTCAAAGTCAAAGACCTGCCGCCTGCCTGTCCCGGCGTCCGCGGGCGACGGGGCATAACGGGAGGGCTTTCGCGCGCCGGCGTTTTCCTCCCTCAGGGCGTCGTTGACGCTTTTGGGGTAATAGGGCCTGGGCTTATCGGGCGCGTTTTCAGGCGCGGAGGCATTTTGGGGGTCGCGCTTTTCGTCGGCCATCTGTCTCATCTCTCTTTGCTTACGGAAAATCAGTTGAATACGTGGTCGTAATAGTCCTTTGTGATGATGAGCTTGGAGTTGCGGATCTTGCCGTTTACCAGGTTTTTGACCTTCTTCACGTAGTCGTCGGCCACGGTGATGCCCTCGTTGGGGGTGAAGACGCCGGTGCTGGCCTCATAGGTGCCGGCGGCGGTGATCCAGCTGTTGCCCTGGCCGTGGTTGTTGGCAAAGATCACCAGCGGCATACAGCTGGAGTACTCGTCCGCCTTGTAGTTGGTGGCGAAGATGTCCCGGCCGGTGTAGAGGCGGGAATCGTAATCCAGCCCGAAGAGGTTGCAGACGGTGGGAACGATGTCGCAGGAGTAGCAGGGGGTGTTCACCACCGTGCGGGGGATGGAGGCCGACCACATCATCAGGGTGCTGCGGTAGCGGCTGGTGACCCTCTCGTCGTCTTCGGGACGGCCGAAGAGGACGTTCAGCTCGTTATAGTAGTCGGTGTCATCTCCCTGCTGGCTGTTGCCCTGGTAGAGGAAGTAGGGGTAGTGGTCGGCGGCCAGGACGACCAGCGTGTCGTCGGCGATGCCCGCGTCCTCCAGCTTCTTCACCAGCACCTCCATGGCCCGGTCAAGCTCGATGTTGGCGGCCAGAAACGCCATGGCCGGCTCGGAGAGGCCGGGGTATTTGGCCTCCACCAGGCTCCGGTACTTGGTGGCCCACTTGTTCCCGGAAAACTTCCAGGGGCCGTGGCCGGAGATGGTCATATAGTAGGTGTGGAAGGGCTGGCCGGTCTGCAAATAGTTGTTGATATACTCGTCGGCGGTGGCCTCGATCATCTCGCTGTCCGAGGCCAGCCACCCCTTGGTGGGCAGCTCCAGACCGGAGCCGATGGCCTTGAAATCATAGCCGTAGGTGGCCAGATACTCGTTGCGGTTATAGAAGGTGTAATCGCCGTTGTGCCAGGCGGGCGTGAAGTAGCCGATGGCCCGGAACATGTTGCCCAGGGTGGTGGGCATGGCGTTGTTGATGGACTGACGGGCGGAATCGGACTTGTTCACCCAGTTGGGGATGACGCCGGTGGTGACGGAGAACTCGCCGCCGCAGGTGGACAGGGTCCAGTCGGGCTGATAGAAGTTGGTGAAGACGAAGCCCTCCTGCTGGGTCATCCGGTAGAGGGTGGGGGTCAGCTCCGGATCCACCACGTAATCGTCAAAGGACTCGGCGCAGATGAGGATCAGGTTCTTGCCGGCGAAAAGGCCGGTGTACTCGTTCTCCATGGAGGGGGTGAGGGAGCCGAAATACTCGTGCATGGACTTGAGGGTCTTGTCCGAGGTGCTTTCGGCCAGCGCCGCAAAGTCGATGGAGTCGATGACGTTGGGGCCGTATTCCCGGGGCGGCGCCGGGGGATCCTGCTCTCCGCCCGGGTCCTGAGTCCCGCCGGGGTTCTGCTCTCCGCCCGGGTCCTGGGTCCCGTCGGGGTTCTGCTCCCCGCCCGGATCCTGGGTCCCGCCGGGGTTTTGCTCTCCGCCCGGGTCCTGGGTCCCGCTGGGATCCTCAAGGAAGGAGCTCATATCCGCCTCCGGCATTCCGAAGAGGGCGTACTGGAACTCCAGGCGGACGGAATTGGCCAGCCCGAACTCCGGGATGCCGTAGATGATGTTGAAATCGTAGGTATAGTAAGGCTCGACGGCCTTGGTCGTGCTCAGCGTGACGGCGAAGAACTGGGCCAGGACCAGCAGGATCAGAACAAAGCCGCGGACAGACCAGCGCTGGCCCTTTTCGTAGAAGACGGCCCTGCGCCTGATGACGTAGAACACCAGGGGGATGAGGGAGAGAAGGATGAAGGGGATGAGGTCGATGATGGCGGTGACCACGTTCCCGCCGAATTCGCCCACCGCGTTTCCGGCGGTGGCGGCGGCGGCCAGGACGCCGTAGTAGATGCCGAACATGCCCTTCATGCCCCGCTCCACGCACATCACCACGATGAAGGCAAAGGAGAGGAGCCCGCCGACCCAGCGGGAGACCTTTTTGGCGGGGATGAGGTCGAGGATCAGGAACACCATGAGCCCGTAGGCCAGGGAAAAGAGGAGGATCCGGAAAAGGGCCGGGGCAAAGAAAGAGGAGTCCCTGTCATAGAGGCGAAGCAAAAGCTCGTGATAAAGGAGGGCGCAGGGGAAGAAGAGCATGGAGAAAAGGGGCGAGGCCTTCATGCCGCGGCGCCGGGAGGTCCGCCGGCCCGAGGGGGCGGGACGGGCGCCGGAGGAGGGGGCCGTCCGGCGGGAGGCCCCGGAGGAGGGACGGGGGGAGGAGGGGACGCGGCGGGGAGGCACCGACCCATAGGAGGGATAGCCGCCGGAGCCCGGGCGGGCCCCGCTCCTGTCGCCGTTATCGATATTCCGGGGGTGGTGCGGGACCGTGGGATCGCGCCCTATATCATGATCGCCGCTGTAATTGTTCATATCGCTGCTCCGTTTCTGTGGAGGCGCGGGATCGACCGCGCATTCGACTGTTTTCCGCTGTATTATACACCTTTTGACAGCAAAAGAAAAGAGTGTTATGTCTACCAGAAAGTATAAACCGGGAAAACGTGAAAATAAACAACATCTCCACTACAAAAAGTTACAATTTTATGATATACTGGGTCCACAGGCTTTTTCATTTATCATTATAGACGCGAAAGCATCATAACCGCATCGATTTTGTTAAGGGAGGCGCCGTTATGCTCAGACTTTACCTTGGACGGGCCGGGAGCGGCAGGACGTCGTATATTTTGTCCGTCCTGGGGGAGATGGCGGAGAGGGGCGAGGGGGGGAATATCCTCATCGTCCCGGAGCAGTATTCCCACGACTGCGAGCGGGCGCTGGCGGCGCTGGGGGACCGGGTGTGTCTCTATGCCCAGGCGCTGAGCTTCACCAGGCTGGCTGTCCGGGTCTCCGCCCAGACCGGCGGGATGGCGCGGCCCGCGCTGGACGCCGGCGGCCGGACCCTGGCCATGAGCCGGGCGTTCATGGCTGTTTCGTCCCGGCTGAAGGTCTACGACGTGGGCGGCCGGCGGCCGGACTTCATCAGGGCCCTGCTGGCCGCATATGACGAGCTTAAGTCCGCCGGGGCGGGAGCGGACGCCATGTCCGCGGCCTCCGAAAGGCTCGGGGGCACGCTGGGGCGGAAGCTGAGTGACCTGGCCCTCATCTTTGAGGCCTTCGAGGCCGTGAAGGAGACCGCGGGGCTGGACATGAGGGACAGGCTGGAAAGGCTGGCGGAGGACATCGGGAAAAGCGACATCGGCCTCACCGGCCGGGTGTTCGTGGACGGCTTCACGGACTTCACCGGGCAGGAGCTCCGGATCCTCGGGGAGCTTATGAGGAAGGGGGCGGACGTGACGGTGACGCTGACCTGCCCGGACATCGGGGAGCGGGACCTTCTGTTCCTGCCCGGAGTGCGGACGGCCAACGCCCTGCTGCACCGGGCGCGGGAGCTGGGGGTGCCCACGGAGATCCGCCGGTTCGAAGAGGTCCCGGGGAGAGATCCGGCGCTGCGGTATCTGGAGAGGAACCTGTTTAACTATGCCGCGCCCGGCTTCGGGGGAGACGCCTCCGCCGTCTCGGTGATCCACGCCGGGGCCATGTCCGAGGAGTGCGCCGCCGCGGCGGCGCGGGTGCTGGAGCTGGTGCGGAACGGGACCCGGTTCCGGGATATCGCCGTGGTCTCGCCCCAGTGGCCGGCCTACGCGCCCATCCTGGCCTGCGTCTTTGACAGCTACGGCATCCCCGCCGCCCGGACGGAGATGAGCGATATCCTGGAAAAGCCGGTGATGGCGCACCTGACAGCGGCGCTGGACAGCATCGGCAGCAACTGGGATTATGTAAACATGTTCAGGTATCTGAAAACGGGCCTTGTGGAGATCGCGCCGGAGGACCGGGATCTGCTGGAGAACTACGTGCTCAAGTGGAACATCCGGGGAGAGGGGATGTGGTCGAGGCCCTGGGTCATGGCGCCGGAGGGGTATTCCGACGGCGTATCGGAGGGGCAGAGGGAGCTTCTGGAGCGGATCAACGCGGTGCGGGAGCGGGTGGCAAGGCCGCTGACGGCGCTGTCGGGGAAGCTGGCCGCCGCCGGGTCCGCCGTGGAGAAGGTCCGGGCCGTCTATGAATTCATGGAGGAGACGGAGCTTTACGGGATCCTGGAGGAGAAGGCCCAGGCCCTCAGCCTCGCCGGACGGGCGGAGCTTGCCGGGGAATACAGGCAGCTCTGGGACATCATCGTCGGGGCGCTGGAGCAATTCGCGGCGATCCTGGGGGACGCGGCCATCGGGACGGAGGAATTCGTCAGGCTCCTGAAGCTGGTGCTGGGACAGTACAAGGTGGGGGTGATCCCCTCGTCGGTGGACAGCGTCCGGGCCGGCGACATGGCCAGGATCAGGGCCCGGGGCGTCCGGCACCTGATCGTGCTGGGCGCCACGGACGACGCGCTGCCGGCGCGGTCGGAGGACGGGGGGCTCTTCACCGACCGGGAGCGGGAGCGGCTGTGCGAGCAGGGTATCGAGACGCTGGATGACCGGGAGATGAAGCTGGCGCGGGAGCTCGCGGGGGTCTACGCGGCCCTGACGGTGCCCACGGACAGCCTGACGCTGACGTATCCCGAGCCGGCGCGGGGGAGCTATATCCTGACGCGGCTCGAAAGGCTCTTCGGCACGGCGCAGACAAGACCGGGGGAGGAGATCTTTACCGCGGCGCCCGGGCCCTGCTTTGAGCTGGCGGCCTTTGACGGCGGGGAGACCGCCGGGAGGGCCAGGAGCTGGTTCGAGGAGAAGGAGGAGTGGCGGGGGAAGCTCTCGGCCGTGGAGCGGGCGGCAAACGCCCCCAGAGGGCAGCTGAGCCGCCAGGTGGCCCGGGAGCTTTACGGGGGAAAGATGCGGCTCTCGGCCTCTAAGATCGACAAGTATTATTCGTGCCGGTACGCCTATTTCCTCCAATACGGACTGGGGGCCAGACCCCGGGACGAGGCGGCGCTGGACGCGCCGGAGGCCGGGACCTTCATGCATTTCGTGCTGGAGCGGACGGCCAGGCAGGTCAAGTCCATGGGCGGGTTCAGGGCCGTGACCGAGGCCGACGTGCGGCGCATGGCGGCGGGCTTCGCCCAGGAGTACGCCGACGGGAGGCTCGGCGGCCTGGAGAACAAGTCCGGCCGGTTCCGCTATCTCTTCGGGCGGCTGACCAGGGCGGCCCAGCAGGTGGCGGTGACGATGTACCAGGACCTGAGGGAGTCGGATTTCACACCCATGGACTTTGAGCTCCGGTTCGCGCCCGACGGGGAGCTGCCGCCTGTGGAGACAGGCGAGGGCGACACCGTCGTGGGGGCCGTGGACCGGGTGGACGGCTGGGTGAAGGACGGGAAGCTCTATCTTCGGGTGGTGGACTACAAGACCGGGAAAAAGACCATGGACCTGCGGGACGTCATCAACGGAGTGGGGCTCCAGATGCTCATCTACCTCTTTGCCCTGGAGCGTGAGGGGGCACGAAGGTACGGCATGGAGATCGTGCCGGCGGGCGTCCTCTACTCCCCGGCGCGGGACGAGCTGGTCCGGTCGGACAGGGATCTGGAGGGGGAAGAGCTGGAAAAGGCCCGCCAGAAGCTGGTGCGCTACTCGGGGCTCATCCTGGCGGACGCCGAGGTCATGGAGGCCATGGAGCACGGGAGCCGGAAGCGCCTGCCCGTGACGGTCTCCTCGCGGACCGGCGAGGTCCGGGGCGGCATCGCCGACGCCGAGCAGCTGGGAAAGCTCTCCCGCGTCGTTGACCGGCTCATTGACGAGATGAGCCGGGAGATCCGGGCCGGGTCCATCACGGCGAACCCCTATCTGCGGGGGCGGGTGGAGAGCGCCTGCGCGTTTTGCAAATTCCACGACGCCTGCCGCTTCACCGATGGGCGCGGCGGGGAGAGCTTCAGGCGGGCGTCGAGTATACGGACGGCCGACATCTGGAAAAAGATCGAGGAGGCGGGGAGATGAGCGCGATATCACTGACGGCCGGACAGGCCGCGGCCGTTGAGACCGGGGGCGGACAGGTGCTTGTCTCCGCCGCCGCGGGCAGCGGCAAGACCAGGGTGCTCGTGGAGCGGCTCATGCGGAGGCTGGAGGCCGGGGCCGACGTGGATGATTTTCTCATCATCACCTACACGAACGCCGCCGCGGCGGAGCTGCGGGGCAAGATCCTGGACGCCATCATGGAACGGATAGACGAGGCCCCCGGGGATCTGAGGCTGCGCCGGGAGGCGGGCCTTGTGGGGCGGGCGCGGATCGGCACCATCCACAGCTTCTGCGCCGCGGTGATCCGGGAAAACGCCCACGCCCTGGGGCTGGCGCCGGATTTTCGGATCGCCGACGAGAGCGAGGCGGGGCTTATCCGCCAGGCCGCGCTGGAGGACACGCTGGAGGAGCTTTACGCCTCCGGGGACGCGGGCTTTTTCGCCCTGGCGGACACCATGGGCGCCGGCCGGGACGACTCCGCGCTGGCCTCGGTGATCCTGGATACATACGCCAAGCTCCTGAGCCATCCGTCGCCCGCCAGGTGGGTGGAGGAGCAGAAGAGAGCGCTTAAGCTCGGAGATGTCTCGGACGCCGGGGAGACGGTCTGGGGCCGGGCCGTCATGGACAGGGCCCGGGAGGCAGCGGCCTACTGGCGGGAGCAGTTTGAGCGCCTGCTGGACGAGGCCGCCCGGGACGGAAAGGTGGAGAAGGGCTACGGGGCCAGCTTCCGGGCGACCTACGAGTCCCTGTGCCGCTTCGAGCGCGCCCTTGAGGGGACCTGGGACCGGGCGCGGGAGGCGTCGGACATCCAATTCCCTCCGGGGAGGCTCTCGGGCTACGAGGAGCTGAAGGCTGTCCGCTCGGCCTGCAAAAAGGCCATGGAGAAGATCTCGGGCCTTTTTTGGGACGACTCGGCGCGGGCGCTTTCGGATATGGGCGCCGTGGCGCCGGGGATGCGGGCGCTTTTCGACGCCGTTCTCCTGTTTGATAAACACTACGGCGAGGCAAAACGTCACAGGGGCGTGCTGGATTTTTCGGATCAGGAGCATTTCGCCCTGAAGCTCCTGGTAGACCCGGACACCATGGGGCCCACCGGGACGGCGCGGGAGATCGGAGAGCGGTTCGCGGAGATCATGGTGGACGAATATCAGGATGTGAACGCCATACAGGAGGCCATCCTGACCGCCGTGTCCCGGGAGGGCAGGAACATCTTTGCCGTGGGGGACGTGAAGCAGTCCATCTATCGCTTCCGTCTGGCGGATCCCACCATCTTCCTGAAGAAATACATGACCTTTTCCGACCACGGAGACGCCGGGGAGGGCGAGCCGCGCCGGGTGGTGCTGTCCAAGAATTTCCGCTCCCGTGAGGGGATCCTGGAGGCGGTGAATTTCATCTTTGCCAATACCATGAGCGTCCGGCTGGGGGAGCTGGACTATACGGAGCGGGAGTACCTCTATCCCGGCGCGGACTTCCCGGAGACCGGGGAGCCGGAGGTGGAGCTGGACGTAGTGGACCTGCGGGACCCGGATGAGGAGGAGACGGACGGCGGGGCCTTTGAGGACAGGAGCGAGGCGGAGGCCGCCTTTGCCGCGGAGCGGATACGGCAGCTTTTGACGGACGGGGTCCTGTCCGACGGGGCGGGAGGTGTCAGGCCCGTGCGGTATTCGGATATCGCCATCCTCATGCGCTCGCCGGGACCGGTCTTTGCCAGGTGGCAGCAGGTCTTTGCCGCCTTCGGCATCCCCCTGACGAGCGAGCGATCCTCGGAGTTCTTTGCCGAGGAGGAGGTCAGCCTGGCCCTCTCCATGCTGTCGGTCATCGACAATCCCCGGCAGGATATCCCTCTCATCTCCACGCTCCGGTGCCCGGTGTACGGCTTTACGGCCCAGGAGCTGGGGGAGATACGGCTCTATGACCGGGAGGGAGATTTCTGGTCCGCCCTGGTGAAGGCGGGCGGGGAGAACAGCCATTGTAGGCAGTTTCTGGAGGAATTGGAGGGCTTCCGTGCCGCCGCCGCCGACATGACCGCCGACGAGCTTATCTGGCACGTCTACGGGAGGACCGGCCTTTTGGCGGTGGTCAGCGCCATGAGCGACGGGTACAGGCGCCGGGAGAACCTGATGCTCCTTCTGGAGCTGGCCCGGAGCTGTGAGGGCGCGGGCTACAAGGGCCTGTTCGGCTTCATGACCTGGGTGCGGCGTCTGCGCGAGCAGGGGAAGGGCCCCGAGGGCGTGACCCGGGCCTCCGAGAACGCCGTGACGGTCATGAGCATCCACAAATCCAAAGGGCTCGAGTTCCCCATAGTGATCCTGGCCGGACTCACCCGGCAGTTCAACACCCGGGACACCCGGTCGCGGCTGCTCATCCATCCGGATCTTGGCCCGGGGCCCAAGCTCACGGACACGGACCGGGGGATCGAATACAACACCCTGGCCCGCAGGGCGGTGGCGGAAAAGCTCCGATCGGAGCTGCTGAGCGAGGAGCTGAGAGTCCTCTACGTGGGCATGACCCGCGCCAGAGAGAAGCTGATCATGCTGGCGACTTTCGCAGACGCGGAAAAGCAGGTCTCACGGCTTGCGAACATGCCCCTGCCCGTGCCCCCGGAGGTCCTGCGCTCGGCGTCGTCCCCGGCGGAGTGGATCCTGATGCCGGCGCTGAGAAGGCCGGAGAGCGGGGCGATCCGCTTCGGAGCGCCCAATATCCCCTGCGGCACGGCGGGCAAGCCCTGGCTGGTGCGGCTCGTGACGCCGCCGGAGGGCCCGGACGTGGGCGAGGAGCCGGCCGCGCCGGAAAAACGCCCCGATCTGCCTGTGACGGAGGAGCTGCGGGTAAGGCTTGAGTATGTCTATCCGTACCCCGACGCCGTGAGGATGCCATCAAAGGTGACGGCCACGGAGCTCAAAGGGACCTACGCGAGCCGGGAGGCCGCCGAGGAGGCGGCGGGGCTTGCGGAGGGGGTGGAGGCCCCTGCGGAAGGGGTTACGGACCCTGGGGCAGGGGCGGACCGGGCGGAGCGGAAAAAGCCCACCGGCAGACCGGCCTTTATGGAGGGGAAGCGAGGCCTGACCGCCGCCCAGCGCGGCACGGCCGTCCATGTCGTCATGCAGTTTGCCAGCTACGCGGAGTGCCTGACGCCCGACGGGGCGGCGGGAGAGGTGGAGAGACTCAGGGCCATGGGCACCGTCACGGACGAGCAGGCGGCGGCGGTGGACCCCAGGCTGATCTCCGGCTTTTTCGCCACGGAGCCGGGCCGGCTCGTCCTGGGGGCGGAGAAGGTCTACCGGGAGCTGAAATTCTCCCTGTTGGTGGACTCCGGGGACCTGCCCGGGTTCGCGCCGGGGGAGAAGGTGCTGCTTCAGGGAGTGGTGGACTGCTGCGTGGAGACCGGCGGGAAGCTGACGGTCATCGACTTCAAGACCGACTGGGTGACGCCGCAGAACCTGAACGAGCGCGCCGCATTCTATAAAGGCCAGATGGACGCCTATTCTCTGGCCATGGAGCGGGTCCTGGGAAAGCCGGTGGAGAGGCGGCTCCTCTGCTTTCTGACGGCGGGGAGGTCCGTGGAGGTGTGATCCGCGCCCGGGGTGAGAGAAAATGAGCGGCGTTTTGATAAAAAGGGTTGACAAGCGGGCGGGTATCTGCTAAAATACCCTCTGCGTGAATAACGAACGAAACATGAAAGAGGTGAACGCAATGAAGGAGGGCATCCATCCCAAGTACGAACAGACCACGATCAGGTGTGCCTGCGGCGAGGTCATTGAGACCGGAAGTACTAAGAGTGACATCAAGGTCGAAATCTGCTCCAAGTGTCACCCTTTCTATACCGGCAAGCAGAAGCTGGTGGACACCAGCGGCCGCGTGGATAAGTTCAACAAGAAGTTCGGACTTAAATAAAAGCGGCCGGACCGGAACGGCGGTTCCGCCCGCATCAGGGCGGACAGCGGACCATAAAGCGTAAAGGAACGCTCCGACGAGGACAATTCGCCGGAGCGTTTTCTTATAACGCGGGAGCCCGCGGACATAGAGGTGGATTTTTTCGGCGCTCTGTGGTAAAATGACCTCCATGTCCCGGCTTTTGACGGAAAGAAAGGAATGGATCGAAGAATGAAAAAACGGATTCTGATCGGAACGCTCATCGCGGTCCTGCTGCTGGTACTGGCGGGGTGCGGGGAAAAGGACGTACATGGGGCCCCCGAGGACGGCGAGACGGATCCCACCGCGTCGGGCGACAGGGAGGACCCCGGCAAGGAGGACGCCGGCCAGGAGGAGGCCGGAACCTATAAGCTCCCGGCGGGCGCGGCATCCGAGTACGAGCTTTATAAGACCGTCTTGGCCTATCTGAACAACGGGTTCCGTTCGGAGGACCTCAAGACTGTTTGCGACCCGGTGCTGACGACGGTTTTTTACTCGAAATGGGAGGAGGACGAGGAGGAGATCTTTACTCTCGGCATGAAATACGACGAGGCGTGCGACCTTATCGCCAGGCTCAGGGGCAAAGCGTCGCAGATGGACGCGCCTTATGATGAGTACGGGGAGCTGGAGGAGGACCTGATCGACTTTGACGCCTTTGTAGAGGAATTCCCGGAAGGGATGCGCGGGCAGATCGAGAGGAACCGGAGAGACTTTGAGAATTTCATCGTTGACATTTTCAATATGGTTTTCGACTTTTTCCATGACGGGGAAAACCCCTTCTACACCGACCAGACCTCGTGGGAGGTCAAGCCGGAGGGGGAATACGAGGTGAAGGAATACCACTCCAACGACTGGTGCGACGATCTCTATGAAAATTTCCCAAAGGTCTACGAGCTGGCGCTTGGGACCTACATAAGCTACGAGGCCACTGAGGAATGGTTTTACTATACCGTCATTGACGGCCAGTACTATTTCCTCAGCTTTGCCCGCGCCGTATCCGGTATCGGAGGCTGAGCGGCTCCGCCAGGTCCTGAATATCAACAAACGACACAGACGACCACCCGCGTCTGAACGCGGGTGGTCATCTTTTGCGTCACATGAACCCCCGGCTATGCCGGGGGGCAAAATAGGCTTTAGCTAAAAGTATCGAGCGAAGCGAGCCGCTATAATAGCAGGTTACGAATACAGACACGTCACAAACAAGTGGATAAGCCCGTTTACGGGTCGTAGGGCAAGTGATGCAAGCGACAGAAATTCAGTGCGTCTTGAGACGCTTGCCGGTAAAAGGCCCTTTTAGGGCCAAATCAAGCCTCCGGCTTAGCCGGAGGTTTTGACTGCCCGGATTTACGCCCTATCCTCACCAGGAGAGGAGGGAGGAGGTCTCCCGGGAGTCGAGGACCTCCTTGGCGGCCAGGAGCATCATGGCCGCGTCGGCGCGGGTCAGGGTGGACGGGGAGGAGACGGCGCCGGCGGGGAGAATGTCCAGCGAGGAGAGGTTGGCCGCGGCCTGGGCCGCCCAGACGGGGACGGCGGCGTCCTCCTCCACGGATACGTCCGTGATGCCCATGGCGTTATTGAGCATCACGCCGGCCTGGGCGAAGGTGATGGGGTCTCCGGCGGAAAAGACGATGTGGCTGCCGGAGGGACTGCCGGAAACGATGTCGCTCATGACGGCGGCGGAGACGTAGGGCTTCTGCCAGTCGGGGATGTCGCCGTCGTCATAGAAACCGGTGCGGGTGACGCCCTCCAGGACGGGGGCGCCGGTGAGCTTCATGCACATGACCAGGAATTCCCCACGTGTGACGGGGGCGTCAGGCCGGAAGAGATCCTGACCGCCCAGCTTTTCCCCAACAAAGATGCCGCTCTCAGCCAGGACGGTGGCGGCGTAGCGGGCGGGGGAGCCGTCCAGATCGGCGTAGGAGACGGCGGTCTGCTGTTTTTTGATACTGACGGTGACGGTGGCGGCGTTGGAGACGTTCCCGGCAGTGTCCGTAGCCACGTAGGTGAAGGTGTCGCGGCCCTTTTTGCCCTCCGCGGGGGTGTAGGTAAAGCTGTCGCCGTCCACGTCCACCGTTCCCTTCCGGGGATCCTTCACGACGGAATAGACGACGGCGTCCCCCTCCGGGTCGAGACACCGGAACGAGCCGGTGACGGGGATGGAGCGGTATGTCTCAAGCTCCATGTTCTCCGCGACGGGAGCTGAATTGAGCACAGCGGCGGACACCGCCGTCATGAGTGCCGCCGCGGCGATGAATGGGGTGATCGCTTTGATGACCGAAGATTTTTTCATAAGGTTCCCTCCTCTGGATGATATAGGTAGTGTGACCGGTACAGGGGGAAAATATTCCACGGATCGGGGGAAGAAAGAAAAAATGAAAAAAACAAAATTTGTAGTTGACAAAGGGAGCGGTTCTTTAGTATAATAGCTCTTGCCGTTATGGCAAGGGAGTATCGGGAGTATAGCTCAGCTGGTTAGAGCGCCTGCCTTACAAGCAGGAGGTCACAGGTTCGAGCCCTGTTACTCCCACCACACATGTGGCCAAGTAGCTCAGCTGGTTAGAGCGCCGGCCTGTCACGCCGGAGGTCGAGGGTTCGAGCCCCTTCTTGGTCGCCATCTATGCCCAGGTAGCTCAGTTGGTAGAGCAGCGGACTGAAAATCCGCGTGTCGTTGGTTCGATTCCGACCTTGGGCACCATTTGCGGCCTTAGCTCATCTGGTAGAGCGCCACCTTGCCAAGGTGGAGGTAGCGAGTTCGAGCCTCGTAGGCCGCTCCATGTCGTCGCGGATGCCGCGATGCCTCACGACCCCGCCGAGCATTATAGCCCGGCGGGATTGTTCAGTCGTCGGCTTCGCTCCCCCTCTCCACGCATGATCTTCGTTTTTCCGCGGCCCCTGATCTCATGCCAGTCACATCCCGGCATTCCCCCGCATAGAATATAGTAATGGCGACATAGCCAAGTGGTAAGGCAAGGGTCTGCAAAACCCTGATTCCCCAGTTCAAATCTGGGTGTCGCCTCCAAGTGGTAAGCTACATTTCAGTCTTCCAAAGAGGCTGGAATGTAGCTTATTTCTTTATCAAAGCCTCCGTGATATACTGCACTTACGGATGCAGAAAACACGGAGGTTTTGCTATGCCCAAATATGTAGTAGAGATTCCCGGAAATGAATATCCTGGGCCGATATGGGAGCAACGGCTTCGTGTGGCGGCTTATTGTCGGGTCAGTACGGAGCATGAGGAACAGCAGAACAGTCTGGTGAATCAAATTGAGTTTTATACAGATTACATCCAGCAAAATCCCTATTGGCACTTTGTCGCTGTCTACTACGACACTGGTTCCGGTCTGCGGGTAAACAACCGGCCGGGGTATCAGCAATTGCTCAGGGACTGCATGAAAAGAAAAATTGACCTGATAATCGTCAAATCTCTTAGTCGCTTTGGGCGGGACACTGTGGAGACGATTAAACAAATACGGAGGTTAAGACAAATGAATATTGGCGTTTATATCGAAACCGGCGGCATCAATACATTGACCGCCAGCAATCTCATCATCGAACAACTGGCCGCCATTGACCAGGCGGAGAGTTGGTCAAGGAGCAGGGACATCAAGTTTGGCATCCGGCAGCGGATGATGGAGGGGAAGACGCTTCTGAACCACACCCGTTTCCTTGGCTATACCAAAGGGCCAGATGGTGTCTTGCAAATCGTCCCAAAAGAAGCGGAAATCGTAAGAAAGATTTTTGACTTGTACATCCAAGGAAACGGTGTCCGGAAAATCAAAAAGTATCTGGAATCCCACGGCATCAAGACCGTCACCGGTAAAACCGAGTGGAGCACTTCTACCATCGATCGGATGCTCAGCAACGAGAAGTATGCTGGAGACGTGTTGATGCAGAAGACGTACACGCCAGATTTTCTGACGGGCAAGAAAGAAAAGAATTGTGGGCAGGTGGAGAAGTACTTGGTGGAAAACGCTCATGAGCCGATCATCGACAGGATAATGTTTGATAGGGTGCAGGAGATGAAGGGGCATATCAAAAAATAAGAACATCGTTCTTTATTTTTTTCACCGCCTGTGATACAATGAATTCGTGAGGTGATCATAGATGTCAACGGCTGAGCAGAAAAGGCGAATCGCCGCCATAAAGACAGCGGATGCCATCAATGCCATTGAGGGCGCACCAATATCTGACTTCGCGAGAAAGCTCTCCAATAGCTGGGCCAGAGGGGAGCTGACAGACGAGCAGGTGCAGGACGCTCTCTGGCTCTACCATCAGCAGATTGCGGAGCGGGTGAACGGTCATGCCTGACCCATATCTCTATGACGATGTGCCCGTCCTCAAAAACAAGCTGGGCATCAAGGATGACAAGGTCCTGGAGCTGATCGAGGCGGAGCAGTCCCGGCAGAACATGGCCATCCTTTACAAGCGGGGGTTTGATGATTTCTCTCCTGTAGGGCTGTGCGAGATTCACCGGTTTCTTTTCGGGAAGGTCTACGAGTGGGCCGGACAGTACAGGATCATCAACATCGAGAAACGGGAAAAGCTCCTTGCCGGACGCAGCGTGTGGTACAGCAACGATGAGGACATACCGAGGGAGTTGACCGATGCCTTCCGGGACATAAACGCCCTTAATTGGCCCGTTATGAACCACGATGAGTTTGTGAAAGCTGTGACCGCAGAATTTCCCAAGCTGTGGCGGATACATCCTTTCAGGGAGGGAAACACGCGGACGGTCGTGATGATGCTCACGTTCTTTGTGGAGCATTACGGCTTTTTTATGGACCAAGAGCTTATGGCCTCCTGCGCCGGGTATGTGAGGGACGCGTTTGTGATGGCTTCCCTTGACGAGTATTCGGAGTATGAGCATCTGGAAAAGATTTTGTCTGACGCTATATGCGAGGAGCCGATCGAATACTCCGTCGAATCCTTGGACACGCCGGCCTCTGACGGTGCCGCCAATGATAAATACGCGAAATACCAAAAAGAGAAATACGAATCGCAGCCCCATTATAAGCGCGAGAATTGAATTGATCTCGCTCCTCTAACGATTGTACACGATGAAAAGTCCAAATTCCTTGCGCCGCAAGGCTTTTTGGAAATAGGATTTTTAACCACTTATTCCAGGAAAGGAAAACCCCGTCCTTTAGGACGGGGTTTTCCTTTCCTGAAGTACGGACTTCGCTCTGCGAAGTCCGCCCCGCCGCAGAAGCGGCGGGGGTTCATTAAACGTGGAGGAAACCCCTGATGGGTTTCCTCCACAGCTCTTTCCTTTCCGAAAAATTTGACCAGAGGAAAACAGGCTTTTCGCCACGTTCCTTTGGAGAGATTTCAACGTGAAGGGGAACCCTGATGGTTCCCCTTCACAGATCCCTTCCTTCCGAAATCTTCAACCGCTGAATATGGACCTCTTTGGTGGGAGAAACGGCGGGGAGGGGGGGACGGGGCGGAGTGGCGGATATGGAATGGGTTTTTGCTTGAAATAATCGTTGGCGCGTGATATGATATACGGGAATCGAAAAAATGAAGGTTTTTGCCCGATCGGCGGGCCGGAGGGGACAGGGATATGGCAAAAAAGAAAAAAAGGGATCTGCCGGGAAAAAAGAACAGGACCGCGGGGACCGGGTCCCGCGGCTTTTCCGGCGCCGGGGCCGCGCTGAGGAGCGCCTGGCCCTTTCTGGCCGGGATCCTGTTTTTCCTCGCCGTCTGCCTGTGCTACAATTATTTTGACGACAGGCTGAGGACGGTGGCGCTGGCCGCGACGATCGTCACCGTGGTGATCACGGCGGCGCGGGCCAGGACGCTTATGAAGCGGATAAGCCTTCCGCTGTGCGCCGTCACGCTCTATATCGTGGTGGACGGCATATCCGCTCTCTATTCGGCCCACATCTCCAACGGGACCATGGCGCTCTATACCTTCCTCGTCGGGCTGGACTCCTACTGCATCGCGCTGTCCTTTACGGCGCTGGCCCCCGGAGAGGGGGAGGAGCCGGGCAGGTGGCTGGGCACGGTGCTGGCCGGCGCGTCCGCCATCATCGGGCTTTTGAGCATCGACCTCATATCCACCCGATATCTGAGCGGCCCGGTGCTGAACGCGCTGAGCCGGTTCGTGCCGGATTATGTGGGACTGAACGGCCTGGAGCCCGGGACCAGAATGACCTCCATCTTCGTGACAGCCAACATTTTTGCCGGGATCGAGGGCGTCGGGGTGCTGATCTCCCTGGGGCTCCTGTCAGGCCGGGAGACGGGCTGGCGCCGGTACGTCACGCTCGTGATCCTGTATGTGAACGCCCTGGCGTTCCTGCTCTCCGTAAGCATGGGCGCCACGGCCATGATCGTCCTGGCCTTTGTGGTGTATCTGATCCTGGAGGGGAAGCGCCGCCGGGGACAGGCCCTGGTGCTGATGCTGGAGACGTTCCTGTTCACGATGATCCCGGCGATGATCGTTTCACAGACGTCCCTTGACGTATGGACCGGCGTGGATCCGGTGCCCGATCTCTGCCTGGCGGCGGGAGCGGCGGGCCTGTGCCTGACGGACCGCTTCGTGGGGCGGAGGCTGGAGACCCGCTTTTCAAAGGGTTCGAAGCTGGTGCCGGCGGTCACATGCGGCGTTATCCTTTTCCTGGCGGCCTACGCTGCCGTGGGCGTCACCTGGACGGGGGGAGCCACGCTCTCCGCCGGCGAGAGACTTCACCGCGCCGCCTACCCCGAGCCGGGTGAGTATACGATGAAGGCGGAGTCCGAGGGAGAGCTGAACGTCGTCGTGGTCAGCCAGAACAGGCAAGAGGCCATGATGCACACGGAGTCCGTACTCTACACCGGAGCGCTGGAGGGGGCAAGCTTCACCGTCCCGGAGGACAGCATGGTGGTCTACTTCGACCTGTACGCCCTGACAGACGCCCGGATCGGGTCGGTGGTCTGGCGCGGGAACGGGGAGGAGAGGGAGCTGCCGCTGAAATACAGGATCCTGCCCGGGTTCATAGCCAACCGTATACAGGGATTGCTGGCCAATGAGAACGCCATCCAGCGCATGGTCTTTTTCGAGGACGGGATGAAGCTTTTCGCCATGAGGCCGCTGTTCGGCTGGGGACTCTCCGGCTTTGAGAACAACTTTGGCAGGACGCAGTCCTTTTATTACACCACCCGCTATGTACACAACCACTACATCGAGGTGCTGATCGACAAGGGCGTGGTGGGGCTTGCCGTATTTTTACTGCTCCTGCTGACCTCCGGCGCGGCGGTGATCCTGGAGCTCAGACGCGGGGAGGAGCGCAGCTTTATGGCGCCCGCTCTGGGGGCGGCGCTGGTGTTCATGGCCGGACACGCGGCGGTGGAGGTCATCTTCTCCGCCCACCAGTTCCTGCCCTTCGGCTACGGGACGTTTATGCTCATCGGGCTGGTCTGCGGGGACGCGCTGCGCTTTCCGAAGCGCGGCACAAAGGCGTCGGACAGGACGCGCTGGGGTCTGTTCGGCGCGCAGACGGCCGCGCTCCTGGTCTTCGCCGCCCTGGTGGGGCTGAACACCTATTCGGCGAGGCTGGTGAAACGCCAAAACGATCTGGAGGCCCATCTGGAGGCCATCGGGACCGATCCCTTTGAGCGGACAAACTATATCATGGACATCATCCGGAGTGCCGCCAGCACACAGGAGGGGTCCTATGCCCGGAACATGGGGGACAGGTATGCCGCGAAGCTGGAGTCGAAGGACGATTACCGGGTGTCCATCTGTCTGGCGGAATACTATTTCCGGATCGGAAAAGCCGACAAGGGCCTTGAATTCGCGGCCCGCAGCGCTTCCCAGGCCGGCGCCGTGGAGGACGAATGGCGGAAGGTCTTTGAGCTGCTGGGGCAGTACTACGACGGGTCGGAGACGTTCCGGGAGGGCATCCTGCAAATCGCCGGGATGATGGATCAGTGGAATGAGGAGAATCTGGGTGAGCTGACCCTGGAGGAGAGTACGCAGAAGTTTATCGAGGGCTTGGGATAAGCCGGACGCCGGAAGGGCTGTGAGGATATGATCAAAGAAAATCAAAAGACTTTCAACCGCCTGCACGTCATCACCGACGGGCTCATCGTGTTCGCGTCTTTCCCGCTGGCGTACTGGGTGAGATATACCCTGATGCACGGTGAGGCCAACGTGACGCTGACGGGATATCTGCTCCTGGCGGCGGGATATACGGCGGCGCAGCTTTTTACCTACGCGGCCTTCGGGCTGTATCAGAGCTTCCGCCGACTGAGGCTCCGCCATGAGCTCATCAGACTGTGGGAGGCGTCCATACTGGACGCGCTGCTCCTGCAGAGCCTGCTCTTTTTGAGCTGGGGCGTGCATTTTTCAAGGCTCGCCCTGGGGATCGCCTTTGCGGTCAGCGTGGGCGTGCTCAGCCTGAAGCGCTTTATCCTGCGGCGGTCCCTGCGCCGCTTCCGTCAGGCGGGGTACAACCTCAAAAATGTGGTCGTCGTGGGGAACGGGCATCTGGCGGCCAAATATATCAATGAGATCCGCCGGGACAAGGAGCTGGGCTACCGGGCCCTGGGATACATATGTGAGGAGAAGGACAGGAAAAAGAACGGCCTTCTGTGGCTGGGGAGCTTTGAGGACCTTGAGGAGGTGCTGGAGCGGGAACGGCCGGACGAGGTGGTGGCCGCGCTGGAGGTCTCGGACCATGAGCGCACGCCGGATGTGATCATCGCCTGCGAGCAGGCGGGCGTCAAGCTGTCCATTATCCCGTTTTACATGGAGTATATGCCCTCCAACCCGCAGTTTGACGACCTGAACGGCATCCCCATGCTGAATATCCGCTATATACCGCTGGACAACTGGGCCAACGCCTTCATCAAGCGGGCCATGGATATCGTCGGCTCGGCCCTTTTGCTGATCCTGACCTCACCATTCATGCTTTTCTGCGCCGTCGGCGTGAAGCTCTCGTCCCCGGGACCGGTGATCTTCAAACAGGAGCGGATCGGCCGGGGGAACAAGACCTTTTACATGTATAAATTCCGGTCCATGCGGCTGAACGACTCCGAAAATACGGCCTGGAGCCGCAAAACGGACGAGCGCAAGACCGGGTTCGGATCCTTCATGCGCAAATGCTCTCTGGATGAGCTGCCCCAATTCTGGAACGTCCTCAAGGGCGATATGAGCCTTGTGGGGCCGCGGCCGGAGATCCCCCATTTTGTAGAGCGGTTCAAAAAAGAGGTGCCCCTCTACATGGTCAAGCACCAGGTGCGGCCGGGGATCACGGGATGGGCGCAGGTCAACGGCTACCGGGGAGACACTTCCATCCCCGCGCGGATCGAGCATGATATCTACTACATAGAGCACTGGAGCATCTGGCTCGATCTGGAGATCCTGCTGATGACGGTTTTCGGCGGAAAATTCCTCAATAACGAGGTCATACTAAAAGAGAAAGCGAGGCGGTGACGATGGGCGGGAAGGTGCTCTTTACCGCCTCGACCTTTTCCCATATCCTGAATTTCCATCTCCCGTATCTCGGCTATTTTCAAAAAAAAGGATGGGAGGTCCATGTGGCCTGCGCAGGCGGGGAGGAGGAGATACCGGGGGCCGACCGGGTCATCCCGCTGCCCTTTGAAAAGGACCTGTTCTCCCCGCGCAATCTAGAGGCCTCGGCGCGGATCCGTGAGCTTGTCCGCCGGGAGCGGTATGACCTTATCTCCGCCCATACCTCTCTGGCGGCGTTTTTCACGCGCCTGGCGGTGAAGGGGATGAGGGAGCGGCCCCGGGTGGTGGTCATTTCCCACGGGTATCTGTTTGACGGGGACACCCCCGCCCTGAAAAGGACAGCGCTCTCCGCCGCGGAACGCCTGACGGCCCCCCAGACGGATCTGCTCCTGACCATGAACCGGTGGGATCATGAGTACGCGAAAAAGCACCGGCTCGGGAAAGATGTGGTCAACATCCCGGGGATGGGCGTGGACTTTACGGAGCTTGACCGGTTCCCGCCGGAGGCCGGAGCGGCCCTGAGACGGCAATGGTCGATCCCCGCCGGCGGCTTTCTGATGGTCTATCCGGCGGAGTTTTCCGAAAGGAAGAGCCAGCAGGTGCTGATCCGGGCCATGAGCCGGCTTCCGGAACACTGCTATCTGGCGCTGCCGGGGAGCGGGGCTCTGCTGGAGAGCTGCCGGGCCCTGGCGGACGGGCTGGGCCTTACGGGGCGCGTCCTTTTTCCCGGCCAGGTCCGGGGGATGGGGCCCTGGTACGCGGCGGCGGACGCGGCGGTGTCCGCGAGCCGCAGCGAGGGCCTGCCCTTCAATCTGATGGAGGCCATGCACTTCGGCCTGCCGGCCGCGGTCAGCCGCGTCAAGGGACATACGGATCTGGTGGAGGACGGCGTATCCGGTCTTCTCTATCCCTATGGGGACGCGGACGCCTGCGCCGAGGCGATCCGGACATTGCTGGACCATCCGGAGACGGGGGCCCTCCTGGGCCGGAACGCCAGGGAGCGCGCGGAGTCCTTCTCGTTGGAGCGGGTCTTTCCTACGGTCACGGCCCTCTATGAGGCCGCCCTGAAGGACTGACGGCTGCCGCCGGCGGGAGGAGGGACAGCGCTTTCGAGGGCTGCCGTGCCCCTGAGCGCCGCGATTTGACGGGAAAGGATTGAGAGGTTTGTTCGAAAAAATACTGGTATGCTTTTTTGCCGGGGCCGGAGCCGGACTGGGGACAGGCTTTGCCGGCATGAGCGCGGCGGCGGTGATCAGCCCCATGCTGATCACCTTCCTGGGGATGCCGGCCTATGAGGCGGTGGGGATCGCCCTGGCCAGCGACGTACTGGCCAGCGCCGTCAGCGCCTATACATACGGGAAAAACAGGAACCTCGACATCAAAAACGGACTTGTGATGATGGCGGCGGTGCTTCTGATGACCATGGTGGGCAGCTGGGTGGCCAGCATCGTGCCCAACCGGACCATGGGGGGCTTCTCCGTCTTCATGACCATGATGCTCGGAATCAGATTTCTCATCAGGCCCGTGATGACCACCAGAGAGAAGATGGCGGAGACCGGCGGGAAAAAACGGGTCGTCCTGTCGGCGGTGTGCGGCACGGCGGTGGGGTTCATCTGCGGCTTTGTGGGCGCGGGCGGGGGCATGATGATGCTCCTTCTGCTCACAAGCGTGCTGGGCTATGAGCTGAAGACGGCCGTGGGGACGAGCGTCTTTATCATGACCTTTACGGCCCTGACCGGCGCCGTCAGCCATTTTGCCATCGGCGGCGCGCCGGACGTCCTGTGCCTTGTGCTGTGCGTGGCCTTCACCCTGCTGTGGGCGAGGATCGCGGCTCTCCTGGCCAACAGGGCCAGCGCCAGGACCCTGAACCGCGCCACCGGCGCCGTGCTCACGGTGCTGGGCGCGGTGATCCTGACCGTGAATCTTCTGAAATAACGGACCGGGCAATACTATTGGATCGTTTTGAAAAGCAGACGCGCCGTTTCGACGGCGCGTTTTTCATAAATTTTTCATAAAAAGGTGTTGACAGTCCCCGGGGATCGTGCTATGATAACCGTACTAATACAAATAGTACACACAATACAGACGGGAGGCGATGGAGTGATCGAGGTGGATTTCAGGGACGCGCGTCCCATCTACGAACAGGTGAGGGACGGGCTGCGCCGGCTCATCATCACCGGCGTCATCGAGGCCGGGGACCGGCTGCCATCGGTGAGGGCCCTGTCCGGGTCGCTGGCCATCAATCCGAATACCATCCAGAAAGCCTACGAGGCGCTGGAGCAGGAGGGGTACGCCTACTCCGTGGCGGGAAAGGGGAGCTTCGCGGCGCTTCCGGCCGACGTGAAGACGGAGCGCAGGCGGGAGCTGCTGGCAAGGCTTGATCTGATCGTGCAGGAGCTTCGCTATCTGGGCGTGACCGACGACGAGCTGCGCGAGCACATGAATAAGAGAGAGGGGGACGAACATGATTGAGGTCAAAAACGTCGTCAAGAGCTTTGACGGCTTCCACGCCCTGAACGGGCTGACCATGACGGTGCCGAAGGGGGCCATTTACGGCCTGGTGGGGCCCAACGGGGCGGGGAAGTCCACCATACTCCGGCATCTGTCCGGGACGTACCGGCCCGACTCCGGGGAGATCGCCTTAGAGGGCGCGCCGATCTACGAAAACCCGGCGGCAAAGCGGCGGATAGCGGTGATCCCCGACGAGGTCTACTATTTCGGCTCCGCCACCACCAGGGACATGATGAGGTTTTATAAGGGCGTCTATCCCACTTTTGATGTGGAGCGCTACAAGCGGCTCCGGGAGGCCTTCCCGGAGGTGGACGAGCGCAGGCCCATCCGGCGTCTCTCCAAGGGGATGCAGAAGCAGTCGGCCTTCTGGCTGGCGCTTAGCTGTAAGCCGGACTACCTCCTGCTGGACGAGCCGGTGGACGGCCTGGATCCGGTGATGCGGCGGCAGGTCTGGAGCATCCTCATGGGGGATGTGGCGGAGCGGGGGACCACGGTGCTGGTGTCCTCCCACAACCTCCGGGAGCTGGAGGACGTCTGCGACCATGTGGGGCTTTTGAGCCACGGGCGGATCGCGCTGGAGAGGTCGCTTACGGAGCTTCAGGGCGGCATTGTGAAGCTCCAGATCGCCTTCAGCGCCTCCAAGCCCCCGGAGCTTCCCGAGGATCTGAAGGTACTGCACACCTCCAACCTGGGGCGGGTCTACACCTACATCATCAGGGGCCAGGCGGAGGAGATACAGCGGCGGTTCGCCGCGTTTGAGCCGCTTTTTATGGAGGCCCTGCCCCTTTCGCTGGAGGAGATCTTTATTTACGAGATGGGAGGTGAGGACTATGCGGTCCGGGACATCGCTCTTTGATTGGATGCTCTTTAAAAAGAACATCACCCGCTTCTGGCCCATCTGGGCGTCGTATCTGACGATATGGATGTTCGTGATGCCCGTCGATCTCATGATGACCAAGATCAATTTAGGGAGTGTGAGCAATTACGATATCACCTCCACGGCCGCGGCGCACCCATGGTTTGCCCTGTTTTTCGGGTGCTTTGCCGCTATGGCGGTGCTGAGCCATCTCTATGCCCCGAGGTCCGCCAACTTCTTCGGTACGCTCCCTGTCCGGCGGGAGGGGATCTTCCTGACCCAGTACCTCTCGGGTCTTGCCTTCGTCGTCGTCCCCAACCTCATCGTGGCGGCCTGCACGGCGCCTATTTTCGCGGGCCAGTCCGGGTCGTTCAGTGCGGTGCTTTACTGGCTCATAACCGGGTGCGGCGTCTATTTCTTCTTTTACACCCTGGCTGTCCTCTGCGGCATGTTCGCGGGGCACCTGCTGGCCTTGCCGGTGTTTTACGGGGTGATGAACGTCCTGGCCTACGGCGTTTACGGTATGGCCGATCTGCTCATGAGCCACTTCTACCGGGGATATTATACGGTGAACTCCTGGGTGATGACGGCCGTGGAGTGGCTGACCCCGATATACAAGCTGGAAGAGGTGGGCTGGCGGAGGAGGGACGTGAACGCCCTTTTCGTTTTGTTGGGGCGCGACTGGATCATTCTGACGGCCTATGTTTTATGCGCCGTCCTCATGGCGGCGGCCAGCCTGCTCCTCTACAAAAACCGGCGGCTCGAGAGCGCCGGGGACGTGGTGGCCGTCCGGATCATGCGGCCGGTCTTCAAGTACGGCGTGGCGGTCTGCGCGGGCATTACGCTGGGGTACGTGACCTCCGCCGTACTGGGGGAGGAGAGCCTGCCCTACACCATCGTGATCTGGACGGCCCTGGGGTGCTTCGGGGCGCAGATGGTCCTTGACAAGACCTTCCGGGTGTTCAAAAAATGGAAGGGCGTCCTGGCGGTGTCGGCGGCCATGGCGGCGTTGATGGCGGTCATGATGTTTGACCTCACCGGCTTTGACAGGTGGCTCCCGCGCCTTGAGGACGTGGAGTATGTGGAGGTGTACGGGCTGGGCGACCCGTCCGGCGTCTACGATTCAGCGGACTGGAATACGGCGGCTCTGTCCGAGCCCCGGGACATTCAGAAGATACTCGACCTCCACGCCATAGCCCTGAAGGGCGAGGGCTCCGGCGATGAGGTGCTGAATCTGACGCTGACGTACCGCACAAAGAGCGGCGTCCACAGCCGGCGCTATTACTTCCGGCTGAAATCGTCGGAGGTGAATGTCCCCGGCTCGGCGGCGTACATCCTGGAGAGCCTCTACGCCGACAGAGAGCTTTACTGGAGGCTCTACGGCTTCGACAGGCTCCAGAGCTTCCTTGACTCCGGCGGGCGGCCGGACTACATGGCGTACAGCATGTACGGATCGGATCCCAGCGAAAGCCACATTCAAAACTATTCGGATCAGCTGAAGCTCTGGGAGGCCGTAAAGGCGGACTTCCTTGACGGCCTTATCTGCGTCCGCCACGTTGGGGCAGAATACAACAGATCCCTCTGCGAGATCGAGATCAGATGGTACGATGAAGCCGAGGGCGAAGACGACGTGAGAGAATATATCACGATCCGCCTCACCCCGACCGACCGCACCCTCAGGGTGCTCAGGGAGATATTCCCCGGAGAGAAATTCGAAGCTCCCTAAGCCGAACCGGATTAAAAAAGGACCCCGGGCGCGCGGTCAGGCCGCGTGCCCGGGGTCCCGGATTTTATAGATCAGTTTTTCAGATCGGCCTTTTTCACGATCCCGAAGCCCAGGGGATAGGGGCCGGTGTGGACGGAGATGGCGGCGCCGATGTGGTAGATGTCAAGAGTGGGGACGTGGCCCACGGACCGGAGATGCTCGGCAATCACGTCGCGGAACACCTGGCCCTCCGACAGATCGTAGCCGTATCCGATACACGCCACATATTCGTCGGGGCTCCGGAAGGTCTCGGTCACGTATTTCGTCACCAGCTTGCCCACCATGTCCATGGACTTCTTGCGGGAGCGCGTAATGCCGGAGGGGAAGATCTCGCCCTCTTTGAGAGTGATCAGCGGGCGGATCCCCAGAAGCGCCCCGGCCATGCCGGCCAGCTTGCCGATGCGGCCCCCCGCCCGGAGATAGTCCAGATTGCCCACGGTGAAGAAGATCCGGCCCGTGGGGAGGATGTCGGTGAGACGCTTGACGGACTCCTCAAAATCGAAGCCGGCGTCACGGAGTTTACATAATTCAAGGACCACGATGCCCTGAAGGACGGTATCGACGGTGGAGTCGATGACGGCGACCTTCCGATCGGGATACTCGTCCAGCAGCAGCTCCCTGGCGGCCGTGGCTACCTCATAGCAGGAGGAGAATTTCCGGGTGATGGTGAGACAGATGATGTCCTCACCGGCCTTGGCGGCCTCCTCAAAGGCCGCCAGAAAGTCCGAGGTGGGGGGCATGGAGCTCTTGGGGAACCGGCCGGGATGCTCCACCATCCATTTGTAGAAGTCGGACTTTGAGATATCCACATTCTCCTTGATGTAGTTGTTGTCGTCCATGTTCACGTAAAAGGGGACCACATGGATGCCCTTCTCTTTTGTCAGCTCCTCGGGCAGGTCGCAGGAGCCGTCGGAAATGATCCGGTAGGACATAATATACCTCCATTATCCGCACACGATGTCAATGAACCTCTTTTATAATACAACAAAATCCCGCCCGTGACAATAGGCAGGATTTTGCAGGAATGTGGTTTTAGAAAAGACACATTCCGGGAAATATGTACGTTTATTCCGGGATAAAGCCTTCGAAGATCGTCTGAACGCCCTCCCTCTCCAGCTTTTTCTGGAGCTCCGGGTCGCGGACGGTCCAGCTCACCTCATGCACGCCGTAGAGGGACTTCATGAGGCGCAGGCTCAACGCGCCGCGGTCCACGTGATTGTAGGCGATAAAGTCGGGCTTGGTGCGGAAGGTGGTGAGGAGGTGGGTCATGGCCGCCCGAAGGGGGAGATTCAGGGTGGCGGGCCTGGAGCGCAGGAAATTCTCGCTGAGCTGTCCCCGGATGACATCCGGGTAACGGTCCCGAAGGCAAAGCAGGACGTGGGGGTCGAAGGATTCCAGACAGTACGGCCCCCCGTAGTCCGCCAAACGCTCCATGACCGCGTCGGTGAGAGCGGCGGCGTTGCCGTTGTGGGTCTTGAGCTCGATGATCAGGGGCGTCCGGCCGGAAAAGACGTCCAGGACGTCCTCCAGGAGGGGGATCGTCTCCTCAGAGCCGGTGAGGGGATAGCTTTTCAGATCCTCCGCCGTCAGGTCCTCCACCGTCACATCCGTGCCGGTGACCCGCGTAAGGCAGGAGTCGTGGACCACGGCCAGAGAGCCGTCGCGCATGAGATGGACGTCCAGCTCCGCGCCGAAGCCGTGCTCCACCGCGGCCCGGAACGCGGGAAGGGAGTTTTCGGGCCGCCCGTCCGTAAGGTCATGGAGCCCCCGGTGGGCATAGCGGTAGGCGGCCAGCTCCTCCCAGCCGGGGTGGCCCCGCCGGGGAGAGAGGGCCTGTACATAGGCAAAGCCGGCCAGGGCGGCCACCGTCGTTACGGCCAGGGTCGCTTTTGTCAGATTCTTCATGTTCGCACCTCCGATCAGTCGTCCATAGCCTCAAAAGCCTCCAGGCCGCGCTTTGCCTCGGCCTTGCTGTCGCCATGCCGGACAAAGAGCATGGTGACAAAGCTCATGGCCGCGAAAGCGGCGGAGTAGGGGAAGAGAATCCTGTAATCGATGTGCTTCATCAGGGTCCCCGCCAGCACCGGGGTGACGGTCTGGGCCAGCATGGAGGCGGTGTAGTAGTAGCCGGTAAATTTGCCCACGTCAGACCCGCGGCACATCTCCACCACCATGGGGAGGGAGTTCACGTTGATGGCCGCCCAGGCCAGACCCACCAGGGCGAAGGCCACATACATGACGGCGTTGATGGTCTTGAAACGGGTGGTGAAGAAGAACCCCGCCAAAAAGCAGGCCGAGAGCAGGATGATGCCGCCCATGATGGTCTTTTTCCGGCCGATCTTCGAGGCGACGATGCCGATGGGTATGTAAGAGACGATGGCGCCGCCCGTGGCCACCATCAGGCATCTGGAGGCCCCTCCGATGCCCTCGCCCATGACCTCCTCGATATAAGCGGTGAACCAGGTGGTCACGCCGTTATACCCGATGAACCACAGGGCGATGGAGGCCAGAAGAAAGCCCAGGGACCGCTTCACCGGGGCGGGCAGGACCTCGTTCCCGGAGCCGTCGTCCTTGGCCAGGTCCCACTCCGGGTGCTTTTTCTCCAGCTCCCGGTTCTCCCGGGCCAGCTTGGGCTCCCGGATGGTCAGCAGGAGGATGACCATGGCGCCCAGCATGATGCAGGAGACGATGATGAAGAGAGGCTGGTAGTTGACGTGGAGCAGGCCCTCCGTTTTGGAGCGGGGGTACAGGAGAGTGGTGATGCCCAGGTAGAGGATCCCGCCCACGGCGCCCATGAGGTTGATGATGGCGTTGGCCTTGGACCTGAGGGGCTTTGGCGTCACGTCCGGCATCAGCGCCACAGCGGGGGAGCGGTAGATGCCCATGGCGATGAGCAGCAGCCCGAGGACGATGACAAAGGACATGAACTTCCAGGGCGCGGCGGCGGAGGCGTAGGAGTTATCCAGAATGGGCAGGATGTTCATGAGGACCACCGCGACGGACGTGCCCACGATGATAAAGGGCGTGCGGCGGCCCAGCTTCGAGTGCGACCTGTCCGACAGCCCCCCGAACAGGGGCAGTAAAAACAGCGCCAGCACATTGTCCGCGGCCATGATAACGCCGGTCAGGGATTCGTCCAGGGCGAAGGTCTTCTTCAGCACCAGCGGCACGATGGTGTCGTACATCTGCCAGAAGGCGCAGATGGAAAGAAACGCGAGACCTACAAGAATAGTGCGCTTGTTGTTCAGCTTCAATTTCTCCATATTTTTATCCTCCTTTTTCTATTATTCATTCTAACAGAAAAAATCCGGATAATCAACAAAAATTTTGTACAGAATGACCTGAAAAATCCAGCGGGTTAACGGCCAAGTTTGAGGACCGGGGAACGCGTCGAGGCGGACCCTGACGGGCGAAGAATGAGAAAAATCAGACGGGGCCTCCCTTGGGAGACCCCGTCTGATCGGTTATCCTTGAGGCTTTCAGTCCAGGTCGAACATTTCTTTGGGCACGGGCAGGATCATGTCCTCGCCGTCCAGCGTAAAGGAAAGGGTGAATGTGTCCGCGTCAAAACGGACGTTCTCCGCGCCCGAGAGGCGCGCGAGCTCCCTGTACTGGGCCTTTTGGGCGTCCGTATAGGAGCCGGGATCGTCGGAGATGAGGAAAACGCCGCCCAGGAGGGCGTTGACCCTGGCCAGAAGGAGCTTCTGGTCATCCCGGAGAGAGATGTTCTCGTCCCGGAGGAAAAAGACGTCCGGGTCGTTTATGTGGGCGCGGCCGTTGAGCTGACGGCGGAAGAGGGTGTTGAGGATGGCCTGTTTGGAGCTGACGCGCTCCCGGTGGCACAGGCGCATGAAGGGGGTGCTGTCCCATTCAAGACAGGCGTCACAGCCGATGCGGCAGTACTCCACCTTGCCGAAGGCGGGCATCACCGGCACGCCGCAGCCGAGGATGGGGATATCGCCGCAGACCTGGCGCAGGAAGTCCATCGCCCGGATCATCCGGCCGGCGCGGGTTTCCGTCTCCGTGCCGAAGGGCGCCGCGCCGTAGAGGAAGTCGAGCTTGAGAAGGTCGAAGCCCCACTCGTGGATGACCCGGTCCAAAACGCGCCGGATGTAGTCCATGACCTGGGGGTTGTCGATATCCAGCGCCACGAAGCCGCCCCAGTTGTCCCCCAGGAACCAGGGCTCGCCGTTCACGCGGAGGAGCCAGTCCGGGTTCTCCCTGGCCAGGGACGACTCCCTGAGGGCGACAAAGGGCGCCAGCCACAGCCCGGCGGTGAAGCCGGCCGCGTGGATCTCGTCCACCAGCGCCTTCATGCCGGAGGGGAACTTGCCGCTGTCGCACTCCAGCCAGTCCCCCACATGGGGCTCCCATCCGTCGTCGATCTGGAAGAGATCGCCGGGGGAGAGAAGGCCCCGGCAGCCGGCCAGATCGGTCCGGATCGTCTCCTCAGTGATACCGGTAAAACGGTTGTACCAGCTGGTGTATCCGCGGATGGGCTTCGCGGGGAGGGGCTTGAGCGCCATGGCGCTGAACCAGCTGTCAAAGACAGAGTCCTCCCCGCCCCTGGCAAGCCAGAGGTCGAAGAGGGGGTATTCCCCTCCGCACCGGAGCCCCGCGCAGTCCCGCTCCACGGTGAGGGAAGCCAGGTCGGCGTCATAGAGGAACATGGTGTAGCCGGGCTTTTCGTCAAGGGAGGCCACCAGCTTGAATTCCCCGCCGCGCCGCACATAGCACCAGGAAAAGCCGTGAGTGACGCCGGGACGGCAGGGATATTTTACGAAGTGATAATCCCCGTAGCGGTCAAAGCCGTGCTCCTCAACGGTGGATTTGGGGATCCGGCGCAGATCCCAGATGCGGTCCTTGAGAGAGTATTCCGGGCAGCTGGTCCAGGTCTGATATCCGTTCATGAAGATCCGGGATCCCTCAGGAGCGGCCAGGGGCATCCGGGCTGTGACGGACTTGATATGTCCGGCGGGAAGATCGGCGGCAACGTGGAGCGGCTCGCCCCATCTGGCCTCAAGGCTTCCGGTGAGAGTGACGTCGCCGGCCTCCGCGGCGATAACGGCCTTCCAGGAAAACAGCATTATTTGGCCTCCTTTTTGGCGGCAAGCGTATCACAGATCTCCTCGACCTTTTTATCGGTGAGGATGAATTTCTTCACGAAGAAGAGGAAGGCAACGATCAGGCCCAGGATGGGCAGGACCGTCATGAGAAGGCGCAGTCCCATGATGGTGGAGGAGGACTGCTCAGCCACGATCGCCTCCTCGTCGGTATTCCCCACAAGGCCGATGAGGTCAAGGCCAACGCCGGTGATGAACACGGCGAATCCGGAGGCGGCCTTTACCACAAAGGTCTGCATGGAAAAGATCACGGACTCCTCCCGCTTCCCGGTCTTCAGCTCGCCGTAGTCCACGGAGTTGGAGAGAAACACGGTGGTGAGGACGGTGAGGATGCCGTTGGCGGCAAAGACCAGCGCGCCGCATACACAGATGAGGATCATGCTGTCGGCAAGACCCGCGAAGCACACGGCGAGGATCAGGGCGTAGCCCAGCATGGCGGTCCCCAGGGCGGCCTTGAAGATCTGGGTGTTGCCGAATTTCTTCCGCAGCAGCGGGTAGACCACCATCATGCCCAGGATCTGGAACACCCCGCCCACCATGGTGAAGAGGGTGTAGTTGCCCTTCCAGCCGGCGCCGCCGATGTCGTATTTGAAGAAGTAGATGACAAGGTTGGAGGTGAGATACAAAGCCGCGTTAATGAGCAGAATGGCCAGGACTGTGACCATGGCCTGGTCATTGCGGAATAGGGCCTTGAACATCTGGGGGACGGTGGACGTCTCCATTTTCCCAATATCGTGCTCCTTGACCTTCAGGACGCAGATGACCTCGGCGATGACGAAAAGGACCGCCACGATCAGCGCCAGAAGCGAGAAGCCGCGCCGCTCGCTGTCGCCGCCCAGGAAGGCCACCGCCATGACCGTCCCCACCTGGATAAGCGCCGAGCCCACGCCGGCGCAGGTGCGGCCGATGACGGACAGATTCTCCCGGTCGGAGGGGGTGGAGGTAATAGCGGGGATCATGGACCAGTAGGGGATGTCCATCATGGTGTAGGTGACGCCCCAGAGGATGTACACGACGGCGAAGAAGACCATCAGGCCCGTGCCGGAAAGGGAGGGGGCGGAAAAGAGCGCGTAGAGGACAAGGGCGTTCAATACGGTCCCAGAGAGGAGCCAGGGCCGGAACCGCCCCCATTTTGTCCGCGTCTTTGCCACCAGGATCCCCATGAAGGGGTCGTTGAGGGCGTCGAAGATCCGGGCGATCATGAGGATGAGTCCCACGAAGGATGCTTTGAGCCCCAGGATATCCTGATAGTAGTACATGACGTACGTGGCCGACAGGGCGTATACCATGTCCTTGCCGACGGCGCCGATGCCGAAGGCAGCCTTCTGTAAACGGGTCAGTTTCATAAGCGTTCCTCCTTAAAATTTGCGCGCCTCTCCCGGGCGCTGATGGACTGCCTATATTATGCAGTATTTGCCGAAAATAAGCAAGGGGAAAAACACACTTTGGACACTTTCGGCAAATATACCAATCGTTTGATGAGGCCTGAAAACAGGAAAAGGCCCGAAACGTTGGCCGTTTCGGGCCTTTGGAAGTGGTGGAGGCGAGGGGAGTTGAACCCCTGTGGATGTGGGCGAAATGGTTGAAAACAGAGGACATTTGGGGATTGTGTGAAATTTCGTGTGTAAAATCTTATGAAATGATGTTCTCAAAGTAGGCATCTATTGCTTTGTCGGCGGCTTGCCTTTCTGGGCTGAAAGTGTGCGTGTAAACGCGATTACGAACATAGTCTGTTTTCCACCCGCCGCGTTCGTTTTGGACAACTCCGGGTATGTTTAGTTCAGACATAACCGAAGCATTGATGTGGCGGAGGCGGTGAAAGCTTATGTGTGGTAATTTGGCATCTTCAAGTAATTTGTAAAAACGTTTAGTGATCGTCTGAGCGGAGAAAGAAACTATATCGTCTCCGGGAACGGTGTCTATAAGCTTGCTTATGTAATCTGGTATGGCAAGCGTTCTCGAGCGCTTTTCCTCTTTGCCTCCGGACTTGCGGACCGGCTTTCCCTTTATATCCACAACTGTTTCTATAACGCTTAACTGCCCGTTATTGATGGACTTTGATTTTGTCAATCCACGAATCTCTGACATGGTTAAGGAGAGCCACATGGACAGAAGAACGGGCAGCTCAACCGATGAACCCTTGACAGCGTTATAGATTTTTTTCGGCTCGATGACCAAAACGGGCTTTTGTTTTAGCTCCGGCAATCTTGTTTTTGAAGTGTCAAGCTCTTTGTAGTAATGGTGGAGGACATCAACAATAAACATATAGTTATTTCGTATGGTTTTAGGCGAATACTTTTTATTTGTGCGGGGCGACGTGCGTTTACATTCTTCGTCAACCGCCTCTTGCAAGATTGCCGGAGTTATATCACGCAGACGTTTTTTCATAAGATCCGGGAAGTCGTGATCACGGGTTTTCTCATAACCCTGTATCGTAGAGGCTGATAGTCGGCCTCTACTCGATTCAATGAACTTCGTACAGGCCGCAGAAAGGGTGATGTTTTCCGGCTTCGCCTTTGCCTCCACAAATCCAGCACGGATGGCTTTGGCTTTGGCGATACATAGGTCCCGCGTGGGCTCGGTGATGGATTGGCCCTCCGCCCGGAGGGTGATGTGCCAGCTGCCGGAGGGGAGCTGGGTGGGGGTTGGGACTCTTACCTCGTCCCTCTTCTTTCGCTCTCGCAACTGGCGCTCGCCGCACCAGTTACAGAAAAGGCTGTTGTCCGGGATCTCACGGGCGCAGTTTTTGCATTTCATGTTGCTTTTTTGCTCCTTCTTTACTCGTGCCGGACCAGGCTGGTGAAGGCTACGGCCTCGCCGATGATCTCAACATTTTCAAGGTCAGGACCGGAATAGACCAGATCCGAGTACAGGGGATTGCAGGGGCGGAGGACCAGGCGGGATTCCTCCGGGAAGTAGTAGACCTTCTTTAGCGTGGCTTCCTCGCCGATGCGGACGGCGGCAATCTTGCCGTTGTCTACCTCCGGCTGCTGGCGGATATAGACCACGTCGCCGTCAAAGATTCTCGCCGTGATCATACTGTCGCCTTTGCAACGGAGGGCAAAGTCGGCGTTAATGTGCTCCGGGAGGTCCACTTCGCCGTCAAGGTTTTCCTCCGCCAGGAGCGGCTCTCCACAGGCAATAGAGCCGAGAAGGGGGATCTTCCGGGTGCGGGGGAGGGGGAGGATGTTGGAGGGGGTGGCGTTATCCCAGCCCATAAGGTAAGCCGGGGTCGTTTGAAGAACTCTTGCTATGGGGTCAAGCTGATTCCCTGGAACCTTCTCTATTCCGCCATTCTCGTACCGATATATTGTTGCAGGAGAACAACCAAGCTTTTCGGCTACCGTTTCAGCAGATAAGCCAAGCTCTTTTCTGCGTGCTTTCATTCTTTCCCCGGTTGTCATTTTTGTGCCCTCCCAATTTATTGCTGAGGTCATAATATCACATGACACGCAAAAATGCAACAGCTTTGTGAAAAAATAAAAATTTTTCTCGCGAAAATGCTTGACAAGGAAAAACAGACGTGTTACTATAACAGCAGACTTGCAGAAATGCGAGGAAGAATGGAGGTGAAAATATGCAGGTAGACATAGACAGACTTCGTGGGAAGATCGTGGAACGCCGTATGACGCACGAAGAGCTTGCAAGCAAAATCGGCGTTGATACCAGCACTCTTTCCCGGAAACTGAAGTGCAATGGCTTAACCTTCACGGTTGGTCAAATGCACAAGACCGCTGATGCGCTCAATCTGTCACACAATGAGGCAAGGCAAATTTTTTTAAGGTAAAACTCGCGTTTCTGCAAGTAACCGTTATTTCTGGCTTCTATCGCCTTGCCACCGATAGGCGCGACGGAAACCGAGTTTTTCAGCTTCAGCAACGGTGTGAACGTAGCAATCGCCGTCCTCTGGGTTCAGGCGGATGTTGTCATACTGTTGATCAAATGGGAGGTGGTAGATTTTCTCGCCGGTCTTGGAGATGTTGCACTTAATCAGCGGGTATGGCCTAAGGGGCCAATCTTCGTGGCAGTCAACTTTGAGATAATTCGCGCAATCCAAAGCTGTGTCTGAAAACTTTGCTGTTGTTATCACCACGGCGTGGACGTCTTGTTCCGGGTGCTCCAGCTGATACATGACAGCGGTCCCGTAAGTCTGGAAGATGGTATTTTCATGTACCTCTTTTTCCGCGCGATAGCGCTTGCACTGAATGATAAGCGTCGTATTCCCCTTGGTTGCCACGAGGTCGCGCCCCATGTCCTCTTTTTTTCTGGTCGCTCCAAAGTATTCGACCCTATAGCCGGTGTTCTCATATTGATATCCTACATACCGCTCATAGATGATTCCGGCCTCCCAGTCGTTTTTCGGTTGCTTGAGGTAGCGGTCAAGAGCGCGTTGGTACTTTTCGGCGGTTGAGAGCGTTGCGTATTCCTGAGGGGAAAGCCAGTTTTTGTACTTTTCATAGTTTTCCTCATCGCCCTCGACTTGCCCTCTGGCGATTTTGTACGCCTCTTTGGGGTCAACGGTCATGTAGTCATCAAGCCAGGGGAGCGCCTCGCGGAGAAAGTTGAGCTGGTATTCATACATCTTGCACTGCTTTTGAAGAGCGCGCTTCTCTTTGGCGATTTCAGAAACTTGTTTCGCAGCGGAAATGGCCGGGTGAGATTTTGTTCGCAAATAAGTGGCGTTTTTGGAATCAATCGTGAACCAGTAATCAGCAACTTGCTGGGCTATCCACGGGTAAGACTGGGTTTCTGATTCTGTAATCAGGCGAAACTCGTTTTCACGTTCCTGAATGTTTTTTTCCCGTTTTGTTAGTTTTGCTTCACGATTTTCTAAATCCTTTTCCTTTCTTGACAATTCTACCTTTTTCTTACTTTCTGTGTCGTCTTCCATCATTATTCCAGCAATCGAAATCACTATAACGGCCATAAAAATGATGGCTATATCAACAAAAGATCGTACTTTTAAATTCAGAAAATATGCAATTTGTGCTTTCCAAGAAAAAACGGCCCAAAAATAAAGTGAAATAGGAATTAGCCCAAAAAGACATACGCCACCCGAATAAAAAAGCAATTTTGCAACGCGCTTTATGTAGGACATACCAAATCCTCCCGAAAAGGATAGATACCTACATGCTAACACAAACATATTCAAAATTCAACAGAAGAAGGATGTGAGAACAACGGAATACAGGAGTCGGGTATATACGGACAGGCCGGATTATGCGGATTTTGAACCGGGGGCGAAGTTCCAGGCCATTGAGAGCATCATCGCAAAGCGGCTGACGGAACACCCGAAGGCTATCTGCTCCTACTCCGGCGGGGCGGACAGCGACATTCTCATTGACCTTATCGAGCGGACCAGGGCCGCGTTTCGTCTGCCGCCGGTCAAGTATGTGTTCTTTAACACCGGGCTTGAGATGAAGGCCACAAAGGATCATGTGAAAGCCACGGCGGCCAAGTACGGGGTGGAAATCCAGGAATGCCGCCCAAAGGTCAACATCGTCACGGCGGTCCGGCGGTACGGGGTGCCGTTCGTCAGCAAGATTATGTCGGCGGGGTTGGAACAGTGGCAGAAGAAGGGAGTCCCCCTGTCGGTGGCTGACGAGTATAGCGAGGCCGAGGACAAGGCGGCCAAGAGGCGGGAGCTGAAGGAGCTCTATCCGGGCTGTGAACAGGTTTTGAATTTCCTCTGCTGCTGTAACAGCGCCGGGGAGCCGAGGCCGAACATCCAACTTGTGATCAACAGCTCCAAGTACATGCGGGACTTCATCGGCGAGTGCCCGCCGGATTTCCCAATCTCTGCCCGGTGCTGTGACTACTGCAAGAAGCAGGTGGCCCATGAGGTCCAGAAGGACTTTGAAATGGTCATCACCGGAGAGCGCCGGGACGAGGGTGGCATGAGATCCGTCCCCCGCAAGGACAACACCGCCTTGTGTTTTACCGAGACAGGGAGCGGGCAATACAGGCTCAGGCCGCTTTACTATGTGTCGGACGATGATAAGTGCTGGTACAAGTACCAATACGGGATACGTTTCTCCGACGCCTATGAGGTCTACGGGCTCACCCGCACGGGGTGCTGCGGGTGTCCTATCAGCTACAAGGCCACCGAGGACCTTGAGAAAATAAGGCCCTATGAGCCCAATGTGGTCAAGGCGGCCTACAACATCTTCGGCAAGAGCTATGAATATCGGAAACGGTACAACGAGTACAAGGCGGCTCGTCTGGCCAATGAGGCCAGGGGCATCCTGCCGGGACAGATGCGATTTGAGGAATAAAAAAGCCGCCCGGTAGCACGGACGGCGCAGGAGTGACGTTTTACCTGCCCTCCTATTATACATCAGGGCGGGGAGAAAATCAAGGAGGTTTTTTCATGCCCAGGGTCAATATTGGAAAGCCGGCGGCGCAGCTGCGGATCGAGCAGGAGCTGCGGAGCCGGTACGGGAACAGGATCAACAAATCGAATGTGGCGGAGTACCTGGGGCAGAACAGGTACACGGTGCGGCAGTGGATGAAGGATCTGCCGGCGGCGGAGGTCCGGGGGGACAAGAGGCTATACACCCCGGAGCGAGTGGCCAGGGCCATCTATGAGCGAGGAGAATTGGGGGCGTTCGAATGAGGGACCCACGTTATTTCTCCCCGCTGGCGCGGCGCCGGCGGCAGATCGTGGCTGATATCGAAATGGTGATCGCCTACGCCGCCGGAGCGTTGAGCGCGGCGGTTGTGTGGATGACGGCACGGTTTATGGGACTATGCTGAGGTAGAAAGGATGAAGAACAAAGGGCAAATCTCATTTTTGGATGAGATTATTGTGGACAACTTCGCCGGCGGCGGCGGGGCCTCAACGGGCATTGAGCTGGCCACGGGGCGCGTGGTAGACATCGCCGTCAATCACGACGCTGCCGCCATCCTGATGCACAAGACCAATCACCCCCACACCGAGCATTATCAGGCGAACGTGTGGGACATCGACCCGCGCAAGGTGTGCCGGGGCAGGCCCGTGGGCCTGGCGTGGTTTTCCCCCGACTGCAAGCACTTTTCCAAGGCCAAGGGCGGCAAGCCGGTGGACAAAAACATCCGGGGGCTTGCGTGGATCGCCCTCCGATGGGCGGGAACCATCCGGCCGCGGGTCATCATCCTTGAAAACGTCGAGGAGTTCGTCACCTGGGGGCCCATCCGGCGTGGCCACCCCATAAAAAGTCAGACCGGCAAGACCTTTGACCGGTTTGTCTCTCAACTCCGCGCCCTGGGCTATGAGGTGGACTGGCGGGAGCTGGTGGCGGCTGATTACGGCGTACCCACCATCCGAAAGCGCTTTTACTTAATCGCCCGCTGCGACGGGCGGCCCATCGTCTGGCCGCAGAGGACCCACGCCCCCGCCGACAGCGCCGAGGTCAAAACCGGCAAGCTCCATCCGTGGGTGGGAGCGGCGGAGATCATCGACTGGAACCGGCCGTGCCCGTCCATTTTCGACGGCAAAGAGCAGATCAAGGCCGAATACGGCCTGACCGCCCAACGGCCCCTCCGGCCCAACACCCTGCGGCGCATCGCCCGGGGGTTGGAGAAGTTCGTCCTTACGGCGGACAAGCCGTTTCTGGTGACCATCGGATACGGGGAGCACAAGGGACAGCGGCCCCGCGTTCAGGACATCGAAAAGCCTATCAACACGGTTGTATCTTCGGGCAAGCAGTATCTGGCGGAGCCGGTTATGGCCCCGTGGACGGTCACAAACACCAGCAACAGTACCGGGAGTCCGGTAGATGGGTCGCTTCATACGGTTACAACGGGCGGCGGCGGGAATCAAATGCTGCTGACACCGGCGCTGATCCAGTATCACACGGAGCAATTCGAGAGGGTGCGCGGGCAGGCGCTGGAACAGCCTCTGCAAACGGTGGACACCTCCAACCGCTACGGTCTGATGGCCCCTGTGCTGACCAAATACTACGGCGCGGGGACCGGGCAGACCGTTGACGGCCCCCTGCATACCGTCACCGCAAGGGACAGAGAGGGGCTGGCCGTAGCCTATATGCAGGTATACCACGACGGCGGGTATCACGGCAAGGGAAACTCACCTGATACCATGCCGGTAAACACAGTCACGGCGGCGGGCGGGCAGGCGCTCAACGTGGCCCACATTGTTAAGCTGAAAGGCAAGGACTTGGGACAAGGCGCCGAGGACCCACTCCAGACAGTGACTGCCGTCCCGTGCTTTGGCGTGGTGAAGACCACCGTCTGCAAGGCGGGACCCGACGCGGAGCTGTATCACTGGCCGCAGGTGCGTCAGCTGCTGAATGAGTTCTGCGGTTACACGCTGGCAGAGGACGAGATCCTTCTCCTTCAGATCGACGGCGCGGCGTATTTCATCGCCGACATCGGCCTGCGGATGCTGACGCCCCGCGAGCTTTACCGGGCCAACGGATTCCCGGCCGATTACATCATCGACCGGGACTATCTGGGCAATCCGTACCCCAAGAATGAGCAGGTGGCCCGGGCCGGCAACGCGGTATGCCCGCCGGTGGCAACGGCCATCGTCCGGGCCAACCTCCCCGAGTGGTGCGACCTGCCGGCGTTCGACAGCATGGCCGACTTTGGGAGGGAGGTGGCGGCGGGATGAACTACCTGGAATTCTTACGGGGTAAGATCAAGACCGCCCCGGTGTCCGGGTTCGATGTGGACCCGGCGTCGCTCCACCCGGCGCTGAAGCCACACCAGAGGGACGCCCTGGTCTGGGCGCTCCACGGCGGCAGACGGGCCCTGTTCGAGAGCTTCGGACTTGGTAAGACGGTCCAGGAGCTGGAGTATTGCCGCCAGGTGCTGAGGCACGAGGGGCAGGGGAGGGCGCTCATCGTCCTCCCCCTGGGGGTCCGGCAGGAGTTCACACACGACGCGGTGGAGATCCTGGGGATGGAGCCTCCGGTCTACGTCACCTCCATGCCGGAGGCGGAGGCGGCGCCGGAGGGGGCCATCTGCATGACCAACTACGAACGGGTCCGGGACGGGGACATCGATCCCACGGCTTTTTCGGCGTGTGTGCTGGACGAGGCGGCGGTGCTCCGGTCCTTCGGGTCCAAGACGTATCAGACGTTCCTGCCGAAGTTCCGGGGCGTGAAGTACAAGCTGGTGGCCACGGCCACACCGGCGCCGAACAGGCTAAAGGAGCTGATCCACTACGCGGGGTTCCTGGAGGTGATGGACACGGGGCAGGCGCTGACACGGTTCTTCCAGCGGGACAGCACCAAGGCCAACAACCTGACCCTCTACCCCCACAAGGTGGAGGAGTTCTGGCTGTGGGTATCCACCTGGGCGCTGTTCATCTCCGCGCCGTCCGACCTGGGCTATGACGATGAGGGGTACGCTCTCCCGCCCATGGAGGTGAGGACCCACGTCATTCCGGACGACTACGGGAAGAGCGTGGACAAGGACGGGCAGTTCAAGCTGCTGAACGACGCGGCCACGAGCCTGACGGAGGCCAGCCGGGAGAAGCGGGACAGCATCACCGCCCGGATCGCCAAGGCGAAAGAGATCGTGGACGCCTCCCCGGATGACCATTTCATCCTGTGGCATGACCTGGAGGCCGAACGGCACGAGATTCGCCGGGTCCTGCCGGAGGCGGTGGACATCTACGGATCCATGGACTATGACGAGCGGGAGCGCCGAGTGATGGACTTCTCCTTCGGAAAGACGCGCCTGTTCGCCACCAAGAAGAGCCTCAGCGGCTGCGGGTGCAACTTCCAGCGGTACTGCCACAGGGCCATTTTCGTGGGGATCGACTACGAATTCCACGATTTTATACAGGCGGTACACCGGATCTACCGGTTCCTCCAGACGGAGCGGGTCGTCATCGACATCATCTACACGGAGGCGGAGGACCCCATCTACCGGGTGCTGATAGAGAAATGGAAGCTCCACAACGAGCAGCAGGAGCGGATGCGGGAGATCGTCAAAAAGTACGGACTGATGGGCCGTGACCAAATCGACAGGCTGGCCCGGACGATTGGAGTGAAGAGAGTGGAGATCAAGGGAAACAACTTCACGGCGGTGAACAACGACTGCGTGGAGGAGGTCCGGGGGATGGAGGACAACAGCGTGGACCTCATCGTAACATCTATCCCCTTCAGCAATCACTACGAGTACACCCCCAGCTATAACGACTTCGGGCACAATGAGGACACCGCTAAATTCTTTGAGCAGATGGACTATCTGAGCCCGAACCTGCTGCGGGTGCTGAAGCCGGGGCGGGTGTTCTGCTGCCACGTGAAGGACCGGGTACTATTCGGCAACGCCACGGGGACGGGGATGCCCACCATGGAGCCCTTCCACGCCCTGTGCATCCAGCACTACATGGGGCACGGGTTTGCCTACTTCGGGATGATCACGGTGGTGACGGATGTGGTCCGGGAGAACAACCAGACGTACCGGCTGGGGTGGACGGAGCAGTGCAAGGACGGGACGAAGATGGGGGTGGGGTGTCCGGAGTACATCCTGCTCTTCCGGAAGCTCCCCACGGACACCTCCACGGCCTACGCGGACGTGCCGGTGAGGAAGACCAAGGAGGAGTACACCAGGGCCCAGTGGCAGTTAGACGCCCACGGATACTGGCGGTCCTCCGGGGACCGGCTCCTGACCAAGGAGGAGCTCCAGAAGGTCCCGGTGGACCGGCTCCAGGCGGCCTACCGGCAGTACAGCCGGGGGACGGTCTACAGCTACGAGGACCACGTGGCACTGGCGAAGAAGCTGGACGCCGACGGGCACCTACCCGCCACCTTCATGGTGGTGGCCCCCGGGAGCTGGTCCGAGGCCGTCTGGGACGACGTGAACCGGATGAAGACGCTGAACACGTCCCAGAGCCAGCGGCGGCAGACCATGCACGTCTGCCCGCTGCAGCTGGACATCGTGGACAGGCTCATCAACCGGTACTCCAACCCGGGGGAGCTGGTGCTGGACCCATTCGGGGGCCTGGGGACCGTGGCACTGGAGGCCATGAAGGCCGGGAGGCGGGGGTACACCATCGAGCTGAACAACGACTATTTCCGGGACGCGGTGGGGTATCTGGAGGCGGAGGAGGCGAAGATCGAGACACCGACACTGTTTGACTTATTCGGATAAGGAGGAAAGTATGGGATACAAAGATAAGGACGGGAACGTGTTTACCAGCATGAGGGCGGCGGCCAAGGTGTTTTGTACCGGCCGGGCCTGTAGTGATTGCCCGCTGAACGGCTTTCAGAACCATGGGTGCTGGGAGTGGGCGGAGGCGTACCCGGAAAAGGCCGCGGGGCTGATGGGGCTGGAGGTCCTGGAAGAGCCCGGCCCTGAAAAAGACGTAAAGGTCCCTGGCAAGCCCCGCCTGGCCGATGTGCTGGGGGTGAAAGTTAGGCAAAAATGGAGGGTCGTATGCCCGGAAGAGAACATAGATTCGGTTGAAGTTTGGTTGAATGAAAAAGGACACCTTATCGGAGAAACTCTTGTTGCCGGGTCTGTCATACTGTGTGCGGCCATCAACCACCCGGAGAGCATCATCCGCGCACCGCGCCTCACGGAACCCGAAATCGCTATCATGCGGGCCGTGGGGGCTAAGTGGGTGAGCCGGGACGAAGGATTTGACGATGTTTTCCTGTGGTCGGACAGGCCAAGAAGGTCTGACGATAACAAAGGGTATTATCTTTCGTCCAAACTGGGAGATCGTATTACCAGCATCAGGGCGCAGCTTTTCCCCTCCGTGAAGCCGGGGGAGTGTATCGGATTGGACAAAACGGAATGAAAGACAAAACGCCTTATGAAATGGCGCTCGACAAGCAGAGCCGGAAAGAGATCGATTATTGTGACGAGTGCGAGAATTTCAAACTTGTCGGAAGCGCCTGCTATTGTTCTGCAACCGGAAAAATGCTCCATCCGCTTATGTACGAGCGGGGACAGGGAACAGGTCCGGCAAGGCGATGTGATCGAAGGAATTTTATAACATAAAGGAGAGAAAGCGTATGTCGGTAAAAATTACACAGTTTGAGGCGGAGAACGTCAAGCGGGTGCGGGCGGTGGAGCTGGCGCCGGCGGAGAACGGACTGACGGTCATCGGGGGCCGGAACAATCAGGGGAAGACCTCCTGCCTGGACGCTATCGTCTGGGCGCTGGGCGGGGACCGGTTGAAGCCCAGCGTGGCCCGGCGGGATGGATCAGCCCTGCCGCCCCGGCTACGGGTCCGGCTCTCCAACGGGATCGTGGTGGAGCGCTCCGGGGTCAACGGGACCCTGAAGGTCACCGATGAGGAGGGGAGGCGGGCCGGACAGCGGCTCCTGGACTCCTTTGTGGAGAGCTTCGCCCTGAATATGCCCAGGTTCTTGGAGGCCACCGGCAAGGAGAAGGCCGCCACGCTCCTGCGGATCATTGGTCTGGAGCAGGAGGTGGACGCCCTGGAGAGGCAGGAGCGGGATCTTTATCAGTCCAGGCTTGCCATCGGGCGGATTGCGGACCAGAAGGGCAAATATGCCGCGGGACTGCCGGAGTACCAGGACGCGCCGGCGGAACCGGTATCGGCCTCCGAGCTCATCGCACGGCAACAGGACATTCTGGCCAGGAACGCCGAGAACCGGCGGCTGCGGGAAAACCGGGACGGGCTCATGCGGGAGTTGGCGGAGATCGAGCGCCAGATGGACGAGCTGTCGCAGAAGCACCTTTTCACCAAACAGGCGCTTGACCGGGCCGTAGAGGCCACGGAGGGGCTGGAGGACCAGTCAACCGCCCAGATCGAGGAAGACATCCGGAACATCGAGGAGATCAATCAGCGGGTCCGGGTCAATCAGGAGAAGGAGCGGGCCGAGGACGAGGCCAGGGAGTACAAGGCCCAGTATGAGGGACTCACGGACCAGATTGAGGCGGTGCGCCAGAAGAAGATCGAGCTCCTCAACGGCGCGCCCCTGCCCCTGCCGGAGCTGTCCGTCTCCGACGGGGAGCTGACCTATCAGGGGAAGCCCTGGGACTGCATGAGCGGGTCGGATCAGCTCAAGGTGGCCACGGCCATTGTGCGGACTTTGAAGCCGGAGTGCGGCTTTGTGCTGGTGGACAAGCTGGAGCAGATGGACCTTGACACCATGCGGGATTTCGGCCAGTGGGCCGAGGCCGAGGGCTTACAGATCATCGCCACGCGGGTATCCACCGGGGACGAGTGCAGTATCATCATCGAGGACGGGTACGCCGTCAGCGCCCAGAAGGAGGCCAACCAGACGACGACGTGGAAGGCCGGAGAGTTTTGATGGCCGCGGAGGGGCGTGAGGGTCTGGAACCCTCCCCTACAAGAGAATCGGAACCTTCCGGGGAATTCGTAGGGGCGGGTTCTAAACCCGCCCGGATGCATACCGACAACGATAAATTTTTAAGGAGGTTTTTATGAACATCACAAGAGGAAAGGTCGGCGGGGCGCTGAAGGTGGTCATCTACGGACCGGAGGGGATCGGGAAGTCTACGCTGGCCTCCCGGTTCCCGGAGCCCTTATTCATCGACACCGAGGGCAGCACCCGGTACCTGGACGTGGCGCGGATGGACGCGCCCACCAGCTGGACGATGCTGCTCTCCCAGGTGGACTACATACGGGACAATCCGGGAGTCTGCAAGACGTTGGTCATTGACACGGCGGACTGGGCGGAACAGATGTGCATCGCGTCCTTCTGCGCCAGTAAACAGATCAAGGGCATCGAGGACATGGGCTACGGCAAGGGCTATGTCTATATCGCCGAGGACTTCGGCAAGCTCCTGAACCGGCTGGAGGAAATCCGGGACCGTGGGATCCACGTGGTGGTGACGGCGCACGCCCAGATGCGGAAGTTCGAGCAGCCGGACGAGCTGGGCGCCTACGACAGGTGGGAGCTGAAGCTCAATAAGAAGACGGCGGCGCTCCTCAAGGAGTGGGCCGACGTGCTCCTCTTTGCCAACTACAAGACCATGGTCATCAACGTGGACGGGCAGGGGGCGCAGAAGGGCAAGAACAAGGCCCAGGGGGGAAAGAGGGTGTTGTACACCACGCACAATCCCTGCTGGGACGCGAAGAACCGGCTGGGGATGCCGGAGGAGATGCCCATGGAATGGGAGGCCCTTGCGCCGTACATCTTGGGCAGCGCGGCGCCGGCCGCGTCAAAGGCCGCAGAAGCGCCGCAGACGGCCCCGGCCGCTCCGGCGCATCAGAATCCGCCGGAGGAGAAAAAGGCCGCCGTGGCCCAGCGGGGCAAGCCTGGCGGAGCACGGGGAAAGCTCTTTGATCTGATGGATGCCGAACAGGTGACGCCGGAGGAGGTCATGGAGGTGGTGGCCCAGAAGGGGTATTTCCCCCGGAGTACGCCCCTGGAGAAGCTGCCGGAGGACTTTGTGGAGGGCGTGCTGGTGGGCGCGTGGCCCCAGGTGCTCCAGGCAATCAAAAATCTTAATAAAAAAGGAGAATGACGATCATGACAGAACTTGAAAAAGCGCTTGACTGGAACGACGAGATCGAGAACGACGGGGGGGCATTTTCCATCATTCCGGAGGGGGACTACGCCTTTGGGGTCAAGTCCTTTGAACGGGGCCGGCACGCCGGATCCGAGAAAATCCCGGCCTGTAACAAGGCGGTGTTGACTCTTACGATCCTGGGGCCGGAGTACCCCTTCAAGCCCGACAAGCTGGGGGAGGTCACCGCCAATTTGTTTCTGCACAGCAAATTTGAGTGGAAGCTATGCCAATTCTTCACCTGCATCGGCTTGAGAAAGCACGGAGAGAAGCTGAGGATGGACTGGAGCCGCGTGCCCGGAGCGGTGGGCACCTGTCACGTGGGGATCCGCAAGTGGACCGGCAACGACGGCAAGGAGCACGAGAGCAACGAGATCACGGAGTTCTA